>PLRU01000073.1:110438-216674 GCA_003164045.1 Candidatus Lustribacter telmatis
GCCGCGCTCTTCGCTGCATCGGCCTCGATCGTCGCGCCGCCGATCGAACGCGCAACTGCTGCCGCGCTGCTTTCGCGCGACGTCACCATACCGCTGATCGTCCGGCCCGTCGGTTCGCAAGCCGGCATCGGCCTCGCCCGAATCGATGATGCGGCTGCGCTACGCACCTACCTCGCTGATCGCGACGATCCCGAGTATTTCGTGATGCCGTTCGTCGACTACAGCAACGACGACGGCTTCTTCCGCAAATACCGCGTGATGTTCGTCGAAGGCAAACCGTACGCGTGTCACCTCGCGATCTCGCCGCGCTGGATGATCCACTACTACAACGCCGCGATGGCCGAGAACCAATGGATGCGCGACGAGGAAGCGCGCTTCGTCGCAAACCTCGACGCCGTCTTCACCGGCAAACTCGCCGGCGCGTTACGCGAGATTGCCGCCGCGATTCCGCTGGAGTACTTCGGCATCGACTGCGCGATCGCGCGCGACGGCCGCCTGCTGCTCTTCGAGGCGGATGCCGCAATGCTCGTGCACGGCACCGACCCCACCGATCTCTATCCCTACAAACGCGCGGGTTTCGAGCGCATCCAACGGGCGCTCAACGATCTTCTCGTCCGCCCCTGAGGGGCTACCCGTTGAGTTTGTTTTTCAGGTTTCCGGCGGCGCGGCCGAGCATACGGGCGGCGGTTTTGCCGGCGGTGCCGGCGGCCCGTTCGAGATCGGCCCGCTTTTCGGGATCGTTCAGGTGGTGGTGGACGGTCGCGATGCCCGCACCGAGTTTGGCTTGCGTTTCCGGCTTGCGCAACTCCGTCATTGCGGCGTTGAGCGCGACGGCGCCGACGCTGCGCACGGCAGCGACGACGGCTCGGCCTAGAAAGGAGCCCAGCACTTACGGCAGCGTCAGCGGACGGTACCGCAGGCGATGGGGACGGGCGGCTTCTTCGCCCAGGCGCTGCTTCTTGTTCTCTTCGTACTCATGGTAGTTGCCTTCGAAGAAATACACGCTGGAGTCGCCTTCGAACGCGATGATGTGCGTGGCGATGCGGTCGAGAAACCAGCGGTCGTGGCTGATCACCATGATCGTTCCAGCAAACTCATCCAACGCATCCTCGAGCGAGCGCAGCGTTTCCACGTCCAGATCGTTCGAGGGTTCGTCGAGCAGCAGCACGTTGGCTCCAACCAGCAGCGTCTTCGCCAGGTGGAGGCGGCCCCGTTCGCCGCCCGAGAGCGTGCCGACGAGCTTCTGCTGATCGGCGCCCTTGAAGTTGAAGCGGCCGAGATACGCCCGCGCAGGCATCTCGAACCGGCCGACCTTGAGGAGATCGAGCCCGCCGCTGATGTCGTCGAAGACCGTCTTGTCGTTGGCAAGCGTTTCGCGGGTTTGATCGACCACGGCCAGTTTGACCGTCGGGCCGATCTTGATCGTGCCGGCATCGGGCTGTTCGACGCCGGCGATCATGCGGAAGAGCGTCGACTTGCCGGCGCCGTTGGGGCCGATGATGCCGACGATCGCGCCGGCCGGAATGCGAAAATTGACATCGTCCATCAAGAGCCGGTCGCCGTATGCTTTGCGCACGCCGCTGAACTCGATCACCTGATCGCCGAGGCGCTCCGCGACGGGGATGAAGATCTCTTGCGTTTCGTTGCGGCGCTGATACTCGTAGCTCGAGAGCTCCTCGAAGCGCGCCATGCGGCTCTTACTCTTCGTCGTACGGCCCTTCGTGCCGGCGCGCACCCACTCGAGCTCTTTCTTGAGCGCTTTTTGGCGGGCGGTTTCGGTCGCGTCTTCTTGCGCGAGGCGTTCCTGTTTCTGATCGAGCCAGGAACTGTAGTTGCCTTTCCACGGAATCCCGCGGCCGCGGTCGAGTTCGAGGATCCACTCCGCCGCGTTATCGAGGAAGTAACGATCGTGGGTCACCGCAACGACGGTGCCCGGAAAACGTTGCAAGAACTGCTCGAGCCACTCCACGCTTTCGGCGTCGAGATGGTTCGTCGGTTCATCGAGCAGCAGCATGTCGGGTTTGGAGAGCAGCAAACGGCAGAGCGCGACGCGGCGCTTTTCACCGCCGGAGAGCGGGCCGATCTTTGCATCCCAGGGCGGTAACCGCAGCGCGTCGGCGGCAATCTCCAACTGCCGGTCGAGGTCTTCGCCGTCGGAGGCAAACACGATCGCTTCGAGCTTCGCCTGCTCGGCGGCGAGGGCGTCGAAGTCGGCATCGGCCTCGCCGTAAGCGGCATACACTTCGTCGAGCCGCTTGCGCACGCCGAGCAATTCGCTGTGCGCTTCCTCGACGACCTCACGGACCGTCTTTTCAGCATCCAGTTTCGGCTCTTGTTCGAGATAGCCGATGGTGAGGTTCGGCATCGGGATCGCGTCGCCGTCGATCTCGGTGTCGACCCCGGCCATGATGCGCAGGATGGTCGATTTGCCCGACCCGTTGAGCCCCAGGATGCCGATCTTCGCGCCGGGGAAAAAGCTCAGGGAAATATCTTTGAGAATCTGCCGCTTGGGCGGCACGATTTTGCCGACCCGGTGCATGGTATAGACGTATTGGGACACGTCTCAAGTCTATCGCGCCCCTGCGGGGACTTCCTCGCAGGGGGAGCGTGGGTCTGGGGTGCCAACGGAGGATCACATGAGCGAGCAACGGTTCGACCGCGCCGTCGATGACATCGGCAACCTCGTCGAGATCGGGCACGTGAACGTCAACATCCCCGATCAACTGGCGGCGACGGATTTCTACGTGACCGCGCTCGGCCTCACGCGCGATCCGTACTTGTTTACCGGCACCAACAACATGTGGACCAACATCGGCCGCCACCAGTTCCACTTGCCGACCGGCCCGCGCGGGCAGAAAATGCACGGCGTGGTGGGCTTGGTCGTGCCCGATCTCGCCGCGCTGCGTGCGCGCTTCGGCCGGGCGCGTCTACCCGTCACCGAGGTCGACGGCGCAGTCGAGGTCGTCTCGCCTTGGGGCAATCGCATTCGCGCGCACGCGCCCGACCCGCGCTTCGGCCCGATGACCCTCGCGCTCGCCTACGTCGAGCACGACGTGCCGCCCGGTGCGGCCGAACCGATCGCCGCGTTCTACCGCGAGATCGTCGGCGCGCCGGCGAGCGTCAAAGATCGCGCCGCGCACGTGCGGGCCGGCTGGCAAGAATTGATCTTCCGCGAAACCGACGCGCCGATTCCGCCGAACGAAGGCCACCACATCCAAGTGTACCTGGCCGACTTTTCCACGCCGCACCGCAAGCTGCTCGAACGCGGACTGATCACGGCTGAGAACAACGCGCACGAATATCGCTTCACCGAAATCATCGCGCTCGACGACGGCCGTTCGCGCTTCACGCTCGAACACGAAATGCGCAGCATGCGCCATCCGCTCTTCGGGCGCGAGCTGGTCAATCGCAACACCACGATCGATCCCCTGTCCTACGTCACCGGCCGCGAAGCGTACGCCTGGGCGGGCGGTTAGCCGCTGAACACGGCGGAATACGGCGACGGACTGCCGCTCGCACAGCGGCGGCTGGTCGTGTTCACCGTCGCGATCACGACGGTGCTCAGCGTGCTCGACGGCACGATCTCCAACGTCGCACTGCCCACGATCGCACAAGACCTGAGCGTCAGCTCGGCCGCGGTCGTATGGGTGGTCAACGCGTTTCAGCTGGCGACGACGATGTTCATCGTGCCGCTGACGAGTTACGGCGACATCATCGGCTTCGCGCGCATCTACCGCGTCGGCGTCGCCGTCTTCGTCATCGCATCGGTGTTCTGCGCGATGGCGCACGATTTACCGACGCTCATTGCGGCGCGTACCGTGCAGGGACTCGGCGCAGCGGCCATCGTCGCAACCTCGCAGCCGATCTCGCGCTTCGCGTATCCGGCCACGATGCTCGGCGTTTCGATCGGCATTCAAAGCCTGATCGTCTCGACGGCGAGTGCCGCCGGACCGTCGATCGGCGGCCTGATCTTGGGTATCGGTTCGTGGCCGTGGCTGTTCTGGATCAACGTGCCGCTCGGCTTGCTCGCACTCGCGATGAGCGGACTGCTCCCGCAGATGCCGCGCGCGGCGCACAAGTTCGACTGGCCGAGTGCGGTGCTCAGCGGCGCGACGCTCGCGCTGTTCATCACCGGACTCGATCAGTTGCGCGCGCCCGCCAATACGCTCTTCTTTGCGCTCGAGACCGCCGGGGCGCTGCTCCTCGGCTGGATCGTCGTGCGACGTCAGCGCGATCTGGAGACGCCGTTCATCGCCCTCGATCTGCTGCAGATCAAAGTGATCCGGCTTTCCTTGATGGCGTCGTTTGCGGGCTTCACCTCACAAAATGCCGCCTTGATCGCGCTGCCGTTCTATTTCCACGCACTCGGCTACGCCGCCGCCGAAACGGGTTTTCTGATGACGCCGTTTCCGGTCGGCTCCGCCCTGATCGCCATCGTTGCGGGACGGCTCTCGGATCGCTATCACGCGGGCATCCTCGGCGCGATCGGACTCGTCGTGTTCGCCGCCGCGATGGCGCTGCTCGCACTCTTGCCCGGCCACCCGGCGACCTGGGACGTCGTGTGGCGCACCGCGCTCGGCGGCGCCGGCTTCGGCCTGTTCGTCTCGCCGAATCTGCGCGCGATGGTCGGCGCGGCGCCGCGTCACCGCAGCGGCGCGATCACCGGGTTGACGACGACCTCGCGCATGACCGGTTCGACGACCGGCGTCGCACTCACGGCCCTGATCTTNNGGCCGCGCGGGACCCTGGACCTGAGCCGCGTAACGTTGCCCGCGTGAGTGCTGCAACCGAAACGAAGACCCTCGAACTGAGCGCGGCGTTGATGCCGAACGAACGCACCGGGCCGATCCTCTCGGGCCGCGTGCAGCCCGAAGGCATCCGCCTGCTCGCGACACCGTGCCACGCCTCGGAAATGTTCTGGCGCCAGCTGAAGTTTTCCGAGTTCGACGTCTCCGAGATGTCGGTCTCATCGCTCGTCATCGCGACGTCGAACGGCCCCACCGAGTGGGTCGCGCTACCGGTGTTCTCGATGCGCCACTTCTTCCACACCTCGGTGCTCGTGCGCAAAGATGCCGGCATCGAGAAACCGAGCGATCTGCGCGGGAAGCGCATCGGCGTTCCCGAGTACCAGCAAACGTGGGCCGTCTGGAGCCGCGGCATTTTCGCCGACGAATTCGGCGTGCAGCCCAAGGACAACGTCTGGTACATGGAACGCTCGCCGGAAAAGAGCCACGGCGGTTCGACCGGCTTCGCGCCGCCGCCCGGCGTCGAACTGCACTACATTCCGCCCACGACGAATATGGGCGAGATGATGGTCAAGGGCGAACTCGACGCAACGCTGCTCTATCTCTCCGGCAGCAGCAACCTGATCGATCGCAGCAACATCAACCTCGAAGAACGCAGCGACATCCGCACGCTCTTCCCCGATCCGGTGGCCGAGGCGAAGCGCTATTATACCAAGACGGGCATGTTCCCGATCAACCACACCGTCGTCGTGCGCCGCTCGCTGCTCGAACGCGAACCCTGGGTCGCGCGCAGCATCTACGACGCGTTCGTGCGCGCAAAGGCCCTGACCAAAAAAGAGCGCGATGCAAACCTCGAACCGTTCGCCGCAACGGGACTGCTTGATCCGGCCGACCGCGCCGCGCTGGCAACCGATCCGATGCCGTACGGCGTCGTCGCAGCCCGCCGCGAACTCGAGACGATCGCGCGTTACGATTACGAACAGGGCCTAGCGAAACGGCTCGTCAGCCTCGACGAACTCTTCGCGCCGGAGGCGATGAACTTCTAGGATTTATCTTTGATGAACTGCGGGCCGGCGGGCTGAACGTCCTCGGCCCACGGGTCGATGCCGCGGTCATCGAAGCTCTTGTCGATTTGTGACGACCATTCTTGCGGCGGAATGTCGACCACGACGATGGAGCCCTTCGCAAGTTTTTCGAGCGCGCGCCAGATGTGACGCACGACGATCGCGCGCGTGAACTCGTTGAGGTGCATCCATGGATCGCCGGAAAACAGTTCCATGCGTGTCTCTTGATCGCGCTTCCAAATCATGTAGCTGGTGAAGATCTCACCATACTGCGAGTGCGGTTCGCCGAGCGCATCGCGCATGCGGTCTTCGAGCAGCGGCTGGCGGCGCGCGTGCCGGTGCGCGATCCGTTTCGCCGGGCGCTTGCGGGCCCGCAGGACCGCGATTTCTATGCCGATCATCAGCAGCAACGCGACGAGCGCGATGGCGGCGATGAAAACCGTCATTTTACGCTCTAGCCGGTACCGGGGGTTCGCCGATGGGAGATTCGACCATGAGCCGCAGCCCCTCGACGACTTCGGGATCGAACGTCGTGCCGGACTGCCGGTCGATATACGCCATAGCGGCGTGTTCCGTAAGCGGGGTTGCGCGACCCGCGCCGGGCGGTCCAACGGTCACCGCATCGCTAAACGTTTCTGCAACGAGAACGAGCTGCGCGTAGATCGAGATGTTATGCCGATCGAGACCGTCGGGATAGCCGCGCCCGTCGAAGCGTTCGTGATGCTGGCGTGCGATGACGGCCGCCAGCTCGACGATACCGGTGCGCTCCTTGGGGAACACTTCACTCGAGCGTTCGGTATGCGGGCCGAGCAGGCGCGCCATGTCGGCCGGCACGATCTCCGCGCGGCGCTCGCGCACCGTGCCCGGCAGCGCCAGCATGCCGATATCGTAGACGCGCGCCGCGATGCCGAAGCGCCGGGCCTCGTCGTGGCCGATCGCGCTCGCGCGGTGCGCGATCTTTGCCGCGATGCCGGCAACCTTGACCATGCGCCGCGAGAGGTTCGGATCGACCAGGTTCGCCGTGTGCAGCAAACCGTAGATCAGCTGGATCTCGCGCTCTTCGAGCTGCGTCGCGAGCGTCTTCATCTGTTCGATGACTTGGGTCGTGTTGTTGGCATCGTTGCGCCGCATGACTTGCAGCGAGAGCGCGTTGCGGGCGATGCACAGGTAGGACGCCGGGTCGATCGGCTTCTCGATCACGTTGTAGACGCCGTACTCGTATGCCGCGCGCCGGACGTCTTTGTCGCCGTTGGCGACGAGCAGAATCACGGGCACGTCGCGCCGGCCGGAGAGCAGATGAACCTGCTTGAGGAAGGCCATTCCGCCGTCGGGGATGCCGTCATCAACGACCAGCACGTCGATTTTCTGGTCGACGTAGACCTTTGATGCCGCTGCGGGGTCGCCGAAGAGGCCCAAGCGTACGCCCGGGATCGTCTCAAGGATCCGTTGATGATGTCCTAAATCCGCCTCGGTCTCTTCGAGAACGAGGATGGTCATCACGTCCATCGGGGCACCTGGTACACAACCATTAAAGCGGGCGCATTAGTCGCCTGGTAAGCTCCTCCTCCGGCGATGCGTAAGCAAGCGGCACGGAGGCCGTTAAGAGTTGGTGCCGCTACGTTACGGCAATGTAACGAATCGGATCGGGTCCGGCTTCGCGCCGCACGCGGCCGATCGCCTCCAGGTGGTGCAAGTGCGCAATCGTCTCCGCCACGGCAAACTGCTGGTGCCAGTCCCCGAGATCGGTGAACGAGCGATTCCGGCGCGTCCAGGGCAGCCGCATAGCGATCTCTCCGGCACTCGCGGCGCCGCCCTCGAGCGCTGCGAGCACTTGAGCATCGCGCTGCCCGGTGTGGGCAATCAGCTCGTCAACCCGCCGGTCGAAATCCGGAAACGGCTCGCCGTGCGCTGGGAGCGCTCCGGCCGGGCCGCGGCCGCGTACTTTCTCGAGCGATGCCAGGTAGTCGCCGAGCGGGTCGCCCTCGTGCCCGCGCCACATGCCGACGTGCGGGGTGATCGGATCGAGCACGTGGTCGCCGCTCAATATGCGCGAGCTGCGCGTGTCGACGAAGCACATGTGTCCGGGCGAATGGCCGGGCGTCCAAACCGCCTCTAGGCGTCCGATCCGGTCTCCGTCGGCAATCGTACGCGTCGGCTCCATCACTTCCCAGCGTCCGGCAAAGCCTTCGTCATCGATCTCGCGGGGCGCGAACCCGTTGCGCGCGAGCCAGGCATCGGCCGCGCGGTCGTTCGCGACGCGGCTCTGCGCGAAGCCCTCTGCGCGCTTCCAATCGCGCTCGCTCATCAGCAATTCGGGCACGCCGGCTCGCCGCAGCGTCGCGGCCAACCCATAGTGATCGAAGTGGTGATGGGTGATCACCACGCGCCGCACGTCGGAGAGCGCATGACCCAGCGCGTGCAAACCGGCGTGCATCGCGGCCAGAACGTCGTCGGCCTTCCAGCCGCAGTCGACGACCGTGAGGCCGCCGTCATCTTCGAGCACGTACCCGTTGATGTAGCGCAACGGATTCCCGGCCATCGGTAACCGAATCTGACCGATCCCCTCGCCGAGATTGCTCGCCGCCTGAATCGCTGCCTCGCTGCTGCTCACATCTCTGAGGTCCGCTGCCATGAGGCTTCGTACCTTTCGACGAGCGTGGCTGGGTCAGCGCATCCCCCGCGTTGAACAACGTCGTAATGGAAGCGTCGAAAGTCGCTCGGCCGCGTCACTTACGCGAAGCCCTCGGTCTTGCATTCGTGCACCGCGGCCGCATTCAATGGCGCGCCGGCCGCAGCGGATTTCTCGGCGTGGAATACGCCGGCGACGGCGACGGCATCATCGTCGATGTGGGCGACGTGCCGGATTTTCGTGAGATTCAAAGCGATCGGCACGGGCTGAAGATCGGCGCGTTCGCCGATATCGAAAACGTCGCGCGCGAACCGCTGATCCGCAGCGCGCTGGGCGACGCGCCGTTCGGTCCCGAAGCCGCGCGCTTCCGCCTCGCCGCGCTCGGCGCGCAGTTGATCGTCGCCGGAATGGGCTCGACGCGCACGACGCGACTCGACACGCTCGGTTCGCGCTCGTTGCCGGACAACGAAATTCCGCTCGCCGTTACGCTCAAGGCCGATCTTCCGAAAGTGGCGTTTGCCGACCGGCGCATCCGCCGCAAAGACGGCGTGGCCACGTTCGAACTGCGCATTTTTGTCGCGCTCGCGCTCTCGGGCATGCATCGCGTCGGGACGGCCACGATCGCCTACACGCTCGACGACGGTCCACCGGTCGCGCTCACCGAGGTAGCCGAAGCGCTCACCGGGGCGATGATCGCGAAGGGCACCTTTGCCGGGGCCGCGCGCCACGCGGCAGATGCGTTCCGCGGCGACGATGAGAAAACGAGCGTCGTGCGCCGCACGATCATTCCGCTCGTCCTCTCCGCGCTCAAAGAGGCCTACGATTCCTCGCGCGCGAGCGAGCCGCCGCCGAGGGCGAGACGCTAGGCGCTATACTCGGCGTGGATGCCCTTGCCGGCGGGCTGCAGCGCGCCCGGGGTGAGTGCACCCGATTCCAGCTGTCCGCGCAGGTTGGCGAGTACGGCCGCATCGGTTCCCGGCGTCGCGACGACCTTGGGCGTGTCTTGGCTCGCGCGCAGCTGGTCCGACGGCGCGCTGAAATTGTAATCCGAGTTGTTGAGGACCAGGTTCTGGACCATCGGCTAGCTGCTCGCGTCCAGCCCGATTCCGATGCCGAAGCCAACGCCCACGCCGCCCGGATTCCCGGCGACCAGCTGGCTCTTGACCTCATTCAATTGGTGCCCAATGCTCCCCGGCGGCGCCTTGGGGGCGGGCGTGTTCAGCTCGGAGACGGTCGAATCGCTGAAACTCGCCGTGGCGTATCCGCCGGCGGGCGCGTTGTTGTTCACGGCATTGAGCGGCATGGGGGAGTGTTCGACCCGCCACGCAGGGTTCCGTTTTTGACCCACCGCAACGGTCGGCCATGGAAGAATTCCTCGGGCACCTGATCCACTTCGCGCTGTGGGCTTTCTTCGTCATCTTCGCCTTCGCGATCGTGGGCGTGGTCGCCGTGATCCGCTGGATCGCCGGCCTCATCAATCGCACCGAAACGGCCGTCGGCACCGGCATCCACAACGCCGAAAACGTCCTACATAAGCACTAAATAGAGTAACTCAGCAGCGCTTCTTTTGCCGTAGCGGCATGGACGAGGTACTCCACGACCGCCGAGACGCTGGTGTCGACGGGGGATGCGTTCGTATCCACGAGGAGCTCGGGATGCTCGGGCTCTTCGTAGGGGGCCGAGACGCCGGTGAAATCGGGCAGGTCACCGGCTCGCGCTTTCGCGTAGTGGCCTTTGACGTCGCGCGATTCGCACGTCTCGACGCTCGCGCGGACGTAGATCTCGTGGAACGCGCCGTGTGCGGCCGCGCGTGCCGCGGCGCGATCGGAGGCGTGCGGTGAGATCGTGCTGGCGATGACGATCGCGCCGGCATCGGCGAAGAGCGCGGCGACCTCGCCCACGCGGCGGATGTTCTCTTGCCGATCTTCGCGCGAAAAACGCAGATCGCGGTTGAGTCCGGAGCGGACGTTGTCGCCGTCGAGCACGTACACGAAATATCCGCGCGCGAAGAGTTCGCGTTCCACCGCCATCGCGATCGTCGACTTGCCGCTCCCCGGCAAGCCCGTGAACCAGGCAACGAGTCCGCGGTAGCCGTTGCGATGCGCGCGGGCTCCGCTCGAGATGAGATGCCCGGCCAGCACGAGGTTATCGGCACGCTGGCCGCTCGCGGGTTCGACGTGCGCCAGCTTTCCGCCGCCGACGACTTCGCCGGCACGCAGCAGCACGCAGCGCGCGTCGGCCTCCGCCGCAACGCTGCGCGCGGCGCGCAGCCGTAACGCGAACGCCGTGTGGCGCGACGACTCGTCGGGCTGTACTTTATCGAGGATGCCGAGATCGATCGTCTCGTCGATGCCCGCGATCGTCACCGCGACTTCCGCGCGGCCGACTTTGAGCTGCAGCGTCTCGCCGACGCGGGGGGGCGACGCGGAGAGCCAGAAAAACACGCCGTCGAAGGCGGACGTCGCCAACATTCCGGGTTGATCCGCATGCGTCACCACATCGCCGCGATCGATGAACACCGGATCCTCGAACGTCAGCCCGACGGCCTCACCCGCACGCGCGGGAGAGCCGTCTTCGGGAAACCGTTTGATGCCGCGCACGCGCGTCGTCGCACCGCTCGGTGCAATGCGCACGCGGTCGCCCGGCGCAATCGTGCCCGCAACGACGTTGCCGACCGAGATGCGCTCGTCGTCGCTGAACCGGTAGACGTCGGCAATGTCGAAGCGCAGCGCGCGATCCGCGAGCGGCGCGGCCGGGTGCAGCGCAACGAGCACGTCGATCAGCGTCGGGCCGGCGTACCAGGCGGTGCGTTCCGAGCGATTGACGACGTTGTCGCCATCGCGCGCGGAGACCGGCACGATCGCGCGCAGCGGCTTACCGGCTGTTTCGAGCACGGAGCGAATATCGCGGCTGATCTGCGCGAAGCGCTGCTCCGCGTCGGGCACGGAATCGATCTTGTTGACGACGACGATGATCTCGGGGACGTCCAGCAGCCGCAGCAGATACGCGTGGCGGTAGGTCTGATCGGCGATGCCCTCGAGCGCGTCGATGACGAGGATTCCGACGTCGGCGTCGGCCGCGCCGCTCATCATGTTCTTGATGAATTCGCGATGAC
Source organism: Candidatus Lustribacter telmatis (assembly GCA_003164045.1). GTDB lineage: Bacteria > Vulcanimicrobiota > Vulcanimicrobiia > Vulcanimicrobiales > Vulcanimicrobiaceae > Lustribacter > Lustribacter telmatis. Next base: position 121,992 of record PLRU01000073.1, read on the forward strand.
CGGGCGTGTCGATGATGACGATGCGCCGGCCGCCGTAGTGCATCCATACGCGCGTGGTTTCGATCGTGATCGCTTGATCGCGTTCTTCTTGCGCCGCATCGACGGCGAACGACCATTCGACGGCGAGACCGCGGCGTTCGCTCGAGGCAAGGATCTCTTCCGCCTTGCCTTCGGCGAGGCTGCCGGTATCGTATAAAAGGCGACCGATAAGCGTGGATTTGCCGTGGTCGACGTGACCGGTAATTGCAACGCGAAGGTCCATTACATGTACCCCCCCGCGCGTAGCCGTTCGAACGATGCTTCGCTCTCGTTATCCATCGTGCGGCCGGCCCGTTCGGGGACGCGCGTCGCGCGAAGTTCTTCGATGATCTCCTCGATCGTCGAGGCGTTGCTGTCGATCGGAACGGTGATGTTCTTTTCGCCGAGCGAGCGATAGCGCTTACCGTCGCGCGCGAGATAGAGCGGCACGTACGGGATGTTCTCGCGCAGCGTGTACTCCCAGATATCCAGCTCCGTCCACGACAGCAGCGGATGGACGCGCAGGTGCGCGCCGTCGGGCACGCTCGTCGTGTAATAGCCCCAGAATTCGGGCGGTTGTTCCTTTACGTCCCAGGTGCCGTCGATGCGGCGCGGGCTGAAGACGCGCTCTTTGGCACGCATCGCCTGTTCGTCGCGGCGGATGCCCACTATCACGGCGTCGAACTTCTGCTCGCGCAGCATCGTGCGCAGGCCTTCGGTCTTGCGCGCGGCGGCGCGCGTGGCGGGCGGCAGCGTCTGATCCACTTCGCTCTCCGGCGGACAGATCTGCGCGAAATAGTCGAGCTGCCACTTTTCGATCAGCTCGTCGCGAAAAGTATAGACTTCCGGCAGTTCCATATGCGTTTCGAGGAGCACCATCGGAAACGGAACGCGGCCGAGAAACGCCTTGCGCGCCATCCAGAGCAGTGCGGTCGAATCTTTGCCGATCGACCACAGCATGCACGGCTTCGTGCTTGCGCGATATGCCTCGCGCAAGATGGTGATGGTCTCAGCCTCCAGGCGGTCCAGGGAATCCAAGGTTAGCGTCTCGTTTCGATGATGTGATTCGGTTGGTGGCGCGCTTCGATGACCGAGCGCGCTAGGGTGAGGCCGATGACGAGGAGCGCGAGGGCTCCGGCCAGCGTGAACGCCCCGACGAGATTATCTTCGTTATACAGGATATCGATGTGCAGCGGAAGCGTGCTGGTCAATCCGCGGATATTCCCAGAAATGACCGACACGGCGCCGAATTCGCCCAGCGCGCGGGCGTTGCAGAGCAGCAGACCGTTGAGGATCGCCCAGCGCGCGCGCGGGAACGTGACGAGCGCGAACGTCTGCCAGAGCGTCGCCCCGAGGCCGAGCGCCGCTTCTTCTAGTTCGGGGCCGGTTTCACTCATCAACGCGATCGTTTCGCGCGCGACATATGGGAACGTCACGAAAATCGTAGCGAGAATGATGCCGGGCGGCGCGAACGCGATCTTCCAGCCGTGGGCCGCGAACCAAGCGCCCAGCGGCGCGTTGGTCCCGAAGCATAACAGCAATGCGAGGCCGGCGACGACCGGCGAAACGGTCAGCGGCAAATCGATGATCGCAAGGAGCAGCGCTTTGCCGGGGAAGCGGTACTTGGTCAGCGTCCAGCCGGCCAGCACGCCGAACGTGCCGTTTACCGCGACGGTGACGAGCGCCGTCAGGCCGGTCAGCGCGATTGCCGCCCGCGCGTACGGATCGGCAAAGGTTGCCGCCGCCGCAGGCCAGCCGGCGCGCAGCGCTTCGTAGGCGATCGAGACGAGCGGCAAGAGCACGAAGAACCCGAGCAGCAGCGCGACGCCCCCGATCGCCAAGCGGTCCACCGCCCGCAACCCTTCGCGCTGCGGCGCGTCGCGCGCGATGGCCGCATCCAGGCCGCGCAGTTCGAAGGCCGTCATGCAGCGGTCCGTGCGGCGAGCATGCGTCGCTGGAGCGCGTTGATCGTCAGCAGCATGAGGAACGAAACGACCAGGGACACGAGCGCCACCGCAGCGGCACCCGAGAAATCATACTGCTCGAGCCGCGTAACGATGATCAGCGGCACGATCTCGGTTTTACCCGGCATGTTGCCGGCGATGAAGATGACCGATCCATATTCGCCCAGCGTGCGCGCGAGCGCCAGCGCAAAACCGGTAAGGAACGCAGGCGCGACCAGCGGCAACGTGATGCGCCGCAGAATCGTAAACGGCGTTGCGCCGAGCGACGCTGCGGCCTGCGCGTATTCGCGCGGCAGCGCGGCAATGACCGGCTGCACGGTGCGCACGACGAACGGCATCCCGACGAACGCGAGCGCCAGCACGATGCCGGCCGGGGTATACGCCACCGCGATGCCGTGCTGCGCGAGCCACGCACCGATCCATCCGTGCGGTCCGTAGAGCGTGGCTAGCGTGATCCCGGTGACGGCCGGCGGTAACGCGAACGGTACGTCGACCAGCGCGTCGAGGATGCGCATTCCGGGCGACGGATAACGCACGAGCACCACGGCGATCGCGGCTCCGGCAACGACGTCGATCAGCGAGGCGAGGATCGCCGCGCCGAAGCTGAGCCGATATGCCGCCAGCGCGCTGTGCGAAAACGCGGTCGCGAGAAAACCCGCCGGCGTGATGCCGTTAAGCGTCAAGACCAGCGCCCCAAGCGGAACAACGACGACGATCGCGACGATCATCATCGTTATGCCCAGTGCGAGTCCACGCCCCGGAATCATTTTGCGGAGTAAACCTGATCGAAGATGCCGCCGTCGGCAAAGAAGCGCTGTGCCGCCGCATTCCAGCCGCCGAAGTTGGCAATGGTCGTGAGATCGCTGCGCGGGAACGACGTGCCGCAGGTGCCCAAGACCGACGTCAACCGCGGGCGGTAGCCCCACTTGCAGGCGAGGCGCTGCGCTTGCGGCGTGTAGAGAAATTCGAGATAGGCTTTGGCCAGCGCCTCGGTATGGTGTTTGGTGACGTTCGCATCGACCCACGCCACCGGCGGCTCGGCGAGAATGCTGACCGAAGGCACGACGATTTGGTAGTCTTTCGGATGTTGTTTGACCACGAGGATCGCTTCGTTTTCCCACGACACGAGCACGTCGCCGATGCCCCGTTCGGTGAACGTCACGGTCGAAGCGCGGGATGCGGAATCGAGAACGACGGCGTTCTTGTAGATCGCGCCGACCAGCGCGCGCGCTTTGGCTTCATCGTTGTTGTTGCGCTTGAGGCCGTAGGAATACGCCGCGAGCACGTTCCAGCGCGCGGCTCCGCTGGTCTTCGGGTTCGGGGTAACGATCGCAACGCCGGGCTTCGCAATATCCGGCCAATCGTGGATGTGCTTTGGATTGCCGGCCCGCACGAGAAACACGATCGAGGACGTATACGGCGAGGAGTTATCGGGCAAGCGCTTCGCCCAGTCCGGCGCGATCGACTTCGACTTCGTGGCGATGGCATCGATGTCGTAGGCCAGCGCGAGCGTCACCACGTCGGCTTCGAGTCCCTCGATCACCGCGCGCGACTGCCCGCCCGAGCTCCCGTGCGACTGCTCGATCGTCACGTCTTCGCCGGTCTTCTTCTTCCAATATGCGGCGAACGCGAGATTGTATTCCGCGTAGAATTCGCGCGTCGGATCGTAGGAGACGTTGAGCAACGTTGCGGCCGAGGCGCAGTGCAGGGTGATCGCCCCCACGAACGCGGCGGCAATAAGGGAACGGAGGGCGCGGAGCATTAGGGCCTCTCGGGAGTCGTCGGGTTGAACGATCGTTGATGAACGAGCGCGAAGTGCACGAGGTCGCCGCCGCGCACGGCACTCAAGCCGTTATAGGGCGCGCGAACTTCAGCGCTCACCGGATCGCCGCCGGGCAGCACCAGATCGACTCGCCGGCGCGAGCCGAGATCGACGATGCGCGCAACGCGCGCGGGCTGCGAGCCCTCGAAGGCGTGCGAATCGACGCGCAGTTCGTGCGGCCGCACGTATCGCAGGTCGCCGTCGGAGGCGATGATGCTCGCCGGTCCGAGAAAGTGCAGCGCGAACGGCGACACCGGCCGCTCGTAGAGCTCCAGCGGCGTGCCGGTTTGTTCGACGCGCCCATCTTGCATGAGCACGAGCGCGTCGGCGATCTCCATCGCCTCGTCGGCATCGTGGGTGACGAGCAGTGTCGTCACGTGCATTTCGTCGTGCAAGCGGCGCAGCCACGCGCGCAGATCGCGGCGCACGTGCACGTCGAGGGCGGCGAACGGTTCGTCGAGCAGCAAGATCGCGGGTTGCGCGGCGAGCGCCCGCGCCAGCGCCACGCGTTGGCGTTGGCCGCCGGAGAGTTCATGCGGAAGGCGCGCTTCGTGACCCGGAAGCTGGACGAGGTCGAGCAGTTCGCGAACGCGCTCCCGCGTCTGCGCCCGATCGGCTTTGCGCACGTCGAGCGGAAACGCGATGTTCTGCGCGACGCTCAGGTGCGGAAAGAGCGCGTAGCCTTGAAACACGAAGCCGATGTTGCGCTCCCGCAGCGGCAGGTTCGTGACGTTGCGCCCGGCGAGCGTCACGCTGCCGGCGTCGATGCGCTCAAAGCCGGCGATCAGCCGCAAGAGCGTCGACTTTCCGCAACCCGACGGACCGAGAATCGCCGTGAGCGAGCCCGGCGCGACGTCGAACGAAACGTCCTCGACGGCGCGAACGCTGCCGAACCACTTGCTCACGCCCGCGAGGGTGATCCCGTTAGGCGACATGGATGCCGCACTCCACTTTGTCGAAGCCCGACCAGCGGCCGGCGCGCGCGTGTTCGCCCGCCGCGACTCGGCGCGTGCAGTGCGTGCAGCCGATGCTCGGGTAGCCGTCGTAGTGCAGCGTGTTCACCGGCACGTCATTTTCCCGCACGTACGACCACACGTCGTCTTCCGTCCAATTCGCGAGCGGCGCGATTTTGACGACTTGCGTCGATTCGTCCCACGCGCGCACGGGGATCTCGATGCGCGTGCCGCTTTGATCGCGGCGCAGCGCGGTCATCCAGGCGTCGAATCCGCGCAAGTAGTCTCGCAGCGGCGCGACTTTGCGCAAGTCGCAGCAGGCATCTGGGTCGCTCTTCCACAGCGCGTCACCGTGCGTCGCGTTCTGCTCCGCAACGCTTTGGGCCGGATGAACGCGCTGGACCGTGATGCCGTATTTCCGTTCCACGCGGTCGATCAGGGCGTACGTTTCGGGAAACAACAGGTCCGTATCGACCACGAAGACGTTGAGCCGCGGCTCGAGCAGCAGCGCCAAGTTGAGCAAAACCATCCCCGAGGGACCCCCGAACGAGCACGAGAGCGTCGTGCGGCCGGGAAAGTCATCGAGGGTCGCCTGGATCGTGGTGTTGGCGTGGCCGACGGCGGCGGCGAGGGCGGTAGAAATGGGTGGAACTCCTGGCGCCCTGCGTTTGGGCGCCGATCTTGAGCGGGAACAAAAAACCCTCGCCGAGGCGAGGGTCGCAACGTGTGGTGAACGGTCCCCGCCGTCAGTCCAGTGCAACACCGCGCCCGGTTGCCATTCGGCAACAGGCGAAGTCGGGGGCCGGACAACAACAGGGACATAGCATCGCGCCCGAGCATACCACATGCCAAGTGGACCGGTCAACCTGAAAGTATGATGAGCAACACAAGCAACCGAATGCCGGTTGTGTTCTTCGGGCACGGTAGCCCCATGAACGCCCTCGGCGGCAACCGCTACACCGACGCGTGGCGCGACTTCGGCGCGCAAGTCCGGCCACGCGCAATCCTGATGATCTCCGCCCACTGGTACGCCGCCGGCACGCGTGTGACCGCATCGGCCCGGCCGCGCACGAACCACGACTTCGTCAGTTTCAAGGGACCGGTTTCGTCGTTCGACTATCCCGCGCCGGGTGACATCGCGCTCGCGCGACGGGTGCAAACGCTGCTCGCACCGACTCCGGTGACGCTCGACGACCGTTGGGGCTACGATCACGGTGCGTGGAACGTGCTCGCCAACGCGTATCCGAAGGCCGACGTGCCGGTCGTCGAGCTCAGCCTCGACCGCACGCAAGCGCCGCAATTCCACTATGACCTCGCGGCGCGACTCGCACCGCTGCGCGATGAGGGCGTGCTGATTGTGGGCAGCGGCAACGTGATTCACAATATCGAGATCATGCGCACGCCGTGGCCCGCGGAGCCCGACGGCTGGGAAGGGCGCTTCAACGACGATCTACGCGCGAGGCTCGAACGCGGCGATCACGCCGGCTTGATCGCCTACGAAAAACTCGGCCCGGATGCGCAACTCGCCATCCCCACCCCCGACCACTATTTACCGTTCCTCTCAGTGCTCGGGCTGCAGCGCAGCGACGAGCGGCCGGAGATCCTCATCGACGGCGATCGCAGCGGCGGTCTCGGCATGCTCTCCGTCGCGATGCGATGACGCCGCTCGCCGCCGTCGAGCGCGGCCTCGAGGAGTTGGAACTGCGTTTCAACGACGCGCTCGATGCGGGGCTGCCGAACCCGGTCGCGCTGATCTTCAGCGACTTGCCGCTCGTATATCAGGGTAAGCGCGACTTGGTCTTCGCGCTGGATCTCCTCAACGAGGGCGAGAACGAGTGCGCGCTCATCGCCGGCTTCGTGCGCGACCGCTTGCGCGAAGAGCCCGACGCCGATGTCGCGCACATGACGCGCGAGGCCTGGTATTATCTGCGCACCTCGATCGATCCGACCTGGCAGTTCGACGACGGCGAACCCTCACTCAGCGCGGCGCTCGCCTACCTCGCGCGCGTGCTGCGCGAGCGAACGGATGCCGTGCGCGCCGCGCCGCGGCCGGCAAACGTCGATGCGACGCCGAGTGGGGAGCGCGCGGCGCTGCTGCGGGACCTGCGCTCGGACGCGGGGACAATGACCGGGCGTTTGTGAAGTCTCCCGCATGCTGAGCGAGTCCCGGACGAACCAACTCCACCAAGCGCCATCGCCCCTATCGTTTCCCGATAGCCCGCTCTCGCGCGCCGTGAAACAGCCGATGATGCTCGGGCTCTTTTTGCCGACGCAAACCGGCGGCTTCTCCCAATCGACCCTACCGCGCAGCACGAAGTGGGAGTTCGACTACAACCGCGACTTGACGCTGGCGGCCGAGCGCTACGGCTTCGACTTCGTGTTCGGGCTGCAGCAGTGGGTCGGCAAAGGCGGCTTCGGCGGCGAGATGCACTACCGCGAGAACTTTCTCGATCCGTTTATCTCGACGGTGGCGATCGGCGCGCTTACCACGAAGATCATCACGATCTCGACCGTGCACGTGCTCTACGGTCACTGGCATCCGCTGCATCTGGCGCGCTTCGCCGCGACGGCCGATCACATCTCGCAGGGCCGCTTCGGCCTCAACATCGTCACCGGTTACGATCAGCGCGAGCCGCTGATGTTCGGCATGACGCGCATCCAGCATGACGAGCGCTACGAACGGGCCGACGAGTTCTCATCGATCATGGAAGACCTGTGGGCGGGCGAAGAAAACCTCACCTACGACGGCCGCTTCTACCAGCTCGAGGGCGCCTACGTGTCGCCTCGCCCGGCATTCGGCCGGCCAATCCTCGTTTCGGCAAGCGCCTCGCCGACCGGGTTCGACTACGCCGCCAAACATTCGGATATCGTGTTCACGTCGAGCCCCGCCGGCGCCGATTTCGACGGCGCGATCGACGCGCTGCCCGCGCACACCGCGCAAATTCGCGAAGCGTACGCGAAGGTGGGACGCACACCGAAAGTGATCATCTTCCCGCTGATCGTGTGCAAGAAGACGCGCGCCGAAGCGCTCGCGTATCGCGAAGCGATCGTGAGCCATCCCGATTCCGGTTCGATCGAAAAATACTTCGCGCGGCACAAAGCCGGCGACGCGCACGGCTGGAAGCAGCACGACGCCTCCGATCGCATCCTCGGCGGCCACTTGCAAATCACCGGCAGTCCCGAAGACGTCGCCGATGCCATCGAACGCCTCAAAGAAGCGGGCTTCGACGGCATCCAAATCGGCTTCTACGATTACGGCCCCGATCTCGACTTCTTCGCCGAACACGTGCAACCGCTACTCGCCGCGCGTGGTTTGCGCGCATAATATTACCGTACCGAGGGAGGTTCCGCAGATGGTGAAGATGCCGCCGTTGATCGGCGAATTGCTCGACAAAGCGCTGGCCGACGGCGCGGCATGTCTCATCGGGACGGCGACCAAGGACGGTCATCCGCAAATTAGCCCGCGCGGTAGCGTGGCGCTCTTCGACGAGCAAACGTTATGTTATTGGGAGCGTGGCGGCCGCAGCAGTCGCGCACATATCGCAGAAAACCCGCGGGTCGTCGTCTACTACCGCAACCCGGCACGTGCGGCCGAAATTCCGTTTCCCGGCGCGGGCCTGCGCTTTCACGGCAGCGCGCGCATCGTCGAGAGCGGCGAACTGCGCGACCAAGTGTGGGATCGCACGATCGCGGCCGAACAGGCGCGCGACCCGGAGCGTAAGGGTGTCGCCGTCATCATCGACGTCGACTTGATCGAAGAGTTCTCCGGCAAGAGTATCCTGACGGCAGACTGATGTCGCGCAGTGCTTCAACGATGCTTGACAGTATCCGACGCACGGTGCTACAGTCGCTTGCAATGAGTTCCGCCGTCAAGCCCATCCGCGCATGTTGTATCGGTTTCGAACGCCGGCGGGATCCGCTTTTGACGTAGCGCGCGAACGCGCCCGATCGTTGAAGCCCCGCCGTTTGGCGTGGCTTTTTTTGTTTTTTTTCTCTAGCAACATCGCTCCGAAAGGTCGCCAACCTACGATGAGTGAGCTCCGTGTAGCCTTACTGCTTGCCGATCCCGGTCGCGCCGACGAGGCGCGCGCGATCCGCGACGTCCTCGCCGAGGTCGCACCCTATTGCGGTGTCCAGACGCATGCCTTCGATTCCGTTCCCCAGCTCAACGAGGAGTCGCCGCGCTTTGCACGCAGTGTTGCCGCCGCGTTATGGTCGGACGTCGTGCTGTTTCTCGCGCCCGAACGGAATGCGCGTACGAACGCCGCGCTCATTGCGCTGCGCGAGCGCAGCGGCTTCACGGAGCGCTTTCACGAGCCCGAGTTTGCGCGCGCGTGGTTCACGGCGAACGGCCGGCGCTCGCTCTACGTCCTCGGCGCGCTCCCGGGCGCATTCGGCGCACTGGCACTGGCACTGGAATACGGCTGCTCGGATCCCGACGGCGCACGGCGGTTGCGCATTCTGCATCGCGAAAAGGCGGAGTTGATCGTCGCATGAATCCCATCGGACGCCGGGCGAGCCTCGGGGCCATCGCCGGACTCGTACTCTCCGGCACGTCCGCGTTCGCAGCCGAGACGCCGCCATCCACGATACGTCTCGCGGCCGTCAGCGCGGGTTACGGGAAGCCGTTCGGCCTTGCCGTCATCGGGATCGTCCAAGCACGCAAGCTGATCGAGGCCGAACTCAAGGCGGCCAACGTTCGCGTCGCATGGACGTTTCCGGACGGCGCGGGCCCGGCAATCAACGAGGGCATCGCGAGCGGTCAAATCGATTTTGCGGCGTACGGCGACTTGCCGAACATTATCGGGCGGGCGGGTGGGCTGCCGACGCGCGTCATCGCTTCGCGCGGCGCCGAAATCATCTACGTCGCCGTGCGCAACGGCGTGCGCGCGCAGACGATCGCCGATCTCAAGGGCTTGCGCGTAACGTTGCAGCGCGGCACGATCTTGCATCAGGCCTTCGATCGTCTGCTCGGCGAAAGCGGCCTCACGGAGAGCGATATTCAGCTCTTCGACCTCAAGACGCAAGATCAGAATCCGGCGATCGCCGCCGGCGACGTCGACGCGGTTGTGGGAACCGTTACGTTGCTGAATCTGCGCGATCAAGGCCTGGTGCGCATCATCTACACCACCCGCGGCAAAGTCACGCCGGACGGGTTCGGCGCGTTCGTCGTCGCCGAAGATTTCGCACGGCGGTATCCGGCCACGACACAGGCCGTCGTGCGTGCGTACGTCAAGGCCGCCAGGTGGGCCGGCGACGAACGGAATCGGGCCGCGGCGCTCGCCATCTGGGGTCTGGCGGGTACGCCGCAAGCGGTGCTGGCGGAAAGCTTTCGCGGCGTCAACCTGCGCAACCAGCTCGACCCCCGGCTCGACGCCTTCTATCTTGCAACGCTCAAGAGCGAGGTGGCGTTCGCGCAAGCCAACAAGCTGATCCGTTCCCCCGTCGACGTCGATGCCTGGATCGACCGTTCGTACGTCACGGCAGCAATTCGAGACCTCGATCTGGCTTCGTTTTGGCCGCCGCGCACATCGAGCGCTCACGCCTAGAGCAGATCGGCAAAGAAGCGGCGCGCCGTTTGCGGATGCGAGCGCAGCACAACGCTCAGCGCCTCCTCACCATAGCCCGCATGATCGAGCCGCGGGTTCAAGAAATACGCCACGCTGATGCGCTCGCTGCCGGCGGGCGGACTCGTTACGCGGTGTCGCGCGGCAACGGCCGCACCGGCGGTCGCTCCGTGTAGCGCGCGGCCCAACACGACGATCATCTCGCCGGGCGCGGCGATTACGTCGATGAATGCGGTTCCGTCGTGGACTTGCAAGCCGCGCGTGCCGTCTTGCACGATCAGTGCGAGAAACCCGGAGTCGCTGTGCTCGCCGACGCCCTGCTGCGCGATCGCCGGAGCCGCTTGCGGATACTTGATGATCTTCAATCGCTCGTGCGGCTGTCCCGAAAAACCGGCGGCAAGGGCGTTGCGAGGCAAGCCGATCGACTCGACGATCGAAGCCATGAGGCGCGTTGAGATACCGCGCAGGAGATGCATCCAATCGAGAACCGCCGGGCGCAACGTGGGCAGCGACGCCGGCCAGAGATTCGGCCCGTGCAGCCGGAGAAACGGCGGGTCACCGGCGACTAGCCGGACCGGTGCTTCTTCCGGTCCGACGTCGAGTTGTTCGCGCAGATCCGGCTCGCCCAGCGTACGTTCGCTCCCGGCCGCGGAGTAGCCGCGAAAATACGGCGAATGGATCATGTCGATCGCATTCCGTTCCGGTTGCGGCAACTCGAAAAACCGGCGGCTCTCCGCAAGCAGCCCGTCCGATACGCGCACGTCGACGCCGTGTCCGGTCAACCGAAATGCGCCGAGTTCGCGCACGACTGCGCCGAGGCGCATCTGCTCGCTGCCGCCCGCGCGTTCGAGCCTTGTGAGATCGATCGCTGGAAGCTCCACCGATCGTGCTTTCGTCAGGGAACCGCCGTTTCCAAGCGGCCGACGAGCGTTTCCGTGAGAGCCAGCACGCCGGGATCGTGCCGATTGCGCGGTTTCGGCAAAGGCACGTCGACGACGCCGCGAATGCGGCCCGGATTGCGGTCCATGACGACGATGCGGTCCGAAAGGAACACGGCTTCCGCGACGTCGTGCGTCACCATGAGCATCGTGACGCGCTCGTGCTGCCAGATGCGCAAGAGCTCCGCTTGCATCTGACTGCGCGTGAGGGAATCGAGCGCGCCGAGTGGCTCGTCCAGCAAGAGAATCTGCGGCTGCGCGGAGAGACTTCGGGCGATCGACGCGCGTTGTGCCATGCCGCCGGAGAGTTGATGCGGGTACGCTTTCTCGAAACCGTCGAGGCCGACGAGCGCTAAGAAGCGGCGTGCCGTCTTCCGCTTCTGCGCGTCCGATCCACCCGTCTTCAGCAGTCCTAACGCAACGTTCGCTTCGACCGTGAGCCACGGAAAAAGACGATGGTCTTGAAAGACGATCCCCCGCCGCAGGCTCGGACCGTCGACGCGCTCCCGATCGAAGACCACCTCACCCGCATCGGGAGAATCGAGGCCGGCGACGAGCCGCAGCAATGTTGACTTCCCGCAGCCGCTCGGTCCGACGATGCTGACGAATTCGCCCGGTTCGACGGAAAATGAGACGTTCGAGAGCGCGTGCACATCGGAATCGTCGACGACAAACGATTTGGACACGCCACGGATTTCCAACGAAGCGTGCGCAGTTGAAGCGTACTCAGTCATCGGCCAACACCGCATCGCGAACGAATGCCCCCCTCACAAAACTCAGACGCAGCAGCGTGCTGAGAACAAATCCGATAAGGCCCAGTGCGACGATGCACACCAGCACGACGTCCATACGATTGTCCATCCTCGCCGATGCGAGAAACACGCCGAGGCCGGCGCCTTGATCGATCAGATACTCCGCGCCGATCGTGCCGATCCAGGCCGACGTCAGCGCGATTTGCAGCCCGGCTACGATGGACGGCCGGGCGCTTGGAAGAATGATGCGCCGGATCCGAGCCCAATAGCCGAATTCGAACACCCGCCCAACCTCGATCAAGGAGGCAGGTGCTTCGCGGCAGCCGATCTCGGTGTTGAGTGCCGCCGGAAAAAATGCCGCCAGCGCGATGAGGATCGTCTTGGCGGTATCTCCGTCGCCGAACCATGCCGTCAACAGCGGAATCCAGGCGAAGAGCGCTACTTGGCGCACGCTGTTGAGCGATGGAGCGGCAAAGCGCTCGGCCAGCCGCGAGGCGCCGATTGCAATTCCCAGCAGGACACCGGCAAGCGAACCGATCGTCCAGCCCACAGCGAGGCGCAGAAGACTCGAGCTCACCGCCAACCAGAAATCGGCGTTCTTCGCCGACTCAACGAACGCACCGGCGAGTTGCCTCGGAGGAACGAGCAGATGCGGATTCCAACGGCCGCTTGCCGATGCAGCAACCCAGATCGCGGCGCAGATTACCGGTACGACGACGCCCCGCCAGTCGCTGCGCGGACGCGCGGTGCCGCGAATCACGCCTCGACGCTCCAGGGCGTAAGCTGCCGCTCGATCCAGCGCATCGCTGCGTCCATGGACCAGCCCGTCACACCGATTACGGCGATCGTCACGAAGACGACGTCGAGTTGGAACAGCGTGCGGCTCCACGCCATGAGATGCCCTATTCCGGCAGCCGACGCCAGCATTTCGACGACGATCAACACGTGCCACGCATTGCTGAGCGCGAGACGCAGACCGGCAATGATGAGCGGCAGCGCCGCGGGTATCGTTACCAGCCGCAGGCGTTGCCAGGCGTCCAGTTCGAGAACGTCGGCCACCTCGTGAAAGCGCTGCGGCGCGGTGCGCATGCCGGCGAAACTGTTCAGCAGCAGCGGCAGAAACGTCGCCTTCGCGATGATCGCCAACTTGAGTTCTTCGCCGATCCCGAAGATCAGCATGAACACCGGCAACCATGCGATCGTCGGTATTTGGCAGATCGTACGCACCGTCGGCCCGAGATAGGCGTCGATCGTTCGCGACCGCCCCATTGCGATGCCGGCGATCATACCGAGCGATCCGCCGATGAGCAGCCCCAACACCACGCGCTGGAGACTCACCGCGAGCGCTGCGAGGAGATCGCCGCCGCGCAACAGATCGATTCCGGCCTGCCACACGGCGATCGGGCTCGGCAAGATTTGCGGACGCATGAGGTGCAGCGCAACGGCCAGGGACCAGAGAGCGAGCACGCCGAGCGGAATCACCGCGCCGATAGCGATCGATTGAAATCGCCGGAAGATGCGATGCTGCGGCGCCGGAACGCGTTGCGCGACGATCCCGGGTGAGATGAGAGCGTGGATGAACGGGACGGAGCGTATCATCCCGGCATCGCCGCCCGAATGTTGAACGTCGGATCGCGATCGGCACCGCCCGGTTTGCCGCGATTCCAACCCATTGCGCGCGCGTAACTGCCGAATAGGCCCGCCGCCTCGATGTCGGCCTCACGCACGTGCGGAGCACGTTCGGCCTGGGCGTCGACGAACAGTGCATCCGCCGGGCAGTAAAGTTCGCATAAAAAACAGGTTTGACAATCATCTTGCCGCGCGATGAGCGGCGCGCCGGCCGGCGCGGCGTCGAAGACGTCCGCCGGGCAGACTTTTACGCAGATATTGCACTCCACGCAGCGTGTTTCCGACACGATCTCGATCACGAAGCCAGCGCCTCCGCTAGGGGCGCCTCATCGCGTACGATGCGCATCGCATCGAGTCCCGAGATGCCGACTGGCCGCGCAAACGCCGGGTCCATTGCCGGCGCATCGAGCCGGCGGTGCATTCCGCGGCTCTCCGTACGATGCAAAGCAGCCGCATACGACCAGCGTGCCGTCGCCGTCATCGCAGCGGCTTCGCGAGAACGCAGCGCCGCCACACCGGCGAGCCCGCCGGCGCTACGCAAATTCGCCCAAGCATCGCCTAAATTCGCAAGCGACCGCACGAGCGTTCGGCCGGTGCGGAAAAAATTGCGATCGAGCGGAAGCATTTCGGCCTTGACGACGCCGACGGCAGCGGGATCGAGGCGGGTCCGGCCGGCCGGCTGCGCGACGCGCGTCTCGTGGTGGCGCCCGACGTATCGCGCGAACGCGCCGGCGGATCTTCCGGCCCACACACCGGAAGCGATGGCCCAGGCGGAATTCGGACCGCCGCCGCCGCTGATTGCCCCGGTAAGGCGCTCGCGGCTGGCCGCATCTCCGGCGGCGAAGAGGCCCGGCACACCGGTGGCGCACGAATCTCCGTCAAGCCGGATCCCGCCGACACCGCGAACGGTCCCCTCGCAACGCAGCATTACCGGAAAGCGCTCTTCGAACGGATTGATGCCGGCGCGGTCGAACGGCAGCAAAATGTTCGGCTGCCCGACGCGCAAATCGTTTTGCAGCGCGGCCGGCACGTTATCGAAACGCGCATAGACGGGGCCATCGCTCAGAGCGCGCGCGACCAGCACTTGACGGTCCTCACCGTTGTCATCGATCGGCGTGCCGTCTTCGCGTGAGAACGTCGCCCAAGAGTAGATGAGCCCCTTGTTCGATGCAGTCTGAAACGGCACGATCCCATACTGTGCGCTGAACTCCATCCCCGAGAGCGTCGCTCCGGCCTCGACCGCCATGAGATAGCCGTCGCCGGTTAACCCGGCGGCGCCATGAACGCGCTCGCCGAAAACGCAGCCGCCGGTGGCCAAGACGATGGCCGCCGCACGAATCTGCCACGTCTCGTCGTTCTGTCGCGCGATGCCGGAGGCTCCCGAAACGACACCGTCCGCCACGATGAGTTCCAGTGCCGGATGATGGTCGTAGACGCGCACGCCCGCCGCGCGCACGCGCCGCCGCATGAAATGCATGTAGTCCGCAGTTCGCAAATTTGGAATATACCGCTCACCGGCGTCGTCGGTCGGAAACGGATATCCCCAGGCCGCAAGTTGCGTGAGTCCGTTGTGCGCCTCGTCGAGTGTGTGCACGGCCCACGGCACGTCGGCCACGCCGAAGGAACGGGCGACACGCCGTTCGGCCGTCGCTCGTCGCCCGTCTTTGGTCGGAGCCCACCACGTTCCGAGCCCGGTCGGCGCGGCCGCGCCGCTCGTGCCAAGGTACCCCTTGTCGACCAACGTAACGCGAACGCCGGTTCGCGCGGCCTCGATCGCCGCCCATGAGGCGGCCGGGCCGCCGCCGATAACCAAGACGTCGGTGACGAGGTCGAGGGGCATCGCTATTGCTTCGCCAGGGTCGGCGGCGCGTGACGCGGCTGCCAATAGCTGACGAGGTTGAGATCGCGCAAGGCAGCATCGAGATACCGGCGGTCGATCCACGCGTCGACGTCGAACGGCTGACGGATCAGCTTGTTGCGCAACGAGAAATCGACACCGACCTTCAGTCCGGCGACGAATAAGTCGTCGATTAACGGGATCTGCGCGGTTTTGAGCGGGCCGGCGAAATCTTCGGCGAGCACTTTGCGCGGCGTCCCGGAACGCGCCCAGATGTCGAGCGCAGCTTCGCGATTGCGCGGAAACGACGTCCAATAGGCGGCCTTGACGAACGCGCGCACGACGCCCGCCGTCGCGGTCGGATATTTGCTCGCGAAGTCGCTGGTCACGCTGAACGCGTTGATGCCGTCGGGCGTCGTCTTGCCCGCGGTCGAGTAGATGACGCGCACGATTCCCTGGTCGCGGAGAGTGAGAATCGAGGCAACCCCGACGCTGGCATCGGCTTCGCCGTTGCTCAACGCGGCGAGTTGATCGGCAGTCGGCAGATCGTAGAGCTGAATGTCCTTTTCGGACAGGCCCGCTTCTTCCAGCAACCGGTCAAGTGCCTGATGGAGGATCGTACCACGCTGCAGCGTGACGCGCAGCCCCTTGAGATCGGCAATGGAATTCGCCTTGACGCCTTGCCGTACGGCGACGTAGACGGTGCTCACGCCGCCGTTTGCAATGACGCGCGTTGCCAGCCCGTTCGCCTTCCCGATGATCTGCGGCAACTCGCCGTACGCCGCAAAATCGAGCTGACCGGCTGCGAGGGCTTCGTTAATCGCCGGCCCGGTGTGATCGTAGTAGTGAAACTCGACCTGGGCACCCTTGAGTTCGTTCTCGATCAGGCGGTTGGCTTGAGCGACGGCAATCGCGTTTTGCCCGAACTGCTTGCCGTAGCCGTAACCAACGCCGCCGATGCGAATCACCGGCGGCAACGGCTCCGCGGCCAGAGCGCGCGCGCCGGTCGTCAGGAGTGCGCCCATCGCGGCGAGACTGGCGCGGCGCGTGAATTGTGGATTCATACTTCGGTGGTGACTTCCTTAAGGGACCTGAGAAAAATGCAAATAAAAAAGCCCTCGCGACAGCGAGGGCTTGAAACGATAAGGCGGCGGAACGCCTACATCACGCCAAGGCTCGCTCTGCGAATCGGACGACAGCAACAAACACACGCGTTCAAGCGAACCAACATGGGCGGAAGGTAACACGGTTGCCGCACGGTGTCAACTTGTTTGACAACTCGCGGGAGCATATGGTACGGTCGCTTCGATGTCGAGCCGCCCGCTGGTCTGTTGTAGTGCTTGTCCCATGCATCGATTTGGTGTGAGGCCGATTTAGCGTTCGCAGATCCACGTTTGCGCTAAAGCCCTCCGCCAATCGGCGGGGGGCTTTTTCTTTTGCATGTGAGCGCACGCTCATGGAGTTTATTTTCACCTATGGCAGCAACTCAGGATCCCGCAGCGCGGCTCGCGCAGGGCTCGTACGATACGCAGTTAGCGGCGGACGTGTTGGTCATTGGCGGCGGGCCCGCTGGTGCATGGGCCGCGCTGGCGGCCGCCGAGTGCGGCGCGAGCGTCGTCGTCGCCGAGAAGGGCTATACCGGGACCGCCGGACCGCTCAGCAGCGCCAACACGGGAATCTATTACATCAAGCCCGACGATCCGATCCATCGGCACGGCATGGTGACGGCGCGCATGCCGCTCGCATTCGGTCTAGCCGACGAGCGTTGGCTCGAACGCACGCTCGATCAAAGCTATGCGAACCTCGACGCGATGGCACGCTGGGGTTACAAGTGGCCGAAAAACGAAGCGGGGCAAGAATATCGCGCCCGTTTGCGCGGACCCGACACGCTGATCTTTCTGCGCCGCCAGCTGCTGAAGTCGCGCGTCCGGTTGCTCGACCACAGCCCGGTCATGGAGCTGCTCGTTAGCGACGGCTCCGCTGCCGGGGCTGCCGGCGTCAACCGGCAAACCGGCGACACGTGGTCCGTGCGCGCCGGCGCCGTGGTTCTAGCGACCGGCGGCACGGCTTTTCTTTCGGGCGTTGCCGGCACGCGCGGGAATACCGGCGACGGATATTTGTTTGCGGCTGAAGCCGGCGCGGAGTTCTCGGGAATGGAGTTTTCGAGCCAATATGCGCCTGCGCCGCACGGCGGCGTGCTCTCGCGCGGCGCGCATCTCGAATATGCGACGCTCTTCGACAACGCCGGGAACGAGATCACGCGCGGGCGCAAGACGGTCGAAGCGATCGAGCACACCGGCGCAGCTTGGGCGATCCTCGACAAGGCCAAAGACGAAGCGACGCGCGCGATGCTGCGCGCGACCCACGCGCACATCTTCTTGCACCTCGACCGCCTCGGCATCGACCCGTTCACCGAGCAGTATCGCATCGACTTTCGCCTCGAAGGCACGATCCGCGCGGTCGGCGGTTTGGCAATCGACGATGAGCTCTCGACAACCGTCCCGGGCTTGTTCGCGGCCGGGGACATCACGACGAAGGAAAAAGTCGTCGGTGCGGGACCGCCCGGGGGCGGCCCCGCCGCCGCTTGGGCGATCGCATCCGGTTCGTGGTCGGGTTCGTCGGCTGCCCGGTTCGCTCAACGCCTCGGACCGTCGGCGAACACGCGCGCCGTTGTGTCGATCGGAGGCACGGGATTGCACGCGGCCGGTTCGCACCGGAGCGACTTAACCGTTGCGGACGTCACCGCTAGCGTGCAGGCCGAGATGATCCCTTTCGATCGGAACTATTGGCGCAGCGGCGTGCACTTGGAAGCGTCGCTCAATCGATTCGCCGGTGAATGGGCGCAAATTCGCGACGGCTCGCTGACGCCATCGGGAGCCGCAACGGCGCGCGACGCCGCGCGCGATCTGTTGCGTGGACGCGAAGCCGCAGCGATGCTCGCAACGGCACGCTGGATCAACGCATCGGCGCTGGCGCGCACCGAAACGCGCGGCCTTCATCGCCGCAGCGACTTTCCCGATCTCGATCCGGCGCAAGAACACCATCTCATTTCCGGCGGGCTCGACCGCGTGTGGGTCCAGCGCCGGCCCGTCGGCACTCCCGAAGAGGCGCTGGCTTCGTGATCGAACTCGTCGTCGAAGGCGCGTGCATCGGCTGCGATATCTGCGTGCGCGTTTGCCCGACCGATGTGTTCGATGCGGTCGATGGCCGTGCGCCGGTCATCGCGCGCAAAGATGATTGTCACACCTGCATGGCGTGCGAGTTACACTGCCCCGCTGACGCGCTCTACGTCTCGCCGCGCAGCGACCCCGATCCGGCTGCCGATCTCGAGACGATCGTCGGTTCCGGGGTGCTCGGCAGTTATGCGCGCTCGCTCGGCTGGAAGCGCGGCGCTCCCGGCGGTACCGACGACGATCCCGGCGTGCTCACCGCGTTCAATCGCGCACCCAATCCCAACGACAAGGTACGAATGCAGCTCTTCAACATTTCGCTCCGCAATTACATCGACGTCGAATCGCCGGTGCGCGATGCATAGCGACGCGCTCGACCTCGACACCGACGTCCTCGTCATCGGCGGTGGGCCGGCCGGAACGTGGGCCGCGTGGGCCGCTGCAAAGCGCGGCGCGGACGTCATCCTCGTCGACAAAGGCTACTGCGGAAGCAGCGGCGCGACCGCGCCGAGCGGTACGGGCGTCTGGATGGTTCCCCCGGTGAAGGATGACCGCGAAAAAGCGAAGGCGCAACGCGAAGCGCTCGGCGGTTATCTCTCGGATCACGATTGGATGGACCGCGTCCTCGATCGTACTTGGCGGAACATGGATCTCGTCGAGTCGTGGGGCTATCCGTTCCCGCGCGAAGACGGCGCGGCCCTGCGCCGCGGTCTCCAGGGCCCGGAATACATGAAGCTCATGCGCAAAGTCGTGAACCGCGCGGGCGTCGAGATCCTCGATCACAGTCCGGCACTCGAATTACTCGTCGATCGCGACGGCGCGGTGGCCGGCGCGCGCGGCGTGCAACGCCAAGCCGATCGTCCGTGGACGATTCGCGCCGGCGCCGTCGTCATCGCGACCGGCGGTTGCGCTTTTCTCAGCAAGGCGCTCGGGTGCAACAACAACACCGGTGACGGCTACCTCTTCGCTGCCGAAGCCGGCGGCGAACTCTCCGGCATGGAATTCTCGAGTCAATTCGCCGTGTCGACCGCCTTCGGGTCGGTTACCAAAACCGCGCACTATAGCTGGGCCGTGTTCACCAACGAGGCCGGCGAGGATCTCAACGCGGTCAAGGACGGGCACTACTCCGCCTCGACGATCGGCCGAGCACTCTTGAGCGGACCCGTCTACGCGCAGCTGAGCAAAGCGCGCGAACGCCCCGAAGTCCAAGCGTTCCTGCGCTACGCCCAACCCAACTTCTTCCTACCGCTCGACCGCAGCGGCATCAATCCGTTCACGCAGCGTTTCCCCGTCACGCTAACGCTCGAAGGCACGGTGCGCGGAACGGGCGGCATCCGCATTGCCGACGGCAGTTGCGCATCCACGGTTCCGGGACTCTACGCGGCCGGTGATGCGGCAACGCGCGAGCTGATCTGCGGCGCCTTTACCGGCGGCGGCAGCCACAACGCGGCTTGGGCAATGTCGTCCGGTTCGTGGGCCGGCGAAGGTGCCGCCGAGCACGCGCTCGAGCTTGGAGCCGGCTCGAACGCGCGCCATGTGAGCGGAGCCGGCGGCGCCGGCTACCACGATAGCTGGGCATCCGCATCGGCATCGGACCCCGGTGCGGATGCCGTCATCGCCGGAGTCCAAGACGAGATGCTGCCCTTGGACAAGAACCTCTTTCGCACGGAGCTCGGTTTGCGCTCGTCACTCGGCAAGCTCGATGCCTTGTGGGAATCGCTGCGAACGGCGCACGGCGCAAGCGCACGCGACCAGCAACGGTCCCGCGAGTCGGCAGCGCTCGTGGCGACGGCGCGTTGGGCGTACACAAGCGCCCTCGAACGCCGCGAAACGCGCGGGATGCATCGGCGCGCAGACTTCCCCGCGCTCGATCCGCAGCAGCAGCACTACCAGATTGTCAGCGGGCTAGAGCGCGTGCGCCTGCGAAACGAAAAGCATGCGCCGTCCATCGAGACACGCGTGTCGGCGGCGGTTCGATGATCGAACTCGTCTCCGCGTCACGCTGCATCGAATGCAACATCTGCGTGCGGGTGTGCCCGACCAACGTTTTCGACGTGGTGGCGGACGCAGCTCCCACGATCGCGCGGCAGAGCGACTGCCAGACGTGCTTTCTGTGCGAAGCCTACTGCCCGGCCGACGCGCTCTTCGTTGCGGCCGACGCACATCGGCATGTAGAAGTGAGCGAGCAGCAACTCGCCGCCGACGGAATTCTCGGAAGTTACCGGCGGTCGCTGGGCTGGTCGCCCGGCGGCGATCCGGCGGCGTTGCACGAAACGGCGCACGTTCTGCGCCGCATGGCGGGTCCCGGCACGATCGGCTGACGCGGCGGTGAGCCTCCGGCTCGGGATCCTCGACCAGTCACCGGTTGTGGCGGGCAGCGATCCGGAACGCGCGATTGCCGCCACCATCGCTCTCGTGCGTCGAGCCGAGGTGCTAGGCTACCACCGGTATTGGTTCGCCGAGCATCACGGGCGCGAACACGCCTTCGCGAGCGGTGCGCCGGAATTGATGATCGCGCGTCTCGCCGCAGAAACGTCGCGCATCCGGCTCGGCAGCGGCGGCGTGCTGCTTTCGCACTACAGTCCGCTCAAAGTCGCCGAAAGTTTCCGGCTGCTCGAAGCGTTCGCGCCGAACCGCATCGATCTCGGCATCGGCGGTGGTACGGGGGCCGATGAGGAAACGGAGCGCGCGCTGGCGGGCGCAACCACGCACGCCGTTTCCTACCCGCAACGCGTGGGCGAACTGCTCACGTTTCTCGGCGACGGCTTTCCCACCGGACATCCATTCCGGCACGTCGCCGTCACGCCGGTGATCGGACGCATGCCGGAGCCTTGGATGCTCGGTTCGACTCGAAGGGGTGCTGCGCTCGCGGCAGAGTTCGGCATTCCGTTCGCCTACGCGCACTTCATCAAAGGTGACGGCACCGATGTGACGTCGCTCTACCGCAGCACGTATCGGCCATCGGCGCGCTTTCCGCAACCGCGCGTGCTGCTTACGGTCGCCGCGTATTGTTCGCCCGACGCCGAAGAGCGCGACGATTTCATAACCACGCTTCGCGTGCGCCGCGCCCGGATGTACCTCGAGCGCGATCCGCGGCCTCCGACTCCGGAGGAAGCGCGCCATTACAGCGCCGGTGCCGAGGCACGGCGCCACATGCAAGACACCACCCGCATCGCTATCCTGGGCTCACCGTCCGACATGCGGGCGCGGCTGCACGACGTCGCGGACCGGCACGGCGCCGAAGACGTCCTCATCATTACGGTGGCGCCGGACTACGCTAGCCGCTCGCGATCGTACGAGGCGATCGCGAGCGCTTGCGCCTAAAAAGCGCCTACTTCGGAACGGGGTTCTGCGCGACGAGATACGCGACGAGCGCGTCGGTATCGGCATCCGGAATCGGCGCACCGTAGGCCGTTCGCATTTTGACGATCTCGTTTGTCCAGGCCGTCTTACTCAGCGTCGGCTGCTGCGTCACGTATTCCGCCGAATGACACGCAAGGCAATCCTTACGCGCAACTTCGACGCCGGGCGCCTCACGGAAGGCAGTATTTTGTGCCGGCAACGTTATCGCGACGGGAGCCTGCGCCGCAGGCACCGGCCTATCCGCCGTCCAGATGACCATCACCGCGCCGGCGGTGGCGGCCAGAACCGTGGCTGCGATTCGGCGCGCATTCATGACTTCACCGTAACCGTGACGTTCTCGACCGCGTTGCGCGCGTAACCGCTTGGATTCCAGCGGTTCACTTGCTGCTCGCCGCCGTTACTCGTGGCGCGCGAGGCCAGAACATAGCGTCCGCCCGAGCGCGCATCGAACGTCGCCGTCCAGCGCCGGAAGCTGAACTTTCCGAGATCTTCGCCCAGATCCGCGTCGCGCCACGTCGTGCCGCCGTCGGTTGAAATGCCGACGCTGCGAATCCCCGTGCCGCCGTCGAAGGCGATGCCGCGAATCGTGGTGCGACCCGCGCCGATCGACCCGCCGTCCGTGAGGTTGGTGATAAACGAACGCACCGTGAGGTTGGTGATCGGCACGGTTGCGAAGCCCGTATCCGTCGGCGCGACGCTGTTGTTCGGCGTAGCGGGAACCCGGTAGGCGGTCTTCATCCAATAGTTCTGATCGGGTTCGGTCAAGACTTCGATGTCGTTCAGCGCTTTGACCCAGTAGGTGCCGAAGTAGCCGGGCACGACCAATCGCACGGGGAAGCCGTTGAGGACCGGCAGATCGGCACCGTTCATCTCGTACGCGACGATGACGTTCGGATCGTTCACAACGGCGACATCGAGCGACTTGAGAAACTCCGGCGTCGTCGGCAACGCCGGACGCTCGGCGCCTTGAAAGCGCACTTGAGCGGCATCGGCTCGCGGATACGAACGCGCCAAGATGTCGCGCAACCGCGCGCCGCGCCACCGCGCATTACCCATCGCTCCGTTCGCCCACTGTCCGCCCGGGACACGGGGAGCGGAGAAGCCGCGGCTATTGCCGGCGCACTCGAGAACGGCGTTCACTTCGACCGCTTCGAATTTCGTGCGCAGATCGTCGAGCCCGAGCGTCAGCGGAGACGTCACGGCGCCGCGCACCTTCAATCGAAATGCCGCGGGATCGATGTGGGTCGGAACTTCCGGCAGATGCCAGCGCACGAAGAACGCGTCGTTCGGCGTAAACTCACCGGCGTCAAAAATCGCGGCCGGTGTTTCGAGTTGAACCGGACGCGAGGTCAAAACGATCAGTTGCCGCTTTTGCGGGTAGGCCGCCAGGGTTCGTTCGCCGCTCGCAAATGGGAGACTGACGCCCGCGGCGAGTGCCGGGCTCGCTGCCGTTCCTACAAGTGCCGCCGTTGCGGCAAGAAAACGCTTTCGCTTCATCGGATCGTTCCTTTCTTCACGTTAACCGGCGACCGCCGGAACGCCCGAGAGCGAACCGCCGCCGAAGTATGGACCGACGGGAATTGGAGCCCGCGTCGCCTCTCGTCCTCTTCCGAGAACGGGAAAGAGCAATTCGGCAACGCGATACGCTTCTTCCAGATGCGGAAAGCCCGAACCGATGACGGTATCGATGCCGAGGGCTGCGTATTCGTTCAGCCGCTGGGCAACCGTTTCGGGATCGCCCACGAGCGCCGTGCCGGCACCTCCACGAACCAGTCCCACGCCGGCCCACAAATTCGGACTGACTTCGAGCTTGCGCCGGTCCCCGTTGTGGAGCGCCGTCATGCGGCGCTGACCCTCGGAATCCGACTCCAGCGTCTGCGCGCGATGTGCGTCGGCGATCACGTCGTCGGGTAACTTGCTGATGAGACGCTCAGCCGCTGCCCAAGCCTCGGCAGCCGTTTCGCGCACGATGAGATGCAGACGAATGCCGAATCGGACGGTTCGCCCGCGCCGCGCCGCACGCGCGCGTACGGCGGCAATCTTCTCGGCGACACCGGCGGGCGTTTCACCCCAGGTCAGGTACATCTCCACGTGTTCCGCCGCAAGCTCTTGCGCCGCCGGCGAGGATCCGCCCAGAAACAGCGGCGGGTGCGGGCGCTGCACCGGTACGAACGGTACCCGGCCGCCCGTGACCTGCAGATGCTTGCCGGTGAAATCAACGTTGCCGCCTTCGAGCAGCGCGCGCCAGATGCGCAGAAATTCGTTCGCCTGCACGTAGCGCTCGTCGTGATCGAGGAAAATGCCGTCGCCCGCCAATTCAAAGGGCCGTCCACCGACGACCACATTGACGGCGAGGCGGCCCTCACTCAGGCGGTCGAACGCCGAGGCTTGCCGTGCCGCCTCCGACGGCAGTATGGTACCGGGACGCACGGCCACGAGATAGCGCAACCGCTCGGTGTGCGTGACGATCGAGGACGCGACGGTCCACGCGTCTTCGCAGCCGCGTCCGGTTGGCAAGAGCACGCCGTCGTAGCCCAGGCGATCCGTCGCTTCCGCGATCTCACGCAGATAGCGGTTCGTCGCCGGACGTTGCCCATGGGTCGCGCCGAGGTACGCGCCATCACCGCCGGTTGGTAAGAACCAGTAGAAGTTCTCGATCGCCGCCGCACTCATCGGTTGATCTGTGCGAGCGCTGCCCGCGCCTTCGCGCTCGGCACGTACGCTATCGCGTGGACGTCGACCGCATGCGGAATGAGGCCGAGCTGCTGGAACGCGTCGGCGATTCCCTGTTGCTGATGAACGATCTTGCTATCGAGATAGTCGATCGTGTAGATGTCGCGCGCGGCGACGATCTTTTCGACATCCGGGTCGACGCCGGTAGCGGCCGAGAACAGGGCTGCCAGCTCGGCCGGATGGGCCGTCGCCCAGCGCGACGCACGATCGAGCTCTTCAACGAAAGCGGCAACGGTGTCCGGGTTTTGCTCCGCGTAGTCGGCACCGGCGAGGAAGAACCGGTTGCTCGTCGCCTTCTGCGCGTCGGTGAGCGTGCGCGCGTTCGGGAAGCGCTGGCCGAGCGCAAAGAACGGATCCCAGATCGCCCACGCATCGATGCCGCCGTTACGAAACGCCGCCGCTGCGTCGGCGGGCTGCAGGTTCACAGGCTGAATGTCGGCGTACGTCAGGCCGGCCGTCGCGAGCAATCGCACGACGATGTTGTGAGCGCTCGAGCCGCGCGTGAAAGCGACGCGCTTGCCTTTGAGATCGGCGATCGTGGTGATCCCCGCGTCGGCACGCACGAGAATGCCGCTGCGTTTGCCGGCGTCGGGAGCGGCCGCCAGATACACCAGCCGCGAGCCCGCCGCTTGCGCGTAGATAGGCGGCGTATCGCCGGTCTGGCCGAAGTCGATCGCGCCGCTGTTGAGCGCTTCGAGAAGCGGCGGTCCGGATTGAAACTCCACCCACGATAGCTTGATCCCCGATTGCGCGAGGCGCTTCTCGAGCAAGCCTTGTTGTTTGACGATCAGCAAAACGCCGTCTTTTTGGTAGCCGATGCGCAGTTCTTTCGCTGGGTCGGCCGAGGTCGGCGCCGCTGTCGAAGCGACGAGTGCCGCGAGCGCGAGCCCGAACGTAAAACGCGTGAAGATAGTCATCGAAGATCCTTTTGTTAAATACGCGTGCTGTAACAACTTAGATACCGGCGGCGAACGCTTCGAGCGGCGCGTCGTCGTGTGCCTCGACGCCGAGGGCGGCGAGCAGCGCGCGCCGCAAATCGTAGAACCCGGCGAATGCCGGCGAGCGCGGACGCGAAAGGCCAACGTGGAGATCGAGCGCGATGCAGCCCTCGTCGAGAACGAGCACGCGGTCGGCAAGCGAAATCGCCTCGTCGACGTCGTGCGTTACCAGCAGGACGGCGGGGCGATGCTTCCGCCACAGCGCCTCGACGAGAACGTGCATGCGCATGCGCGTGAGCGCATCGAGCGACGCGAACGGTTCGTCGAGCAACAGCAGCGCCGGTTCGCGCACGAGCGCTCGCGCGAGCGCCGCGCGCTGTGCCTCGCCGCCGGAGAGCGTGAGGGGCCACGCATCGGTGCGGTGGTCCAAGGCCACCTCGGCCAGCGCCGCCGCGGCACGTTCTCGCGCGCCCTGCGGCGGCAACCCCAGCACGACGTTCTCCCACGTCCGCTTCCACGGCAGCAACCGCGGATCTTGAAAGACGACCGTTCGCGGTTGCGCGACGACGAGGTTGCCGCCGGACGGCTCATCCAAGCCGGCCAAGAGCCGCAACAGCGTCGTTTTGCCGGAGCCGCTTCGTCCCAGCAATGCGACGAATTCGCCGGGCGCGATATCGAGATCGAGCCCGGCGAGGATGCGATTCGCACCAAATGTTTGCGTAAGGCCGCGTGCGCGAATGCTCTCGGTCACGTCGTCGCCTTGAGGATCGAGGGACGCCATCGCAATGTCCGATGTTCGATCGCCCGTACGATCGCATCGGTGCCGAGCCCGAGCAATGCGTAGACCGCGAGCCCTACCACGATCACGTCCGTACGCAAGAAGTCGCGCGCGTTCATGATGAGGTAGCCGATGCCGTGGTCGGCATTGATCTGCTCAGCGACGACGAGACTAAGCCACGCGATGCCGAGGGCTTGCCGTACGCCGACGAGCGCCGATGGAAGCGAGCCGGGCAAGATGACCTCGCGGATGACGCCCCAGCGGTCGAGCCCGAACACGCGCCCAGCCTCGATCAGCTTACGATCCACGCCCCGGATACCCGCAAAGAGCGTGATGTAGACAGGAAAGAACGATGCCAGCGCAATGAGCGTGATCTTCGGGACTTCGCTGATGCCGAACCAAAGGATCAAGAGCGGCGTCAGCCCCAAGAGCGGAACGGCGCGCAGCATCTGCATCGGCGGATCGATCGCGTCCTCGCCCGTGCGCGATAAACCGGCTATCAATGCGAGAATGGCACCCGCCGTGATGCCGATTGCGAGACCCACCACGGCGCGTGCCAGCGAAACGAGCAGATCGGGGATCAGTTCGCCGCTCGCAACGAGCGTAAACGCCGTCGCGACGATCGCCGACGGCGCCGCGATGATGCGAGCCGGAATGAGCCCGGCCATCGATCCGGCCTGCCACAGCGCGAGAATCGCGAGCGGCGAGATGAAACGCCGATAGGCGGCCGGGACGGACGTCCGGGCAGCCTTCGGCTTGCGCGACGGTAACGGTAGAGGAACCGTGCGCCCATACACATTGAGGCAGCGGCGGGAATCGAACCCGCGGTCAGAGATTTGCAATCTCACGCCTTACCACTTGGCCACGCTGCCAACAAAAATCACCGGTATCTCCTTAGAACAAACGAGCAATAAAAAAACCTCCCGCCGTATCGGCGAGAGGCTTCGTGTTCGCGCACACCGCGGTGCGCTTACGCCGAAGTAGCTCCCAGCCGACACGGTAATGCCGGGGAGATACAACATGCGCAGCAGCAGACGCCGACGTGTTTCATCGAGCGGACCATACCACACCGGTCCACTCGAACGCAAGCCCCCACCCGCACATCGCAGTCGCCGGAGGCGGCGCGAGCAGCCAATACTTCGGCATGCTTGCTTTTTGAAGCAGTAGTGCTACAATCCCCGGCATGATCGACGTCGCCGTTGCCGCGCGCTGTTGTTTCGTCCGACCGGAAATTCGGATGAGGCGCTGCTGCGCGTAAGCCACCGCATTGCGGTCACGACGCACAACCCTCTGCCGAAGCGGCAGAGGGTTTTTTTCTTGCTGACGCTTCGGTCGTCTCCGCCTCGCGCGGAAGGAACCTTTTCATGCATATCACGACACGTTGGCGAGCGCTGCTGACGCTGGCTCTCGTTCTTGCCGCCGGCGCGCACGCGACGGCCGCGGATTCCGCCAAAGAAGTGCGGATCGGCTACCAGAAAATCGGCACGCTGCTCGTGCTCAAAGGACGCGGCACACTGGAGAAGCGCTTCGCGGCGCGCGGTGTGACGGTGAAATGGATCGAATTTCAGTCGGGGCCGCCGTTGCTCGAAGCGCTCAACGCGCGTTCGATCGACATCGGCTACACCGGCGACACCCCGCCGATTTTCGCTCAGGCCGCGGGCGTGGATTTCGTTTACGTGGCCGCGCTTCCGCAGCCCGGACACAGTAGTGCGATCGTCGTAACGGACGCCTCGGGTATCAAGACGCTGGCCGATCTGCGCGGCAAGCGAATCGCCGTCACGAAGGGTTCGAGCGCGCAAAACGTGCTCGTCCACGTCCTCGAAAAAGCCCACATTCCCTATACCGGCGTCACCCCGGTCTACTTGCAGCCGGCCGATGCCGCCGCCGCGCTGAAGGGCGGGAGCGTCGACGCGTGGTCGATCTGGGATCCGTTCTATGCACTGGCTGTAAAGGATCCCGGCGTTCACAAACTCACCGACGCCTACGGCATCGCTCCCTCGAACGCGTTCTTCCTCGCGACGCGTTCGTTCGCGACGGGAAACCCCGATCTCGTCACCGCGATCATCGAGGAGGCGACGGACGTCGTCAAGTGGACCGCAACGCATCAGAACGAGGTTGCCGGCGTGCTCGCCGACGCGTCCGGCGTCGACCTCGGCGCTGAGAAGATCATCGCCGCCCGGGGTAGCTACGCCATCGGCTACCTAACCCCGGACGTGATCAAGCAGCAACAAGCCATCGCCGATACGTTTGCGAAACTCGGCTTGCTTCCGCACCCGGTCGTCGTGCAAGCCGCCGTTTGGAACCCGCACGCGAAGGTTGCGGCCGAGCAACCACGCTAGATCTTTCGGCGGCGAGCATCGCTCGCCGCCGAAATGCAACCCGTCAGCTCGCGACAGGCTGCTTGGTAATCCGCAGGTACGGCTTGAGCGTTTTCCAGCCTTGCGGAAAGCGCGTCTTGGCCTCCTCGTCGCTGACGGCGGTCGTGATGATCACGTCTCCGCCGGCTTTCCAATTCACGGGCGTCGCGACTTTGAATTTATCGGTCAGCTGTAACGAATCGATCGTCCGCAGCAACTCGACGAAGTTGCGGCCGGTCGACGCGGGATATGTCAGCTCGAGCCGGATTTTCTTAGCCGGATCGATTACGAACACCGAACGGACCGTAGCGGTCGTGTCGGCGTTCGGATGGATCAGATCGTAGAGCGTCGCGACCGAACGATCGGCGTCGGCAATCAAAGGGAAGTTCAGCGCCGTTCCCTGCGTCTCCGCGATGTCCGCGGCCCACGACGTATGCTTCTCGAGCGGGTCGACCGAGAGGCCGATGATCTTGACGTTCCGCTTCTCGAATTCGGGCTTCAGCCGCGCAGCTTCACCGAGTTCGGTCGTGCACACGGGCGTGAAGTCCGCCGGATGCGAGAAGAGAACGGCCCAGCTATCGCCGATCCAATCGTGAAACGTAATTGGACCGACGGTCGACTGTTGGGTAAAATTGGGTGCGATATCACCGAGGCGTAGAGACATATATGTAGTTCCTTTCGAATCGAGCAAGATTTAGGAAATCAGACAACGCCGATACCAATTTGAAGCGGCGGATTCAGCCGCGCATCGCGAACGTCGATCTGCCGCGCGAGCAGGCCGTTCTTCAGAAAGAGATCTGCCGTGCGCTGCTGTTCAGCGAGAAAGCCGTCGCTGACGGTCTGCAGGCCCCACGGTCGGGCGCGAATGAACGGCTCCCAAGCAACGCGATCGCCGCCGAACTCCACGTCGGCGGCCAGCAGCTCCGCCGCCTCGGCCGGATGCGCGGCCGTCCACTCATCCGCCTCGTCTAACGCCGCAACGACCCGCTCCAGGACGTCGCGATGTTCATCCGCGAAGCGGCGCGCGGCGAAGAACACGGAGGGGTTGCTGATCAACTCTTCCGTGCGGGCGAGGAAGCGGATCGACGGATCGTCGATGACGGCGCCGGTCGCCCACGCATCGATTTCGCCGTTGCGTAACGCCGTGTCGGCCGCGGCATCGCTGCGGATATCGACCGGCACAATATCGCGCCAGCCGACATCCGCAAGCGCGAGCCCGAAGATCAGCAACTGCTGCAGCCACGAACCGACCGCCAGACCGACGCGCTTACCGCGCAAATCGGCAAGGTCCCGAATCGGAGACGTCTGCGCAACGACGATCCCGCCGACGGGGCGTCCGGCCGACGTGGCGACATAGACGAGCGGGATCCCGTCAGCTTGGCCGGTAATCGGCGGCGTTGCGCCCGTTCCGCCGAGGTCGATGGTGCCGGCTGCGATGTAGTCCACCGTGCGCGGACCGACCTGAAAACGCACGAACTCGACGGACTCAACTTCCGATCCGGCGAGGTGCCGTTCGAGAATCGGCGTCCGGCTGAGGATGCGCAGGGACAAATTGTTGGGGTGGAGACCGAGACGCAGTTTCATGATGTACTCGCGCGCGCGAGCGCAGCTCGACGGCGTTCGTGCATAAACCGCAGATCGACGACATCCTCGAGGTCCAACGATGACGGTACGGCAGCGAGCTTTGCCTGCAGCTCGATAAGTTCACGTAAGCCGACGAGGTCGAGCTCGCCGTCGAGACACACGGCATCCCGCTCGCGCGCAACCGCGCGCTGCGCGATTCGCGCAGCGATCTGCAAGTGATCGGCCAAGAACGCCGCGTAGTCGTCCGGATCAGCGTAGGCGGCCTGCGTCGCCGTCTTCACCGAATCGAGCACCCGTTGCACGAGTTCGGGATCGCGCTCGATCGCATCGAGACCCGCGACCTGCACGCTCCATTGCAGCCGCGGTAAGTAATCCCGGTCGGCGACGCTGCCCCAATTGCGCAATACGCCCGCATCCTCACCGATCGACACGGACGGTTCGACGAGCAACGCTCCCTCGATCTCGCGCCGCTCGATCAGTTCGATCGCTTCGGGATAACGCGGGCCGAGGCCGACAATTTCCACGTCGCGATCGGGATCGAGGCCGTGATGCGTTAGGATCTCGCGCAGAAACCAATAGCCGCAGCTCCCGATCGTGAGCGCGCCGAGACGGCGCCCCCGCAGTTCAGACCAGGCCTCGATTTCCTGGTGCAACGTCAGATACATCAGCGCCGGCCGCTTCTCGCCGCTCGCGACGATACGAAATCGCGCGCCGGCCGCAATCGCCGTTACGCTCGGCGGCGAACCGATGTCGCCGATCCAGAGGTCGCCTCGATCGTAGGCCGCTGCGAGCTCCGGACCGCCGAAGATCGTCCGGACCGACAGATCGAGACCGGCGCGTGCGAAGATGCCGCGTGCCACGCCGTAGCGCACCGTGAATGCCGAGAGGTGCGTCGGCGACCCGTATTCGATCGCCGTCACGCCGGCAGCGCCTTCGCGGCGGCGGCCTTGGCATAGACGGAGGGTGCCAGCAAGTCCCTCGTCGTTCTCACCAAGTCGACATCGCTCGGCACCGCACCAGACGATTTGAGAATCGGTCCCGCGCCGGCAATCCGTTCGTAGTCCGCGCGCTCGATCGCCGGATGATCGATGTCGCCGCGAGCGAGAATTGCTTTCGCGATCGCGGGGTCGAGATCGGAGGCTTTGGCGTAGAGCGCATTCGTCTCGTCCGGATGCTCGTGGATGTACTTGCGGGCGCGGTCGAATTCGAGCAGGACCAGTTGCGTGAGGTCCGGATTTTCGTTGATGAACTCCTCGCGACCGAAGAGCGCACCGCCCGTGATCAGGCTTTGATCGCGGTAGAGGAAGCGCGCACGCTTCTCGACGAGCACGATCGAGAGATCCGGGTCGAGACCCGCCCACGCATCGACGCGCCCGCTTTCGAGTGCGGCGCGGCCGTCGGGATGCTGGAGCGGAACGATCTCAACGTCGTTCTCGCTGATGCCGGCCTTCTGCAGCGCGCGTAAGGTGAAAATGTACGGCTCCGTGCCGCGCGTCGCCGCGATCTTCTTCCCTTTGAGATCGGCAATCGACTTCAGCGGTGAATTGATCAACGTGAGCAGTCCGGTCGATTCGCCGCGCAGGTTGAAGTACAAGAGCTTCACCGGCGTCCCGTTCGCACGGCCGAGCAGGCCGGCTGAGGCCGCCGCGCTGCCGAAGTCCGCGCTGCGAGAACGCAGAAATTCCAGCGTCTTGTTGCTGCCGAGCGAGAGGATCCAATTGACATTGATTCCCCGCGGCTTGAGCGCTTCTTCGAGCCAGCCTTTTTCTTTCACGATCAACGTCGTCGGAACGGTATACGCGAACGCAATATTGAGCACGGTCGGAGCCGCGGCGCGGGCTCGGTGAGGCGTCGCGAGCGCGGCGCCCGCCGCCAAAGCGGAGATCGAGCGCACGAACTGCGCGCGGTGTAGCGAAGACATGACGAATGATTCCTTTTCGGTTCGTTAGGATGTAAGTGAAGGAACTCGGCCGCCGGCGCGCTCCTCGACGATGCGATGGGCCTGCGCGAGCGGAGATGGATCGATGAAGTCATCGAAGTTCACAGGATGATCGATGAAGCCGTACTCGAGCAGCAGATCGTGCTGACGCTGGAGCGCGGCAACGCGCTCCTCGGAGAGATCGGGGGTCAGCGTGCTAGTCACGTCGGGCCGGTAGGCAGCAATCACAACGTCTTCGCCGCTGCCGACTTCCTGGGCGATGATGCGCCGCGCCGCATCCGGCGTCGCGCGAGCCCACGCCGCCGACTCGAGGACGCGCGCTACGACGCGCGCCACCCAGCCGGGCTGCTGGCCGAGGAGCGCGCCGTCGACCGTCAGCGCGAGCAGGGTTGCGTTGTTCAGGCGCTGGTACGGATCCGGTGACGCATCGAGATCCACGACGACGTGCCCGCCGAGCAACGCAGCAGTCTCGACGCCGACGGAGCCGGGCGCGAAGATCGCATCCACTTCGCCGCGGATCAGCGCGAACGTCTCGGCGCGCTGCAGCGCGCGCATCGTGCCGAAGCCCCACAGCGAACCGGCGTGCGAAGCACTGCTCTGCGCCTCATCCACGTAGCGGCTCTCGACCGGCAGATCGACGAACTCGACGTCGTCTTCGGTGAGACCGGCCGTCGCTAGCGCCGAAAGGAAACCGCGAACTCCGCTCGCGCGCCAGAAATCGATCGGATCGTTGACGCGTCGCGGCAGACCCAAGCGCTTTCCGCGCAAGTCGGCGGCGTTGCGAATGCCGCTCTCCGGCAGCGCGATCACCGCCTGCACTTCGTCGTTCCAGCTCAAACCGATGAGCCGCACGTCATGCCCGCTCGAGCGCGCCCAGAGCGGCGGAATGTGGCCGCCGTGACGAAACGAGTGCGGCTGCGTGTGCGAAAAATGCGATTGCCGCACGGCGGGATCGTTCGAAACACGCAGCGACTGAATGCGCACGCCGTCGGCGGCGAACTCCTCGTCGAGCAAGCCGCGTTGAACCGCAATGCTGAACGCCGTGGGGACCGGGCAGCGGGTGTACCAGAGCGTATCGATCGGCATCACATGTCTTTCATGCAAGAACGGGGGCGCTGGAAGATGTGCGAACGATCAGCTCGTCGAGCAGCAGCGCTTTGAGCGCGCCGAATTCGGGCGACGTCCGCGTTCGGGGGCGTGGCAAATCGACGTCGATCGCGCGCGCGATGCGCGCCGGTGGCCCTTTGAGCACGATGACGCGGTCGCTGAGCACGAGCGCTTCGTCGATATCGTGCGTAATCACGATCGTCGTCGGGACGGTCGTACCGACAATGGCGAGCAAGTGTTCCTGCATTGCTACGCGCGTGAGCGGATCGAGCGCAGCGAACGGCTCGTCGAGCAGCAGCAGGCGCGGGCCGCCGACGAGCGCGCGCGCGATGCCGACGCGCTGCGCCATGCCGCCCGAAAGTTGGCGCGGAAGGGCATCAGCGAAGGCGGTGAGCCCGACCCGCTCGATGGCGGCATCGACCGCCGGGCCGCGGTCACGCTGCAAGACATCCCAAATGCCGAACTCGACGTTTTTACGCACCGTCAGCCACGGCATCAGGCGCGGCTCTTGGAACACCACACCGATATCGGAACGCGGCCCCGCCAGGCGATCGCCGTCGATGAAAACGCTCCCCGAGGTGGAAGTCTCCAATCCCGCAAGGAGGCGCAAGAGCGTCGTCTTGCCCGATCCGCTCGGGCCGATGATTCCGATGACACGCTCGTCTCCGATGCTCAGGTCGAGCGGACCCAGCGCGCGGAATGCGTCATACGACTTGACGAGCGCAGCAAGTTCGATCATCGGTTGCCGACGGTATCTTCCCAGCGCAAAGCGCGCCGGGCAATCGCAACCAGAACGAGATCGGTCGCCTTTCCGGCGAGTGCGAAGATCAGCATGGCGGCGAGGATCAGCGCGGGCTGACCGTTGTTCTCGCCCTCGAGCAGCAGATAGCCGATGCCCTGGCTTGCGCCCATCAACTCCGCGGCGACGACGAACATCCAGGCCAGCGCGAAGCCCGTGCGCAGGCCGGTAACGTACGACGGCAGACTCGCCGGTAACAGGACTGCTCGTACGAGCCGTACGCCGTGCATGCGATACACGCGACCGACTTCGATCAGCTTGCGGTCCACGCTCGCGATGCCGCTCATCAAGTTGAGATAGACCGGAAAAAAGACGCCCAGCGCAATCAGGGCAATTTTCGACTGCTCGGCGATACCGAGCCAGAGAATGAAGATCGGCACCCAAGCGATCGCCGGAATACTGCGCAGCGATTGCAGCGTCGGATCGAGTATCCGCCGCCACAGTTGCGAGTACCCCGTCAGTGCTCCCATGACCGTCGCCGCGCTCGCACCGAGGATGAAGCCCGACGCGACCCGTTCGAACGAGCGCCACAAATGATAGGTCAACTTCCCGCTGAGTGCGAGCCCGCGCAATTCAGCCAGCACCGCCGACGGAGGCGGGAACAGATAGGCGGGAATGAGGTGCAGTCGCGCGACGAACTCCCACGCGGCGAGCAGCGCGACGGGGACGATGATCGGTAGCGCCCAGGCCGCCCGTGCGCCTGCCGAACCGCGTATCTGCGCACCGGCATCGGCCCCAAGAAACGGCTCGGCTTGCGGGACGGTTAGTGCGTTAAGAGTACGCACGCCCACCCGACGATCAGTGCGACGGGGATGAGCGTGAGGATGACGGACGGCTTAGCCGCCGGTCCCGGACCCTGGCGCTCATCGCAGATCGAGAGTTCATGCATGATGCGGTTGCGCACGATTACACGGCCGCGAGCATCGGATGTTGCAGATCCTCACGCACGCGCCGGGCCGCTGCGGGGTCGGCGCAGCCCACATCGAGCGCGTGCGCGAGTGAGGTGAACGCTCCGGGGAGTTCTCCGAGCACGAAGAGCGACCGCTTCCGGTTCGCGGTGAACCACGCGCGGCCGAATTCGGGCTCGGTCAACCGCAACGTGAAGCCCGCGCGTTCGCGCAACGCGATGAGGCCGGCATTCGAACGATCGGTGTTCTTGGTGAGGTAGAGCACGACGTCCGACTGCATCACCGCGCCGACGATTCGCGCGCGGTGCGCGAAATCGTCGGCAAACTCGATCGCCGGATCGATTGCGTGGGCGCGGATGCGGCAGTACGGTGCGACGGTCCGCAATACCCGGCAGATCGCTTCCGCATCGTCGGTGCGCGTCGAGTCGGGGATTAGGACCGTCACCCGCGTTTCAGCCGACACGGTAAACGAAGTTCTGGACGTCGGGAACGCTCGGAATGATCTTCTCGTCCGCGAACCACCGCGCAACGCGGAGGAGCGAAGCGGCGACATTCGCGTTCACTGCCGTGTACGTCACCGGTGCGCGGTGCGCGAGCAAGTCCGCCGTCGTCTGATCGACTTTGGCATCGTCTGCCCACAGCCGGGCCGCTGCAGCCGGATTCGCCGTCGTCCACTTGTTCTCGGCGATCAGCGCATCGTACACGATGTGCACCGCCTCGGGCTGTTGCGCGATCAGGCTGTTGCGCGCGACCACGATCGTTGCATTCTCGTCGTCGATCGCGTGCGACACCGCAATGACCCGTGCTTTGTCGCGAATCTGCGCGATGGCGAGGTACGGATCCCAGACCGACCACCCGACGACGGCACCGGTGGAGAACGCGTACGCGCCGTCCGCCGGTCCAAGGTACACGCGGTCGACTTTGTCGTAGGGGATGCCGTGTTTTGAGAGTGCGAGCGCGAGGAGATATTCGCCGCTCCCGCCGCGGTTCACCGCGACGCGCTTTCCGATGAGTTGCGGCACGGCCGTGATGCCGCTGTCGGGCCGCACGATCACGCCTTCACCGTCCGCGCTGGGCAGCGCGTACGCGAAGATCTTGAACGGCGCGCCCGCGACCATCGCGGAGGAAGCCGACGTGGCGCTTCCTTCGGTGATGTCGAGGCTGCCCGGCGTCAGGGCTTCGACCGCCGGCGCGAAGGCCGGGAACGGACCGTCCCATTCCACCGTGTAGCCGCGCGCCGCAAGGGCCGTTGCGATCGTGCCGCGCAGCCGGCCGATGTTAAGCGGCGTCAGGCTCTTGAGATACCCGATGCGCACGACTTTCGAATCGGCCGCGCGGACGCGGCTACCGAGCAGCGTCGCGGCCGCTAAACCGCCGGCTCCGGCGAGCAGTTGCCGGCGCGATGGCGAGGTATATGCGCTCATCGGAGCCGCCCCGCCGCGCGTGCTTGCTCGGTGAGACCCGAGAGCGCGAATTGCTGTTCCAAAACGCCCGGACCGAACGGCTTCGATCCACCGAGCGCTTCCGCGAGCAGTTGGAACTGCGCGCCCTCTTCGAGCAACTGCGCATATTCGATCGTCTTCACGAAGCCGCGCGTTCCCCACACGGTCGCCCCGCCGTTCGCCTCGAGCACCGCCGGCGTCGATGCGTTCTCCGCCAACCGCTCGAGGATGAAGTCGACCTGCGCTTGACGGCGATCGATGTACACCGGAATCTCGCTCGCGAGCGTCCAGCGCTGAACGGGAACATAGCGAATGGGCAACGGCCGGTGCGTTTGCGACCACGCTCCGAGATGCGTCGAGTGGATGTGCACCGCGGTTGTGATCTCGGGCCGCTGCGCGAGCAGTGCGGCGAAACCGTGCGGATCGCCGACGATCTTCGGACCGGCGACGATCGTTCCGTCGAAGGTCAGCACGACCGGCGCGATCGATTGATCGCGGGCGAACGGGCCCGGTTGCACGAGGCCCACGAGCAGATCTTCGCCCGGAATGCGCTCGACGGCTTGAATCGTGCCGTTAATCGCGAGCGTTCCGGTCTCACGGAGAACGCGAAACGCATGCTCGGCATCGGCTTTCGTTTGTTCGACGAATTGTTGAATTTTGGGACTGATGGCATGGTCGATGAGGGTCATTAGAACTCCTGAAAAAAGTGAATGAGTGCAAGGCGGAACATGCGCTCGCAACATCGCCGCGTCAACGCGCTGCTCCGGCGACGCTTGCGGCAACGCGCGGCGGCTCGACGTCAAGCGCGGCGCGGCCGAGAAACAGCGGCAAGACCTCTTCGCCGACGCGGTAGGCTTCTTCGAGATGCGGCAGACCGGCGAGGACGAGCGCGTCGGCGCCGATACGCACGAGATCGTCCAACCGCTCAGCCACTTGTTCGTAACTGCCTACGATGCCGATCGTCGGGAAGTCGCCAAGCAACGCGATCCCGCTCCAGAGATTGGGGGCGATGATCAAGTCTTCGTACCCCGTCGGCACGCCCGGCTGATACGCCGCGAGCCGCCGGCTGCCGACCGACTCGGCCTTGCGATTGCGCAACATCTCGATCTGATCGGGCCGCACGCGTTCCCACCCAAGGCGCACTTCGCGCCAGGCTTCTTCTTCGGTCGGACGTGCGATGACGTGGGCGCGAACCGCAAAGCGCGCCTCGCGGCCAAGCAGCGCCGTTCGCTCGCGCACGCGGTCGAACTTGCGCTCGAGATCGTGCGGATGTTCCAGCCACGAGAGGTAGTAGTCGGCGTGCGCGCTTGCCGCATCGATCGCCGCGTCCGACGAACCGGAAAAGTAGACGTCCGGCACGGGCAGCCCAGCGAGCGCGCCACGGAGACCGCCGTTGGTTACCTGATAGAAGTCGCCGGCGTAGTCGAACGGTGCGCCCGACCAGACGCCTTTGAGCACGTCGAGGAACTCGGCCGTCCGCGCGTATCGATCGTCGTGTCCGACAAAGTCACCCCACCAGTGCTGCTGCGGTCCGCCGCCGCCCGTGATGATATTGTAGACGACTCGTCCGTGCGAGAGCCGCTGCAGCGTTGCCGACATGCGCGCGGTTTGCACCGGATCGAGAAATCCCGGCTGGAACGCGATCATGAAGCGGAACGTCGTCGTCGCGCGCGCCATCGCCGCCGACGCGATCCACGGATCGTCCGTCTCCGGGAACGACGGCAGCAATCCGCCGTAGAAACCGGCAGCTTCCGCGGCGCGCGCGACCTCCGTCATGTAATCGAGATACGTGTACCCGCCGGGTCCGTCGTCGCGCCGGCCGGGAGCCAGACTACCGGCGGATCGCGGCGTCCAATCGCCGCGCGTCTTCGGCGCGTTTCGCCACGACGACATATCGCCGGTCATCGGAATCCGCCAATAGACCGGAAGCCGTTCGCTGCGCAGCGCCATCAGCCGGCCCGCTCGAGCAACGGCGCGTGGAGCAACGGCAACAAGTATTCTCCGAGCCGATACGCTTCTTCGAGCCGCGGCACGGCATCAATGACGAACGAGGTGATCCCGATTTCCGCGTAGGCGTGCAGGCGCTCTGCGATGTCGGCATACGATCCGGTCAGGGCGCCGGCGAACGGGTAGCCGGCAGCGATTAGCCGGTCGCGCTCGGTGCGCGCCTCCGTCGCGTACTCGCGCGCGACGATCGGCACGCGCAAGCCGTAGCGAACGGCACGGCCGGCATCGTCGGCCAACCTGCGATGCCGCCCGAGCAGAACGGTCAGCGTTTGGGGTTCGAGCGCCGCGAAGACGTGTACGTCGGCGTGCCGCGCGGAAAATGCCAGCAGCCCTTCGTCATCACCGCTCGCGTACACCGCGGGGAAACGCCGTATGCCGGCGCGCACGTTCTGCGTGCGGTGCAACGCAAAGAGCGCGCCGCCCGCGACCGAGAAAAACCGGCCGGTGAAATCGAACGGCGCTTCGCCCCAGACGCCTTCGGCGACGACGAGCAGTTCCTGCGCGCGCAGAAAACGATCTTCATCGGCTGCGTCATCAAGTTGCAGCATCCAGCCCAGCCGGTCGTTGAAGAAGCGTTGAAATGTGAACGCCAATTTCGCGGCATACACCGCCGAGGCGAATCGGGGCTCGAACTCGGGCACGATCTTCACGTGCCGCGTCTCGCGCGCCAGCGCCGAACCCAGCACCCACGGCTCGTCGCCGTCCGGATCGTTCGGCAAGAGCAAACCGTCGAAGCCGGCCAGATCCGCCGCGCGCGCGACCTGCACCGCATAATCGGCGTACGTGAAGCGGCCGGGCCGTTCGTCGCGCACCGACTGATGAAAGCGCACCTGACGCCGCGTTTCGCGTGCCGGCAGCGCCCACAGCGTCTCGACGCTCATACGGCCGCCACTCTGGATTGAGCCAAGGTTTCGCGCGCCGCGCGCAACGGCTCGTGGCTCGCCCACGCGCGCACGTCGACGGGCCGCTCGAGAAAACCATGGGCGTAGAGAAAGTCCGCTTGCCGCGCCAATAAGTCGAGCCGGTCGTCAGACAAACTCGGATGGAGCGATTTGTGAAAATCGTTCCGGTACGCGGCGACGACGCCTTCGGGTCCCGAACGCGTCTCGCGCTGCAACACCGCACGCACCTCATCGAGGTTATCCGCGGCCCAGTCGGCCGCGCGCAGCGACTGCGCGAGAAACTTCACCACGAGCTCCGGATATTCGGCGAGAATGCGCTCGTGCACCGTGATCGGCCGCGGCGTGCCGTTGTTGACGCGGTAGCGACGGTCGGGATACGTGTCCAAGTCGATCCCGACGACGACGCCCGCGCGCAGTGCGTCTTCAGCGGCCGCCGCGCCCTTCACGTAGACCGCGTCGACTTCACCCCGAGCAAGATAGTCGATGCCGTGCCACCACGAACGCCCATCGGGCGAGGCGTAATCGCTCCGCACGGCTTCGCCCGTCTCCGCCGGAACCTCGACGAAGCGCACATCATGGTATGTCAAACCAACGCGCGCGAGCGTCTCAACGATGCCGTGCAGCGACATCGCGCGCGGAAAACTCAGTCCGCGCGTGGCGCCCCACACCGGCATCGCGACGCGCTTGCCCTTGAGATGCTCGGGCCGGGTGATTCCCGAATCCGGACGCACCAGAATCGCTTGCAACTCATCGATCCACGTGAGACCGATCAAGCGCGTCGGTGCACCTTCGGCATAGGCGGCAAGCGCCGGGACGTTTCCGCCCTCGCGGAAGAGTCCGATCAGTTGGTGATCGTAGTGATGCCGGATCAGTTCGCGCGGACCGTCCTGCAAGATCCCGACCTGCAGTCCGCCCGAGCCGAGTTCTTCCGTCAGCCAACCCAGCGAGTAGGCGAGACCGCTCGCCGTCGGCACGGGGCAACGCGTGTACCACACGTGGGTCAGCGTCTCGTCCGGTGCGCTCATCGTGCGGCAAACCCCGTCGCGTGCATGAGTTCCCGTTGACGCGGGTCCTCCGGACGCTCGATCTTCGTGCGTAGCGGCAAGAGGGGAAAGAGCAGATCCGCCACGCGATACGCTTCTTCAAGCAGCGGTTGACCCGAGAGGATGAACGTATCGAAGCCGGCGTCTTGGTATTCGCGCAAGCGAGCTGCGACCGTCTCGGGATCGCCGACGAGCGCCGTTCCCGGACCCGTGCGAATCAGTCCGAAACCCGCCCACAAGTCAGGCGCGATCTCCCAGTCCTGCGCGCGCCGCGAGGAGCCGCTGCCGATCAACGCGTTCATCCGCTTCTGACCGTGCGAATCGGAGCCCAGGGCGTTCGCGCGGTTGAACGCGACCGCATCGGGGTCCATGTGGTCCATCAGCCACTGTGCAGCGGCCCACGCCTCGGCTTTCGTCTCGCGCACGATGACGTTCAAGCGGATGCCGAATTTTACGTTCCGCCCGCGCGCCGCCGCGAGGGCGCGCACCTTGGCGATCTTTTCAGCCGCGATATCGACCGGTTCACCCCAGGTAAGATACGTGTCGGCGTGCTTGGCCGCAACGGCCAGCGCCGCCGGCGACGATCCGGCGTAGAAGAGCGGCGGGTATTTTTGGGTGGGCTCGAGCGAGAGTTCCGCACCGCGCAATGAGAAGAATTCGCCCTTGAAATCGACGCGTTCGGCCGCGATGAGCCGGCGGTAGAGCGTCCAGTATTCGTCGGTCATCCGGTAGCGGTCGTCGTGCTCTTCGTAGATGCCGTACGGCGGCATCTGGTGCGATTCGCCGGTAATGATGTTCAGGATCAGCCGGCCATCGGAAAACTGATCGAACGTCGCGGCCTTCTGCGCGAGCATCAACGGCGCGACGATTCCGGGATGAACGGCGATGATGAACTTCATCTGCTTGGTCAGCGGAATCAGCGCGGCGCCCATAACCCACGCATCATGCGCGCCGCCGCCGGTCGCGAGCAGCGCGCCGGTGAAGCCGAGGTAGTCGACCGCGGTCGCGAGCTGGCGGATGTAGCCGAAATCGATTTTTCGCGCGCCCGCTGCGCTCCAAGGGTAGTAACCATCGCGTGGGACCAGGTACCAATAGACGTCCATACCGCACTTACATCGGAGACGAGGGAAAATGAAAAAACCCCGGGCCTGCGGCTCGGGGTTCGTGGTCGCTCTCGCGACTAGACCAACGTAGTGGCTAGCGCGAAGATGTTACGACATAACGAAACTCGGCCGACATTCCGACGGACACAGACAACACGGACACGAGAACGATTGCGTCATTGCGGCGATAGTAGCATGGCCAGCATGCACTTGTCTAGCGGCTTCTAAGTAGCCGCCGGACGGCGATGAGGATGTAGGCGTAGACGAGTAGCGCGAAACCATCGACGGCCGCCGTCGCCACCGTCGCGAGATGCGGATTCGGATTTTGGAATGGCGAGAACGGCGCGGTGGAAATCGCTGAGCCGACCGCCAGTGCAAGCACCGTCGAGTTCAGCCGGCGCAGCAGCGCTGCGCCGGCGTCCGGCGTCATCGTTCCGGCCCGGATTTGCCGCGCGACGGCCGCCCGCATGAGCAAGAGCCACGCCGCGTAAAGCGCCGTGCCCGCAAGGAGCGCGACGATCACGTAAACCCCGAGCCTGTCGACCACGTTCGGATCAGGCATCGAGCGCCAGCAAATCCTTCCCCAGCGTGAGCGTGCCGGAATAATGCAGGCGAACGGGATCGCTCCAATCGGCGTCGGTAAGCGTCGGATCGTACGACGGCACGAAATGCGAGAGCACCAAATGCTTCACGTCCGCCAGCGCCGCAATGCGGCCGACATCGACCGCTTCGGTATGGCCGGCAACGATGTGTTCGCGCAGGCGCGTCGCGTTGGGGACGAGCTTCAGGAGCCGGTCGAGCGCCGATTCCAGGACCACTTCGTGGATCAGCATGTCGGCGCCGCGCGCGAAATCCGCCAGCGCTTCGCTGTACGCCGTATCACCGGAGAACACGACGACGCGGTCGCGTGAGGTGAATTTGAACGCATAGGCCGGCACGACGGGCGGGTGCGGAACGAGCAGCGCTTCAACGCGTACGCGCTCGTCTTGGTAAACCAGTCCAGGAGCCGCGATTTCGTGCGCCGCGAACAGCGTGCGCGGATCGGGCCGGCCTTCATCGGGAATGCGAATCGCGATGTCGTAGGCGTGGTAACGCAGCGCCAGTTCGACCAAATCGGTCACGAGCGGCGGTCCGTAGGCGTCGACCGGCGTGCGCAACCCGCTCGCCCAGGCGAGCACGAGCAGGTTGCCGAGATCGGCGTTGTGATCGCTGTGATGATGCGTGATGAAGATCGCGCGCAGCGTCGCTACCCCGATCTTCGCATCGACGAGTTGCCGGCCCACGCCGTAGCCGCAGTCGACCAGATAGGGAACGTCGTCCACGATCACCGCGGCCGCCGGTGACGAACGGCCGGGCCGCAATGCCGGTCCGCCGGCGGTACCGAGGAGGACGACGCGCACGCTGCTAGGCGCCGCGCAGCGCGGCGCGATTGTTCGCGAGCACGGCGGCGTAACGCGCGAGCCGCACGCCTTGATAGCGCGCCGCAGCGAGCACCTCGGGCGGAAGCTCGCCGCCGCGCGGATCGGTGTAGCTGGTACCGTACGGGTTGCCGCCCGCTTTGCCGATCGACGGATCGGTGTAGCTCGGCGGCACGATGATCGCGCCCCAATGATACATCATGTTGTAGATCGTCATCAGCGTCGTTTCTTGGCCGCCGTGCGCGTATGACGCACCGACGAACGCGGTCGCAGCTTTGTCGGCAAGGAGGCCCTTCATCCAGAGCGGTCCGCTGGTGTCGAGAAACTGCTTGAGCTGCGCCGACATCGCGCCGAAACGCGTCGGCGTCCCGAATGCGAAGCCGTCGGCCCATTCGAGATCGGCCAGCGTCGCTTCGGCCACATGCTGGGTCGCGACGCGATGCTGCTCCCAGCCCTTGTTCGACGCGATCGCCTCGTCGGGCGCGAGTTCGCGCACTTTGCGCAGGCGCACGTCGGCGCCGATCGACCGCGCTCCCGCTTCAATCGCTTGCGCGATCGTATACGCGTTGCCGGTCGAACTGTAGTAGATTACCGCGATGTTTGCCATTGTGTCATTCTTGCGCACATTGCGCAGGTCAGCCGAGGAATTTCCGCAAGCCGCGCGGTGCGTCGCTATCGATGCCCGAGCGGCGCGCGAGCGCGAGCGCGAGTACTTGACCGCCGACGATCCACGCAAGCGGGGCGAACCGTCCGGCGGCGGGCGGACCGAATACCGGCGCGTTGCCACACGCATCGCCGAGTGCGGCGACGACGGCGTGCGCGGCGCGCGCGACATCGAGTACCGCGCACACCGCTGCGCTCGATGATGCGTCAACGATGCCGACCAGACCGCGTGCCGGCTCGAGGATCGCCGTGCTGCCGTGATGGAATTCGCCGGCGCCGAAGCCCTCGGCGTGACGATACGATGCTTCCTTGATCTTCAGTGCGATCTCCGCTGCAACCGGCACGCCGTACCCGGCACCGATCACGACGATGCTCTGGGCCGCTTCGAGCGACGCCGCCGCACGGTCCATTTCGGAAAACGCATCGCCCTCAAGCCATGCAGCGATCGTACTCGCCGCACGTTCGAGCGCGGCGGCCGCCGCCGTATCGCCGTCCACGCCGCGCCCGGCCGCCCACAACAGGATTGCCGCCATCGCCGTGACGCTTTTGCTCGCCGGGACGGCGGTCTCCGCACCCGCGAGGATGTCGATCGTGACATCGGCGCGCGCTGCGAGCGGCGACTTCGCATCGTT
This sequence comes from Candidatus Lustribacter telmatis, assembly GCA_003164045.1. GTDB lineage: Bacteria > Vulcanimicrobiota > Vulcanimicrobiia > Vulcanimicrobiales > Vulcanimicrobiaceae > Lustribacter > Lustribacter telmatis. The sequence continues at coordinate 166,358 of PLRU01000073.1, forward strand.
GGTCAGCGCGATCGTGCGCACCGGGCCGAGGGCATCCAGCGCGTCGAGAACATCCGCCGTGCGCCCGCTCTGCGAGAGCGCAACGGCACAGCAGCCGCGGTGCGCGTCCGCTCGGAAGCGCGCCTCCGACGCGGCGAGCGATTCCGCGCGGCGTCCGAAGCGCCGCCACGCGAGCGTCGCAAGTTGCGCCACGAACAGGCTGCTGCCGCTGCCGATGAAGAGCGGTTCCCGATCGCCGATGGCCGCATCGAGAGATTTCGCCGTCCGCGATACCGCGAGCCGCGCAAGCACCGCCGGCTGCTCCCGGATCTCCGCCTCGAACTGCTGTCCAGCCATCGTCCTGGCCTTTCGCCGCAACTCGCCCGAACACTCGATGAGTCCCGCGGGGCATGAAAGCGATTCGCATCACCGCCTTTGGCGGACCTGAAGTCCTCACCGTCTCCGACGTCGAGCGCCCCACACCCAAAGCCGGCGAAGCCCTCGTCCGCATTGCCGCGGCCGGCGTAAATTATATGGATATCGGCATGCGCGCCGGCCGGCGTCCCGGCATGACCGTGCCGTTGACGCTGGGCGGCGAAGCATCGGGTACGGTGGAGAGCGTCGGTGAAGGCGTCACCGACGTGAAGCCCGGCGATCGCGTGATGTACGCCATGGTCATGGGGTCCTATGCGGAATTCGCGGTCGTACCGGTGGCCTCGCTCGTGCTCGTGCCGCCCGACATGGATCTCGTGCAAGCCGCCGCGCTTCCGCTGCAAGGCTTCACCGCGCACTATCTCGTGCACGACTTCCGCAAGATCGGCCCCGGTTCGACCGTGCTCGTGCATGCGGTTGCCGGCGGCGTCGGGCTGCTGCTTACGCAGTATGCGACGCACCTCGGCGCGCACGTGATCGGTACGACGTCGACTGAAGAGAAAGCGGCCAAGGCCAAAGCGATGGGCGCGAAAGACGTGATCATCTATACCAAGACGAACTTCGCCGATGAAGTCAAGCGGATCACCGGTGGTAAGGGCGTCGACCTTATCCTCGACGCGGTTGGGAAAACGACGTTTCCCGGCGACTTGGAAGCGGCCGGAGTGCGCGGCAACATCGTGGTCTACGGCGCATCGAGCGGCCAAGCTGACCCCGTCAGCCCGAACTCGTTTAGCGCCAAAGCGCTGACCGTCAGCGGCGCCGGTCTCGCCGCCTTCATCCCGACGCGCGCCGACATCGTGCGCCGCGCCGACGATCTGCTCGCCGGTTTGAAGGCCGGTTGGCTCAAACTCTCGATCGAGCACGTGTTTCCGCTCGAGAAAGCGCCGGAAGCCCACACGCTGCTCGAATCGCGCGCTACGTCGGGGAAATTGCTGCTGACCCTTTGAGCCCGCGTAACGCAACGTAGATTTGTACGCCGACCACGAGCACCGATACACCGATAAACGCCGCACTGATGGGATGCTGGACGAGCACGATCGGATCGCCTTGCGAGAGAAACATCGCACGGCGAAAATTCTCCTCGACCAGCGGCCCCAGCACGTAGCCGAGCAAAATCGGCGCAACCGGAAATTTCAACGCGACGAACACCGCGCCGATCACGCCGAACACCAGCACTTCGCCGACTTCGAAGAGGCTGTTGTTCGTGCTGTAGACGCCGACGGCGATGAAGAACAACGCGGCCGGATAGAGATACCGGTACGGCACCTGCAGCACTTTGACCCACAGGCCGATCAGCGGCACGTTGAGGAGCACGAGCAGCACGTTGCCGATCCAGAAGCTCGCGATCAAGCCCCAGAAGATATCCGCGTGCTGCGTGATCAACGCGGGGCCCGGCTGGATCCCGTGAATCAGCAGCGCACCGAGTAAGAGCGCCATGACGGGGTCACCCGGAATGCCCAAACTCATCGTCGGAATGAAGTCGACTTGCGTCTTCGAGTGCGATGATGCTTCAGGCGCGGCGACGCCCGCAATTTCTCCGTGGCCGAACAACTCCGGATTTTTCGAGATACGCTTCTCGAAGGCGTAGGCGATGAAGGTGGTGATCGTGGGGCCGGTGCCGGGCATCGCACCGAAGAGCGTGCCGATCGACGTTCCGCGAACGATCGGCCAGAACGCGCGCTTGAGTTCGGCCCGAGTCGGCAGCATGTCGCGCACGCCGATCGACGCGTTGCCGCTGACCTTGAGGCGGTTCACGTTGCGCAGGAATTCGGTGACGCCGAAGAGTCCGAGCGCGAGCGCTACCAGTTGCACGCCGTCGGCGAGCGTCGTCATTCCGTACGTGAAGCGGCTCACGCCGGTGTTCGGGTCCGTGCCGACCACGCCGAGCAGCATTCCGACGACCGCCATCGCGACGCCCTTGACGGGCGAGCCGCTCGACATCGTGCCGCCGGCGATCAGGCCCAGCAGCATGATCGAGAACAACTCGGCGGGACCGAACTTGAACGCGATCTGCACGAGCAAGGGCGAGGCGAAAATCATGACGATGATACCGACGGACGCGGCAAAGAACGACGCGATCATCGTCACGCCGAGCGCCGTTCCGCCTTTGCCCTTCAGCGTGAGCGGATAGCCGTCGAGGCACGTCACCGCATGCGGCGGATGGCATGGTAAGTTCAGCAAGATCGCGCCGATCGCGCCGCCGTATTGCGAACCGTAGAAAATGCCGGCGAGCATCAAGATCGCGGGCACCGGCGCCATCGCGTACGTGAGCGGCAAGAGGATCGAGATCGCGGAGAGCGGCCCCATCCCCGGCAGCACGCCGATCAGGTTGCCGACGAACACGCCGAAGAGCACCCACAGCAGGTTATGCGGTTCGACCGCGACGCCGAAGCCCTGCCACAGCGCGTGCAGCGATTGCTCGATCATCCCCAACCCACCAGCGGCAGGCGAACCTGCAGCAGCCACCAGAACACGACGACGGCCACGATGCACATCGCGACGGCGAGCACGAACGCGCTGCGCACGGTATTGTCCCGGTCGCCCAGCGCCGAGATGAAGACGATCGCGAACGTCGCCGGCACCAGGCCGCCGTACTTTCCGAGCACGACGAACGCAGCAACACCGATAAGGATGCACGCCCACGCGCGCCACTCGGCCGGGGCGGCCACTGCAGTCTCAACTCCGCTACGCTTGCGCACCGCGCCGATCGCGATCGCGATCCCGAGCAGCGCGAGCAGCACCCCGAGTGCGACCGGGAAGAATCCCGGTCCCATGCGGGTCAGCGAACCGAAGCGATAACCGGCGCCTTGCCACACCGTGACGGCGCCGATGACGAGCATCAACGAACCGGCGTAATAATCCCGATTGGCCTCGGTGAGAAACGGCCGCGCCTGCATACCCTCAGTCGGTATACGGAGCTTCGAAGGGCACTTCGCCTTCCGTCGTGACGCGATTCATGTCGCGCGTCGCAGTTCCGTAGTCGTGCACCGCGAAGTGCAGCGTGCTGCGGTTATCCCACATGATCACATCGCCGGGCTGCCAGGTGTGGCGATACGTGCGATCCGGCTGGATCGAATGTTCGAGCAGAAACTGCTGGATCGGATGGCTCTCGGCCTCCGACATCCCCTCGAAATGCGGGCGCGCGTTGTTCGGCCGCCCGCCGATGAACAGCGCACGGCGGCCGGATTCGCCGTGCGAGCGCACGACCGGGTGAAACTGGAACGGTGCTTCCGACGCTGGGCCGGTGCGATACGCAATTTGGCGCGCGCCGGTGTGCTTGAGCCGCATTCCGCGCAGCATCGTTTTGTAGCGGTCCGAAAGCGTTTCGTAGGCGACGAACTGGTTGGTGAACAGCGTGTCGCCGCCGTATTCCGGAATCGCTTGCGCCGCGAGAATCGAGAACGCCGTCGGGCGCGGCACGTGGACGTTGTCGGAATGCCAGTTCTCGGTGAAGCCTTTTCCGACGTTCGAAACGCGCAGAATCTCGGGATGCGTCTCGAGCGCCTCGTGCGCGTTCTTGACGTTGTGGTTGACGCTGCCTTCGGTATGCACGATCGTGCCCAGCCGCTTCGCGAAGGCGATCTGCGGCTCGGGTTCGAGGTGCTGAGAACGCAACACGACGACGACGTTCTCGACCAGCGCGCGCCGGATGGCCGTGACTTCGGCATCGTCGACGCGACGCAGATCGATGCCGTCGATCTGCACGCCGATCGCGCCGGTGAGACGTTTGAGGCGGAGGTCGGAGGTCGTGGCCATGTGCAGTTGCTCCGCTTAATCTTCGGCGACGAAGCCGGTTTGTTTGACGAGCGTCTGATAGCGCAGCCAATCCGACTTGACGTTCGCGCCGAACGTCTGCGGCGACATCGCGGCGACGAGCGGGTTGGAACCGAGCACCAGCATTTCGTCGTGGATCTTCTTCGTCAGCACCGCGCGATTCGTCGCGACGTTCGCCGCCGCGATGAGGTCCTTCGGTGTCTTAGCGGCGGAAAAGAAGCCGCTGAAGTTTTGGATCACGCAGTCTTTGTACGTTTCGGCCATCGTCGGCAGCTTCGGCACGACCGGCGATCGCTCGGCGCCCGAACTCGCGAGAATGCGCATCCGCGGATCGTTTAGATACGGCGTCACTTCGGAGAGTGCGGTGATCGTCGATGAGATCTGGCCGCCCAGCGTGTCGACGATCGACGGCGCGCCGCCCTTGTAGTCGACCAGCTGGAAGTTGATGCCGGCCGCCTTCGCGAGCAGCACGCCGGTGAAGTGCTGCGATGAGCCGGCCGGGGCCCCGAAAAAATTCACCCGGCTCGGCGTTGCCTTGCACCAAGCAACGAAGTCGCGCAGCGTCTTCACGTTGGACGGCACGGCCGGACCGATCGAGAGCGCCATCACGCCGCGATGCGTCATTGCAACCGGATCGAAGTCGGTCAGCGTATCGTAGCGCATGTCCTTGTAGATGTGCGGATAGATCACCATCGGGAACGACGGCGTGTAGAGGAACGTGCTGCCGTCGGGCTTGCTGTTCTTCACGTATTCCGCCGCGATGCGACCGCCCGCGCCGGCGCGATTCTCGACGATCACGCTGTCGGCATACGTGCCCTGCATCCCCGCCCCGACGAGGCGTGCGAGCACGTCGGTGCCCCCACCCGGCGGATACCCGACGACGATCGTGAGCAGCTTGACCGAGGTCGCGGCGGCCGCGGGCAATGCGGTAAGCGCCGGGGCTGCGGCAGCGGCCGCCATCGTGCCTAAGAAACGTCTGCGTGAGTTCATGCCGGGGTCCTCGCTAGCTCTAGGTTGTCGATCACGCTGGCCGCAATGCGCTCGATGCTCTTCGGGCTGCCGGCGCCGGCGTAGTGTGGTGAGATGAGGATGTTGGGCGCATGCCAGAGCGGGTCGCCGTCGGGCAACGGCTCGGGGTCGGTCACGTCGAGTCCGGCCGCGCCAAGTTGGCCCGAAGCGAGTGCTTCGCACAACGCGGCTTGATCGATCACGCCGCCGCGCGCGATGTTTACCAGCAACGAGCCGCGCTTGCACGCCGCGAACGCGCGCGCATCGAACAGATGCCGGGTTTGCGGCGTCAGCGCGATCGCGATGGCGACGGCATCCGCCGTCCCGAGGACCTGGTGCAGTTCGCCGAGCGGATGGAATTCATCGATGAGCGCATCGCTTACGGGCGTGCGCGAAACGGCAACGATGCGCGGTCCGAACGGCTTCGCGCGCTGCGCGATCTCCTTGCCGATGCGGCCGTAGCCGACGATGGCCAGCGTCGCGCCTTCGAGCGACGACGCGCGCGGCGCCATGCTACGATCCCACTTCGCCGCGCTGTTCGTCGCGACGCTCTCCGGCAACCGCCGGCCGATCGCAAGCAGCAGCGCGAGCGCGTGTTCCGCTACGGCCGGCGCAGTTGCACCGGCCGCCGACGTCACGGCGAGATGTTCGGGAATGCCGGCGGCATCGAGGCCTTCGCGTCCGGCAGTGAGCACATGCAGCCAGCGTACGCGGCTCGGCGCTGCGAGCGCGGCAACGAGCGTCCGCGCTTGCGCAACGGGCGCGTCGTAGAGCACGAGGCCGTCCGCGGTGGGCAGCGCCGCGAGCACTTCGTCGAGCGTTGCGGCGACCGTGAGCGCTACGTCGGCACGTACCTCCAGACGCGCGATGATCGCCGCCTTGCCGAGCGCGGCGTTCGTCCAGTACACGATGTTCATCCGGGCACCGGGTGCGCGCGCAGCGCATCCTCGTCGATATCGCTACCCCAGCCGGGACGGTCGGGCACGACGATCGCGCCGTCTTGCATCATCGGCGGATGCGTGAGGAATTCGTGCGTCCAGGGCGCTTCGTCGGCACGATACTCCATGATGCGCACGTTTGTGACCGCCGCGCAGAAGTGGGCGCTCATCAGCGTCGCTAAGTCGCCGGCCGGGTTGTGCGGCGCGATGTGCGTCTCGAACGCTTCGGCAACCGTGGCGATGCGAACAGATTGCCACACGCCGTTCCATACCGGATCGATAATCGCAATATCGGCGGCGCGCTCGGCCAAAAACGGCCGGTACTGCGCGAGACCGTAAAGCGACTCGAGCGAAGCGATCGGCACGTTTGACTTCTGCCGGATGAGCGCGAGTGCGCCGGCGTCGGGCGTATCGATTTCGAGCCAATACATGTTCAACGGTTCGAGCCGTCGCGCCAAGCGCAGAAAGCCTTCAGTGCGCTGGCTGAACCCGACGTCGAGCATCAGTCCGAAATCCGGCCCGACGCCGGCGCGAAACGCTTCGAGTTGCGCGACGATCGCCGAAATCTGGGGTTCGGTGATACTGCGATCGAGAAAACCGGGCGCGATGCGAAAGCCGCCGCTCATCATCACCGGGCCGCCCGGCTCGAAAAACACGGCATTCGTTTTCAGCGCGGTGAAGCCGAGATCGACGGCTTCGCGCCCGAGGCGCGTGAAATCGGCGAGTGTCCGCACGGGTTCGTAGCCGAGCGATGCGTAGAACGCGGCATGCCGAACGCGAAAACTGCCGCAGTGCGTCCAGTACACCGGAACGCTGCGGCGGAATGGGCCGCCGAAGAGCTGATACACGGGCACGCCGAGCGCTTTGCCATGCACGTCGAGACACGCATTTTCGATCGCGGCGACTGCCTGGTGTGCGAGACCGCCGGCGGCGAGCCGCGCGGTGGCGAGCAGCGACTCGCTGATCAGTCCTACGTTGCGCGGATCCATGCCGGTGGCCGTGCGAGCGAAGCCGGCGATCAGCGGCGCGAGTTCGGCGCCGCCTAGCCCGTCGTAGTATTCCGACCAGCCGGTCAAGCCGTCGTCGGTCGTCAGCTTGACGTAGCAGGCTGTGCGATAGCCGGCCTCGGCTTGGAGCGTCTCGATGCGGGCGATCTTCATGCGAACGTATCCGCCACGTCGTCGAGCCGCGAATCGAGCGCCGTGCGCACTTCATCGCGCAGCGCATCGCCGGGAAATCGGGAGATCGCTGCTTCAAAAAACGCCATCGCCATCATGCGTTCGGCGATCCCACGGGTGATCCCGCGGCTCTGCACGTAGAACAGCTCCTCCTCATCGAGTGACCCGATGCTCGTCGCGTGCGAGGCGGAAACGTGATGCGCCGGCACCGCCAGTACCGGAGCGGCGTCGAGATACGCGTCGCGCGAAAGGATTAACCCGTCGTCGCGCATCGTCGCGACGCAGCGCGTGGCGTTCGCCCCGAAGCGGAGCGCACCCGAGAAGCGGCCGCGGCCACGATCGCCGGCCGCACTTCTCACCGTCGCATGCGATTCGGTGCGCGATACCTCGTGATCGGCGTCCACAATACAGTCGACGTGCGCGAAGCCGCGCGCGAAAAAGAACGCATTGGTTTCCGCCGTCGCCTTCGCGCCCGCGAGCTGCGCTCCGCACGCGCTGCGCACGAGTGCGCCGCCGAGGTCGGCAACGTGCCAGCCGATACTCGCGCCCGCAGCGCAGCGCGCGCGCCGCCGCATGAAGACGCGCGAGCCCTCATCGCTTTGCTGGATCGCGACGTAGTCCAAGCGCGCACCCGGCGCGAGGTCGGCCTCTACGATCCCCGCGACGAACGCTTCGGTGCTGCCGATGTGCCGCTCGACGATCGTCGCGCGCGCTCCCGCGCCTAGCCGAATGACGGTGTGCGGAAACACCGCGCTCGGCGCGCCCGGGCGCGTCATCCAGATCAGTTGCAGCGGCAACTCGACGTTGACTCCGTCCGGCACGTCGACGTACGCGCCGCAATTTTGAAACGCCGTTGCGAGTGCCGTGAAGCGATCGGTTTCCGGCGCGACGATGCGTCCGTGCACCGCGGCAACCCGTTCGCGCGAGCTGCGGCGCGCATCGGCGAGCGAGGTCAATGCGACGCGCGTGTCGCCCGCCGTTTGCAGCGGCTCGAGGTAGGTGCTCCCCAGGTGCACGAGCCCGCCGGCATTTTCGACCGCTAGCGCGGGCAGGTCGGTTTCACCCTCGCCGCCTGGTATTGCTCGCGGGAGCACCGGAACGCGCACGCGGCCGCTCGTCCAAACCAGACCCTCGAAGACGAGTTTGGCGTAGTCATGCCGCCACTGCGCCGGCACGGCAATCCGCTCGCGCGCAGCCGCCAGATAGGCCTGCAATGCCCGTTCGCGCACGGCCGCATCAACGGCGCCGCCGCCGCGTTCGCCGAGATCTTCGAGTTCTTCGATCGCCGCCGCCAGCATCGCGCCGGCAGGCTGAAAATCGAGCGGTTCGGAGATCGTGCCGGGCATTGCATCTCTGTACCGTCTACTGGGCGCTCCAGCCTCCGTCGATCGGGATCGCCGTCCCGGTGATGGAACGCGCGAGATCGCTGCACAGGTACGCGCACAAGGCGCCGACCTCGGCCGGATCGATGAACCGCCCGGTCGGCATCTTTTCAAGAAACGCGCGTTTGAGCGCATCCTCATCGGAGATGCCGCCGCCGTACGACGTCGCGAGATCCCGCGCTTGGCCCGCGATGAGTTCGGTGTAGACGGCACCCGGGCAGATCGCGTTCGCCGTGATACCGGCTGCCGCGCCCTCGAGCGCGGTCGCTTTGGTAAAGCCGACTACGCCGTGCTTCGAGGCGATATATGCCGCCTTGAACGACGACGCGACGAGGCCATGAACGCTCGCGATGTTGACGATGCGGCCGCGGCCGCGTGCGGCGAGATGCGGCCAGACGGCCTTCGTCAGGTAGAAGACGGAATCGAGATCGACGCCGCGCACGCGGTCCCAATCGGCTTCCGGGAATTCGGCGATGGGGGCAACGAACTGCACGCCGGCATTATTGACCAGATGATCGATCGCGCCGAAGTCCGCGACGATGCGCTCGATGCCGGCACGAATCGCAGCGGGCACCGTAACGTCGATCGCATATCCATGGGCTCTCACGCCCGTCTCTTGTGCAAGTTTCGCAGCGGCGGCCGCCGCCGTGCCGGCATCGAGGTCGCACAGCGCAACATCGGATCCGGCTTGCGCAAGCGCCTCCGCGCAGGCGTACCCGATACCGCGCGCGGCACCCGTCACGACGCTGATGCGTCCCGCGAGACGCAAGCCCGCCAGCTCGCTCATCAAAGGTGTAGGTTGAACCCGGATGCGAGGTAATGCGCCTTCGCATTGGAGACCGGGTTGAACGTCGTGCCGAGTCCCACATCAAAGGTGAGGTTCCTGCGCAAGCGCTCGTTGACCGCAACGTCGCCATAATTTTGCGCGGCGCCGTGCCGCACGAGGATGCGCGCGCCGAGGTCGGCCGAAATCTGTGTCCGGGCGCTGGTATCGTAGGCGAGACGCAGAGCCGCGGCCGGATTGACGCGCTCGAAGCCGACGTTACTCGACGACGTTCCGGTGGCAATCGCCGAGAGCGTCACCCCCCGCATGAGGTGAAAGCCCGCCGTCATATCGATGACGTAGCGCGGTTGCGATTCGTTGACGTTGAAACGCGAGCTCGGAGGCACGAGTTCGAAGCCGATTGCCGACGCGAGGCGCGCATCCGCGACGAACGTGTAGTTCAAGCCGTATCCGAGATGCGTCGTCGGATAGAGACCCAGCCCGTGCAATCCCGATTCCGCCACTTGCGAGGGAGTATCGATCACGGCTTCGAGCCGGTGGACGATGCCGGTACGCAAGCGAAAGAGCGGGTACGCCGCGAGCGCCGTGCCGCCCACGCGCGATGCGTTTTGAAAGTAGAGCATCTCGACGAGGAGCGTTCCGGGCGCGGCCGCACAGGGCGCCTGAATGCCGCTCAAGTCGTCCGTGACGAACGCGGGATTCTCCGTCGTGCATGCGTTGAGCGGCGTTTCCGATGACGCCGAAGCCGGTACGCGCGCTGCGGAGACGACGACGGCAATAGAAAGAAGCAGCAACACTAAACGGCGCATCGGTGCGAGATTATTTGCAAGCGCAAGCGACGCGCACCTGTTCCGCCCGTACGGATCAGGAAAGCTTTACACGCCTGCGCGGACGTACGGTCCCCGTCGGCATCGGCCATGGCCGCAGAATGAATCCGAACAGCGCCATGCCGAGCGCGGCGATGCCGCCTGCAAGAAACGCAAGCGGTGCGCCGCGCTCGGCAAGCCAGCCGGCCAAGAGCGAGCCGAGCGGTCCCGACGACAGGAAGACGTAGTTGTAGAGTCCGGCGATGCGGCCTTGCATGTGCGCCGGCACCGCGAGCTGCACGATCGTATTCGAACTCGCCGTATAGAGCGTATAGCAGACGCCCGTTGCAAAGAGCGAGAGCGATACGCCGAGCAGCGATTGCTGCGTCGCAACGATCACCTGCGCGGCACCGAAGCCGGCGGCCGCGCCCAATAGCAGCCCGCGCGAGACGCGTTTGCGCGAAGCGGCGACGATGGCTCCCGCAAATGCGCCCAGCCCGAACATCGCGGCGATGAAGCCATATGTCTGCGCGCCGCCGTGCATCGTGTTGCGCGCCAGCACCGGCAACACGACGTTGAAGTTGATGCTGACCGTCGAAACGACGAAGAGCATGGCCAGCACGACCGCCACCGTCTTGGTCCGGCGCGCGTAGGCGAGTCCGTCGCGGATCGATTGCAGGAGCGGAGTGCGCGCGCGGTTGCCGGTGGCAAAGAATTCCGCCGGCCGCATGATCGCAAGCGCGAAGATGACCGGAACGAAACTCAACGCGTTTAGCGCGAAACATGCACCGACGCCGACCGTCGCGATCAGGACACCCGCGATCGCCGGTCCGACGATGCGGGTCGCGTTGTTCAAGCTGGCGTTGAGCGCGATCGCGTTGGGCAACTCGGAGCGGCCGACGAGTTGGATCATCATCGCTTGACGCGTCGGGTTATTGAACGCCATGATCGTGCCACGCACGAGCGCGATGCCGTCGATGACCACAACGCTGTCGACGTGAAGATACGCCACGAGCGCCAGCGCCGCCGCGCAAATGGCCATCAGGGTTTGGGTGATGACCATGATGCGCTGACGATCCCAGCGATCGGCCAGCGCGCCCCCAAGCAACCCGAAAATCGCGTAGGGCAGGTAGAGAAAGAAGCTCAACACGCCGACGGCTTCCGCCGAGTGCGTGAGGTCGAGGATCAGCCACGCTTGGGCGGCGTTTTGCAGCCACGTTCCGATTTGCGAGACCAACTGGCCGGAAAAGTAGAGCCGGTAGTTGCGATGGCGCCGCAGACTGGCGAACACGTGGGCGTCAAACAGCGAGAATTTCAACGAAGGGCGGCGACCGGCACGACTTGGCCGTAGAGGCCGTCGGGAAGGCGTCCCCCGGCGACGTTCTCAATCTCGGTTACGCCGTACAAGATGCCCACGAGGCGCCCGTCGCCGTCAAAGACGCCGCTGCCCGAGTCGCCCGGACCGCAACGGCTGCAATAGACGTCATATTGGACCGCGCCCGTCTCGGGATCCGCAGCAGTTTGACCCATACGGGCGTACGTCGTCGTCCAGCGGCCTTGGTCGGGTCCGAGAATTGCGGAGACCGGATGGCCGATGATGGTGAGCGTGCTGCCGATCGGCGGCACCTTGGCACTGCGTATCGCAAGCTGCGCGTTGCGCAGACGTGCCGGATCGACCGGCAGCAGCAGTTCCGCCGCATCGATAGCGTCGCTGATGGCCAGCACGCGCACGGTCGAACCGAAAATTTGGTGTCCGTCGAAGAACTGCACGATCGTGAACGGGTGCGTCGCGCAATGCCCCGCCGTCCACGCTACGAGCCCGTCCGGACGTCGCGCCGTAATGACGGCCGCGCAGCGATCGTAGCCCGCCGGCGTTCTCCAGCGTATCTCAACGATGGACGGGCGCAGGTCACCCTGTGCCCGCGCGGCCACCGCAGCCAGCATGACCAGCATGCCGGCCGCGGCGACCCATTTCCCGTATCTTAGAAGTAGAGCCACACGCCGCCGTTCCAACGGCGGTGATGGTACCACCCGCCGTTTGAGTAGTAGCCCTGGAAGCCGCCCGGCGCGAGCCCGAAGTACCCTTCAACGTACGGCTGCGAATACACCGGGCGCGAATAACTCACGCGATAATTCGAGTCGCCGCGCCGGAAGTTCCCGCGATTATCGGCGTGACCGCGATCGTCGTTGCGCTGATACGAACCGCGGTCCCCATCGTGATATCCCTGCGCGCTCGCGGTCAACGGCACACTTACGATCGCGAGTCCCGCGAGTCCGACCAGAAGTTTGTTCACAAGTGATTTCATCGAGTTGCTCCTATCCGGCCGATGCCGGCGCACGTATGCACTCTGAACAACGTGCAGCGGAGTCAAACGTTAGCATTGCCAGGCGCACCTCGGCGCACTCTAACGCGCTTCCAATCGAGCCGCTTCCTCGCGAAAAACCTTATCGGCAATACGAAATCCCTCCGCAGCCACGGGCACGCCTGCATATACGCCGACTTGCCGCAAGATCTCGCTGACCTCGGTCTCCGAGACACCGTTTGTGATGGCGCCGCGCATGTGAACTTCGAGTTCGTGCAAGCGGCCAAGTGCCGTCAACATGGCGAGATTGAGCATGCTGCGCGTCTTACGTTCGAGTCCCGGACGCGTCCACACCGCGGACCACGCCTGTTCGACGGTGTATTCTTGAAAGTCGAGCTGCAAGCGCGACTGCACACCCTTGTTCCGATCGACGTATTCCGCGCCGAGCACTTCGCGCCGCACGCGCGTCCCCTCGGCCATTCGTTCTTCATATGAGCGCTTGTCTGAAGCCATGCGCGCATCGTAGACTGCCCCTCGGAAGGTGTCAAGCGGACGCCGTGGCATTTGGCAACGCAGAGATGAAACCGGCGCCCTTCGACTATCATCGTCCGGCGACGCTTGAGGAAGCTCTTGCATTGCTGGAGCGGTACGAAGGCGACGCCAAAGTGCTCGCAGGCGGACAGAGCCTGATCCCGCTGATGAATATGCGCCTCGCACGTCCGGCGGCGCTGATCGATCTCGAGCGCGTGGCGGGCCTTACCGGCCTGCGCTTTGACGGCGATGTGCTGCACGTCGGCGCGATGACGCGCCATATGGAGATCGAACGCTCCGCTGCCGTGCGCGAACGTATCGGCATTTTGAGCGCTGCGATGCCCTACGTCGGGCACCTCGCAATTCGTTCGCGCGGAACGTTCGGCGGCAGCCTCGCTCACGCCGATCCGGCAGCCGAGCTGCCCGCATTGGCGACGCTCTTCGATGCGACGTTTACGATCGCCGGAAGCGGCGGTACGCGCGAGGTGCCATGGAGCGACTTCTTCATCACGTTTCTCACGTCGTGCCTCGAGCCGGCCGAAATCCTCACGGGAATTACGCTCACGCTCGCGCCGCCGCAGGCGGGCTGGAGCTTCCATGAAATCGCGCGCCGTCACGGCGACTTCGCGCTCGCCGGTTGCGCGGCACGCGTCGAACTCGACGCCGAGGGCGAACGGATTGCGAGCGCGCGCGTCGCGCTCTTCGGCGTCGATGCGACGCCGGTCCGGCTGCTCGAGGCCGAACCGGCGCTCATCGGACTCGTTTCAAGCGCGGCGGCGATCGCCGACATTGCCGCCGCCGCGGCCGCGAAGCTCGAACCGGCGACCGACGTGCACGGCAGCACTGCGTTCCGCCGCGATATCGCGCGGCGGCTCATTGCAAGCGGTATTCGCGACGCCGCCGCGCACGCGTCTTCGCTTCGCACGCCGGAGAAGGTTCGCGCATGACGCCCGATCGCCACACCGTAGCGTTGACAGTCAACGGCGCGCCGTTCAAACGCACCGTCGAAGGCCGGCTGCTGCTCAGCGACTTCTTGCGCCACGACCTGGAATTCACCGGAACGCACGTCGGCTGCGAGCACGGCGTGTGCGGTTCGTGTACGGTGCTCGTCGACGGCAACCCCACGCGCTCGTGTCTGATGCTCGCCGTGCAAGCCGACGGTCATGCCATCGAAACGGTGGAGGGGCTTGCCCCTGATGCAGCAACGCTTTCGCCGCTGCAGGCGGCGTTCCGCAAACATCACGCCCTGCAATGCGGCTACTGCACGCCCGGCTTCCTCATGACGGCCAGCGCATTATTGCGCGTCACCGAGCACCCCTCGCGGCTGGAGATCAAAGAAGCGCTCTCGGGAAATCTGTGCCGCTGCACCGGTTACAGCGGCATCGTCGATGCGGTCGACGAGATCGCGAACGGAAAACCCAATGCCGTCTAGTTGGGTCGGCACGCCGGTTCTGCGGCGCGAAGACGACCGGCTGCTGCGCGGAGCGGGCCGTTTCGTCGATGATATGCACGCCGCGGGCATGCTGCATGCCGCCGTCTTCCGCAGCCCGTTCGCGCACGCGCGCATCACCTCGCTCGACGTTTCGGCCGCGCGCGCACTCCCCGGCGTGCATGCGATCTTTACGGCTGCCGACCTCGGCGCGGTGAATCGCCCCTTTCCGTTGCCCGTACCGCATCCGAAGCTGCGCGCCAAGACGCCGATGCCGCTGGCGTCCGACACGGTGCGCTACGTCGGCGAACCGATCGCGCTGATCGTCGCCGACGACCGCTATATCGCCGAGGACGCCTTCGACCACATCGCGATCGATTTCGAGCCGCTCGTCGCAACGCCGAGCCTCCAGGGCGCCCTCGCCGGCGGTGACTGCGTCATCCATCCCGATCTCGGCGACAACATCGCCGCGCGCTTCGGCCAGAGCTATGGCGACGTCGATGCTGCGTTCGCCGCCGCCGACGTGGTGGTGCGCGAACGGTTCACGAGCGATCGCGGTTCCGGTCAGCCGATCGAAACGCGCGCCGTGTTCGCCGTCCCCGACCCGAATACGGGAATCCTGACCGTATGGGATACGACGCAATCGCCGCACGTCGCACGGCGTTTGATGGCGGCTACGCTCGATGTGCCCGAAGATCGGCTCCACGTCATCGCGCCCGACGTCGGCGGCGGCTTCGGACCCAAGGTCGTCTTCTATCCCGAAGAAGTGCTGGTCCCGTTCGCGGCCCGCGCCCTGAAACGTCCGGTCAAGTTTGTCGAGGACCGGCTCGAACATTTCCGCGCGACGGTGCACGAACGCGAACAGGTGCACGAGTGCGAACTCGCCGCAAAAAGCGACGGCACGCTGCTCGGAATGCGCGTGCGCATCGTGCACGACACGGGCGCGTACGTGCCCTGGGGCGTGATCGTTCCGTTCATTACCCTCACCACCATCCCGGGGCCGTATCACCTGCCCAATTACGATGCCGAAGTGACCGTGGTGTACACGAACCGCGTGCCGGTGACGCCGCATCGCGGGGCCGGGCGTCCGCAGGCGGTCTTCAGCATGGAACGGATGCTCGACCGGCTCGCGCTCGAGTTAAAGCTGGATCAAGCCGAGATACGCCGCCGCAACTACATCGGCGCCGATGAATTCCCGTACGACGTCGGATTGATTTTCCGCGACGGCTCGCCGATGAGCTACGATAGCGGCGACTATCCGCAAGCGCAGCAAACCGCGCTCGAACACATCGGCTACGACACCTTTCGCGCGCAACAGGCGGAAGCGCGCGCGCACGGGCGGCTCATCGGCATCGGCATGGCCGCGTACGTGGAAGGCACCGGTCTTGGGCCGCACGAGAGCGCGCGCATGCGCGTCGATTCATCGGGCAAGATCCGCATCATGAGCGGGGCCGCTTCGCAAGGCCAAGGGCACGAGACGACGCTCGCGCAGGTAGCCGCGGACGCGCTCGGCATGCCGATGGAAGACATCACCGTCCAAACCGGCGACACCGCGGGCGTCCCCTACGGCATCGGCGCATTCGCCAGCCGTTTGGGCGCACTGGCCAGCAGCGCGGTGAAGATCGGAGCGACGCAATTACGCGAGCGGATCCTGCAGGCCGCCGGTTCGTTCTTGGAAGTTGCGCCGGACGATCTCGAAATCGTCGATGGCTCCGTGCGCGTCAGCGGCAATCCGACGCAATCGATCCGCTTGGGCGATCTCGCCATACAATCGTCGGGCGCGTTTCCCGGCTCGACGCTGCCGAACGATCTCGCCGATATCGGGCTCGAGACGACGGCCTATTTCCGCCCCGCGCAATCCACATATGCTAGCGGCTTCCACGTTGTCACGGTCGAGGTCGATCCGGCCGGCGGCATCGTGACGATCTTGAAGTACGTCATCTCGCACGACTGCGGGAATGCGATCAACCCGCTCATCGTTGAGGGCCAAGTACAGGGCGGCCTCGCAGCCGGCATCGGCGGGGCGCTCTACGAACGCACCGTATACGACGATATGGGGCAGTTGGTCAGCGGCTCGTTCGTCGATTATCTGCTGCCGACGAGCGCCGAAATTCCGGCCGCGGAAATCTACCATATCCTCGCGCCGACCCCGCTCAACCCACTCGGCGCCAAGGGCGCCGGCGAGGGTGGAACGATTCCCGCCCCGGCCGCGATCGTGGCCGCGGTCGAAAACGCCATCTGGCCCGACGGCTCGTTCCATCTGCACGCGTTTCCGCTCACGCCGGAACTGGTGTGGCAGGCCGCGCGCGATGCGCAGGGCATCCCGGCATGATGGTTCCACGCGCCGTCGATGATCTGATCGCCAAACTCCTCGCCGCCGGCTACGTTGCGGAAGCGCCGCTGGCGACGGCAATGGTGCTCGCGCAAACCGTCGGCCGCGCGATCTTGCTCGAAGGCGAACCGGGCGTCGGCAAATCGGAATCCGCGCGCGCGTTTGCAGCCGCAACCGGCGCGACGTTCTTGCGCCTGCAATGCTACGAAGGCATCGACGTCGCGCAAGCGGTGTACGACTGGAATTACGCCAAGCAAACGCTGGCGGTACGCGGCGGCGCCGATCGCGCGAACGCGCCCGATCTGTTCAGCGAAGCCTTTCTGCTGCGCCGGCCCCTGCTGCAGGCGCTCGATGCAAGTGCGGCCGCACCGGTGGTGCTGCTCATCGATGAAATCGATCGCTCCGATGATGAGTTCGAAGCCTTCTTGCTCGAGTTTCTCCAAGACTTTGCGATCACGATCCCGGAACTCGGCACGATCCGCGCAGTGCAGAGGCCGACGGTGTTTCTCACCTCGAACCGCACGCGTGAATTGCACGACGCCCTCAAACGCCGCTGCCTCTACCACTTCCTCGACACGCCGAGCGCCGAACACGAACGCCGCGTCTTGCGGCTGCACCTTCCCGATGCGGCGGACGATCTGCTCGACTCGATCGTTCGCGCCGTCGAGCGGCTGCGCGCACTCGACTTGCGCAAACGCCCCGGCACGGCCGAAACGATCGATTGGGCCAAGTGCATCGCCGCCCTCGGCAGCGCCGTGCTCGACGACGCGACCTTCGACGCGACGGCCGGCGCCGTGATAAAACACGCCGACGACGTCGCGACCGTCGCCGAACACCGCGCCGAACTGCTGGCATGATCGTCGTGGACGACGTAGCCGGAACGCTCGCGCGTTTCGGCGCCGCGCTGCGCGCAGCCGGATTGCGCTGCGACGCCGGCGCGCTGCAGGCCTACGGCGATGCGCTCTCCGGCGATGCGAACCTCGGCCCGTTCGGGCTCTACTGGTATGCGCGCATCACGCTCGTCCGCTCGATCGACGATGTCCCGGCCTTCGATCGCGCGTTCGCGGCGTTCTGGCACGATGAGGCGCCCGACGGGCTGCTCGAGCAAGAGATCAACCTCGGAATCGAGGGCGGCGCAAGCGGCGCCGATTCGGAGAGCAAGCTCGACGCGATCGTCACCGCCTCGTCGCAAGAGCAACTGCGCGAGCGCGATTTCGCCGCTTTTTCCGATGACGAATGGAGCGCGGCGGAACATCTGATGCGCAAGCAGCCGGCGCCGGAAGAGTTGCGCACGTCACGGCGCGTCGCGATTCGCCGGCACGGCCGGCGCCTCGACGTCGGTGCGACGCTGCGCGAGGAACTGCGCACCTTCGGACTACGGGTCGATCCCCGCTACCGCGTGCGCAAACGCGTTCTGCGGCCGCTCGTATTCTTATGCGACGTCTCGGGTTCGATGGCGCCGTACGGCCGCGCGCTCTTGCAGTATGCATACGTCGTCGCGCGCGCGCGACCCAAGGTGTCGGCCTTTGCGTTCGGCACCCGGTTGACCGACCTCACCGAACGTTTCGCGCAGCGCCGCACGCGGCGCGGATTCGATCTCGCCTTGCGCAGCATCGCCGACTGGGGCGGCGGCACACTCATCGGCACATCGCTGCAGACCTTCAACCGGCGCTATGCCATGCGCGGAACCGCACGCGGCGCCACCGTCGTGCTCGTTTCGGATGGCTGCGAGCGCGAAGACCCGGCCCTGGTCGGCCGCGAGATGGCGCAGTTGGCCCGCTCGGCACGGCGCATCGTTTGGATAAACCCGCGCAAGAGCGACCCGGCCTACGAACCGCTCGTGCGGGGCATGGCGGCCGCGCTGCCCTCGATCGATGCGTTTCTGCCCGGTCACAACTTGCGCTCGCTCGACGCCGTCGCCGATGCCGTGCGCCACGCGCACGCCGCCGCTTACCGTCCGCTCGCAAAGGAACGCCCCTAGCAATGATCATCACCGACAGCTTCGACGTCGCGGCCCCGCTCGAGACCGTCTGGGCGCTGCTCAAAGACGTGCCCCGCGTCGCGCCGTGCATTCCGAACGCGAAGATCACCGAAGTCGTCGACGACAAAACCTACAAAGCGGAGATCGGCATGAGAGTTGGGCCGGTGTCGGTTTCCTATAAAGCGACGATTGTGATCGAAAAGATCGACGATGCAGCGCACTCGGTCGAAATGAACGTGCGCGGCAACGAGGGCAAAGGACGCGGCGACGTCAACGCCCGGGTCGTATCGCGCGCCGAAGCGAGCGGAAGCGGCACGCACGTCACGCTCGAGACGAACGCGACCATGACCGGCATCATCGCCACGGTCGGCGGCCGCCTGATCGAGGGCGTGGCGAAAGCGACCACCGCGAAGTTCGCGCAGAACCTCGCAAAGATTGCCGCCGCCTAGGTAAAGTCGGCCGCGGTATACCCCGACCAGCGCAATTTGCGCCGGCTATCGGCGCAGCGGCCTGCCGCCGGGCAGCGCCGCGACTGCGCGCGCCGCACGATTCCGCCGCGAACGGACGTCACGACGAAGGCCGCGCCGGCGAGACCCAGCAGAAAGAACGCGCGCTTCATGCGAACGACGTCTGGGCGGCGAGGTTATACTTGGCGATCTTGGCGTCCGGCAGCACGCTCGAGTAACTCGTATCCGAATCGGGCTCGGTCAGCACCTGGGCGTTCGAGAACTCGACGTCTTTGAGTGCGTCGATCATCGACACGAAATAGCGGAAATTTTTCAAGGTCTTCGTCAGCTTTCCGTTTTCTATGAGGTACACGCCGTCGCGCGTGATGCCGGTGATCGCGGCGGCGCGCGGATCGACCACGCGCTCGTACCACGTCCGCGAGATCAATACGCCGCGCTCGATCGAGGCGAGCAACGCCTCACGCGATCTCGTTCCCGGCTCGACCACGCCGTTGGCCGGAAAACCAGGGTGACCGGTGTTCGGCACGTGGTACTTATTGGCGGTATACGTGCTCGAGACGTAGTGCTTGGCAACGCCGCGGTCGATCAAGGTGAGCTTTTTCGTGGGCGCGCCGTCGCCGGTATTAAACGGCGCGTTTGCAAACAGCGGATGACTCCAGTCGTCGCGCAGCGTGAAGTTCGGCGAGAACACCCGCTTGCCGATGCGCCCGACCATCCAGGAATCCTTATCCTCGAGCACGTCACCGGCGCCCATGCCTTCGGTCAGCGCCTTTAACGCCGCCGCAAACGCGCTCGGCTCGAGCAGAACGGTGTAGGTGCCCGGCTTGAGATTCGCGGGCACGCGCGAGAGCGTCGCCTTCATCGCTGCGCGTTCGGCAACCGCCTGCGGATCGAGCATGCTGAAATCGGGTCCGTAAAATTCCGCGAAACCGCTGGTGCGTTCGGCAATGGCCTTTAACTGCAGTCCGCTCATCGTTCCGGTGAACGCCGCGCGCACGCCCAGCGAGTTGGCGATTGCGACCGTGTTGATCTGCGTCGTGGCAAAGCCGGACGACGAAAGATCGGAGGTCTTCATGCGCGCGAAGAGCGGCAGCAGCTTCTCTACCCGGTCGTCGGCCGTGGCGTCCGCCGTCGTATCGTAATAGCTCCGAGCGGCCGTCGCAATGGCCGCGGGTTTGGGCAACGAGACGAAGCCGTTGTCGGGCGGCACGCGCTGCGCGATCGCGCGAGCTGCCGCCACCATGCGGGCGATCGACGCCGGACTCGCATCGTCGGTCGAGACCGAGCCCGACTTTTTACCGACGTAGTACGTCAGCGTGATTTGGGTCGACACCGAAGCCAGATTTTGCACGACGTAGTTACGCGCAAAGCGCGCGTACGATGCGTCGCTGACGGCAACGCTCACCTGCGCCTGATCGGCGCCGGCCGCGGCTTTGAGCACGCGTTCGGCAAGCGAGAGCGCGCGATCCTGATCACGCATCGCTCTTCACCCCCGTCGTCACCTTGCGGAAGCGCGCCACGCTGCAGGCGTGCGTCGTGCGTCCGATTTGTTCCGGCTCGCCCTTGCCGCAATTCGGCGTCCCCCACACCACGAAGTCTTCGTGTCCGCCGACGCGGTCGAGCGAACCCCAGAAATGCGGCGAAACGCCGGTATAGGTCGGCTGCTTGAAAATGCGTCCGCGTTTGCCGTTCTTGATTTCGTAGCCGATCTGCGGCCCGAACTGAAAGTTGAGCCGATGGTCGTCGATCGACCACGAACGCATGCCCGCGACGTAGAGGCCGTCCTTCGTGTCGGCCACGATCGACGCCAGCGTTCCCTCGTGCGGAGCGAGCACGATGTTGGTCATGCGCACCATCGGAACGGTCGACCAGTCTTGGGCCCGCGTCGATGCGGTTTGCGGCAGGTTCGTTTCGGCCGCGGTGTCGCGCGACGAGAGAAAGGCGCGCAGAATACCGCGCTCGATCAGCGGCACGCGCGCCGGCTTCACCGCTTCATCGTCGTACCCGACCGTTGCCATGCCGAGCGGCAGCGCGTTGTCGGCGTAGATGTTGAGTAAGTCGCTGCCGTAGCGCAGCTTGCCGACTTGATCGGGCGTCGCCCACGATACGCCCGAGAAATTGGCTTCCCATCCCAGCGCGCGGTCGAGTTCGAGTGCGTGTCCGATCGACTCGTGCATTTGCAAGTTGAGTACGCTGCCGTCGAGGATCAAATCGCGAACGCCCGACGGCAACCGGGGTGCATCGGCGAGCAACACGGCCTCGCGGCCGTACTCCGGCATGATGCCAAGCAAACCCGCGCGCTCGACAACTTCGAAGCCGCCGCCTTGATAGAGACCGAAGTCGCCCGGTCCGCCACGCGTCTGCACGTCTTTGTCGCGGCCCATCGCCGAGACGCCGCAGCCGGCACCGGCTTGACGCAGCACCTGAGTGATCGCGCTGCCGGTCGTCGAGTAAAACTCTTTGCTGGTCGTGTAGATCGTCAGAAACGCGTAGGCGCTGATGACGTTCTTCGCCACGTGCCCGGCGCGCTCGGCCGTCAGCAGCATGTTCGCACGCGCCGACAAGCCGATGCTCGCCGGGTCTTTCGTCATCGGCGTCTCGTAATGCGCGACGATCTTCTCGGTGGGCTGCACGGCGGGAATGCGGTCGGTTACTTTCGTGCCCGACTTCGCGAGCGCCGTCGCACGCGCCGCCGCTGCATCGAACGATGCGTCATCGAAGCGATCGCTGCCGAAGAATCCCCACGCCCCATCGACGAGCGCGCGCACGCCGTAGCCGGCCGACGACACGTCGGATGCGTTGCGCACGTCGCCGTTGCGCACCGAAACGTCTTCTTGCCGCAACGTCCAAAACTGCACGTCGGCATACTGAGCGCCCGCTTTGTTCGCCGTATCGAGAATGCGCGCGGCCCCCGCCGCGTACTGAGCTTTCATCTACTTATCTGTCATCCCGAGCGTAGTCGAGGGATCGCCACAATTCATGAACGGTAGCGGCTCTCCCTCGACTACGCTCGGGATGACAGGAAAGGACCCTTAGTGCTTTCTTAGGCGGTTACAAGCACCGGGGCGTCGAGCTGCAGGATGCGGCGTGCGTTGCCGCTGAGGATCTTCTGCTGTACGTCTTCGGGAAGTCCGACTTCGTTGAAGAACCGCAGGGCGTCGGCCGGCATCCAGCACGGATAATCGCTGCCGTACATCACATGATCGGGCCCGAAGAAACGAACCGCGAACTCCATGCCGAGCGCGTGGGGCGACACCGTGTCGGTGTACATACGCTTGAGGTAGGTGCTCGGCAGTTCCGGCAAATTCGCTTTCTTACCGTTCTTGTCCATGCGCCCGGCTTGATACGGCAACGCGCCGCCGGTATGCGACATGACGACCTTCAAATTCGGATGGCGTTCCATGACGCCCGAGAAGATCAGGCGCATCGCGGCAACGCTGACTTCGATCACGCGGCCGAGGCTCAGGTGCAGCGCACCGCCGTAACCGTCGGAGAGCATATCGGCGAACACGGCGTCCGTCGGGTGCAAGAAGAGCGGCAGACCGAGCGCTTCAACCCGATCGTAAAACGGCTCGAGCCGCTCGTGGTCGATGCGCGGATCGCTGCCCACGCTGCCGGGCAAATTGACGCCCTTCAAACCGAGGCGGCCGACGGCATCTTCGAGCACGGCCAGCGCAACGCCGGTGTCGACCAGCGGTACCGCAGCACTTGCCCAGAACCGTCCGGGATAGCGGCGGGTCGAGCCGGCCATCTCTTCGTTCCACTGGATCGCCGCTTCACGACCTTCTTCAACCGGCAAGTCGGAGAAGTGAACCGAGAACGGTCCGATCGAGCCGAACGCATCAACCTGGTGGCCCAGCGCGTCCATGTGCTCGAACTGCTTGTCGAGGTCGAACCACTCGGCCCACACGGGCAGATACGATTGCACGCCCTCGGCGCGATAATAGATGTAGCCGCCCTTGCCGTCGCGCTCGGCGCGCGGATATCCGGTGCGCTCGCACAAGGCTTCAAAAATCGAACGCGGCCACCAGTGGAAGTGAGAGTCGACGATGCGCACGCGGGGTCTCCTTCGAATGACAGGAGCGGGCAGAAACGGTCGGAAATCATTTTCCCCACATCGCAGCAATAAACCTCATTTACCAATAGTAAATTGCAGTCGTAAGGAGTCGCGTTCATGACGGATGTCGTGTCCCGCCGGGAGGTTCTGGCCGGTGCCGCGGCCCTCGTGCTCGCCGGCGGCAGCCCAGCGCTCGCTCAAACGCCGAAGCCCGACTCGCTGCAGGTCGGCAAAGCCGTGTTTTCGTCGTTTCCGTTCGCGGCACTCGACGTCGGCAACGACGCCGGCATCTGGAAGTCGTTCAATCTCGAGGTCAACGGCATCGCATTCAAGGGTGACGCGCAAGTGCAAGAGGGCCTCACGGCCGGTTCGATCGACATCGGCCTCGGCTCGGGACCGGCGATGGCCTACCGCTCGAAGGGCGTGCCCGCTATTGCCGTCGCGGTAATGGCCGGACGTCCGCTCGACATGGCGCTGGTCGTCGCCAAGGGCAGCGACATCAAAACGCTCGCCGGGCTCAAAGGCAAGCGCATCGGCGTCACGACCGCGGGTTCGCTGACGGACTGGCTCGCGCGCCAAGTGTCGACCGGTCAGGGCTGGGGTTCCGACGGCGTCGTCATTCTGCCGCTCGGCGCGATGGAGACGCGGGTCAGCGCACTGGGCAGCGGTCAAATCGCCGCCTCCGTGCACGACCTCACGGAAGCCTATGAGATCGAACGCGTCGGCAAAGGCACGATCCTCACGCTCTTCGGCGATATCGTCAAAGATTTCGACACGCACGTGATCTTCGCGCACGACAACCTCATCGCGCAGCGGCCCCAAGTGCTGCAGCGGTTTCTCAAAGGCTGGTTCACCACGGTCGCCTACATGCGCACCCACAAAGACGCCTCGATCAAAACGATCGCGCGCGTGATGCACGTCGACGAAGCCGTCGTCGCTAAATCGTATCCGGCCGACATGGCGATGATGTCGAACGACGGCACCTTCTCGCAAGCGGCGCTCGACGTCGTGCGCAAGTCCGTCGCCGACCTCGGCATGTACGATCAGCCTCTCGACCCGAAAAATATGTATACCACGCGCTTCGTACCCGTAAAGGTTTAACCGTGAAAACCACCACGCTCGCGGCGGAGCGCCGCGCCAAGCTCGCCACCGTGATGACCGCGGCCGGCATCGACGTCCTCGTCGCCTACGGCAACGGCTGGCAAGGCGACTACTTGATGTACGTCAGCGACTTCCCGATCCTCGAGGGACACGGGCTCGCCGTGCTCACGCCCGACGGCGCGTGCCGGCTCTATCTCGACAGCGCGAGTGAAATCGATCGCGCGACGTCGGAGACCGCCGGCATCGACGTCCGCTTCAGCCAGCAGATCGGCCGCGACGTCGCCGCCGACCTCAAGGCCCGCGGCACGGTTCGCGTTGCCGCCGCGCCGCTCGCGTTCGTGCCCTTCGCGCTCGTCGAGAACGCGCACGTCACGCTCGAAGACGGCACGCTGCTCGTGGACGACGTACTCATGCACAAGACACCGGCCGAATTCGACCGCGTGCGCAAAGCGGCGCAAACTGCCGACAAAGCCTACGTGATCTTTCGCGAGGCCGCGCGCGAAGGCCGGCCGCAATATGAAGTCGTGGCCGAGGTCGAATCGTGGCTGCGCGCGCAAGGCGTGGCCGATAACTTCATGCTCATCGGCTCGGGCGGCACCGACATCCGCAGCGTCACGCCGCCGTCGAACCGCAAGCTCGCAACCGGCGATTTGGTGATCACCGAACTCACGCCTTCGATCGAAGGCTACTTCGCTCAGATTTGCCGCACGCTCGTCGTCGGCAAGGCCACCGACAAACAGAAGCGCGCGTTCGCAATCTACATCGAAGCGCTCGAGGCCGGCATCGCGGCCGTGCGTCCGGGCGTGCTCGCCTCCGACGTCGCGCGGGCCGAGAACGACGTGTTCCGCAAACACGGACTCGGCGAATACGTGACGAGCGCCTACACGCGCGTGCGCGGCCACGGTCTCGGACTCTTCGCCGACTCGAAACCCCACATTCTGGAGAACGTCGACATCGAGCTCAAACCGGGCATGACGTTCGTCGTCCATCCCAACACCTACAACCCGGAAGTCGGCTACATCATGCTGGGCGATTCGCTCGGCGTGACCGAGACCGGCTCCGAAGTCTTCACCCAGACGCCGCGCGTGCTCTTCGACGGTGCCGCATAATGCGCCGCGGATTGATCGAGTGGTCGAAGACCGAATTGCCCGAATCGGTGTTCGATACGCGTATCGCAGCGATGCGCCAAGCGATGGCTGCCGCCAAGATCGATACGCTGGTTGCGTACACCAACTTCACCCGCCCGTCGGCCGTGTCGTGGCTCTGCGACTTCATTCCCTACTGGTCGGAGTGTGCGCTGGTCGTGCCGAAGGCCGGCGCCTTAACGATGGTGTCGGCGGTGTCGCCGCGCGGCAAACCGTGGATCGAGTCGACGACGTACAGCGAGAACCTGCTCTTCACGCCGAAGATCGGTCCCGAAACGGCGCGCGTGCTCAAAGAAGCACTGCCTTCCGGCGCGACGATCGGCGTGGTGGAGCTCGACGAAGTCCCCGCCGCCGTCGGTCTCGCGCTCAAGGGCGTCGGAGCGACCCTCGTCGATGCAACGGATGCGTTCGTTACGGCCCGCGCTTCGGGTGATGCGGCCGCAACGGCGCTGGCTACCATTGCCGCCGGCTTCGCGCACAAAGCGCTCGCCGCAATCGATGCAAACGGAACGGACGCGATGGCTGCGGTCGCCGCGGTCGATCTCGCGGCCCGTTCGCTCGGCGCCGAAGAATCGTACGTCGCCATCGCGCCCGACTTGCGCGCCGACCGGCGTCTGCTGCGGCTCGAGGGCCCGGCGAAACTCGGCGCTGCCTACGCCCTCCGCGCCACGGTCGCCTATAAAGGAACGTGGGTACGGATGATCCGCACCGTCGTGCGCAACGATACCGGCGGCATCGTGCAAAAGGCGACCGCGCAGCTCGCCGCGGCGATCGCCGAGTTGCCGAAGCTCGATAAACTTCGCACCTCGGATTGGTGGCTCGTCGAAACCGCGCGCGCCGCGCAGCCCCTCGACGCCGTCGCCGGGTCCGCCGTGCCCACCGCGGAAGCGTTTCCCGCCGGCGCGCTCGTGAGCGTGCAAGCTTCCATCACGATCGACGGCACGACCGTGCTGATCGGCGCGCCGTCAATGGGCGGCGCCTTTCTCGTCGCTCCCTCGTTCTAGGAGATTCTTTGTCACTCGTTCTCGCGCTGGATATCGGCGGCACGTTTACCGACTTGGTTGCCTTCGATCTGGCAACCGGTGAGATCCATCAAGCCAAGAGCTCGACCACGCCGTACGATCTAGCGGTCGGCATTCGCGAAACGCTGGCTAAGAGCGGTTTGCCGATGGATACCGCCGAGACGTTCATCCACGGCTCGACCGTCGCCATCAACACGGCGATCGAACGCACGGGGGCGCGCACCGCCCTCGTCGTCACCGAGGGCATGCGCGACGTCTACAAGATCGGGCGCGGCAGCCGTCCCGAAGCATACAACCTCTTCTTCAAACGGCCGGAACCCTACGTTCCGCGCCATCGCACGCTCGAGATCGTCGAACGCCTCAACGCCGACGGCGACGTCGTCACCGTGCTCGATCGCGCAAACGCCACGGGCGTCGCGCAGCGGCTCAACACCGACGACATCGAATCGGTCGCGGTCGTGTTCTTGCACTCGTGGGCGAACCCCGAACACGAAGCCGCAGTCGGCGCGATCATTGCCAAAGAAGCACCGGGCCTCTACCGTTCGCTCTCGCACGAGATCTTACGCGAATACCGCGAGTACGAGCGCATGTCGACGACCGTGCTCAACGCCTACGTCGGCCCGCGCGTCAAGCGCTACTTGGGCGATCTGGAAAACTTGCTCGGCGAGTTCGGCTTTACCGGCCGGCTCTTGATCATGCAGTCCAACGGCGGCACGATGACGCCCGATACGGCGAAGCGCGTGCCGGTGAACATGATGGAGTCGGGGCCCGTCGGCGGCATCATCGCCGCCGCGGAGATCAGCGGCAATCTCGGTTACAAGAACGTGCTCGCGTTCGACATGGGCGGCACGACGGCCAAAGTCAGCCTCGTGCAAAACAGCGAACCCTCGATCGCGCAGGGCTACTACATCGGCGGTCTCGCCAGCGGTCATCCCGTGATGCTGCCGGTGGTCGACATCATCGAAGTCGGCACCGGCGGCGGAAGCATCGCCTGGATCGACGAAGTCGGCGCACTCAAAGTCGGCCCGCGCAGCGCGGGCGGTCACCCGGGCCCGGTTTGCTACGGACAAGGCGGCACCGCGCCCACGGTGACCGATGCGAACGTCATTCTCGGCCGCTTGAGCCCGAGCCGGTTTCTCGGCGGCGAGATGCCGCTCGACGTCGAGGGCGCGCGCGCAGCGATTCGCACGACGATTGCGGCGCCGCTCGGTCTTACGGTCGAAGCCGCCGCGCTCGGCATCATCAAAATTGCCGTGGCGGAAATGTCGCTTGCAGTGCGCGGCGTCTCGGTCGAGCGCGGTTACGATCCGCGCGACTTCGCGATGGTCGGTTTCGGCGGCGCGGGCCCGCTGCACTCGGCGGAGATCGCGCGCGAGCTGCACATTCCCACGCTGATCATCCCGCGGGTTCCCGGGCACTTCTCGGCGCTCGGCATGCTGATGTCGGACCTGCGCCACGACTACGTGCGCACGTACTACAAGTCGCTGGCAGATTCGGACTTCGGCGAAATCCGCCGCATCTTGGCCGGCATGATCGGCGAAGCGCGCGAACTGCTGCTCAGCGAAGGCACCGCCGCCGATGCGATGACGTTCCAGCGCTTCCTCGATATCCGCTACGTCGGTCAGGAATTTCCGATCCAAACGCCGATCGACGAAGCGACGATTGCGAGCGGCGATGCCGAGCGCATCCGCGCGGCCTTCGATGAAATCCACGATCGGCGTTTCGGCCACAAAGCAACGGCCGAAGCGGTCGAGATCGTGAACATCCGCCTGACCGCAACCGGCAAGCGCGAACGCTCGCGCTTTCCGGAACTGCCGCCGGCCACCACCGACGCGCTGATCGCGCACCGGCACGTGATCTTCGACGATTCGCTCGAAGGCATCGAGTGTCCGATCTACGATCGCGAACGTCTCGGACCCGGTGCGCGCGTGAGCGGGCCGGCGGTCATTCAAGAATACGCATCGACCACCGTCCTCTTCCCGGGCGATGCGATGCAGGTCGCACCCAGCGGCGAAATGATCGTCACGATCGGAGCAGCATAATGGCCGTCACCGAAAAGCCCCGGCTCGATCCGGTCACCCTCGAAGTACTGCGCAGCGCGCTGCCGGCAATTGCCGACGAGATGTCGGTCGATCTGCAGCGCACATCGTACAACATGATGATCTACGAAGTGCGCGACTACTGCTGCGCAATTCTCGATGTCGAGGGCCGGCTGCTCTCGCAGAACATCGGCGGCGTGTCGCACTTCGTCGCCGACCTGGGCGTGGTGATCAAAGACGTCGTTGCGCGCTACGGCATCGACGGCTTCGCACCGGGCGACGTCATCATCAGCAACCACCAGCGCGTGGCCGGTCAGCATCTCAACAACATCTGCATCCATACGCCGTTCTTTTTCGAAGGCAAGCTGACGGCGTTCGCCATCGTGCGCGCGCACTGGGTCGACGTCGGCGGGATGAGCACCGGCTTTGGCGCCAGCACGTCGGTCGCAGATCCATGGCAAGAAGGCTTGCAGTTCGATCAGATCAAGATTTACGAAGGCGGCAAGCCGGACGAGAAAATGTTGCGGATGATCTCCGATAACATCCGCTATCCCGAATCGTCGATGGGCGATCTGCGTTCGCAAATGGCCGCGTGCACGCTGGCCGAACGCCGGCTCGAAGAGCTTTATTCGCGCTACGGCAGCGAAACGATCGGCCTCGCGATCGAGCGCATCTTCGATGATGCCGAGCGCAAGTGCCGCCTGATCGTCGAACAGATTCCCGACGGCTCCTATCACGCCGAAGCGTATCTCGATGACGACGGCGTCGAAAAGGACGTGCGCGTGCCGATCGT
The DNA here is from genome assembly GCA_003164045.1 of Candidatus Lustribacter telmatis. Lineage (GTDB taxonomy): Bacteria > Vulcanimicrobiota > Vulcanimicrobiia > Vulcanimicrobiales > Vulcanimicrobiaceae > Lustribacter > Lustribacter telmatis. Next base: position 195,839 of record PLRU01000073.1, read on the forward strand.
CGTTGACGTGACCGTGAAGGGCAGCGATCTCACGATCGACTTCACCAAAGGCTCGATGCAGCGGCGCGGTGCGATCAACGGCCGCACGCTTGCCGGCGCGTACATCGCCTATAAAGGCCTGACCGGCGCGCTCGAACCGGTGAACGAAGGGTCGTTCCGCGCGCTCAAGGTGCTCATTCAAGAAGGCAACCTCATGATGGCAACGTTCCCGGCGCCGATGGCGGCGTGGAGCCGCATGCTGCCGACGGTCGTCGATACGATCCTCACCGCGCTCGCCGACGCGATTCCGGATCGCATTCCCGCCGCGCACATGGGCACGCTCGGGGGCGCGCTCGCATTCTTCGGCCGCGATCCGGTCAAGGGCCGCAACTTCGTCCTGCAGACGATCGAGGGCGGCGGCTGGGGCGGCCGGCCGTGGGAAGACGGCGAGTCGGCTTCGGTCTCAGTGTGTCAAGGCGACGTGCGCAACGCGCCGGTCGAAACGATCGAACTCAAGACGCCGGTGCTCGTCAAACGACGTTCCCTGCGCGAAGGTTCGGGCGGCGCGGGCACGTTCCGCGGCGGCCTCGGCATCACGACCACGATCGAAAGCATGGCCGAAGGCCGCTGGTCGTCGAGTCAGCAAGGGCGCTCCGCGCTCGCGCCGTGGGGCATTCGCGGCGGCGGTTCGGCGCAAGTCGGCGAGGCCTACGTCAAGGCGGCCGGCGACGCCGATTTCCATCGCGAAGATCCATACCGCAAACTGCTCGCGCCGGGCAGCAGCGTCACGATCATGACGGCCGGCGGCGGCGGGTGGGGCGATCCGCTCAACCGCGAACCGCTGCGCGTGCGCATGGACGTGATCGAGGAATACGTCTCGCGCGAGGATGCGCGCGATGTGTACGGCGTCGTGCTCGACGCGGAGAAAAACGTGGACGAAGAGGCGACGCTGAAGCTGCGCGCCCAGCGCCGCGCCGCAAAGTGACCGCGCCCGGCGCGCCGTTCCGCGACCTCGCCGAAATCACCGTCGCGTCGGACACGCGCGACGTTCTCTCACACGCAACGAAACAATCGGAAGAGCTCGAAGACTACTTCCTCGTCGACATCGACGCCCACGTACAGGAACTGCAGTTCTGGCCGGAAGTGCTGAGCCTGCTCGATAGCGACTACTACAAGCAGCTCGGCAACTCGTTCGCGGAGATTCGCGGCGTCGGTAACGGTCTGCTCAACACGCAGCCCGGGATGACGTTTCAAGACATGGGCGGCCGCATTCCCCATCAGGCCGGCGCGCGCGAGAAACTCGACGGGAGCGCGAGTCACAAGTTCGTGGAGTTGGCACGGCGCGCGATGGATGCGCTCGGCGTCGACTACCAGATCGTCTTTCCGACCGCGATGCTCACGCTCGGCATGCATCCGGTCGACGAGATCGAGGCGGAACTGAGCAAAGCCTACAACCGCTGGATGTGCGAGCGCATCCTACCGCAGGACCCGCGCGTCAAAGGCCTGCTCTATCTACCGTTCAACACGCCCGAAGCCTGCGAAGAACTCGTCGAGAAATATGCCGGCGATCCCAACGTGATCGGCTTCTCCGTGTGCTCGACGCGCAACAAGCCCGTGCACCACAACTCCTACATGCGGCTCTACCGGATGATCGAGGAGACGGGCAAACCGCTGGCGTTCCACAGCGGCTTCAACTGGAGCGATCCGTCGTTCTTACAGCTCAACCGCTTCATATCGATGCACTCGATCTCGTTCGTGCATTACAGCCTAATCCACATGACGAACTGGATCATCAACGCGCTGCCCGAGCGCTTTCCGAAACTCAAGCTGGTGTGGGTCGAGAGCGGGCTGGCCTGGATCCCGTTTCTCATGCAGCGCCTCGATCACGAGTATCTCATGCGCACGAGCGAAGCGCCGGGCCTCAAAAAATTACCGAGCGAGTACATGGCCGACATGTTCTACACCTCGCAGCCGCTCGAGCGCGGTAACCTCAAACTCTTGCAGTCGACGTTCGAGGCGATGAAGGCCGAGACGCAGCTCCTCTATGCCTCCGACTGGCCGCATTGGGATTTCGACACGCCGTCGTCGATCACGACGATCCCGTTTCTGAACGAACAGACGAAACGGAACATCCTCGGCTTGAACGCCGCCCGCGTGTTCAACCTCGAAGTAAAACGCATGCGCCCCAGCGCCCGCGACGTGCTGGCCGCCCGGCCGGGAGTTTCGTAATGATCGCACCGAACGCAACCTTGGGCGCCGACTTTGTCGCGGCCGCCGATGCGGCGCTTGCCGGCGGCAACCTCGATTCGGTCCCGTTCGCTGATATCGAGCGCGTCCTGACCGCCGCGATGCGCGTCTACGCGGCAAAAGTCGACGGCGCCGAGACGTTCCCGCCGCCGATCACTGCTGCTCAAACGACCGCAACCGATGTCGTCGTAACCGTGAGCGAGATGGTCAAAGCCGCGGGCCTCAACTTGTTCGATCTATCCATGTGGTTCCGGAGGTAGACGCGTGCGCGAAATCGATCTCGGTCCCGCGGCGGCGTTCGACGATCCGGGCCGCCGGCTCGTCGACGTCGATGGCACCGAATTCGCGGTGTTCCATCTGCGCGGCGAATTCAGCGCGTTCGAAAACGTGTGCACGCACATGGGCGGCCCGGCCTGTCAGGGCAAGATTTTGCCGCGCGTCGAGGAGCCGATCCGCGCCGACGGCACCAGCGGCGGCATGCAGTTCTCCGAGACATCGTACAACGTCGCGTGTCCATGGCACGGCTTTGAGTACGACATCCGCACCGGCATCCACGTCGGTTATCCGCGTTTCCGCTTGCGCTCGACGCCGGTGCGCGTACTCGACGGTAACGTGCTCGTGACGATTCCGGAGCGGATCCCCGTGCCGCCCGTCACGCAATTCCAAATGGGCGGCGCTTGACCGTGAAACGTTCCGCATTCGTCGCCTCCACGGCGGCATTTTCGGCCGCACTGCCGCTGCACGGGGCACTCGCGCAAGTGGTGGGGCCGCTCAAACTCGGCGCACTGCCGGCCAACGTCGCGGCCGCGGCGATGTTTGGCATCGACGGCGGGTTCTTCAAGAAAAACGGCCTCGACGTCGACGTGCAGTACTTCAACAACGGCGCGACGATCACGAGCGCGATCCTGGCCGGCTCGCTCGATATTGGTTTGGTCGACATCATCTCGGTCGCGAGCGCGCACGTACATAACTTGCCGGTCATCTATCTGGCGCCCGCGATGATCAATTCGGAGAAAATTCCGACCTACGGCATCATCGTGCGCGGCGATTCGACGATCCGCGAGCCGAAGGACCTCACCGGAAAGATCGTGGCGGTGAACGGCCTCAAGAACGTCAGTCAAATTCCGATTGCCGCCTGGATCGACAAGAACGGCGGCGATTCGACCGCGGTCAAATGGGTCGAAATCGGCATCCCCATCATGGGCGCCACGCTCGAGCGCGGAACGGTGGATGCGATCTCCCCGAGCGAACCCTTCTTCTCCGAAGCGCTCAAGTCGGGCGCGAACCGTCCGATCTTCATGAGCCACAACGCCGTCGCACCGGCGTACTTGCTGAGCGGCTGGGTAACGACGCGCGATTGGATTGCGAAAAACCCCGACCTCGCCAAGCGCTTCAGCGCGGCGATTCGCGAGATCAACGACTGGACCAACAAAAACCCCGGCCCGTCGGCCGTGATCCTCTCGAAGTACACCAAAGTGCCCGTTGCCGACATCGAGCACATGCATCGCGGCGCGTTTCCGACCACGTTCGACCTTGGACTCGTGCAGCCGATCATCGACGCGGCCGTGAAGTACGGCGTGTTTCCCACCGGCTTCCCGGCCGCGGAGATCGTCTACAAACCATGAAGCGCTCCACCGCCCTCCAAGGGCTCGTCGCAATCGGTGCGCTTGCGAGCGGCCCCGCTGCGTTCGCACAGAGCGTGCCGGTGCTGCGCGTCGGTGCGTCACCGTCCGATGCGTTCGCCGAGGGGATCTACGCGCAAGGCGCCGGCTTCTTCAAAGACGCCGGGCTTAACGTCGAGTTGGTGTCGCTGGCAAATTCGGGCTCGCTCGGTGCGGGCGTCGCCGGCGGTACGATCGACATTGGCCTCGGCAACGTGATCGCCATTGCGAACGCGCGTGCGCAAGGACTGCCGTTTTCCGTCATCGCGCCGAGCGCGCTATACACGGCCAAAGCGCCGGCAACGGTGGTGATCACCGGCAAGACCTCGTCCCTCAACGGCCCCAAGGATCTCGAGGGGAAGACGATCGCCACGATCGAGGTGCGCGGGACGCAGCAGGCGTCGATCCGCCAGTGGATGACGAAGAGCGGCGCCGACCCGAGCAACGTGAAGTTCGTCGAGATGCCGTTCTCGACGATGGGTGCGATGGTCAACGCCGGCCGCGTCGATGCGGCGATGATCGGCGAGCCCGCACTCACGGCGACGAAGCCGCTCGTCCGCGTCATCGGCAACCCCTACGAAGCGGTCGCACCGGAATGGTACCTCAACGTGTGGTTTGCGAACGCCGACTGGATTGGGAAAAATCGCGCCACGGTGCGAACCTTTGTCGCGGTGATGGCCAAAACAGCGCCATGGGCAAACACGCATCACGCCGAAACCGGCGCGATGCTGCAGAAGTTCTTACCGCTCGCGGATGACGTCGTTGCAAAGATGACGCGCGCGCAATACGGCCTCAAACTCGGGACGCAATATATGCAGCCGATCCTCGATACGGCCGTGAAGTACGGCATCATCAAGGAGCCGGTCGACGCGAAAACCCTGATCTTCCAGGATCTCTAACATGCTCGGACCACTCGAATGGGGCAGCGACGGCGTTGCAGCCGTGTTGCGCGACCTCAACATCCCTTATATCACGATCAACCCCGGCGCAAGTTATCGCGGCTTGCACGACAGCATCGTCAACTATCTGGGTGACTCGCAACCGGAAATGCTGCTGTGCCTGCATGAAGACCACGTCGTGTCCATCGCGCACGGCTACGCAAAGGTCACCGGCACGCCGCTCTTCGCGGCGGTCCACAGCAACGTGGGCCTCATGCACGCGTCGATGGGCATCTTCAACGCCTGGTGCGACCGCGTGCCGATGATCGTGCTCGGCGCGCACGGCCCGGCCGACGCGGCGAAGCGCCGGCCCTGGATCGAATGGATCCACACCGTGTCCGACTTGGGCGCGATCGTGCGGCCTTACACGAAGTGGGACGACCATCCGGCGAGCGTGCCGGCGGCCGCGGAGTCGCTGCTGCGGGCAAATCAGATCGCGCGCACCGTCCCGCGCGGGCCGGTGTTCGTCTCGTTCGACATGTCGCTCCAAGAGGAGCCGCTCGACCCATCGACCGTCTTGCCGAAGGCGAGCGATTTCGCGCTGCCCTCGACCGTGCGCCCGAGCGCGCACGACGTCGAGCGAATCGCCCAATTGCTGGCGGGAGCGAAACATCCGGCAATCGTGGTGGGGCGCGTTTCCCGCGATCTCGACCGTTGGAACGAACGCGTTGCGCTAGCCGAACGTCTCGGTGCAGCCGTGTTTACCGACCGCCGCATCGCCGCGGCGTTTCCCACAGATCACGCGCTGCACATCGGGACGCTGCCTGCACTTGCGCCGCGCCTGCGCGACGCCGACGTGATCCTCGATCTCGACGCACTGGAACTTGCCGGCGCGCTGCGCACCGCGTGGGAAGGATCGCGCGTCGACGCGACCGTCATCGTGTGTTCGCCCGATCGCTATGTCCATGGCGGCTGGAGCAAAGACTATGAAGCGCTGCCGCCCGCAGCGATCGACGTACCGGTCGATCCCGACGAACTCGTTCCGCTGTTGCTCGAAGCCCTGCGCGATCGTCCCGTTGCCGCGGCGAAACGCGACGCGCTTTCGAAGGCCGCGCCGAAAGAGAGCGCGCCTGCGTCAGATGCGATCGATATGGTATCCGCGACAAAAGCGTTGCGTCGCGCACTCGGCGACGACGAAGCGTGCCTGATCCGCCTGCCGCTCGGCACGGATTACCGCCAGTTGGCCTTCCACCATCCGCTGGACTATCTCGGCGGCGACGGCGGCGGCGGCCTCGGCGCCGGCCCGGGCTTAGCCGTGGGCGCCGCGCTCGCGTTGCGCGGCACGACCCGCCTGCCCGTCGCGTTCCTGGGCGACGGCGACTATCTCATGGGCGTGACCGCGCTCTGGACGGCCGTGCGCCATAGCATCCCGCTGCTCGTGCTCATCGCGAACAATCGCTCGTACGGCAACGACGTCGATCACCAAGCCAGCGTTGCGCGCGATCGCAGCCGGCCGGTGGAACGCAAGTGGATCGGACAGCGCATCGACGATCCGCCGCCCGACCTCGCCGCCCTCGCCCGCGCGCAAGGCGCGCAAGGCATCGGCCCCGTCACGTCGCTCGCGCTACTCGACGATGCCTTGCGCGACGCGATCCGCATCGTGCGCGAAGGCGGCGTCTGCGTCGTCGATATCGTCACCGCACCCAAACCCTAGAAAGGCGCCGACCGCATGGGCAAACCGAAACTTCGCCACCTCGCCCTCTTCGCCCGCGATCCGGCCAAGCTCGCGCAGTTCTACGTGGACGTGTTCGACATGACGATCATCCCCGATTCCGAATCGACCACCGCGCGACACGTCACCGACGGCTACTTCACGCTGGCGATCCTGCCGCACCGCCTGCAAGGTTCGGCGGCGCACGGCCTCAATCACTTCGGCTTCGTCGTCGACGACATCGCCGAAATGTCGGCTAAGATGGAAAAACACGGCGTCGAGTCGCCGAAAGAACGCCCCGCCGATCGCCCGTTCGCGGAGTACCGCGCGGTCGATCCCGAAGGCAACTGGTTCGATCTAGCGGAGCACGAGGAACGCGCGGGTTAATGTCCTGAGGCGATGAGCGCGGCTGCGTCGATGCGTTCGGGGATGAACTTGTACTTCACCGAGGCGTCGATGTACGGCTGCACGTCGCGCGCTTCGAGCGTCGTCGCGAACGTCTCGCGCGGAATGCTCTTCACGACGTCGGGCAACGCCCCCGTAAAGCGCGCGACCAGACCGACGGTCTCGGCCTGGTGCGTGTTCAGGTAATTTGCCGACTGCGCCATCGCTTGCGCGAAGTGCGTCACGACGTCGGGGTTCTTGCTTGCGAATTCTTTCGTCGTGAAATATGCGGTCAACAGAAAGCGCTTCGCGATCGCTTCGGACGACCAGCCGAGCACGCGGGCCTTCTTCTCCGACACGGCTTGCGTGAGGTACGGATTGGCGAGCGTTACCGCATCAACGCGTCCCGAGTCCAGCGCGATCAGTCCCGCCGACGGCGGCAATTCCAGAAACTTAATCGTGCTCGAGTCGCCGCCGTTGTTGTCGACCCACGCCATCGTGGCCAGTTGTAACGATCCGCGAACGCTTTGCACCGAGACCGTCTTGCCGTTGAGCTCGCGCGCGTTGCGCAGCGGTGAATCCGCGCGCACGATCGTGCCGGTGACCGGCGACTCGACGTTGTAGAGCGCGGACGGCGCCACCAGCACGATCTGAATGCCCTTCGAATACGCGGTGATCAGCGCCGTGAGACTCGACTTGCCGATGTCGACCGCACCGCCGATGACGGCCGACGCGATGGCCGAACCGCTCGCGTTCGGCGTTAAGGTGACATCGAGACCAACTTTCCGGAACAAGCCGGCCTCCTGCGCGTAGAGACACGCAACGGCGTCGGAATCTTGAGCGGAGGCGACGCTCAACCGCCGCAGCGCCGGCGCCTGCGCGGCCGCCGGACGAGTCAGAAGTGCAGCTGAACCGAGCGCAAGGAACGCTCCACGTCGAATCACCATTATCTTAAGGCCAGCGCGCTGATGAGGTCGCGTGCGGGGAACGATGCTTGCAGAAAGCCGTATTTCGCGGCGACGTCGATGTTCGGTTGAATCGACTGTGGTGTCAGGACGGTCGCGTAGGTTACGCGCGTGGCCGCTTGCAGCGTGTCCGCTGGAATCTTGGTATAGGCGGTTAGGATCGCCGCCGACTCGCGGTGATGCGCGTTCGCCCAGAGCGCCGTTTCGTGCATCGCCGCAATGAAGGCTTTGCTTTCGACCGGATGTGCGGCTACCCAGGGAGCCGTTGCCACCCACATCGAGGGCAAAAAGTTCGGTGCCACCGCGTTGAACGAGTTGGCCAGCAAACGCAGCGTATCTTCCGGCTTGCCGATCAGCGGATCGCCCAGCACGTCCATCGTCGCCGTGGCGACGCGTCCTTCGCGCACGGCCGTCGTCATCTCCGAGAGCGGCAACTCGATGTAGCGGACGCTTTTCGAGTCGCCGCCCGTGCGGTCGATCCAGGCCCGGGCTGCGAAATATGCGATGCCGGTCAGCCCGGTTACCGCAACGACCTTGCCGGTGAGGTCCTTGCCGCTTTGGATCGTCGAATCGCGCGTCACGGCGAGCAGGCCGGCCGTCGGCGCAGCTCCAACGTGCAAGTTCGCCGGTGCGATCACCGTGAACGGCAAGCCCTTTTCGTGCGCGAGCGCGACGTTCGTACCGGTCGCGTAACCAATATCGATCGCTCCCGACGCGACGGCGGATGAAATGGCCGCACCGTTGGTGATCGGCGTGATTTCGACATCGAGCCCCGCCCTCGCAAAGAACCCCATGTCCTTCGCGTAGTAGACCTCGGCGCCGATGTCCGATGGAATCGTCGCAACGCGCAGTTTGAACGGGGCCGGCTGCTGCGCACCCGCGCCGGCCGGCGCGAGAGCGGCAAGCAGCAGCGCGACGATGAGCGCGCGGAAGCCGGGCACGCTCAGCGGCCCTTCGCCGAATCGCGCAAGTACGACGAGTCGACGTAGCGCGCCGGATCGTACGCGGTCACACCCGGCGCCTTCGGCGAAACCTCAAACACGCGCCGCATGCCGGCGTCGTTCACGGCTAGCGAGGGGTCCATGACGCGCAAGCGCAGTGCATCGGCGATCGCGCGCTTGGCGTATGCCGGCGTCGTGCCGAGTTCCGTAACCGCCACCGCTGCGCTCTCGTCGGGATGTGAGGCCATGTATTCGGTGCCGCGGCGTATCGCGCGCAAGAGTCCGACGACGGTCGCGCGATGCGCCTTGGCCCACGCGTCGTTCACGATGACCGCCGTAAATTGCCAATCCGGCTCCCAATTTCCGGTCCAGCCCAAATTGGTGAAGCCCGCGTCTTCGGCTTCGTAGCTCAACGGAAACGGCTGTAACCCAGCGTCAATCGTTCCCGCCTTGAGCAGCTTCCAGCGCGTCGGGGCGCTGCCGACGGCCGTCATGGTGTAGTCGGCCGAGGTCAGACCAGCGGCTTTTGCGATCTGCGGAATGACGTGCGTCGTGCCTTCGTCCGCCGAAATCACGCCGAAGTTCGCTCCGCGCAATTGCGCGAGCGTCTTTATCCGCGGCACCGTGATCAAAAAATGGGGCAAGCGGCCGGCGTTGCCGGCCACGATGCGCAGCGATCCGCTCGGATCGGCGTACGCCGTCTCCGGCCCGAGGATGTTCACCCCAAGCGCGCCCGACTTGAGCTGCGCCGCGACTTGATCTTGCGTTGCCCCATCGTGAAACGCAACGGTGATGCCCTCATCCTTGAGAAAACCTTGCTTATCGGCGATCCACAACGGCAAAAAGAAAATCGTGCGCGAGTAAATGGGGAAGTCGATCGTGTCGGCCGCTTGGACCGCCCGCGGAACGATCGCGCCGCTGCACAGCAACGCGAACAACACGAACAAGCGCACGCTGCGGATCAAGCGAGATTTTCCAACAGCGGCAGGCGGCGGATGCGCTTGCCGGTGAGCGCGAAGTACGCGTTTGCAATGGCAGGCGCTACGGGCGGCGTACCGATTTCACCGGCGCCCGTCGGCGATGACGTGCTCGGGACGATCGCGATATCGAATGTCGGCGCATCGTGCATGCGCAGGATCTTGTAGTTATCGAAGTTACTCTGATCGGCGGCGCCGTTGGTGAACGTGATCTTCCCGGTATACGCGGCCGAGAGACCATAGAGGATCGCGCCGGTGACCTGCGTCTCGATCCCATCGAGATTCACCGGCAGCCCGCAATCGACGGCGGCCCACATGCGATGTACGCGGATACCGCCCGCCGGTGCCGACACTTCCGCAATCAACGCCATCCAGGTGTCGTCCCACACGGTAAGCGCAACGCCGCGCGCGCGGCCGGGCGCCGTGGGGCTGCCCCAGTCCGCTCGCTTCGCCGCGATGTTGAGTACGTTGCGTGCGCGCGAATAGACCGGCAGCATCGCGAGCCTGAACGCAACAGGGTCTTTGCCCGCCGCGTGCGCGAGTTCGTCGATGAACGATTCGGTCGGGAAGTAGTTGCCGTTCGCATACGGCGCACGCCAGGGCCCAACCGGAATCTTGATGTCGAGGTGGTGGAAGTCGACCAGCATGTTCGGGATCGTGTACGCCATGTCGCCGGTGCCGCGAATCACGCCCGGATCGACGCCCCGATCGAGGTTCGCCACATCGCCGCGCGCGGCAATCGACGACAGCGCGACCGTCTGCGCGTACGCGGCAATCGTGCCGTCGGCGTTGAGCGTTGCGGCGAGCGCGTTCACCGAACCCGGCCGATACGGATCGTGACGCATGTCGTCTTCGCGCGTCCACACAACTTTGATCGGAACGCCGGCCGCTTTGGCAACTTCGACCGCGTCGGCGACGAAGTCGACGGAAAGGCGTCGCCCGAAGCCCCCGCCGAGCAGAGTCGAGTTTACCGTAACGGCTGCGATCGGAAGCCCGGCAATCTTCGCTGCAATTGCTTGCGATGCCGTCGGCACTTGCGTCGGCGCCCACACCGTCACGCGATCGGCGCGCACGTCGGCCGTGGCGTTCATCGGCTCCATCGGGGCGTGGGCGGCGTACGGAACCTCGTAGGTCGCGCGCACGACGGTTCCGGTTGCGAGCGCCGCACGCGCATCGCCGACGCTCTTGACCACCGCGCCCGGCTTCTGCACGAGTTCGTACATCGTCGCCGACATCGCGGGCGACGATGCACTCGCGTTCGGTCCGAACCCGAACGATGGGTTCAGGGCCCGCCGGCCTTGGAATGCGGCCCACGTGTTGTCGGCCACGACCGCGACGCCGGTCGAAACGGGAAACACGTCGCGCACGCCCGGCACCCGCAGCGCCGCCGCGCGATCGAACGACGTCACCGTGCCGCCGATTTCCGGCGCCTTCTCGATCGACGCAAAACGCATCCCCGGCACGCGGAAATCGAGTCCAAAAACGGCCGTTCCGTTCGTCTTCTGCTTGACGTCGAGCCGGCGCGGACGCGTCCCGATCAGCGTGAACTGATCCGGCGTCTTCAGCGTGACGTCGGTCGGAATAGCGAGTGACGACGCATCGGCGATCAACTCGCGGTAGTCGGAATGGCGACCGGCCGGCCCGAGCACGGCGCCGGCGCGCGCATGGCAGGTCGCGGGATCGACGCTCCAACGCTTCGCGGCCGCGGCAATCAGCATCGTCTTCGCGGTGGCGCCGGCTTTGCGCATGACGGGCGCCATCTGCTTGATCGTTTGGCTGCCGCCGGTGGACATCGCGTCGCGGCCCGGCGGATTCCAACGCGCCTCGGCCGGCGCGAGCGAGAAGCGCATCCGGTCGAGCGGCATCTCGAGTTCTTCGGCGACGAGCATCGGNNACCCAGCCGAGCGACGACCAGTCGCCCGCAGCAGCACCGGCCGGACTCTGCAGCGCCTCGAGCCCGAGGGTCCAACCGGCTCCGGCAACCGCGACGATACGCAGAAAATCCGTACGAGCGAGCATCATGGCGACCTCCCCAACAGCGGCCTGCGGCCGCCTCAGAACGCTTCGGTCCCGGGCCGCGGGTTCTTGCCGCAAGCAAGCGGCCGAGAGGGACGGCGCCGCGCACGGAGCATGCTTTTCGCATGGACGCAGACGCAAAGAAAACCGCACTCCGGATGATCCCCTACGGGCTCTACATTCTCACCACCGACGACGGCCAGGGCACGATCTCGGCCGCAACGGTGAACTGGGTTACGCAGGCGTCGTTCGCTCCGCCGCTCGTTGCGGTCGGCGTAAAGGCCGATTCCCACGGCCGCAAGGCGCTGAGCAACGGATCGTTCTTTGCCTTGTGCATGCTCGGCAAAGATCAGAAAGACGTGGCGTACACGTTCTTCAAGCCGACGGTCGTCGAAGGCGGCAAGCTGAGCGGTCAAGCCTATCACGCCGGAACGACCGGCGCACCGATTCTCGATTCCGCAATCGCCGCCATCGAATTCCGCGTAGCCACGATCGTTGAAGCCGGCGATCACCACGTCGTTATCGCCGAAGCGGTCGAAGCGCACGTGATGAAGCCGCCGGCCGGACGGCCGGACGCCGCGATCCTCGAGTTGAAAGATCTCGGCGAGGGCGTCTTTTACGGCGGCTGAACGATCATCTCGCGAGCATCAAATGCCTTGGGAATCACGGCGTAGCGCGCGAGCAGATCGATGACGGGCTGAATCTCTTCGGCTGCGATGCGCGTGCCGTTGGTCATGCGCGGGGAGTGAGCGGCGGCGTCGAGCGTGATGCCGCTCCAGGTTGCCAAGAGCGGCGCCGTCTCGGCATGGTGCGCGTTCGTGTACGTCGATGATGTGTCGATGATGCGCTGGAAGTTTGCGATCGCGTCGCGGTGCTTTACAGCGAAATCGGCGGTGGTGAACCAACCGGAGAGCATGAAACTCCTTGCGATCGCCGAGTAAAACGGGGCCAGGAAGCGCGCTTTCCCCGACGCCAGCGCTTGGCCCAAGAACGGATTGATGATGCCGCCGGCAGCGATACGGCCTTCGTCGAGCGCTGCGGCTTGTGCCGCTACCGGAATTTCGACGAACTGGATCGTTTTCGAATCACCGCCGTTCTGATCGGCCCAAGCTCGCGCTGCGATCGTGTTCAGATCGCCGAGCGCCGGCGTGGCGATGATCTTTCCGTTCAAGTCGCGACCCGTCTTGATCGGCGAGCCCGTCGACACGATTAGGCCGCCGTCGGGAGCGGCGGGATTGTACATCGACGCCGGCGCGATCCAGACGAACGGCACGCCCTTCGCACGCGCCGTGACGATCGACACGATACTCGACTTTCCGATGTCCAGGGAACCGCCGGCGACGGCGGCCGCGACGGCGGAACCGCTCGTCGCCCGCGTCAGTTGAACGTCGAGACCGGCGCGCCGAAACGCGCCCATTTGCTGCGCATAGAGCACCGGCATCGTGTCGTCGGCTGGCGACGACGCAAGCCGCAGCGCTATGAGGTCAGGAGCGGTATTCTGCGCACGGCCGGCCGTCGCGCATGCGCCGAACAGATACGTTCCGGCAGCTAACGCGGCACGCCGCGTCAATCGTGTGGTCACAAGACCGACGCGAGCGATTTCCCCGCAACGAGCGCTTCCGCCGCGTCGCCGATGCCGTTGAAGTAGTTCTCCCACACGAGTAGGTTGACGCGGCACGCTTCGACGACGGCATCGGCCATGTTCAGATCTTCCGCGTACTTGGCCACCGTCTGCCAGCCAAGGTTCGAATGTTCGACGTCCGCTTCGCTGTGGATGCCCCAGAACGCCAACTGCGCGTCGGTCAGGCCGTAGAGTTCGCGCCATTGATCGCGTTGTACGCCCGACCAGCCAACTTCGCGCTGGCGACCGTTGCCGTAACCGGGAACGTTCGAACGTTCGGCGCACGTGTTCGCCATCAGACCTTCGAGCCAGTGCCGGTTCTTCGTTAGCGTTTCCCAGGCCAGCCAGCACAACTGCGTACTCGGCAACGGCGTGGCCGCGCGAATCTCGTCACGGTTCATGCCGATTGCAACGCCGAGATCTTCGAGAATCTCCCAGTGCGCCTTCCCCTCACCGAACTCGTTGTCCGCAATGAGTTCCTGCGCCGACGCGCCGATGATGCGCATGCGAATTTCCCAAATCGGACAATTCGTAGCAACCGCAAGTTTGTGGACGCTATTGCGCTGCCGCGTATTGAGGCGGTGCTGACGCACGAACATTTGGGCGCGTTCGCGTGTCAGCGGCGTGTTGAAAAACCGGCAGCGACGATTGAAGTCGTCGACGACTGCATCAAGGCGGGCAATCACGTCCATAGTTGGCAGCTCCTCGTTAACAAGGCTAAGCGAATGGCATTCAGCGCGTGCGGAGCGGCACCCCGCCCGCCTCACTCACGATTTCCGCGTTTCCATTTGGGGCATTGGGATCGTAGCGGACGATGTAGAGCGACTTGTCGTCGAGCCCGTGCTGATCGCCGATGCGGAAGTTGTAGAGCCCGAGTGCCCCCGGAAAATCGTGCAGCGATTCGATCCACTCGTGGATCTGTTGCGACGTCGCGGCCGGACCAAGTGCGCGCAATGCGGCGACGACGATCTTCGCCCCGTCCCACGCAAACGCGTGCGCTGCCCCAGGCCGTTGCCCGGACGCTTCGAGCGTAGTATAGAACTCGTCGATCGTCGCGCGCAACGGATCGCGCGCCGCACGATCGCGCTTCGCATAACTTGGGAACACGATCCAGAGGCCCGATTTGGGCACGTATTGTTTGAAGCGCTCGATGAACGCCGGGGCAATATTCGTCGCGCCGGTAAAGATCGGGATGTCGACGCCGGCGTCGGCGAGGCTGCGCATCACCATGCCGAACGGCGCGCCGGTCGCCGACACGAAAATCGCCTGCGCGCCGCTGAACTTCACCGCACTGACTTGCGCCGCGATGTTGATGTCGGCGACGTTGAAGAGCTGCTTCGTCGTCGTAACGATCGAACGGTTGTCGGGCTCTGCGAGCGCGGCGTCGATCGCTTTCTCGTTATCTTGGCCCGACACGTCGTTGGTACGCAGGAAGGCGACCTTCGTCCAGTTGCGACCGCGCATGTAGCGGAACATCACCGACTCGACGTGCTGGATCAGCGGCAGCGTTGCGAAGACCCAGCTGCCTTTTTCGGGATACACGAGCGGCGTCAGCGAATACAGCACCGGACCGTCCTTAAAGAACGGCATCATTGCGGTCGTCGCCGGGGCGAGCGTCGAACCGAACACGACCGCCGGCTTTGCGGCAAGAATCGTGTTGGTCAGTTGCACCGCGGTTTGCGGGCTCGACGCATCGTCGTAAATCTGAAAATGCAATTGCTCGCCGCGAATGCCGCCCGTCCGGTTCACGAGCTTCTCGTACGCTTGCAGCGCCGCGAGTTGATCCTGCCCCGGCGCGGCCGCGGCTCCGGTCTGCGAAAGAATGACCGGGATCGTGTACGTCGCCGTTTGCGCGCCGCCCGGCGAAGCCGAACCGGCAAGCACGAGCGTTAAGGCAAAAGCGATCGCAGACGTCTTCACGAATGCTTCCTTGCATGACGACACCTCGCCGCTCCTTTCTTGCTACCGCGGCGGCGGGTGCGCTGATCGCGCCGTTGCTCGCCGAGCCCGGGATCGCAGCTTCCGTTCCGCCGAGTTATGATTCGCGGCTTATGGGAGCGCCGAAGTTTATCGACGTCGACGGCATTCGCACGCGCTACTTTGACGCCGGGCGCGGACCGGTGCTGGTACTCATCCACGGCGGCCAATGGCCGGCAACCGCATCGGCCGACGGCTTTGCCGCGATTTTCGATCGGCTTGCAGCCTCGTATCACGTGTATGCGTTCGACAAACTCGGCATGGGCTTCACCGATTTGCCGAAAACCACCGCGGATTATTCGATGGATGGGATCATCCGGCACGCCTATGGGTTTATGCGCGCCGTCGGAATCACGCGGGCGATCGTTGCCGGTCACTCGCGCGGCGCTCTGCCCGCCGCGCGCATAGCCGTGGATCATCCGGAACTCGTCAGCCACCTCATCATCTTCGATACCAACGCGCTCGCACCGGATGACGTCACGCTGCCCGAGCGCCCCGATCCGCCGCCGGCGACGCAACCTCCCACGCGCGAGCAGATTCGCGCGGCCGACCTTGCGAGCACGCTTTCCTATAACAAAGCGATCGTCACCGATGCCTCGGTCGAGGCGGAATATCGCATCGCGCAACTGCCGAAAACGCAGGAAGCGAGCCGCCGATTCCGCGCCGCAAAGGAGCAGTGGGTGCGCGATAATCCGGATCGCGTGAAGGCCAACCCCGCACTCGTGAACGATTCCGGCGCCCTCGTATGGTGGATGGTCGACACCAAGCATTCCACGCTCGACCTCATCCGGGCCGGCCACTTGCAGATGCCGACGTGCATCATCTGGGGCTGGAACGATACGTTCGCACCCTACCGGTTCGGCCTCGGTGCGATGGAAATCATGAGCAAAGCCAACACCAACACCGAAATGCATTTCGTCAACCACGCCGGGCATTTCGTCTTCGCCGAGCAACCGGAAACCGTCACGCGGCTGATCGATAGCTTTATGCGCGCATACTCCTAGCGCAAGCGGTTCGGGGGCTTCCGGCTAACCCAAGGGGACAGAGGTGAGACGTCGTATGCCAAGCGAGCATGCTACGCCTCACGATGGTGTGTCTGACGGTTCTGCTCGTCTGCACGGCCCGCGCCGCAGGGGCGGCGGATTGCCCGACGCTACCGCCTCCGTATAACGGCCCCATTTTCGACGCCAACGTGCAGGCCTGGAACCCCAAAGTCGACGGCCTCGTTGCGGCCGCGGATTCCGCAGGCGTGAAGCGCATTGCGTTTTTTGCCAATAGCAAGGGCGGCGATCAAACCGAAACCGCTAAGGCCGTGCTCGCACTCGCGCAAGCGCACCCCGACCTGTTCGTCCTCGGCGCGCCGAAAGTCGGATTTATCACGTCCGGCGACTTGCCGCGCGGATTTATCGGCGAGACCGTCACCGGCGTTCGTAACGGCACGTATAAGTTCGTCGGCGAGATCCTCTACACGCACGGTGACAAACCCGACCATCCCCCGACGCGCACGGGCGATATCTACGTCGACCCCGGCGGTGCGGGCACGAAACAATTGCTCGCGCAGCTTGCGCCCTTCAACGTCCCCCTACTGACGCATTTCGAAGCCTGGGCCTGGGACCGCGATAAGGCGCACTTCGACCAGCTCTATGCCGCCTGGCCGCAGCAGCGCTTTGTCATACCGAGCGTCGCTTACGGATCGGCCGACAAAATGGAGGCGATGCTCTCCGCGCATCCCAACGTGTGGGCGACGATCTCACGCATCGTGGACGGACGCTTTGAATTCGTCGATCCGGCCAAAGCGGCAAAGCTCGGCCCGGTGATGTTCGATCGCTGCGGTGCGTTGCTTCCGGAGTGGCTGGCGCTGCTGACGAAGCACAGCGATAAGCTCATGTATGGTTCCGACTACTATGCGAACCAGACCGGCAACTGGTTTAGCTACTTCGGCGTCATCGATCGGTATCGCCGGATCGCCGGACAGTTACCCCCGGACGTCGCAGCGCGCATCTCTTGGGATAACGCTGCTGCGCTCTTCGGTTTGGCGTCCTCCAAGAGCATGCCGCCGCCTTAACGCACCTTGTCCCAGTGGGCGGCAGGGTGTCGATGGCGGACATGAAATCCCGTCTTTCTGATGATCGACGCCGCGTCCATTCGACGCGTTCCGCTCTTTCGGGACTTCGGCGATGAGGAAGTAGCCGGCATAGCGGCCACGGTTACCGACCGCACCTATTCGAAGCATGAATTCGTCGTGCGCGAGGGCGACCCGGGCAGCACGTTCTTCTTCTTGGTCAGCGGGTCGGTTTCGGTGTGCCGGATCATGCCCGATGGCCGCGAGATGATCCTCGCGATCCTTAAAGAGGGCGATTTCTTTGGTGAAATGGCGATGTTCGATTCATCGCTGCGCAGCGCATCGATCAAGGCGCTCACCGACGTCGAGGTGGGGGCGATCCGGCACGCCGATTTCCTGATCTTTCTCGACCGCAACCCGCACATCGGCCGGTCGCTCGCAATCGCTCTCTCCGAACGGCTGCGCGCTGCCAACGCCCTCATCGCCGCCACCAACTCCCAAGACATTCGGGCGCGCCTCGCCGCCCTGCTCCTAAATCTGGCCGAACAGTTCGGCGAGCGTGTCGACAACGGCACCCGGATCAGCTTACGCCTCACCAACCAAGAAATGGCGAACATGATCGCTACGACGCGCGAGACGGTCAATCGCACCTTGAACCGTTTCTGGGATGAAAAGCTCCTGGACATGCGTACGAGCCACGTCGTGGTGGTCGATTCCGAGCGGCTGCGTGCCCTCGTACCGTAGCCGCTTCGGAGCGCGGTTCTTGGGTAAGACGGCCGTATGACAGAACGACCGTCCGAAGACACGGCCATCGACTACGACCGGCTCGCGCTCGAACAGATCGAGAAGAACGAGCCCGATCAGCTCGATGGGCCCGCCGCCAACCTCGATCGCACGCTCGATGATGAGAATCCCGACGATGACCGATAACGACAAAACCACAGACGAACCGACCGCCGACGAGCGGGCTCGGCGCCTACGCGAGATCGGAGACGGAACGGCCGTGTACGGCGAAGTCGGTCAGAACGACGAACAGCGCGACGTCAATCAACCCGAACCGGACGAATAACCTTCACGTAACCGCGCGCTAACCGTGCCGATGAGCCGGCTCGCAATGCTGAGCCCGGCGGGAGGCAGCTTCGGCAACGCATCGACGTCGAAAAAGCGTGCTTCGGCAATTTCGATACCGTCCGGAACGATCTCGCCGCCCGCGTACTCGGCGGTAAACGCGATCATCATCGAGTGCGGAAACGGCCACGACTGGCTGCCGAAATACTGGATGTCGCGGATCGTCACGCCGACTTCCTCACGCACTTCGCGCACCATGCATTCTTCGAGCGTTTCGCCGGCTTCGACGAAACCGGCTAGCGCCGAAAACGCGCCCGTCAGGTTGCGGCTGTTGCGGGCGAGCAACACTTCGCGGCCGCGATGGATCAGTACCATGATCGCCGGCGAGATCCGCGGGNNAGTTCGCCGTGCACCGCCCGCAGACCGATCGTACGCAGTCCCGGCGGCAGTTCCGAATCGCCGAGTGCAAGCGCGTAGCAGGTGCGGCGCCCCGTCCACGCACCAACGCAGATCGCATCGTCGAGCGATGCGCCGGGACCGAGCGCGCCGAGCGACGGCAGTGCATCGGCCGCCAGCACGAGTTCGTTACCCGAGAAGGCGAAAATAAATGGGTCACCGTCCGTCGCCCGAGGTTCGATGGAGAGGACGAACGTATCCCCGGCCGTTTCGTACACCGCTTATTTTCCTTTCGCGCCTTTTTTCAATTGCTGGATCAAGTCGAGTCTCCCCGGTTTCTTTTCGATTTTCGGTGCGAGACTCTCGACCGAGACGAGCGGCCGCGGAAGGGAGAGCTGGGGATGGCGCGTGGCAATAGCCTGCATGTAGTCGTTTTTCGTGCGCACGTTCTCGATCAGAGACTCTTCCGAGTCGACGAGAACCGAAAGCCGCGCGGCCGGGTTGTCGATCAGTCCGAATTGTTCGGCGAATGCCCGCGTCTTGCGGGCTACACGAAGGGCACGCGCCGTCGCGAGTGCGGCCGACTGATACGTCGTCCACTCCAAGATCGCGCGCAAATCTGCGATGCATGCGGCAACGAGCGCCGCGCCGTCTTCCGCTCCGGAAGCTGCCGTTAACCGCTGCCGAAGCCAATCGATGCAACCGATGACGTGGGCGAGCGTATCCGCGCCGCCCGGCCATTGCGCCCAGCGCTTCCCACTGACGCTGATACTTTTCTGCAAGCCGTTGGCGAATGCGACCGCTTTGGCTGCCGCGTCGTTTGCGTTTTGCTCCATCGTTAGCGGCGTGCCTCAGGCCGGCGGCGACGTCGCGACGACGGCGTACAAGGGATCTCTCGGTCGCGGCGGTGACGTAACGGCTTCGATTCCGGTCCACCCGGCGCTCTCAAAATATTTTGAGACCAGCGCGAGATGCCCGTGATCGTCGAGGCCTTGCCAAACCGCGACCGCCTTCGTTGGAAAGCAGCGATTGGAAAACGTCACGACCGCTACACCACCGGGGCGCACGACGCGCGCAAGATCGCGCAGTACGGCGACGGGATCGGTAAGATACTGGATCGATACGCAGATCGTCGCCGCATCGAAGGTCGCATCCGGAAACGGCAGCGCTACCGATGCATTGAGGTCGTGGACGACCGACGCGGTCAAGCGCGGATTTCGAGAGAGTTCGGCGGCGTTCATTCCCAGGCCGGTGACGCGCGCATAGTCGACCTCGGCGGGTAAGTGACTCACCCAACTGCTCATCAGATCGAGGATCTCACCGCCGGCGGGCAACCGTTCGCGATGCAACCGCACGACGTCGGCAATCGCGCCTTCGTCGATGTGTTCGACAAAGCGCGGCTGGCCGTAAAACAGGGCGTCCGGCGATTCGTCGTACCGCGCAAAAGCTTGAGGCTCCAGCATCGTCCCCTACGGTTCTTCATCTGTCGACGAAGCCCCACATGGGCGCCCTAGGCGAATTCGATCACGAGCGAAGCGATGCCGACGACGATGACCAGCGCACCCAAGATATCTTGCGCGATCGTCACCCGCGCAACGGCCGGAATCGTCTGTGCCGACACGAGCAGCCATGCTCCGGCAGCCACGTTGATCCCCGACCAATAGTTCTTTTTCGGGTCGCCGTGAGCGATCGTCGCTGCAAGGGCTGTGAACATGATGACGATCCCGGTCAGAAAAAGATTCCAGTGAACGCTGAACGTTCCGGGCGGCGAGGTGTAGCGCAGCGCGAACACCATGAGCCCGAAAACGACGTTAATCCACGGCGCATAGTTGTGAAACGCGCGAGCGTGCGTACCGGAGGAGGCGTCTGGGTCGCGAGCGATCATGTGTATTCCCTCTGCCCACAAATATATCAACCGCCGCGGGCCCCGGCAAGCATACTTAGCGTCCGAAG
>PLRU01000024.1 GCA_003164045.1 Candidatus Lustribacter telmatis
ACCAGTGCGACCTTCTCGAGCTTACTCGCCGTCGCCGCAATCGCAGCGCAAGCCCGCGCAAATGCGATCATGTCCCGCCCCCTTTAGGCGAGTACGGAACCGAGTTTGTTTAACCGCAGTTTTCGCGCCAGGCGAGCGTCATTAGTAAGGAATTTTATGTTTTCTTGCTGGGCGATGGTTACGTAGAAACAATCGTAAAGGGGGTGATCGAGTGTTTCGGACATCCGCGCGGCTCCTGGAGCGTATGGGAAACACGGCATGATCTGAACGCGAGCAAGGAATTCGACAATTGCATCGATCGATGGAGCGAGAAGGCCGGCTCGGGCGTTTTTCCACCGCGCGTTGAACAACTCAGCCACGAGGAGGTCTGGCGCGACGAGTTCGTTGTGTTCTTCGAGTACGGTGTCGGCTCGCGTGCCAAGCAGAACCTTAAATGCCGCACTGGCATCGATAACGAGGGTCATCGTTCGTGGTCAGCTCGAATGGCAGCAGTGGCGGCTTCAACCGCTGCGTCGATCTCCGACGCGGGCGCTTTCGGACGCACGGTCTTCAGCCAGGCGACAAGTCCGATGCCGGTCGGTTGCGCCCCGCGTTCCAACGTGGCTAGCGCCTCGGCCTGAACCGAGAGCCCTCGCCGCTTCGCGCGCTCTTTTATCGCGGCCAGCGTCTGCGCGGGAACATTGCGGATCAACAGGTCGGCCATAGTTGATATCATACTATGATATCACGCCGCCCGCAACGATCCGCAAGGGAAGAGGGTGGCGATCCCTCGACTACGCTCGGGATGACAGATGGCTGCCGCGATTCTCTGCACTAGCTAGAACAGTGCCAGTTGCTGGTGGGCTTCGAGGTAGTCGGCGTTGATGCCGAGTTTGCGTAGGCGCCAGACAAAATCGCGCCAGCCGTGGTTGAGCCAGACTTTCTTCGGTTCGGCGCGCTCGATGTAGTCGAGCAGGGCCGGAAAGTCGGCGTGGTCGGAGAGCGGGATCATTTCATCGACTCCGTAGCGGTACGATGCGCCGGCGTCCATCGCCCAGCCGGTGAGCATCGCGGTTCGCAGCGGTCGATTGTGCGCGGCTTTCGGGCGCGTCTTTCCCGAGGGCGGCCAAACGAGCGCGCGCGTGCCGTCGTACGTGAGCGCGTCGTATTTCTCATACGCGCCGAGATGGACGCCGGCTTCCTCATACACGCGCGCCATCGCGTGCACTGCGCCGTGTGCCGTTAGCGGAATATTGGCCTTCGCCAGAATCGCCATCACTTCTTGAGCCTTGCCGAGCGAATAGGCGAAGAAGAGCGGCGCGCAGCCGTCGGTGAGTGCGCGGGTGGCGAAGTCGACGATCCGTTCTTCGATCTCGTCGCGCGAGGGAAACACGTACTGCGGCCGGCCGAACGTGCACTCCATCAGCAGCACGTCGCATTTCTTCACCTCGGGCGGCTCGCACGTGTACGAACGTGCCAGCTTGAAATCGCCCGTGTACACGAACGAGCCGCCGGCGCCCTCGATCAGCAACTGGGAACTGCCCAGCACGTGACCGGCGGAGAAGAGCGTGAGCCGGTGCTCGCCGGCGCTCCAAGGCTCATTGAAGGCGTGCTCTTCAAACGTGACGTCGCGCCGGCGCGGGGCGTCGGGCAAGAACGAGGTCTGCTTCGAGCGCCCCGTGCGCCGGCCGAAGCGCAGGCGGCAGACGCGCGCGCTGTTGACCGACGTGACGACCGTGCCGTGCTCGCGGGCGTGGTCCGAGTGCCCGTGCGAGACATAGCAGCGGTCGCGCTCGCGCAGGGAGTCGATCCAGAGGTCGATGGCCGCCACGTAGAGCGACTTTTCGGTCAGCGAAAACACGGTAAGAGCGAACGTACGTTCGGCCCCAGGAGTCGCCACCCTGTTGCAGCTTTTGGACCGGTCCAGTAGTCTATGGCGTGTACGCTTTCGCAGCACATCACAGTAGAAGTGAGGATCGACCACCGTGGCTCGGATTTACGACAGCATCATCGATACGGTCGGCAACACGCCGCTCGTCAAAATTTCCCGGTTGAACAAGGGCCTGGGCGGCATCGTGCTGGTCAAGCTCGAGTCGTTCAACCCCGCCGGCAGCGTCAAAGACCGCATCGGGGTCGCGATGATCGAGGCCGCCGAGCGCGACGGGCGCCTGCGTCCCGACACCGTGATCGTCGAACCCACCAGCGGCAACACGGGCATCGGTCTCGCATTCGTGGCGGCTGCCAAGGGCTACCCGATCATCCTGACGATGCCCGAGACCATGACGCTCGAACGCCGCAGCCTGCTCAAGGCATACGGCGCGCAGCTCGTGCTCACGCCCGGCGCCGACGGCATGAAGGGCGCAATCGCTAAGGCCAAAGAGATTCGCGACAGTAACCCCGGCAAGTATTTCATGCCCGGCCAGTTCGAAAATCCGGCCAACCCCGAAGTGCATCGCCGCACGACGGCCGAGGAAATCTGGCGCGATACCGACGGCGCCGTCGATGTGTTCATCGCCGGCGTGGGAACGGGCGGTACGGTGACCGGCGTCGGCCAGGTGCTCAAGGAGCGCAAGCCGGGCGTGACGATCATGACGGTCGAGCCCGACACCTCGCTCGTCCTCTCCGGCGGCAAGCCGGGACCGCACAAGCTGCAAGGCTTTGCGCCGGGCTTCGTGCCCGAAGTCCTCGACACGAAGGTCTACAGCGAAGTGATCACCGCGTCGTTCGACGATGCGATCGCGACGGCGCGCCGCCTCGCGCGCGAAGAAGGTCTGCTGCTCGGGATTTCGTCGGGGGCGAACATCTGGGCGGCGCTGCAAGTCGCGGCGCGTCCCCAATTCGCCGGCAAGACGATCGTCACGATCGGTTGCGATACCGGCGAACGCTACCTCTCGAGCCCGCTCTACGCGGAAATCGAGAACCCGGTCGTCGAGGCCGCGCTGGTCTAACGCCGAACGCGGGATGCCCGTGAGTGCTGAGCTTGCGGGTATCCCGATGGTCGACGTTTGGCGCGGCGAGCGCGTCGAATCGACGCACGCGGTCGCTGCGTGCGCGTGCGATGACGCCGGTACGATTCTGCTGGAACACGGGAGCATCGATGTGCCCGTGTTTTTGCGTTCGTCGGCGAAGCCGTTTATTGCGGCGGCGGCGGTGCGCGCCGGCGTAGCGGAGCGCTTCGGCCTCGATGCGCATGAAATCGCCGTGATGTGCGCGTCGCACATGGGCGAACCGCGGCACTTGACGACGGCGGCGTCGATTCTGGCAAAGATCGGTGCAACGGTCGATGATCTGCAATGCGGCGGCATGCCGGATGCGCTGCACAACAACTGCTCGGGCAAACATGCCGGCATTTTGGCGTTGGCGAAGCTGCGCGGCGAGCCGTTCGCCGGGTATCTCGATGCCGCACATCCGGTGCAGCGCGAGATCCTCGCCTTTTGCGAGCGCGTGTTCGACGACCGGTTCACGCCGGATCGTATCGCCATCGACGGCTGCGGGATTCCGGTTTTCGCGACGACGCTCGCCCGCGCGGCACGCGGTTTCGCGCGCTTCGCAACGTTGCGCGGGTTCGACGGCGCCGACCGCGCCGCGCTGCTCACCGTGCGCGATGCAATGGCCGGCGATCCGTGGATGGTCTCGGGTACCGGGCGCTTCGACACCGGCCTCATGCAGGTCAGCGGCGGCGCGATCATCGCGAAGGGCGGTGCCGAAGGCGTTCACGCGAGCGCCCTGCTAGGCACGGGGACGGGTCTCGTGGTGAAAGTCGTCGATGGTGCGGCGCGCGCGGCGGCACCGGCCACCCTGGCGCTGCTCGCTGGGCTGCGTGCGCTCGAGGGAGCCGCCGCTGACGCGCTCGGTGCGCATGCGCGTCCACCGGTCCGCAATGTTGCGGGCCGCGTCGTCGGGGAAATTCGCGCCCGGGCGAGCGGCTGAAAGCAACCCTAAGCGCTTTCCCAGAGTCGAGTCCAACGTGATCGACTTCTTTCTGCGGCGTCCCGTCTTTGCGACGGTATGCGCGCTCGTCATCTTGCTTCTCGGCGTCGTGGCCATCCCCACGCTGCCGATCGCGCAGTTCCCCAACATCGCGCCGCCCACGGTGACGGTGGCGGCGACCTACACCGGCGCGAGCGCCGAAGCGGTCGAGGCCAGCGTGACCACGCCGCTCGAGCAGGCGATCAACGGCGTGCAAGGTCTGCGCTACATCTCATCGCAGTCGACGAACCAAGGCGGGTCGACGATCACCGCCACGTTCAACCTCGACCGCGATCTCGACCAGGCCGCCAACGACGTGCAGAACGCGGTCAACCTCGCGCAAGGGCGGCTGCCGAACGAGGTCAAGCTGACCGGCGTCGCGGTTTCGAAGAATAACGGCACGTTCGTGATGGGCATCGGCATCACGTCCGACGATCCGAGCCTGACGAACGAGAAGATCTCGAACTACCTCGAAAACAACGTCGTCAACGATCTGCAGCGCATTCCCGGTGTGAGCGGCGTGCAGGTATTCGGCGAGCGCAAGTACGCGATGCGCCTGTGGGTCGATCCCAAGCGTCTGGCCGACAACGGCCTGACCGCGGGCGATGTCGTCACCGCGCTGACCAATCAGAATATTCAAGTTGCGGCCGGATCGATCGGCGCGCCGCCCACGAACGGCTCGCAGCCGTACGAGTATACCGTCCGTTCGAACGGACGTCTGCACGACCCGAAGGGCTTCGGCGACATCATCCTGCGCGCCACGCCCGACGGCGGATACGTGACGGTCAACGATGTCGGCCGCGTCGAACTAGGTGCGGAAGACTACTCCGGCAGCATCTGGTACAACGGCAAGGACGCCGTCGGTATCGGTATTCTGCAATTGCCGAGCGGCAACGCGCTGCAAGTGTCGCAGCAAGTCATCGCGACCCTGACGCGGCTCTCCTCGAAGTTTCCGGCCGGCATGCACTTCAACGTCGCTTTCGATACGACGCTCTACGTGAGCGAGTCGATCAAAGAAGTCATCGTTACGCTGCTGATCGCGATCGCGCTCGTCGTGCTCGTTATCTTCTTGTTCTTGCAAGATTGGCGGACCACGCTGATCCCGGCGCTGACGATCCCGATCTCGCTGCTCGGCACGTTCTTCTTGATGAAGGTGCTCGGCTTCTCGATCAACACGCTCACGCTCTTCGGTCTCACGCTGGCCACTGGTCTCGTCGTCGACGACGCGATCGTGGTGATCGAGAACATCGCGCGCTTCATCCAAGAGAAGGGCATGGACCCGTTCGAGGGTGCGCGCGAAGCGATGGCCGAGATCTCGGGCGCCGTGCTTGCGTCATCGCTCGTGCTGCTTGCCGTGTTCGTTCCCGTGGCGTTCTTTCCGGGCACGACCGGTCAGCTCTACAAACAGTTCGCGCTGACGATCGCATGTTCGATCACGATCTCGCTCTTCAACGCGCTGACGCTGACGCCGGTGCTCTCGTCGATCTTCCTCGGCAACATCAAGACCGACAAGAAGTCGCCCTTGTTCAAACCCGTCAATCGCGCGATCGATGCTACGCGCAGCGGCTACCATCGCGTGCTGCCCAACGTGCTGCGCCGGCCGGCCATCACGTTTGCGTGTTTCGCCGTGCTGCTGGCGATCACGGGCCTGTTCTTCGTGACTACGCCGACCGGCTTCATCCCGGCCGAAGATCAGGGCTACTTCCTCGTCAGTGCGCAAGCGCCCGAGGGCGGATCGATCGACTACACGCACAAAGTGCAGCGCATGCTCGAGGGGATCCTCAAGCGCCAGCCCGAGATCCTCAACGTCTTCGACATCGCCGGCTTCAGCTTTACCGGAACCGGTTCGAACAAGATCCTCATGTTCGTGCTGCTCAAGCCGTGGGACCAGCGCAACGGATCCGAGCACGATCTCGATTCGGTCCTGGCACGGCTCGGTCCGCAGCTCTATCTCAATCCGATGGGCATCCAGGCGTTCGCGGTCAATCCGCCGGCGATCCCGGGACTCGGTTTCCAAGGCGGTTTCGATTTCGAACTCGAGGATCGCAACGGCTTGGGCCTCGCACCGTTGCTCGGCGCCGCGTATCAAGTGATCGGACAGGCCTACGCGCCGCACAGCGGCCTCGCGGGCGTCTACACGCTGTTCACCAATAATTCGCCCGTGATCAACGTCGATGTCGATCGCAACAAGGCGCAGAGCCTCGGCGTGAACGTGGCCGACATCTACAACACGATGCAGGTGTATCTCGGATCGGTCTACGTCAACGACTTCGACATGGCCGGCCGGTCGTATCGCGTGTACGTGCAGGCCGATCAGCCGTATCGTTCGCGCATTCAAGATCTGCAGAACATCTTCGTCAACGGATCGACGACGGTGAACGGGATCCCGACGCCGACCGCGCCGATTCCGCTCAGCGGTCTCGTGCAGATCCAAAAGATTCAAGCGGCGCCGACCATCACGCATTACAACCTCTATCGATCGGTCTCGATATCGGGCGGACCGGCACCCGGCCACGGTTCCGGCGAGGCGCTCAACACGATGGCCGGTTTCGCGTCGCATCTGCCGGCGGGTCTCGCTTACGAGTGGAGCGGGATCTCGCTCGAAGAAGTCGAGAGCGGCGGCGCCGCGGCGCTCATCTTTGCGCTCGGCATCGTGTTCGTGTTCCTCGTGCTGGCGGCGCAGTACGAGTCGTTTGCCGATCCGCTGATCATCTTGCTGGCGGTGCCACTCGCGCTTCTCGGTGCGTTCATCGGCCTCAAGCTGCGCGGCGGCATGGTGTCGGACGTGTTCGGGCAGGTCGGTTACGTCATGCTGATCGGCCTCGCGAGCAAGAACGCCATTCTGATCGTCGAGTTCGCCAACCAGCTGCGAGCGGCGGGCGTGGCGATCCCCGAGGCGGCGCGACGTGCCGCGGAAACCCGGTTACGACCGATCCTCATGACGTCGATCGCGTTCATTCTCGGCGTAACGCCGCTCGTCTTCGCCACGGGCGCGGGCAGCGCGGCGCGCAACTCGCTCGGCACCGTGGTGTTCGGCGGGATGATCTGCTCGAGTATCCTCAACTTGTTCATCACGCCGACGCTTTACGTTATCATCGCATCGATCGAAGAGAAGTTCCGCCCGACGCGTCACGGCCCGGCTTCTACCGACACGGGTAGCGGCACTCCGGCGGGAACGCCGCCCAGGCCGGCGACGATCTAGGGTTGGCGAAGCTCTACTTCCGCTACTCGGCGATGAACGCCGGGAAGTCCATGGCCCTGCTCCAAGTCGCGCACAACTACGAGGAGCAGGGCATGAACGTCGTGCTCTTCACGTCGGATTTGGATAACCGCTTCGGTCACGCGAACATCGCGTCGCGTTTGGGCGTGTCGCGCAAAGGGCTGACGTTCACGGCTTGGACGAATTTCTACGACCGCCTCAAGGGCGGCAAGGAGCTCTTTCTCGACGACAACCAAGTCGTCGAGGAAGGCATGCGCGATTTTCTCGCCACGACCGCGAAGCCGGTCGCCTGCGTGCTGATCGACGAAGCGCAGTTTCTCAATCCCGAACAAGTCCGCCAGCTGCACAAACTCGCGCACGTGGCGAACATTCCGGTCATCTGCTACGGCATCCGCAGCGATTTCCTCGGCGAACCGTTCCCGGGCTCGGCCTACCTGCTCACCCTCGCCGACGACATCGAAGAACTGAAGAACATCTGCGCCTGCGGCCGCAAAGCAACGATGAACGTCCGCATCGACGACCGCGGCAGCCGCATCACCGAAGGCGAACAAGTCGCGATCGAAGGCACCGTCCGCTACATCCAAACCTGCGGCCGCTGCTTCTACAACGAAAACTAAGCGCCGATAGGGGCGATTGCGGCGCAGCCCCCAAGCGCGTCGGGGGTTAGGCCATACGGCGCAAGGGGGGTGGGGGTGCGCGGACGTACCTTGCGCTGTTCGCCTTCTTGGGAGTTTGTTCTATGCAGTTGACGTATGTATCGCGCGCTTGCTTCGCGAGTGTGCTCGTTGCGCTTCTCGCCGGTACAAATGCTCACGCGGCCTCCCTTGGGACCTTGCGGATCGGGATCGATCTGCCGGTCAGCGGGGCGGATGCGGCGATCGGCGTGCCGACGCAAAACGGGGCCGTTCTCGCGATCGAACAGGCGAACAAACGTGGTTTTGCCGGCGGCACCTACAAGCTCGAGGCCAGCCTGCTCGATGATGCGGTGCAAGGCAAACACGACCCGGCGGCCGGCGCGCAGAACGTCAAAACGTTCATTGCGGATAGTTCCGTGATGGCGATGATCGGGCCGTTCAACTCCAACGTCGCGAAGTCGGAGATTCCGCTGACCAACGATGCGGGACTCGCGCAGATCTCGCCGTCGAATACCAACGACGGCTTGACGGTCGGCGACGATGCAAAGAAATTGCGCACCGCGCACCCCGACACGAACGCCTACTTCCGCGTGTGCACGAAGGACAGCCGGCAGGGCGGCGCGCTCGCGACGTTCGCACAGAAGCTCGGCTACAAAAAAGTGTTCGTCATCGACGACAACGAGACGTACGGCAAGGGGCTCGCCGACCATTTCGAGGATTCGTTCAAGAAAATCGGCGGCATTTCGCTGGGCCACGAACACATCACCGCAAACCAGCAAGACTTCAAGGCACTGCTTACCAAGGTGCATAGCACGTCGCCCGACGCAGTGTTCTTCGGCGGCAACACCTCCACCGGCGGCGGCTTGCTGCGCCGGCAAATGGCCGACGTCGGCATGACCAACACGCCGTACATGGGCGGCGACGGCATCAGCGACACCGAGGAATTCGTTAAAGAAGCCGGCCCGATGGCGGAGAACGTGTACTACAGCTTCGCGGCGCCCGACGCCGACAAGCTGCCCTCGGCGAAGCAGTTCGTTGCCGACTATAAGGCGCGCTTCAAGAGCGACGTCGGTCCGTACAGCGCGAGCGCGTTCGCGGCCACACAGATCATCATCGCCGCGATCGAAAAAGCGCTCAAAGAAAGCGGCGGCAAGATGCCCAGCCGTGCCGTCGTGCTCAAAGACATCGCGTCGACGCGCGATTTCCCGACGCCGATCGGCCCGATCGGCTTTGACGCGAACGGCGATACCACGGCGCCAATCCTGACGCTCAAGCGGCTTTTGGCCGGTGGGAAGACGGTTACGGTCACGCAGCTCGTCCTCAAATAGTCTTGGACGTCTTTCTTCAGCAACTGATCAACGGGCTCTCGCTCGGGGGCATCTACGCGCTGATCGCGCTCGGGTACACGATGATCTACGGGATCATCGAACTGATCAACTTCGCGCACGGCGATGTGTACACGCTCGGCACGTTCTTTTCGCTCGCCATCTTAACGCTGCTCGGTGTGACGGGGATCGTGACCGGTCCGATGCTCATCGTGGTCGTCGTCGTCACGATGCTCGGGGCGATGATCGCCTGCGGGCTCGTCGGCGTGATCATCGAGCGCCTCGCGTACCGGCGGCTGCGCAACGCACCGCGCCTGGCGCCGCTGATCACGGCGATCGGGATGTCGTTCATCCTCGAGAACGTGATGCAGTACTGGCATGGTCCTTCCCCGATCCCGTTTCCGGACGTGATCCCGAACCCCGACGTGCACGTGGGCTTCGTCACGATCGCGACCAAGCAGATTCTCGTCGTCGTGCTCGCCATCGCGCTGATGATCGTGCTCCGCGCGTTCGTATACCGCACGAAGCTGGGCAAGGCGATGCGCGCGACCGCGCAAGACCGTGACGCCGCGCAGCTGATGGGCATCGACATCAACACCACGATCGCCCTGACCTTCCTGATCGGCTCGGCCCTCGCCGGCGCGGCGGGCTTCGTTTCCGGCGTGTACTACGGGTCGACGTGGTTCTTCAACGGCTTCGGCGCCGGCCTCAAGGCGTTCACGGCTGCCGTTCTCGGCGGGATCGGCAACATCACGGGCGCGATGCTCGGCGGGTTCTTGATCGGCTTGATCGAGGCGATGACGACGCAGCTGATCTCCGATCAGTGGAGCAACGTCGTGGTGTTTTCGGTGCTGGTGCTCGTACTGATCTTCCGCCCGTCCGGCCTGCTCGGCGAATCGTTGCCGGCCAAGGTCTGATGGCGACGGTCCTGGCGGCGCTGCGCGGGCGCAGCGGCATGCAGCCTTACCTGTTGTTCGCGGTGGCGATTATCGTGCCGCTGATTTTCTCCAACGGCGGGTTCGTGAATTTTCTGGCCGACGCCGGCGCGTTCGTGCTGCTCGCGCTCGGCCTCAACATCGTGATCGGCTTCGCCGGGCTGCTCGATCTCGGCTATGCGGCGTTCTTTGCGATCGGCTCGTACACGTTTGCGATGCTCGCGAGCCCGCAGTTCGGCATTCACATCCCGTTTTGGGTGATGTTGTTCGTGGCTTCGGGCGTCGCGGCGCTCTTCGGCATTTTACTGGGCGCGCCGACGCTGCGGTTGCGCGGCGACTACCTCGCCATCGTCACGCTCGGCTTCGGCGAAATCGTGCCGCAAACGTTTCTCAACCTCTCGCAGTGGACCGGCGGTCCCAACGGCATCGGCTCGCTCGACCAGCCGTCGGTATTCGGTTACCGCTTCGGCTTTGCGGCGCTGCCCTACTACTACTTGATCCTGCTGCTGATTGCGGTCGCGGTGCTGGCGGCAAACAATCTCCGCAACAGCCGCCTCGGCCGTGCGTGGATGGCGATCCGCGAAGACGAACTCGCCGCCGCTCACGTCGGCATCAACACGACCGCAACCAAACTCGCGGCATTTGCCATCGGCGCTTCGTTTAGCGGACTAGCAGGCTGCGCCTACGCATCGAAATTGCAACTGGTCTCGCCCGATCAATTCGGCTTCAACGTCAGCGTCGCCGTGCTTTCGATGCTCGTGCTCGGCGGCATGGGAAACATCCCGGGCGTGATCGTCGGCAGCCTCGTGATCTCATCGCTCGACCGTTTTATCTTGCCGCAGTTGACGAATTTCATGCACGGCTTCGGCGTGCAGATCGATCTCACGAACTCGCGCTTTTTGATCTACGGCATCATCTTGGTGATGACGATGCTCTTCCGGCCCGAGGGCCTGATCCCGAGCCGCCAGCGGCGCTCCGAGCTGCGCGCGGGTGACGGCATTGCGCTGCAAGAGCAAGAACTGTTTACCGAGGCCACGCCCTGATGGCGCTCCTGCAGCTCGAAGGCATCACCCAGCGCTTCGGCGGCCTCGTCGCCGTCGACAACCTCGATTTCTCGATCGACGCCGGTTCGATCGTCGCGATGATCGGGCCGAACGGGGCGGGCAAGTCGACGGTGTTCAACCTGATCACCGGCATCTACGCACCGAGCACCGGCCGTATCGTGTTCAACGGCAAGACGATCTCCGGCATGAAGACGAGTTCGATCGCGAGCGGCGGCATCGCGCGGACGTTTCAGAATATCCGGCTGTTCGCGTTCATGTCGACGCTCGATAACGTAATGACCGGCGAGCATGCCCGCATGCGCGCGAACGTCCTCGATTCGCTGCTGCATACCCCCGCGCAGCGCAGTGAAGAACGCCGCGTCCGCGCGCGGGCCTTCGAGCTGCTGCACTTTGTCAAGCTCGACCACGTCGCCGAGCAGTACGCGAGCAATCTTTCGTACGGCATGCAGCGGCGGCTCGAGATCGCGCGTGCGCTGGCGAGCGAGCCGAAATTGCTCTTGCTCGACGAACCGGCCGCCGGGATGAACGCCAAGGAGAAGACCGATCTCGTCGAGCTGATCCGGCGCATTCGCGACCTCGGTGTGACGATTTTCCTAATCGAGCACGACATGCGTTTGGTGAAGCAGATCAGCGAGCGCATCACCGTACTCGATCACGGCGAGAAGATCGCCGAAGGCACGCCCGATGAGGTCGTCAACGATCCCAAAGTAATCGAAGCCTACCTCGGTGCCCCGGCGTGAGCTTACTTGAGGTCGAGGGCCTCGTTGCGCGTTACGGCCGGATCACGGCGCTCTCGGGGATCTCGCTGCACGTCGATGAGGGTGAAGTCGTTGCGCTGATCGGCGCGAACGGCGCCGGCAAGACGACGACCTTGCGCGCAATCAGCGGGTTGATTCGCCCGGCAGCGGGACGGATTACGTTCGACGGTACCGATCTCCACGGCCGCGCGCCGCATGCGATCGTACGCTTGGGGATCGGACACTCGCCGGAAGGACGGCGCGTCTTTCCCCGGATGACCGTTCGCGAGAACCTCGAACTCGGCGCGTACACGCGTACCTCGAAACGTGAGATCGCCGAGGACACCGAGCATATCCTCGACACGTTTCCCCGGCTGCGCGAGCGGCTGGATCAGAAGGCCGGCACGATGTCGGGCGGCGAGCAGCAGATGCTGGCGATCGGCCGCGCGCTCATGGGCCGTCCTCGGCTGCTGCTCCTCGACGAGCCGTCGCTTGGGCTTTCGCCGCTCTTCGTCCAGACGATTTTCAGCGTGATTCGCGAGATCAGCGCCCGTGGTACGACGATATTGCTTATCGAGCAAAATGCCACGCAAGCGCTTGCCGTCGCCGATCGTGGGTACGTATTGGAGGTGGGAGCCGTCACACATGAAGACTCCAGCGCGAATCTGAGCGCGAGCCCGGCCGTCCAGGCCGCCTACCTAGGGGGGGGCGGGTAGGGACGGGCGGAAAAGAAAGTCACGGCTTTTCATCGTTTTACCAGAAAAATTGCCGATACTCTAGGTACTCCTATGCTCGCTAACCGGCTCCGTCAACGCGCACTTTCCTTATCGGTCGCGGCTTTTGCCGTCCTCGCCGTGTTTGCGATTGCAGCGCCGGCCATGGCCGATGACGTCACGGCTGCAGCGCGCGCGCCGCAAGCGAAACGGAGCACGACCTCGTTCAGCAGCAGCCTCCCGACGACGCTCGGCAGCCCGACCCAGAGCCGCGGCGGATCCGCCGGCGGGTTTCTCTACTTTCCGGGCGCGCAGCCGGGCATGAATATCGGCGGCCGCGTCAACGTCGGCAAGTCGCACGTTTACGTGCCGTATTACGGCAGCATCAGCACCGACCCGACGCGGCCGGGCGTGCAAGGCACGACCGGGCTCGCGTACGGTTTCCGCACGTGGGACATCTCGGTGCTCAACGGCGGCTTCGGAACGCAACAGGCGCCGGTTCCCGGCATCGACCAGCCGAAGGTCAATCCGGCGCTGTCGCTCTCAATCCGCTTCTAGACCGTCTTGCGCTTGTGCAAGATGAAGCCGTTGCCTTCGGAGTCTTTGCCGAAGGCCATATGACACACGGGCGTGTCTTCGATCGCGCCGTCACCCGCGAAATGCACGCCGCGCGCGCGTAGTTCCGCGACGGAAGCGGCAACGTCATCGACGGCAAACATGAGGCCGTCGCAGTGTTCGTAATGCTCGCCCTTGTAGAGCCCGAACGCTTCGCCGCCCTTGAACTCCCATTCGGCAAACATCCCCGGCACCAGCATCGGCGGCGGCGAGCCGATCAGGGCCGTGTAGAACGAGACGGCGCGGTCGAAATCTTGCGCGTAGTAGTACGAGGCATCGATGCCGTTGACGGTCATGTGCGTCTCCTTAGTTTGGAGCGGTGGTTGGTGCAGTGGCGGGTGGGGCGGACGGTAGGGGTAGGGGAAGGGGGACGGGACCGCCATCAACGGCGGCGGCGGCGTCAGCCGGAAGGACGATCACGTTGGCTGGATCGTCGTAGCCCGTGAAGCGTTCGGTGAATATATCCGTCTTGCAGTCGTGCATCAGGAACGTCTTCTTCTCATAGCGGCACGTTAGGTTCATCGACGGTGTTGTTGTGCCGGGAAGCATTCCGGCGTCGGTCACAACGAGCAGTTCGCCATAGGTGACGCCGTCTTCGGTCACGTCCGGTCCGACGGTCATGTGGACCGCGTCGGTCAAGGCACGGACCATGTCGAGTTGTGCACCATGTGGCGGCATTTCACGCTTTTGCCACGCGGTTGAGCCGAGGTGCGTGTAGAGAAATCCATCCACGACGTACATTTCCATCGACATCGGTCCGGTGGTGACCATGTGCAGTCGCGCTGGTTCGCGCACGATGGTCGTCACGGTGCTGATCGACATGCCCATCATCGATACGGCAACTTCGATGCGAAACGAGTGGAGGGCGGCCGACGCCGTCTTCATCGCGCTGCGGACCGACTCGAGGTCATCGCTCCGCGCCGGCTGCGCCGGTATGAGCATGAGTGCCGCGGCGACGGCCGCGAGCGCGGTACGAACCACCCGTCTGTTCATGCGCGCCGGTTCGGCGCGGCGACGACGCTTGCCTCGCTAAACGAGAAGTAGCGCCAGGGTTAGCGCCGGGATCGTGGTGAGCAAACCGACGCGCGCGAATGCAAGCGGCGAGACGGCGATGTTCGCTTTGCGGACGATGCCGAGCCAGAGCAGCGTTGCGAGCGAACCGTTCACGGTCGCGTTCGGGCCGAGATTGATGCCGATGAGCGCGGCCGCAGCGGTGTGCGCGCTCGCGTGCATCGCCGGCAGCGTCTCGCCGGCGTTGAGCCCGACCGGCAGGTTGTTGATCGCATTCGATGCCGCCGCGACGATGAAACCGGTGGCGAGCGCCGCCCAGGGTGCGGCGAGGTGTTCGCACCACGCGAGCGCGGCGCGGCTGGCAGCGAAGCCGCCGTGGTCGTCGACCGCGGTGACGATCGCAAAGAGCGCTGCGGTGAGCGCGATGATGCGCCATGAGATGCCGCGGACGATAACGAGCGCGCCGGCGCGATCGCGCACGAGCGTCGCGATCAGCACGAATGCGCCGCAGCCGAACGTGGCCTCGCCGAGCGTTCCGCCGCGGGCCGACGTCACGACCATCACAACCGTCGCCGCTGCAAGCAGCACCGCCGCAAGCGTATCGAACGTGCCCGGATCGGGTACGGCAACGTTCGCCGCCCGGCCGCGCACGTCGCTCCGGAAAAACCACCAGGCGACGGCGAACGTCACCGCAATTGCTGCCGCCGACGGCAGCGCGAAGGGGACGATCCATTGCTGCAGCGACGGCATGCGGCCCGCGAAGACGAGCAAGTTCGACGGATTGGAAATCGGCAGCAGAAAACTCGCCGCGTTGGCCACCAGCGCGCACAGCGTCACGTACGGAAGCGGCGCGGCATCGTAGCGGCGCAGCGCGCTGATGACGGCCGGCGTCAGGGCGACGATCGTCGCGTCGTTCGATAACAGCGCGGTCGTGCCGATGCCCGCGACGTACACGAGCGCAAAGAGCCGAAAGCGCGACGGACCCGCGATGCGCACCGCGTGCACTGCGATCCAATCAAAAATTCCCGTGAGCTGCGCGTATGCGGCGAGCGCCATCATCCCCGCGAGAAACAGGTAGACGTCGGTGCCGCGCCCCAGCGCGGCGGCAAGCCAGCTAAGCGCGGGCGCGGGTCGGGCGGTAAAGGTGCGCGGCGCCGTGTACCACGGAACCGCCGACGATCGTGGCCAGCGGCTGGTACTCTTCGCTCCAGATGCCGAGGTCGGCGCGCCGTCCCGGTTCGATCGTGCCCATCTCGCGATCGAGACCGAGCAGCCGGGCGGGACTGCGCGTGGCGTGAATGATCGCCGATTCGAACGGAATGCCGGCGTACATCATCAGGTTGCGCACGGCTTGATCGATGTGCAGCGCACTGCCGGCAATCGTACCGTCTTCCGAGCGCACGACGCCGCCTTCGATGCGGTAGTTGCTGCCGGCGGGCGGCATGTTGTCGGTGGTGAGCACGAGCCGGTCGCCGAGAGTGCGGTACAGCAAATCGACCATCGGCGGCGAGACGTGGAAACCGTCGCAGATCAGTTGTACGGTCGTACGCGCCTCTTGCATGAACGCGGCGAGAATCGAGGGGTCGCGATGATCGAGCGGCGGCATCGCGTTGAACGCGTGCGTGAGCGTGCGGAAGCCCAAACCGATCGCCAGCACGCCTTCGCGATAGTGCGCCGACGTGTGGCCGGCCGAACAGACGATACCCTGATCGAAGAAGAGCCGCGTCAGTTCATCGACGCCGTCCATCTCCGGCGCCATCGTTACCATCACGAGCGCGCCGCGGCACGCTTCGATCATCTCGTGCGCACGTTCGAGCGTCGCCGGCACGATCCAATCGGCGCGATGGACGCGGCGGAATTTCGGGTTGATAAACGGGCCTTCGAAGTGGACGCCGAGGCAGCGCGCGCCCGGATAGTGGCCGGATTCTTCGAGCTGGTTCGCGGCTTCGGAAATCTCGTCGCCCGCGTGCATCATCGATTCCCACGGTGCGGTCATCACGCCGGCAACGTAGCCGGTCGCGCCCATGCGGGCGTAAGCGCGCGTCGCGACATCCACGGCGTTGCCCTGATCGCGGTTGAACAGCACGTCGTCGGCGCCGTTTGTGTGAACGTCGATCAGCCCGGGCGCGATGATCGCCCCGGCCGGCGGCATGAGGTCGCTCGGGCCGTCTTCGGTGTGGACTTTGGTGATGCGGCCGTTCTCAATTACGACCCGTCCATAGCTGGAGGAGCCGTCGCCGCACGCGATGCGTGCGGGACCAAGAACGTAGGAGGTATCGGACACGTACGCCTCAGTTCGCGAGGTTGAAAAGGGCACCCTGGAAGGCCACGGGTCAGCTTCGGCCGAGGAGCCGGTCGAAGAGGGAACGTCGCCGCTGCTCGCCCCCTGCGCTGACGGCTGCACTTGCCAAGCGTTCGTGCTCGGCGCGTTCCCGATCGGCTCGTCGTAGACGTTCCATATGTTCCTCGGCATGGGCGACCAGCGTTGCGCGCAACGCACCTAGCTCGTTCCAGGCGCCTTGTTCTCGTGTCGACACGGTGAAAATACGCTGCGGGACGATTCCCCGTTCACGGAGGTATCGGTCTGCAAGGTTTACGACATTACGCCGGTCGGCTGGGGTTTCGTTGTCGGCGATCGTGTGGACGAAGGTCATCGGCTTGCCCAGCGGAGCGAGCCGGCGGTAGAGATCCAGTTCGCGGTCGGAAAGCTGCCGCGAGAAGAGGCAGAGAATCTCGCTCGCGCTCCCGGCCGCTGCGATCACGATCTCTTCGGCCAGCGAAAAGCCGGAATCGAACGGCGGCGCATGGACGAGGACGAGTTCGCGCGGCAGGTCCCACGGCGTCTCGACCAGCAGCGGCGTGCGCAGTGCGGCTTCGACCATCTCGGCGGCCGGGATTTCGTCCCACGCGGCGTCGTCGGAGAGGGCATAGGTTTTTGGTACGGGCCCGTACCGAATGTGCACGGGGAAGCGTAACTCGACGTCGGAGCCCTCGTCGGGCAGCACGCGGGATCCGGCGATGCCGTTGATGAGGCTCGACTTGCCGCGTTTGAACGCGCCGATCACGGCGACGCGCCAGCGCTCGGGCCGCAGTCCGTGCTCGTAGGTGTGGGGGTCGAAGTGGACGCTGCCCGGATCGACCCGTTCGCGACCCGCGTCCGCATCGAGCGGAACGCCCGTGTCGGCATGTTCGCGCCGGTCGACGCGGCTTTCGCGGGCGAAGCGCTCGCTCTGGGTTTCGATGCGCGTTGCGAGGTTCGCGACCGCTTGAGCGCAGCCGGCATAGGCCTGCGCGGCGGCGGCTGGATCGTTTCCGCTGCGTTGGATCTCGAGCGCGCGATCGATCGCTCCAATCGCTTCGATGCGCACGCGTCCGGCGATCGTGGCGACGCGTTCGGCGAGACCGCCCGCGACGCGCTCCACGCGCGCACCGATATCGGCGACGAAGTCCGCGACTTCTTCGTCGAAGGCGGTGTAGAGGTCGGCATTCAAATCGGCGATCAATTCGCGTTTCATGTAACCGCCGCTTTGGCGGCTCGCGAAGCGCGCCGCGATCGCGCTCACCAGCGACACCGACGGGCCGCCGAGCGCGCTCAGGACGATCGTTCCGCGCAAGCCGGTCTCGAGGTCGACGCTCCAGGCGCCGCTCGACGGATCGGCATCGAACGCGCGGGCAGCGTCTTCGGTGATCGGCAGCCGCTCGGCTGCGACGGCTGCGAGGATCGGCGCGAGCCGCAGCGCGCCGGCCGCTCCGCTCACGATCGGCGTGACGGCGTCTTTGGCGTCGGCGCGCAGGCGCTTCGCGGTGAGGTCGGCGACGTCGCCGGCAAAACGGCCCATCGCGGTGGCCAACGTTTCGTCGACGAGGATGTGCAGTTTTGCGCGATCGCGCAGCCGCGCGATGTCGGCGGTATCGAACGCGCGCGAGAGCGTGCGGTGCAGTGCGTCGCGCATCGCGGAGCCGCGTGCGACGATCTCGGTTTGCAGCGCACTGCCGGTTGCGACGAGCGCGGCGCGGCCGCTCTCCGCGGCCGCATCGACGGCGGCGAGCAGCGGCTCGATTGCGGCGCGGTCGCTAGTGAGCGTGGCGGCGTCCGTTTCGAGTGCGGCCACGTCGAGCGCGAGCGCGTCGGCCGCGCGCGTGGCGATGCGGCGCGCCTCGGCAGCAGCGCGGCGCAGTCGCGAACGGCCGGTCGTTGCAACGAGCGATGCATCGAGCGCGGCGAAGAACTCGGCGAAGCGGCTCTGCGACATCAGCGCTTCGTTGCCGGTAAGCAAACCTTCGGCATATTCGCGCGCCGAGAGCGGGAAGACCGGCGTGTCGGGCGCGTGTACGGCGGCTTGCGCGACGATGCGCGCGGCCGCGGCCTGCCAGCCTTCGCGTCCGCTTGCGGCGTCGGTCATGCGCCACAGATCGATCTTCGTCTGGACGATGAACATGCTCTCGATGTAGCGCCGGATGATGCCGAGAAACGACGCGTCGCCGTCGGTGAACGGCTGCTGCGTGTCGATGAGATAGAGCACCGCGTCGGCGCCGGGCAGATACGAGAGCGTTGCACGGCGATGGGCCGGATTGATCGAGGCTAAGCCCGGTGTGTCGGCGACCACGAAGCCGTTCGCCAAGAACGGCGACGCGACGCCGACGCGCACCAGCGTCGGCGCATCGGTCTCGTCGCCCGTGGCGTCGTGCAGCTTCGCCTCGTCGCCGACGGCTACGAAGCGCGAAAGGCCGTCAATGGGGATCCGTTCGGTGCGGCCGCTAGGATAGTACGCGGTTGCGATTTCTTCATCGGCATACGAGAGCTCGGTGATCGTTGCGGTGGATGGGTTGATATCGGTCGCGAGCAAGCCCGTGATGCGCGCGGTCCCGGCGCGTTCTTCGCGGACGATCTTGCCGAGCAGCGCGTTGAGCAAGAACGACTTGCCGCTCGAAAACTCGCCGACCACCGCCAAGACGAACCGCCCGTTGCGTAAGCGATCGGCCGTTCGGCGCAGGTTGCCGAGGTCGTCCGAGGCGCCGTGCCAGCGCGCGAGTTCGTCGAGCGTGCCGGATAACTCATCGAGGAGCGCGGCGACCTCATCGCGTGCCGCCGCGTACCGGGCTAGGCTGTCGGGCACTTACGCGCGGATGATGGCGAGGGCTTCGTCCCGGTGCCGCTCCATCACGTCCTTCGTATCGCCCTCGACGTTGAGCCGGAGCAGCGGCTCCGTGTTCGACGCGCGGACGTTCATCCACCAATCCTTGTATTGGATCGTAATGCCGTCGAGCTGATCGACCGCGGCATCTTTGAAATGCGCTTGCAGCGCGGCCAGTTTCCCCGGAATGTCCTTGACGGTCGAGTTGATCTCGCCCGAACGCGCGCGGCGGTCGATCGGTGCGATCACGCTCGAGACGGTACCGCTCGCGCGGCTGAACACGTTGAGGCACTGCATGAGCGCGATCATCCCGGAGTCGGCGAACCAGTTGCGCTTGAAGTAGAAATGCCCCGAATGTTCGCCGCCGAACGGAATGTCTTCATCGCGCATCGTCTTCTTGATGAACGAGTGGCCGACTTTCGAACGCACCGGAATGCCGCCGGCCCGCTCGATCGCCTCGGGCACGCTGCGGCTGCAGATCAAGTTGTAGAGAATCTTCGCGCCGGGATTCAGCCGGATCGTGTCGATGCCGACTAGTGCCGTTACGATGTCGCCGCCGATGAGTTCGCCCTTTTCATCGACCAGAAACATCCGGTCGGCATCGCCGTCGAACGCAACGCCGAAATCGCATTTGCCGGCTTTTACGGCCCGCTGCAGATCGACCATGTTTTCCGGTTCGATCGGACTTGCGGGATGGTTCGGAAACGTGCCGTCGAGATCGAAGTACATCGGGACGACTTCGCATGGCAGCCGTTTGAATACGCGCGGGACCGTTTCGCCGGCCATGCCGTTGCCGGCATCGATCGCGATCTTGAACGGTTTGATCGCGCCGATATCATCGATGAACGAGAGGCAGTGATCGGCAAAGCCTTCGAGGATATCTTGCTCGCGGATCGTCCCCCGGCGCTCGGCGGCCGGTTTGAAATCA
Source organism: Candidatus Lustribacter telmatis (assembly GCA_003164045.1). Classification (GTDB taxonomy): domain Bacteria; phylum Vulcanimicrobiota; class Vulcanimicrobiia; order Vulcanimicrobiales; family Vulcanimicrobiaceae; genus Lustribacter; species Lustribacter telmatis. The sequence goes on from PLRU01000024.1 coordinate 20,267, forward strand.
CCCGCGATCGCTTTGTCGCGAATTTCGGCGAGGCCGGTTTCGATCGAGATCGCGATCGCCTCTTCGCGGCAGAACTTGAAGCCGTTATACTGCGCGGGGTTGTGCGATGCGGTGATCATGATGCCGCCGTCGAAACCGAAGTGCCCGACGGCGAAATAGATCGCGTCGGTCGAGATCAGTCCGACCTGGGTGACGTCGGCGCCGGCGTCGGTGGCTCCCCGCGAGAGCGCGTCCATGAAATCCTTGCCCGAGGGCCGCATGTCGCGTCCGATGCAAATGTTCTTACGCTCGAGGACTTCGACGAACGCGCGGCCGATGGCATAGGCGATGTCGTCGTTGATCTGCGACGGAACGATCCCGCGAATGTCGTAACTCTTGAAAATCGACGTATCTATTGCGGTGCGCATGCGAAACAACGCTTTCGGAGGGTGAAATGGCGAAACCTATTGTTCTGGTCACGCGAGCCATCCCCCAGGAGGCACTCGATCTGCTCGCCGTCCACGCAACCGTGGATGCGAATGTGGCCGATGTGGGCTATACCCCGGAAGAACTGATTTTGCACGCGCAATCGGCGGACGCAATGGTCGCGCTGCTGACCGACCGGGTCGGCGAGCCGCTCTTCGCCCACGCGCCAAAGCTGAAGGTCGTTGCGAACGTCGCCGTCGGCTACGATAACATCGACGTGGGCGCCGCGGCGAAACGCGGCATTACGGTGACGAATACGCCGGGCGTGTTGACCGATGCAACGGCCGACTTCGCCTGGGCCTTGCTCCTCGCCGTAACGAGAAATGTTTTGCCGGCTGACCGTTACGTGCGCGACGGCCGCTTTCGCGAGTGGATGATGATGGAGTTCCACGGCGCCGAACTCAGCCGAAGGACGCTCGGCATCGCAGGATTCGGGCGCATCGGTCAAGCCGTCGCTCGGCGCGGCCGCGGTTTCGGGATGCACGTCGTCTACACGAACCCGCGGCAGGTTGCGCAAGCGGTCGAAGAAGAGACCGGCGCTCGCTTCGTCGACAAAGAAACGTTGATCGCGACGAGCGACGTGCTCTCGCTGCACGTGCCGCTGAACGCCGCGACGCGGCACTTTTTGAGCGACGCCGAGTTTGCGTTGATGAAACCGTCGGCGTACGTGATCAACACCGCGCGCGGTCCGGTGATCGACGAAGCGGCGCTGGCGCGCGCGCTGAACTCCGGCGCGATTCGCGGCGCGGGAATCGACGTGTACGAACGCGAGCCGGTGGTCGAAGCGGCGTTGCTGGCGGCGCCGAATACGGTACTCGCGCCGCATATCGCGTCGGCCACGACGGAGACTCGCACGCGCATGGCGATGATGGCCGCCGAGAACGTCATCGCCGTGTTGGCCGGCCGCCCGCCGGTGAATCCGGTCGTGCCGCAGGCATAATCGCCGCCCGGTCGCGGCACTACCGGACGTATGCGCCCGCGAAGGCCGGAGGCCGGGTTCACCCTGATCGAGCTGCTCATCGTCACGGCGATCGTCATCGTCGTGGCCGGCGCACTCGGCACGTTTTTCCTCGGCGGTGCCTCGCCCGCGGTCGCGTCGGCCGGCCGCGATGTGACCGCGGTGTTCGACGAAGCGCGCCGGACGGCGCTCGCATTTGATGCCGCAACGGTGGTCTTCGCCCCGGCGCTCACCGGCAGCGGTTACCGCGCGCGCGTGTACGCGCGCTTGCCCGGCGATCCGGCGTTCCGGCCCGCGAACGGCCCCGCATTCGAGAGCACGGTCACGATCGGCGAGGTCGAATCGCCGCTCGGCGCGCCGGGCTTCGCGTTCGCGATCGATAGCCGCGGCGCGATCACGGGCTTCGCCGATTTTGTTGCCGGTGCGTCGGCGTTCACCGCGCGACCGTGTCCGGCAAGCGGAACGTTCACGCTGCACCTCAGCTACGAGCACGATGCGCGCAGCGTGACGATTCCGTGCGCGCTTCCACCCGGCAGCACCACGCCGCCGGCGGCCGAAACGCCGCCGCCGCCGTTCGTGCCGGGGCCAAATCCCGTGCAAACGTGCCCGGCCGGTTTCACGTGCGCGCTCGGTCCGATCGCACCCGCGTCGCCGCCCGCGCCTCCGGCGAACCCGCCTTCGAGCTCGCCGCTACCGGCGTCGCCGCCGCCGGTGCCGCCCGTCAGCCCGGCACCGATCCCGACGGCATGTCAGCTGGGCTTCAGCGGCGCCGCACCGGCGTGCGCCGGCCAAATCATCGAGCAGTATTCCGCCACCGCGAACGGCGCTTCGGCGCATACATCGACGCTGTTCGCCAACGGTGCGATCTGTGACGATGACGGCTGCAGCGGCGGAGGCCCGGTCGATTGGCGCTGGGGCTGTCCGTTCGCCGGGCGATCCGGCAGCGACGGCAACGGCGGCAACAACCCGCCCTATCAGCAGGACACGCCGTACTTTGGTTCGGTCTATGCGATGATCGGGATCGCCGACCACGACGCCGCCGAGGACGACGGCAGCGGGTTTGTGGACACGAACGATTCGTACTGCGTCGGCTTTGTGTTGCCCGGCGAGTGAAAATTCCGAGTGAAGCGGGCTTCACGCTCGTCGAGGTGCTCGTCGCCTCGGCGCTGTTCGTCTTCGTTGCGCTGGCCGGATTTGAAGTGGTGCGCGCGCTGAGTTGGAACGCGAGCCTGCTGGCGCAGCGCGCCGATGCCGCTGCACAACTCGCCGTTGCGGCGGGGATGCTGCGCTCCGAGGCGCTCTCGTCGGTGGCCGTATGGAAGCCCGCCTCGACGTGCGGCGACGCGGTGGAATTCATGCAGCGCGATGCCGGCGGCGCGTCGTTCTTGCTCTATGCCGCGCGCGGCGGCAACCTCGTGCGCGCGGGCGCTGCCGGTCCGATGAACCCATGCGACGCCGCACTCGCCGTGCAAACGGTCGTCACCGGGGTCGCCGGCTTTACGGTAACGCCCCTCGCAGCGTCGAGTTTGCCGGCGCATACCGATCCGGTCAGCGGCAACGCCGACGGCGGTTTGCTGGTGCCGGGCGGCATCACGGCGATCGCCGTCGATGCGCACGCCGCGGACGTTGATGGTTCGCACATCACCACGGGCAACAGCCTCGTCGAGGTGGCGATCGATGCGGATCCCGTGCTGACAACAGTCGATCTGCTGGCCGGGAATCGGCCGTCGGCATACACGCAAGTGCTCGCGTATACGTGCAACGGCCGCTGCGAGGCGACGGGGCCGTTCCCGGAAATCCGCAACGCCGCGTTCACCGATTGCACGCCGGGGTACGACTTCGAAAATTCAGCGACGTACTACGTGCCGGCCGGTTACGGCTACGCCGCGGCCGGCAACGGAAACCAGCGCATCGTCGTCACGGCGTACAGCGTTACGGGCGGCTACACGTTTGCGTTTAGCGGACCCCTGCCGGCGACGATCGAGCGCACTTGGCCGGTCGCCGTCTGGCCGCCGGCCGGTTCGCCGCTGGCCGGAACGATCGCCGACGCCTTTCCGGTGGATTATACCAGCAACGCGATTGCGGCGCGCGGCGCTGCGCAGGTGGCTGCCGATCTCGGCGAGCCGGCGGCCTTCGCCGCCGAGCTCACGGCCTGCGCCGACATGCATGCCGATACGACGTTCGATGGCTGAGCGCGCGGGCGAAGCCGGTTTCAGCCTGCTCGAAGTCGTCGTGTGCGTTGCGCTGTTGATTGCCGGCAGCGTGATCGCACTTGCGCTGCTGCCGTCGCTCGCGCGTGCATCGCAGGCCGAACTGCTGCGCGGCGCTGCGACGGATATCGCGCGCAACGCGATCGAGCGCACGCGCGCGGCTGCCGCGTATTATCCGGCGGGCGCCGTGGCCGACGCCGCCGCGCGCAGTGCAACGACCGCCGATCACGCTTGGGTGCTGCAGCCGCGCGCAACCTACGCCGCGGCCGCGCGCGTGCATCGCCGTTTCTGCGGAACCGCGGCGGCGACGACCGACGTGGCGATGCAGGTGACGATGACGTACGACGCCGCGAGCGACACGCTCAGCGTCGCGGTGTCGTATCCGCCCGACCCCTGCAATGCGGCAACGCAATCCGTCATCTCGCTGGCGGCGCAGCTCGCGCCCGCAAGCTACGCGCCGCAGACGCAGCTTCCGGCGGCAATCGCCGATCCCGTGCTGCAGTAGTGCTCGCGCAAACGCTCTTCTTGCTGGTGATGCTGGCGATCTTCGCCACGTCGGCGGTGGCCGGCATCGCGGCTGCCGCGCGCGCGCAAACGGCCGCTGCGGCCAAGGCGCTGATCGTGCCGGGCGTGGAGACCGCGCTCGGCCGCTATCAGCGATATATTGCCGCTGCAATTGCCGCGCAAATCGCCGCACCGCCGGCCACGCTCGTGACCGTTCCCGCGCTCGTGCCCGCACTCAATGCCGCGCCGCCCTGGAACGAACAGCAGTATCTCGAAGCGCCGGCCGGTGCGACGCCGCTGCGCATTGCGGTCGACGTCGTGCCGACTGCGCAGACCGTGCCCGTATGCAGCGGTCTCGATAGCGGGCCCGACAACGCGATCGCCCTGCAGTGTTCGCCGTTCGTGCAAGAGTCGCGGCTCTCACTCGCGCTTACAAGCACGGTCGGCCCCAGCGACGCAAACGGTGCGGTCAGCCCGCTCGCCTACGGGCGCTATACGGTCACGCTGCGACTCTTTGCGCAGCCCCCGTACGCCGTGGTTTCCGGCGTGACCGATGCGGCCGCCCCGGGCGGCTATCACGAAGGTGACAGCGGCGGTTACGGCAACGCGCTCGGAGCGTTTGCGCTGCCTGCGCCGGACGACACGACCATTCACGTGATCTACGCGTGCGTCGCGGGAACCGGTTCGTGCGCAACGAGCAATCCCGCCCCGCAAGATGCGCCCACCACCGTGCCGTGGACCAACGGCAACGGATTGCCCTAGACGAGGGGCGCCGGTGAGAGGAACGCTTCGATTGCGGCGGCCATTGCTTCGGGCTCTTCCTCGTGCGGCAGCATGCCCGAATTGGCAAACGTAACGAGTTTTGCGTTCTGCGCCAGTTTGAGAAATTCACCGGCGTTGGCCAGCGGTGAGAACGACGATGCCTGTTCGCCCCAAGCGACGAGCATCGGCGCATCCACGAACGGCAAATCGCGGGCGATGTTGCAGTTCAACGAGCCGCCGATGAAATGCGCGGGCACGTAGCGCGCGCCGGGCTGATGCGCGACGGCGTAGTAGTGGTCGATGACCTCAGGCGTTGCGCTGGCCTTATCGGCATAGGTCGCGTTCCCCAAGAAATAGCGGATCGACGGACGCGATGCGAGGCCGTTGAAGAGTGCTTCGCCGAGCAGCCGCGTGCGCACGGTGCCGGTGAGCGCGAGTTGCGCGCCGTTCGGCGCACGGTCGAGCACGCCGCCGAGTCCGGTCGGACAAATGGCGACGACGCCGTTGATGCGCTGCGTCGTGCGCGCGGCGGCGCGAATGGCAAACGCCGCGCCGAGCGACGAACCGACCACGGTGACCGGTTCCGTCCCGCCTGCGTCGGCCAGTGCATCGATGACTTGTTCGGTGAAAAGGTCCGCCGAGTACCCAAGGTTCGGACGGTCCGAGAGTCCGCACCCCAGTAAGTCGAACGCCACGACGCGGTGATGCGCCGCCAGCAGCGGGAAGAGCTTGCGATATTCGTAGGACGATGCGCCCGCGTACACGCCGTGAACGAGAACGATCAGCGGCCCGGTGCCCATCTCGGTTGTGAAGATCGCGTGGCCGCGCCAATTCCAGCGGCGAACGGTTCCACCGAGCGCGTTCGCCGGTTCGGGTCCGTTGCTAACGCTGCGGTTAAACGCGGCGAGCGCGCCCGTTACTCCGGCGCCGGCCGCAAGCGGCCGCACGAATCTCTTCACGTGTCCGGTCGTTCCCCTAATATGCAGCCGTCACCCAGCAACTATAGCGGACCGTTGCCAGGTGTGAGGCAGACCGCCGTTGGAGAGGCTCTCGTGGTACGTACGTTCATCGTGGCGATGTTGGCGGCGGTATCCGTTGCCGCATTGCCGGCCGGAGCGAGTACGTGCACGTTAGCGGCGGGCGCGGCGGTGATTCTGCGCTCGAGCGATTTCGATCCCGACGTGCTGGTGTGGGATTCGCGAGCGCGCGCGATCGACTACGTGAGCGGAAATATCAAGAACGCGGGCGAGGTGCTCACCCACACCGTCCTCTCCAAGTCCGGCACGCACGCCGTCGTAATCGCCTGCGACCCGGGGAGTTCGAAGCCGCGTTACTCGACGCTGGCCGAAGACACGATCGGCATCAAAATCACCTCCGGCCCCAATCGCGGCCGGTATGGATGGGTCTCCTCGGGCGACGCGCATAGCGGCTCGACGGCCCAATCGACGGTCCAGTAGCACATTCCGCGCCGTTCGGATAGCCCGTTCGGAGGCTTCCCCTTTCCACGAGCAGGCGCTACATTGGCCGGACGGACGACTCGCCATTTGCATAGCAGATGCTGGAGGAGGCGCTACCGATGGTGATAGTCGGCGGTCGCTTCGTTCGCTACCATTAACAGGAGGTCAGTCCTCGCACAGTGCGTTGGAAATGGCCTCCGCTCTCCCGTTTCCCCGGAGCCGATCGGCTTTGGGGTCCTTGCGCGGGCGGACGCTCTTTATGAGAAAAGGAAACCATTGAAACTACGAGCTGGAATAGCATCTCTTGCGGTAATCGTTGGGGCGATTGCCGGTTGGAATGCATCTCCCGCGGGCGCTGACCCGGTCGTGGCGCAAGCCGCTCCCGCTGCTGCACCTGCCCCCTCCCCGACCCCGACGGCGACGCCGCCGCCCCATTTGCTCCAAGTCAGCGGATTCGCCGACGCAGGTTACACCTCGGCCTCAATTGCGAGCGTGGTGGGAACCCCAGGCGGAAGCCAGATTTCCGGGCGCGTCTTCGACACGCTCAACCAGCAAATTCAGTTCCACAACTTCAACCTGCAAGTCGCCTACAACGGCCCCATCGGCGGCAAGGTTGAGGCGAGCTTCGGCGATGACGCCAACGTCATCAACTCCTATCCGAAGTCCGCGCTCGCGCCGCAGACGAGCATCGACCTAACGCAAGCTTACGTCTCGGGCACGAGCGGACAGTTTACCGGCATCGTCGGTAAGTTCGAAACGTTGGCCGGCGCGGAAGTCATCGAGAGCCCGAGCGACATCGAGTTCTCGCGTTCGATCCTGTTCGGTTACGCGGTGCCGTTCACGCACACCGGCGGCCGGTTGACGTGGGCCATGAACTCGAACATCTCGTTCATCGCCGGTGCCAACATGGGTTGGGACACGACCGGTCAGAACAAGAACCCGACGGCCGTCGGATTGCCGGCCGACAGCACCGCGCTGACCATCGAAGGCGGCGCGATCTGGAACCCGAGCAAAGCGATCAGCGTTACGCTGGATGGTTACTCGGGGCAAGTCGAAGAAGGCTTCGCAATGGCGACCCCAGGTCTCTTCGTTGTGACCCCGAGCCGTCCGAATCGCAGCCTCGTCGACACCGTGCTCACGTGGCACGCGACGCCGGCGCTGACCTTCATCCTCAACGGAGATGCGGGCCAGCAGACCAACTCCAACATCATCGGGACAACGCCCGGTGTGATCGTTGGTTACGGTACGGGCACGTGGAGCGGCGTAGCCGGCTACGGAAGCTACGCACTTAGCGGTCAGTGGACGGCCTCGTTACGCGCCGAATACATGGGCGACTACGGCGGCCTTCGCACCGGCGTCTCGCAGCGTTGGGGAGAAGCGACGGCAACGATCGCCTACACCCCCAACTCGAACGTGATCATCCGCGGTGAAATTCGCGGCGACAAATCGAATCAACCGTTCTTCATCGGCATCGGCGGAAACGGCTACAATTCGAACGCCCAATTCGGAATCGAAACCATCGTCAAGTGGCCGTAAGACCTACTTAACGTAAGGTTACTCGCGCCCCGCGGATTCGTCCGCGGGGCGCGTTGTTTTCCGGCGGAAGGTCAGTGCGCCGTCGCGCGCTTCGACTTCGATTACGATCCCGTAGGCAGCCGAGAGCGTTGCTTGCGTGAACGCGAGCGCCGGCGGTCCGTCGGCCAGCACGCGCTCTTCGCCGACGATCACGACGCGGTCGGCAAAACTCGCGGCTTCCTCGAGCGTATGCAGCACCGCGATCACGACCGCGCCCTCGTCGGCCAACCGGCGTAATAGCGTGAGCGTCTCGATCGCGTAGCGCAAATCGAGATGCGTCGTGGGCTCGTCGAGCGCGATGATCCGCGCGCGTTGGGCAAGCGCGAGCGCGATCCACACGCGTTGCCGTTCGCCCGCCGAGAGCGTGCCGAGTTCGCGCGCGCGCAGTGCGGTGAGTTCGGTTGCCGCGAGCGCGTCGCCGATGGCCGCATGGTCGGCGTCCGACGGCTGCCATTCCCACCAGCGATGATACGGAAAGCGTGCGGCGGAGACCGCATCGTCGACCGTCATCGACGCGAGTGCGGCTTCGGTCGGTTCGACGAGCGCCATGCGCTGGGCGCGCGAGCGCGCATCGAGGGTCGCGATGTCGGCGCCGTCGAGCATGACGCTGCCGCTTGCCGGTGCGAGCACGCCGCACATGGTTGCCAGCAGCGTCGTCTTTCCGACGCCGTTCGCGCCCATCAACGCCGTGAACGTACCCGGCGCGAACACCGCGTCGATGTCGCGCAGGAGCGTGCGGCCGCCGCGGGCGATCGCGAGTCCGGCGAGCTGCAGCATCGTTAGGCGTACGCGCGGGCCGAGCCGCGCAGATACAGATAGAGAAATGCCGGCACGCCGATGAACGCGAGCA
>PLRU01000067.1 GCA_003164045.1 Candidatus Lustribacter telmatis
GCTACCTCGTTCGACTTGCATGTGTTATGCACGCCGCCAGCGTTATTCCTGAGCCAGGATCAAACTCTCCATAAATTTCTCTACGGAGCCTTTTGAAGGCCCTATTAACCGCTGACTTGGAAGCTCTCGTCCCTATTACAGGACGAATGCTTTTTGATCCGACTGCGACATCGGATCGGCTCGACACGATCTTGCGATCGGGCCGGCTGTCATAGTTCTTGTACGGTCGATGTTCGATCGGGGACCGGTGGAGCCGGAATCCCAAACGACGCATCGATCATTTTGTTCTCAAAATCCCGATCCAAACAAAAAACGGCTTGCGCCGCTTATGCCTGAAAAGGTTTAGAGACCCACAGACTTATGCGCTACTGTACTGTTCAGTTTTCAAGGAACCGACGCTACCGCCCAGCCCTTTTCGGACCGGATCACTGACCGCACCGGAGTGGCTAGGCGTCAGAGTCAACGAGGGTTAGAATACCAAATAACGTCAAGCGAAGTCAAGGCCTGGAGCGCCGATTCTTATCCACATGTTATGCCCAACCGAGCAACCGCGATTGATTTGGCCTGCAAGAACTGCAGCAGGTAGTCGGGACCGCCGGCCTTGGAGTCGGTTCCGCTCATGTTGAAGCCGCCGAACGGATGCACGCCGACGAGCGCGCCCGTGCACTTGCGGTTGATGTAGAGATTGCCGACAAAGAACTCGGCAAGCGCCTGCTCGATGCGCGCCGGGTCGCGGGTGTATACGGCTCCGGTGAGGCCGAATTCGGTTCCGTTGGCGATTGCCAGCGCGTCGTCGAAGCCGGCGACCCGGATCACGGCGAGCACCGGCCCGAAGATCTCTTCCTGGGCGATGCGGGCCGCCGGATCGACGTCCGCGATGATCGTCGGTTCAACAAAATACCCATCACCGGGCGCGGGCCCCCCGCCGGTGAGCAGGCGGCCTTCCGCCCGGCCGCTTTCGAGGTAGTCGAAGATCCGCTCGAAGGCCCGCGCGTTGATCACCGGCCCGACGTCGACCGCCGGATCCTGGGGATCGCCGACCCGCAGCGCCCTGGTCCGCCGGACCACTTCTTCTAAGAAGCGATCGTAGACCGCCGCATCGACGATGGCGCGCGAACACGCCGAGCACTTCTGCCCGGCAAAGCCGAAGGCCGAGGCGACCACGCCGGCGGCCGCCGCTTCGAGGTCCGCGTCGTCCGCGACCACGATCGCGTCCTTGCCGCCCATCTCCGCGATCACGCGCTTGATCCACCTCTGCCCGGGCGCCGTCGCCGCTGCGACCTCATTGATACGGAGACCGACGGCCTTCGAGCCGGTGAATGAGACGAAACGGGTCCGCCGGTCGGCGACGAGGGTCTCGCCGACCGTGAGGGCGTCGCCCGGGAGATAGTTCACCACGCCTGCCGGCAGCCCAAGTTCGAGCAAGAGGTCGACGAAGTGGGCCGCGGTGACCGCCGCATCCGGCGAGGGCTTCAGCACGACGGTGTTGCCGGTGACGATGGCGGCGGCCGTCATGCCGGCCATAATCGCCAGCGCGAAGTTCCAGGGCGGGATGATCGCCCCGACGCCGAGCGGCAGGTAGCGCAAAAAGTTGTCTTCGGGATACGGGCTCGGCACGAGCGGCGCGGGCTCGGCGAGCCGCAGCGCTTCGCGGCCGTAAAATTCGAGGAAGTCGATCGCCTCGGCAGTGTCGGCGTCCGCCTCGACCCAGGTCTTGCCGACCTCGTAGATCATCAGCGCGTTGAACCAGTCCTTGCGCTTGCGCACTTCGGCCGCGGCCCGGAAGAGCAGGCCGGCCCGCTCGGTTACGGGCGTGCGCGACCATGAAGCGAACGCCTCGGTCGCGACGTCGAGCGCGTCGTGAACGTCCTGTGGCGTCGCCGCCACCACGTCACCGACGATCTCGGCCGGCTGCGCGGGGTTCAGCGAGGGGATGGTTCCGGGACCCGTGATACGCTCGCCGCCGATGACCAGTGGATAGGTCAGCCCGAACGTGCCGTGCGCGCGGCTCAGGGCGGCCATCATGCCGGCGCGCGAAGCCCCATCCGCAAACGTACGGACCGGTTCGTTCCGGAACGGCTCGATGGAGGGGGCAAGACGGGGCATGGGAATCCGATTCGCCATGGTTTATGACATCGCCGTCGTCGGCGGCGGCATCGTCGGGCTCGCGGCTTCCCGCGAGCTGCTGCGGCGCCACCCGCGCCTCAAACTCGCCAACGTCGAGAAAGAGGCGTCGTACAACAAACATCAGACGGGCCACAACAGCGGCGTCATCCACTCGGGTATCTACTACAAGCCGGGTTCGCTCAAGGCGAAGTTATGCGTCGAGGGCCGAACGCTCGCGCGTGCCTATTGCGATGAGAAGAGCATCCCCTACAAGATGGTCGGCAAGCTGATCGTCGCGACGGACGAATCGGAACTCGGCCGGCTGCAAGATCTCTACGAACGGGGCCGGCAGAACGGCATCGCAGATCTCGAAATTCTCGATGCCGGGCAGATCGAAGAGCGCGAGCCGTATTGCCGCGGCGTGCGCGCGATCTTCTCGCCGGTGACGGGGATCGTCGACTGGGGCGTCGTTGCGGGCCATTACGCAGAAGACGTGCGCGAAGCCGGCGCCGACATGTATTTGGGGCACGAAGTGCGTTCGATCGAGCGCCGTAGCGGCGTGACCAAACTCGCGACGAGCCAAGGCGAAATCCAGGCGAAGTACGTGGTGACGTGCGGCGGCCTGTACTCCGACAAACTCGCGCACATGACGCGCGGCGCGCAAGATCCGAAGATCGTGCCGTTCCGTGGCGACTACTTGATCCTCAAGCCCGGCAAAGAACATCTCGTGCGCGGCAACATCTATCCGGTCCCCGATCCCGAGTTTCCATTCCTCGGCGTGCACTTCACGCCGCGCATGGACGGTACGATTTGGCTCGGCCCCAACGCCGTGCTCGCGTTCGCGCGCGAAGGCTACAACTTCTGGGACATCAACGCGCCCGAATTATGGGATGCGCTAACCTATCCCGGATTCTTTAAGCTGGCGCGCAAGTATTGGCAAGTCGGCGCGGGCGAAATGTATCGCGATCTCGTGCGCAGCGCCTACGTGCAGGCGCTGCAGCGCTACATTCCCTCGCTGACGCCCGAAGACACGCTTCCCGGTCCGTCCGGCGTGCGCGCGCAAGCGATGGCCTCCGACGGTTCGATGGTCGATGACTTCGTTTTTGAAGGCAGCGAAGGCGTGGTGCACGTGCGCAACGCCCCCTCTCCCGCGGCGACGTCGTCGCTGGCAATTGGCAACTATATCGCGGACGACGCAGAAAAGCGCTTCGACCTCGGCACCCTCGCAGTGGCGGTTTAATATGAGTGCACCCTTTGTAGAGGCCAAATGGCTGGCCGAACACCTCGACGATCCGCGCGTGCGCATCGTCGACACGCGCAGTAAGCCGCACGGCGCCGCAAGCGCCGCGCCCGAAGGCCGCGAGCAATATGCCGGTGGCCACATACCGGGCGCGATTCACCTCGACTATGCCGAGGATCTGCACGATCTCGCGACGCCCTACGCGGCGCGCGTCGCACCGCCGGAACGCTTCGCGGCGGTCATGAGCGAAAACGGCATCGGCGACGGCACGCTCGTCATCGCCTACGATGAAGGCAACGTTTCGTACGGAGCGCGGCTCGTATGGATGATGCGGTACTACGGTCACGACGACGTCGCGATCCTCGCCGGCGGACTACCGGCATGGACGGCATCCGGCGGTACGCTGACGACCGACGTTCCACGCTTTCCCCGCGCGGCATTCACGCCGCGCGAACGCCCCGCCCTGCGCGCATCCCGCGAAGACGTCATCGCTATCGCGCAAGGCCGCAGCGGCGTGCAGTTCCTCGAGACGCAGCGCGACGGAACCTACGCTCAGCGTGACCGCGATATTCCAAACGCCGTGCGGCTCTCGGCGAGCGACCTGCTCGAAGACGCGCACGGCGGACGGATCGCCGCACGCGCGCGGCTCGACGAACTCATCAGCCAAGCGGGGCTGGATAAGTCCAAGCGTACGATCGTTTCGTGCGGCAGCGGCGTCGGGGCATCCGGCGCGTACCTTGCGCTGTGCGAGGCGGGCTTCAGTAACGTCGCCGTCTACGACGGTTCGTGGATGGAATGGAGTCACGACCAGCTTCCGACCGTGCCGAAAAAGAGCTGAGCGATGCACGAGAGCATGATCCCGGCTGAGATCCTGGCGCGCCTGGTCGAGCGTCGCGGACGGCGCCACATCAACGAGCGGCTCGAGGCCGCGACGTGCGCGCTCGTCGTCATCGATCTGCAAGACGGCTTCATGCTGCCTGGCGTGCCGCTGGAAGTGGCCGCGGCGCGGGCCATCGTGCCGAACGTGAATCGGCTCGCGGCGGCGTTTCGCGCCGCCGGCGGCCGCGTGGTGTGGGTGCGCATGAACGTTGAGGGCGAACGCGATTCGTGGAGCGCCTTCTTCCGCCGCTTTCCGGCCGAGGTTGCGGAACGGCAACTCGTCGCGCTGGCGCCGGGCGGTGTGGGCTATCCGCTCTATAAGGAACTCGACGTTCTTGCCGGCGACGACGTCATCGACAAGAAGCGCTACAGCGCGTTCATCGCCGGCTCGTCGCCGATCGACGGACTGCTACGCACGGCCGGTATCGATACGATCGTCGTAACCGGCACGTTGACGAACGTCTGCTGCGAGTCGACGGCCCGCGATGCAATGATGCTGAACTATAACGTCGTCCTCGTTTCCGATGCCAATGCCACGTGGACCGACGAACAGCACAACGCGACGCTGACCACAATGGTGCAAAATTTCGGCGACGTGATGACGACCGATGAAGTCCTCGAACGTCTCGTTCCGGCGAAGGTACCTGCCCGCGCGTGAACGCCTCCCATCCCGCGCCGCACGTTTGGCTGCTCGCACTGCGGCCCTTTTCGTTCACGGCTTCCATCGTGCCGGCCGTTTTCGGGGGCTTGATCGCCCTCGCATTGCGCGGCCATGCCGGTATCCCCGACTTCCGCTTCGACGGCTTCAGCTTTGTTGTAACGATCGTGGGGTGCGTCGCGATTCATTCGGCGTCGAATCTCGTGAACGACTTCTTCGACTATCGCTCCGGCGTCGATCGGCCGGACAACTTCGGCGCGGTCAACGTACTCGTTCGCAAGTTGATGACCCCGCAGCAGATGTCGATCGAAGCGGCGGTCGTCTTCGGCGTCGCCGCGCTGTGCGGGCTCTACCTCGTTCTACAAACCGGCGACGCGCTCTGGCCGCTCGTCGCACTGATCGTGTTCGGCGCGCTTTCGGCGTACTTCTACACCGCGCCGCCTTTCGCGTTCAAGAATCGCGGTTTCGGCGACGTGCAGGTCATGCTTTCGTTCGCGCTACTGATGGTATTCGGCGCGTTCTACGTGCAGGCTAAGACGCTTTCGTGGCTGCCCGTGATCGCTTCGCTGCCGATCGGCTTGCTCGTGGTCGACATCCTCCATGTCAACAATCTGCGCGACAGCGTCCCGGACCGCGCAGCCGGCATCACCACAATCGCAATCGCGCTGGGCGAAGGCGGCGCGAAGCGCTTGCACGACGTCTACGTCATCGGCGCGTACGTCGCGACCATCGGCTTGATCGCGCTTTCGCTGCTCTCGCCCTGGACGCTGGTCGTGTTTCTCAGCTTGCCGGCCGCGATCAAACTGAGCCGTGCCGTTCACGCCTTTGGCGCGCCCGACATCGACCGCATGATCGTCGTGAAGACCGCCCGCTTCCACGCCCTCTTCGGCACACTGCTTATCCTCGGCGTCCTGATCGGCGTTTTCATCTAAACCGGGCTATTCTTCGCCGTCCCAGTAGTCGACGTCGGTCATCCGGAATAGCTCGCGGCGCGACGTTCCCGCGAAGACGCCGGCCTTGTTCGAATCCGGATAGCGGCACACGTCGAGCGGCGGATTGTCCGCGATGAGAATATACGTCAGGTCCGTCTCACCGGTATTGATGATTTGATGCGCGTCGCCGGGCGGATGCATGATGACATCGCCCGTTTTTACTGGATGGTTCTCGCCGCTCGAGCGNNCGATTGCGAGATCAAACGGATGTCCCCCGTTGAATTGATTCGCGTGCCGCGCGGCGCCGAGCGCGAGCGAGACGTCTTTGTAGCTCCCGCGACACGAGCCTTTGGGGGAGGCATATGTTTCCCACGGAACGTCGTCGACGTTGACTTTCAGCATCGCGGGTGTTTCGCCTACACGCCGAGGTAGGCTTTCTTCACCTTCGGATCGTCGAGCAGTTCGCTCGATGGGCCGGCGAGTGTGAAGTGGCCCGTCTCGAGAACGTAGGCACGTGAGGATATTTCGAGCGCCGTCTGGACGTCTTGCTCCACCATGAGGATCGCAACGCCGGTGGCGTGGATGGCTTTGATGATCTCGAGTAACTGGTCGACCAGCACCGGCGCGAGACCGAGTGACATTTCGTCGATCAGCAGCACTTTGGGGCGCGACATCAGCGCGCGCGCGATCGCGACTTGCTGCTGCTCGCCGCCCGAGAGATGTCCGGCGAGAAAACTGAAGCGTTCCCGCAAGCGCGGCAACAGCACGAGCATCTTCGCGACGTCGCTCTTTACTTCGTTGTCGCGGCGGAGATACGCGCCCATGAGCAAGTTCTCTTCGACGGTCATCGAACCGAACAAACGCCGGCCTTGCGGCACTTGCACGATGCCGGCCGACACGATCCGGTCGGCGTGACGTCCGGTCAGGTCGTTGCCGGCGTACGTGACTGAGCCGGACCAGGTCTTGACCAGACCGCTAATCGCACCGAGCAGCGTCGATTTTCCCGCACCGTTCGAGCCGATGATCGCGACGATCTCGCCGGGCGCAATGTCGAACGAAATATCCCACAGCACTTGGGTGTCGCCGTAACCGGCGCTCAGATGCTCGACGCGCAGGGCTTCGCCCGTCGCGTGCGCCGTTGCCGTCATGACTGCGCCTGCCGCTGCCGCTGGCGTTCGGCGTAGCGCGTGCCCAGGTACGCTTCGATCACGCGTGGCGATGCGAGCACTTCCGCCGGCGCGCCCTCCGCGATCTTCTGCCCTTCGGCCAGCACGACGATCGCCGTCGAAATCGAGACGATCGCTTTCATCAGATGCTCGACGACGATGAGCGTCACGCCGCGCGCATTCACGGTGCGAAGCAGTTCGAGCGCTTCGTCAACTTCGGTCGCGTTGAGGCCGGCCATGACCTCATCGAGCAGCAGCACTTCCGGATCGAGCGCCAGGGCCTTGGCGACTTCGAGGCGCTTGCGGTCGGGAATCGTCAAATCGCTTGCATGCCGGTCCGCGACGCGCGCCAGTCCGACGATCTCGAGCAGTTCTTGCGCGCGCTCGAACGAGGCCGCCGCATTCCGCTTGCTGCCGTTGCGCCCGTACATCGCGCCGACCGCAACGTTCTCCCGCACCGAGAGGTTCGCGAACGGCTTGACCACCTGAAACGTCCGCGCGATGCCCAGGCGGCACACGGCATAGGTCGGCACGTCGGCGATGCGCTTGCCGTTGAAGTACACGCTGCCGTGCGTCGGCTTGTAGACCCCGGAGACGATGTTCATTAGGGTCGTCTTACCGCTACCGTTGGGACCGATCAGGCCGAGCACCGATCCGCGCTCCACGTCGAACGACACGTCGTCGAGCGCGCGCAGCCCGCCGAAGTGCATCGCTACGTTTTGGATAGAAAGAAACGCTTCGCTCATACGCGGTAGGCTCCGAGCGAGCCGACGATGCCCTTCCAGCCGCCGCGTGTGTTGAACAGCCACAGCAGGCCGCGCGGCAAAAACACGACGACCACGACGATCACGGCGCCGAAGAACAGCGTGTGGATCTGCGGGAAATGACTCCACAGCGTCTCGTTGATCGCGGTGAGGATCAGCGCGCCGACGAGCGGACCCGCAACGGTGCCGACGCCCCCCAGAATCGCCATGACGATCGGAAACACGTTGTTATCGAGCGCGAACGCCGTCGGCGGATCCATGAAGCCGTTGGCCCCGGCGAAGACCGCGCCGGCGGCCGCGGCCATTGCCGCGCTGATCGCCCACGCCACGACCTTGTAGCGCGTCGGATCGACCCCGAGCACGGCCGCCGCTTCTTCGTTCTCACGAATCGCGACGAACGCGTAGCCGAGCTTGGAACGCGCGATCAGATACGTTGCGAGCATGCTCGCCGCACACACGATCCACATCGCATAGTAATAGGTCGAATACGCGTCGACGGGACGGACCGTCAAGCCGCTGCCCGCACCGAGCCAGTCGATGTTCGAGACGATCTCTTGGGTCGCCAATGCAATGCCGAGTGTGGCGATGCCGAAATAATGGCCGCGCAAGCGCAAGATCGGCATGCCGAGCACGAGCGCGAATGCGACGCCGACGACCATCGCGCAGAGGATCGCCAGCACGATGCTCTGCTGGTGCCAATGCTGCCACAAGGCGGCCGTCACGTACGACCCGAGGCCGAAGAACACGACATTGCCGAAGCTGACATACCCGGCGTAGCCGCCGATGATATTCCAGCCAAGGCTCAGCGTGGCAAACATCAACACGCTGCGGCCGAGGTTCTCGTAGTACCCGCTGTGGAGCAGCGGCACGAACGCCATCACGATGAGAATGCCGGCCGTCACGCGCAGCGCGGTCGCGTTGCCGGTGATTCCGCCGAGGGCCCGGCTCGGCGGCGCAGCCGCCACTAGGCCGTGGCCTTTCCGAGCAGACCGCGCGGACGTACGATCAGCACGATCAGCAACACCACGAGGGCGACAGCATCTTGCAGTCCGGTACCGATATACTGCGAGCCGAACGCTTCGAGTATGCCGAAGATCAGACCGCCGAGCAGGGCGCCTTGCACGGAGCCCAGACCGCCGAGCACGCACACCACGAACGCGGTGATCACGAACGGATCGCCCATCGACGGTTGCAGGCTATACGAGAGGCTGATCAGCACGCCTGCCGCGCCCGCGAGTCCGGCACCGAGTCCGAACACGATCGCGTATAAGTGCGCAACCCGCACGCCGGAGAGCTGCGCGGCATCGATGTCCATCGCCATCGCGCGAATGGCGCGGCCGGTTTTACTGCGCGTAAGCCAGAGCTGCATCAATGCCGTAATGACGAGTGCGACGATCAGCGTCCACAGCTTGACCCAGGCGATGGTGACGCCGCCGATCGAGAAGTTCGAACCGCTGTATTGCGTCGTGATGCCCTTGACGTCGCCGTGAAAAACGAGCAGCGCAAAATTGACGATCAATAGCGAAAGTCCGAACGTCAGCAAGAACGTCGTGAGAATCGGCGCGCGCACGACGAAGTTGATGACGAAGCGCTGGATGCAATACCCGAACACGAAGAGCACCACAAAGCCGATCGGGATGCTCAGAAACGGGTCGACGTGCCAGGTCGAGAACAGCACGTACGATAGGTACGCTCCCAACATGACGAACGAGCCGTGCGCCAAGTTGATGATGTTCATGATGCCCCAGACGAGGCTGAACCCGAGCGCCACAACGGCGAAAATCCCGCCAACGAGAAGTCCGTTGACGAGATCTTGCCAGAAGAGCTGCATGCTAGGCTAAAAGAACCGAAGCGGCGATCAGCGCTTGTCCCACGCGGGCGTCGGGTACATCGGCTTGGCGTTTTGGACGCCGAGCGGCCAGACGGTCATCAAGTTGCCGTTCTGGATCTGGTTGACGGCCATCGGTTTGTACATGTTGATGCCGCGGCTGTCGAATTTCAGGATGCCGTAGAACGTCACGACGTCGAGCGCCTGCAGCGCATCGCGCACCTTGAGCGGATCGAGCGAACCGGCTTTCTCGATCGCGTACTGGAACGCCAAGCACGCCGCGGTCGACTCCGCGTTGTGATAATCCGGCACGTGGCCGTACTTCTTGTTGAACTCCGCGGCATAGACTTTCGAATCGCTGATGAACCCGGCCGCGCCCTGATACTTCGCCGTCGGCGACCACTGCGTGCCGCCGAAGACCCAGTTCGCGTCTTTGCCGAGTGTCTTGCGGAAGTCCGGCGTATCCGGTCCGACCGAGTACCCGAAAATCTTCGCGTTGACGTTCTGCTCTTTGAACGTCCGCTGCAGCAGCAGCGCTTCGTCAAGGTGTCCGCCGTTGAGAATGATGTCCGGGTTCACGGCTTTGATCGCGCTGACGACAGCGGAGACGTCGGTCGTGCTGGCGGGATACTTGTTGTTGTAGATGACGGTCATCCCGTGCGCGGTCGCGTACGCGGCGGCGCCGCCGCCGACTTCGACGGAGAATGCGTCATTGGCCGTCGCAATCGCGACCGTTTTCGGCTTCGGCTTCAGCGTTTGCGCCATCTCGAGGATGCCTTGCAAATACTTCGTGCCCGGCGCAAGGACGGCGAACGTATACTTAAAGCCCTGGCTGAAAATGCTCTGGGCTGCGCCGTTGCCTTCGACCATCGGAACCTTGAGCCGTTCGACGACCGCAGCGGCCGTGGCGGAATTCGCCGAGCCGTACGGCCCGAGGATGAAATTCACTTTGTCTTCGGAGACGAACTTCTCGACCAGACGGGCCGCAGTCTGCGGGTTGGACTCATCGTCGGCGTACTTGATGTCGACCTTGTAGGTCTTACCGCCGACCTTGATGCCGCCGTGTGCGTTGATGTAGTCTTTCCAGAACTCGTAGCCTTCTTTGGTCAACTCGCCTTCGCGAGCCGTCGAACCCGTTGCGGCGAGCGCGGCACCGAAGACGATCGTATCGTCGGCAGCGGCAGCCGGCGCCGGAACGGCCGTCGTGAAAGCGAGCGAGCCCGCAACCGTGAGTGCTAAAAGACCGCCAAAGCGAAGCAAACCCATCTCGACCCTCCGAGAGCGCGAATAATTATTCGTCCGAATCCGCTTTGCCCGGGCGGATTCCTTCACTGCAGCTTGCCGAACGCGGGTTTCCGGTCAGCCCAGCGCTGCGCGCAGAGGCTCGACGTAGGCCCGCGCCGCGGCCGCCGCAGCGGCGCCGGTCCGGCCGGCCGTCGCATCGACGAAGGCGCTCCCGATGATCACACCGTCGGCGATCTTGCCGATGGCCGCGACGTGCGCTGGCGTCGAGATGCCGAAGCCGATCGCCAACGGCTGCTTCGTTGTGGCTCGCAGCGCCTCGACGGCGGTACGAATCCAAGCGACGTCGGGTTCCCGGCCCGCGCTCGTTACACCGAGCCGCGATACGATATAGACGAAGCCGTCACCGGCAGCCGCGATGCGGGCGGCGCGCTCGGGCGGCGTCGTCGGCGCGACCAAGAGCGGAACCGCCAGGTCCGCCGCGTGGAAAGCCGGGGCGAACGCGTCCAACTCTTCGAGCGGAACGTCGGGCACGATCGCACCGAGCGCACCGGCATCGCGCGCGGCCGCGGCAAAGCGGGCCGCGCCGTACTGCACGATCGGGTTGACGTAGCTGAAGAACAGGATCGGAGCGTTGCCGCGGTCGCGCGCGCCGCGCGCCAGCGCGAGTGCACCGTCGAGCGTCATGCCGTTCGCGAGAGCCCGTTGCCCGGCCGCAGCGATGGTAGGACCGTCGGCGAGCGGATCGCCGTAGGGGATGCCGAGCTCGATCAAGTCCACGAACGGCGAGATCGCGTCGATCACCGCGGCGGTTGTTTCCGCATCCGGATCGCCGGCGACGAGATAGATGATCAGCGCGGCGCGCTTTTCGGCGCGCGCGCGCTCGAACACACCGGCGAGGCGGTCGTGCGCGGCGATCACGCGAGTACCGCGGCCGATGCGGCCGCGTCGAGCGCGGCGATCGTGCGCGTGTCCTTATCGCCGCGGCCGCTCAAATTCACCAGGATCAAGCCGTCGGGCCCGATCTCGCGCGCGAGCTTGCACGCGTACGCAATCGCGTGCGCGCTCTCGAGCGCCGGCACGATGCCCTCGCTGCGCGCCATGAGGTGATAGGCGGCAACCGCTTCTTCATCCGTCGCCGACACATACGTCGCGCGGCCTGAGTCGCTGAGGAACGCGTGCTCGGGGCCAACGCCGGGATAGTCGAGGCCCGCGCTGATCGAGTGCGTATCGCGCACTTGTCCCTCGGGTGTCTGCAGCACGTACGAGCGCGAGCCGTGCAAGATGCCGACCGAACCCGCGTTGATCGACGCGGCGGTATCGATCGAGGCAATGCCGTGCCCCGACGCTTCCACGCCCCAGAGCTTCACGGCCGCATCATCGACGAAGCCGGCGAAGATGCCCATCGCGTTGCTGCCGCCGCCGACGCAAGCGACGACGTCGGTCGGCAAGCGGCCGTAGCGTTCGAGCACCTGGGCGCGCGCTTCGATGCCGATCACCTTCTGGAACTCGCGCACCATGTAGGGATACGGATGCGCGCCGACCACACTGCCGATGATGTAGAACGTATCGGCAACGCGGCCGGCCCAATCGCGAAACGCCTCGTTGGTGGCGTCCTTGAGCGTACGCGTACCACTCTCTACGGAATGGACGGTAGCGCCGAGCAGTTTCATGACATAGACGTTGAGCGCTTGACGTTCCACGTCGACCGCGCCCATGAACACTTCGACCGGCACGCCGAACTTCGCGCCGACCGTGGCGGTCGCCACGCCATGTTGGCCGGCGCCGGTCTCGGCAATGAATCGGGTCTTGCCCATGCGCCGCGCGAGCAGCGCTTGGCCGACCGTATTGTTGATTTTGTGCGCACCGGTGTGGTTGAGATCTTCGCGCTTGAAGAGCAGCGTCGCCGCGTTCGGGCCGGCGAGGCGTTCGGCGCGGTACACCGGCGAGGGGCGACCGACGTAATCGTGCAGCACGTCGTGATACTCGCGCCAGAACGACGGGTCGGCGAAGGCATCGTTCATTGCATGCTCGAGCTCGGTGACCGCACCGACGAGCACTTCCGGAACGAACATTCCGCCGAATTTGCCGAAATAGCCGCGCGAATCAGGTTTTTGCAAGCGATGTCCCTTCGTCAGTTTCCCGGACCGCGCGTACGAACGCGCGCATCATCGATCGATCTTTGACGCCGTCGCGCTCCACGCCGCTCCGCACGTCGACGGCAAACGGGCGCACGCTCGCGATAGCCGCGGCAACGTTCTCCGGCCCGAGGCCCCCGCTCACGATGACGCGCCGGCGGCGCGCGATCGCTTCCACCAGCGGCCAGCTAAACGACGTGCCGGTGCCGCCGTACAGCGCGCCCGCACGCGAGTCGAAAAGCAAGTCGGCATCGGGGTAGCGGGCGGCCATGCCCTCCGCAGCGGCAGCCGTGTAGGTCGTACCGCGTTCGAAGTGCAGCGCTTTGACGTAGCGGCCATGGGATACGGCGGTGCAGAACTCCGGCGTCTCATCGCCCGAGAACTGCGGCACGCAGCCGAGCGCCAAAACTTCGGCCACGAGTGCCGGCCCCGGATTCACCAAAACGCCGACGACCGAGACGAACGGGGGCACGCTGCGCACGACGGCGCGCGCATCGGCAAGCGTCACCCGCCGCGGAGACTCCGCGAAGATGACACCGACGGCATCGGCGCCGGCATCGACCGCGCCTTCGACATCGCCGATACTCGTGCAACCACAGATCTTGACGCGCGTACGTTCGGCTATGCGGGCACGCCTCCGCCGCGCAGCGTGCGAATCATCTCCGACTTCTCGCTCGTCCGCATCAGCGATTCGCCGATGAGGAAGCCGCGCGCGCCGGCCGCATAGAGCGGCTGCACGTCTTCGCGGGAGCGCACGCCGCTCTCCGAGATGACGACGATCGATGAGGGAACCAGCGGAAGCAGTTCGGCTGTCACGGCCAGGTTCGTTTCGAACGTGCGCAGATCGCGGTTGTTGATCCCGAGCAGCGTTGCTCCGAGGGCAATCGCGCGCGCGAGTTCGGTCTCGTCATGTACTTCGACAAGCACGTCGAGGGCGTAGCGGGAGGCCTCATCGAACATCGCGGCAAGTTCGTCGTCGTCGAGGCCGGCGACGATCGCCAGCACGCAGTCGGCCCCGTACGCCGCGGATTGCGCGACATCGTAACGCGTGCGCATGAAATCCTTGCGTAAGAGCGGCAGCTTACAAGCGCTGCGCGCAACATCGAGATAGGCCAGGTCGCCGAGGAAGTGATCTCCCTCGGTGAGCACGCTGATCGCGTTGGCGCCGGCGACTTCGTAGGCGCGCGCGATTGCTGCGGGATCAAGTTCGCGTACGATCAGCCCGACCGAAGGCGAGGCGCGCTTGATCTCGGCAATGATTGCCGGACCCTCGCCCGCCAGGAGCGCTGCGCGGAACGGGCGCCGTTCGCTCGCTCGGGTAACGGCGCGCGCGCGCAGCACCTCGAGCGACTCGCGCGCTTCGTCGGCGGCGCGCACTTTGGCGGTCGCGGCATAGAGTTTATCGAGCATGTCGTTCACGTTGCGACCTCCTTGACGCTCTCGGCGCGTAGCGCGTCGAGGGCACCGCGTGCTGCGCCGCCGGCTATTGCGGCGCGTGCGCGTTCCATTCCATCGTTGATGTCGGCCGCCGCACCCGCGACGACCAATGCGAGCGCCGCATTGAGCGCGACCAGATCGGCGCGCGGCGAACGTTCGCCCGCGAGGATCTCGGTCAGCGCGTGGGCGTTGAACGCCGCATCGCCGCCCGCAATCGCTTCGAGCGGGGCATGCACGCCGTAGTCCGCCGGATGCAGCGTCCAGCGCCGCATGCCGCTCGCATCGAATTGCACGACGTAGGTCGGACCCTCGCCGGCAATCTCATCGAGACCGCTCGCCGAATGCACGACAGCCGCCGCATCGCCGCCCAGTTCTTGCAGCGCTTCGGCCAGCAAGACCAAGTGGCGTTCTTCTGCAACGCCTACGACCTGACGGTTCGCCCCGGCGGGGTTCGTCAGCGGACCGAGGACGTTGAAGATCGTCCGCACGCCGAGTTCGCTGCGCACCGGGCCGACGGCACGCGTGGCCGGATGGTGGCGGCGCGCGTACAAGAACGCGATGTTCGACTCGCGCAGCAGCCGGGCCGATTCCTCGGGGCCGCGTTCGATTTCAACGCCCAGCGCTTCGAGCACGTCGGCGCTGCCGCACTTGCTCGACGCGGCCCGGTTGCCGTGTTTCGCCACGGGTATGCCGCAGCCGGCGACCACGAGGGCCGCTGCGGTCGAAATGTTGATCGTCCCGATGCCGTCGCCGCCGGTGCCGACGATGTCGAGCACGAGCGGTAAGCCGTGTTCGACGCGAACGCAGCGCTCGCGCATAGCCCGCGCGGCGCCGACGATCTCGTCCGCCGACTCACCCTTCGCCGCCAGCGCCGCGAACAGCGCAGCCGTGCGCACGGGCGAGATCGTCTCGTCCATGATGCCGCCGATGACGCGCGCGGCATCCTCCGCCGAGAGATTCTTGCCGGCTAAAACCGTGCGCAGCAGGTGCGGAAAATCGGTCATGCGCGCGCACTCGCGAGGAAGTTGCGCGCGAGGTGCGCGCCCTCGGGTGTGAGGATCGACTCCGGATGAAACTGCACGCCCCAGATCGGCAACTCGCGATGGGCGACGGCTTGGATGACGCCGTCGTCGCTGGCGGCAATGGCGCGCAGCGATGCCGGGAAGTGCTCGTGCGAGATGCAGAGCGAATGATAGCGCGTCGCGGTGAACGGCGACGGCAGGCCGGCGAAGATGCCCGAGCCGTCGTGCGTGATCTCCGAGGTCTTGCCGTGCATCAGGTGCGGCGCGTGGATCACGTCGCCGCCGAAGACCGCACCGATGCCCTGCGCGCCGAGGCATACGCCGAGCAGCGGATGCTTCGTCGCCGCCGCTTCACGCAGTATCGCGTACATACGGCCCGCATCTTCGGGGCGTCCGGGGCCCGGCCCCACGACGGTCGCGTCATACTGCGCGAGCAGGCCGTCGACCAAACGCGCGTCATCGTTGCGGATCACGTCCACCTCCGCACCGGCGCCCCCGAAGAGGTGCGCGAGGTTGTAGGTGAACGAATCGTAGTTGTCCACGAGCAGCAGCTTCATGCCGGGAGACCTAAAACGGCGCGCACGATGCCGGTCTTGTGCAGGATCTCGTCATATTCGGCGGCGGGCTCGCTGTCGGCAACGATGCCGGCCGAGGCCTGCCAATAGGCCTTGCCGCCGGCGACCGCGACGCAGCGCAGCGTAATGCACGAATCCATATCGCCGTCGAAGTGAAAGTGCGCGATGCTGCCGGCGTAAAAGTTGCGCGCGACGGGCTCGAGCGTGTCGATGATTTGCATCGCGCGGATCTTCGGCGCGCCGGTCACCGTGCCGGCCGGAAACGTCGCGGCGAACAGATCGAGCGCATCTTTGTCGGGCCGCAGTTCGGCGACGACGTTGGAGACGATGTGCATCACGTGCGAGAAGCGTTCGATGATCATCAGTTCGTCGACGTGAACGCTGCCCGTCGTCGCGACGGCGCCCAAGTCGTTGCGGCCGAGGTCGACCAGCATCACGTGCTCGGCGCACTCTTTTTCGTTGGCCAGCAATTCGGTCGCGATCGCGGCGTCTTGCGCGGGATCGGCGCCGCGCGAACGAGTGCCGGCGAGCGGACGCATCCGCGCCTTGCTGCCGTCGAGCCGCACGAGAAACTCCGGCGAGGCGCCGAACACGGCCTCACCGCCGTGCTCGATATAGAACATGTAGGGCGAAGGATTGCGCGTGCGGATCTGGCGGTAGAAGTCGAACGCCGAACCGCCTTCGATCTCGGCCGAGAAACGGATGCCGACTTGCAGCTGGTAGATGTCGCCTTCGTAGATGTGGTGCTTTGCGGTCGCGACGCGATCGAGAAATGCCGGACGGTCCAGCGATGCCGCCACCGCGCCGCGGACGCGAATCTCGTTCGGCACGCTGGCGCGTGCGGTCAGCAGCCGCAGCTCGTAGTCGGCCAGCCGCGCTTCAACGCCGGGCAGTTCGGCCGCATTCCGCGCAAACCCGATCAGCGTGACGCGGTGCGTGAAGTGGTCGAACACGACCCACGTGCCCGGCACGACCACGAGCGCATCGGAAAACGGAATGTCCGACGGCGGCTTCGGCCCGATCTTTTCGAACTGCCGCGCCGCATCGTAGGTGAACACCGCGACCGCGCCGCCCGGGAACGGCAGCGCCGAGGTGTCGAGCTCGTACTTGCCGATCAGCGCACGAATGCCGTCGAGCATCGCCGGATCGTCGTCGAACACGCGCGACTCGAGATAGTCGATCCCGATGAACGAGTAGCGCGAGATGCGGTCCGTGCCTTCGACCGACTCCAACAAACACGAACGCCCCGGCTGAGCCAGGGCGAGGAACGCACTAATCGGCGTGATCGCGTCCGCGATGAACGAACGCATCGCGGAATGCAGAGAGAGGGGGTCTTCCGATACGGATGTGGTGTTCATAGGGCGTAGACTGTGCGGCTTGGGCGCGAGCGCCCAAACGCCACGGGTTCGCGCGAAGCGCGAACCCTGCTACTTAACGAGTTCCAGGAACGACAGTTCTGCAGCGTCACCCGGACGCACGCGCGACTTAGTGATACGTGTATAGCCGCCGGTTTTATCTTTGTACGCCGGGGCGATTTGTTCGACGAGCTTTTTCACGACGCGGGGGTCGAGCAAATACTCGGCAACCAGGCGGCGTGAGTGCAAGTCGCCGCGGCGAGCCTGCGTGATCATCCGTTCGGCGATCTTCGAGATCTCTTTCGCCTTGGTCGACGTGGTCTCGATCTTCTCGTGCAAGAAGAACGAGGTCGTCAGGCTGCGCAAGAGCGCGCGGCGCGGCCCTTGCGTACGTGAGAGGCGTTTGTTCGCCATTTGGTGCGGCATGTTGATTCCGCCGTTACGTCAAGTCGTCAGACTTGACGGAGCGACAGGCCCCTTTCTTCGAGTACTTGTTTGATCTCGTCGAGCGACTTCTTACCGAAGTTGCGCATCTTGAAGATTTCGTCTTCGGTCATGTCGAGCAGTTCGGAGACTTTCGAGATCCCCGCGCGCTTGAGACAGTTGAACGAGCGAACGCTCAGGTTGAGCGTTTCGACCGGCACGTCCCACTCACTGGCAGGAGCGGTCGGCACGGGCTTCTCTTCGGTCGAGAAGTCGATGAACAGCGCGAGCTGGTCGGTGAAGATGTTGGCCGCTTCGGAGAGCGCATCGTCGGGCGTGATCGAACCGTTGGTCTCGATCTCGAGCGTGAGGCGGTCGAAGTCGACAGACTGTCCGACGCGCGTGTCGTCGACGGTGAAGTTCACCTTGCGGATCGGTGAGAAGATCGAGTCCATCGGGATCAGCCCGATCATGTGCTCGATGTTCTTCTGGCGATCGGCCGTCACGTAGCCGCGCGACTTCTCAACGCCGATCTCCATCGAGATCTTGGCGTCTTTTTTCGTCATCGTGGCGATGTGGTAGTCGGGCTGCAAGATCTCGACGTCGGCATCCGGTGAGATGTCGCCGGCGGTGACTTCCTTCGAGCCGCTGACGTTGAGCGTGAGCACCTTCGGATCGTCGGTGTTCAGCTTGAGCGGCAGGCCCTTGAGGTTGAGCAGCAAGTCGACGGTGTCTTCGACCACGCCCGGGATCGTGGAGAACTCGTGCAGCACGGTGTCGATCTTGACGTACGTTACCGCAGCGCCGGGGATCGAGGAGAGCAGCACGCGCCGCAGCGCGTTGCCCAGCGTGATGCCGAAGCCGCGGTCGAGCGGCTCGATCACGAACTTGGCATAGTTCTCGCGACGCTCGCGAACTTCAATTTGCGTGCCTTGCGGCGTATCTAGGACAGTCATTGTTGGTGGTTGATCCTTGTACTGTTTACGTTATCCGTCTTTGGCCCTCGGCCTCGACGATCGGACGCCTAACAGTGATTGAGTGAGGTTATGGTTTCTTGCTGAATATTTCGTTCGCTGGCTAGGCGCCGAATCCCGAAGTGTGCTTTAGCACATGAGGGGTTCGGCAACGACGCCAGCGGGCGAAAGATTTAGCGAGAATAGTATTCGACGATGAGTTGTTCGTCTACCGGCGTGTCGATTTGCTCGCGACCCGGGAGGGCCAGAACTTTCGACGAGGCGTCGGTCTCGGAGAACTCGAGCCACTCGGGATGACGGCGGTTCTTCGCAACTTCGATTTGCGCTTTGAACGCGTCGGTCTCTTTCGAGCGATTCGAGATCATGATCACATCGCCGGGCTTCACGATGAAGGACGGGATGTCGACGATGCGGCCGTTGACCGTGAAGTGCCGATGGTTGACCAGCTGACGAGCCTGTTTGCGGCTCATCGCGAGGTTCAAGCGGTACACGACATTATCGAGGCGGCGTTCGAGCGTTTGGAGGAAGACCTTACCGGTCTGACCCGGGACGCGTTGCGCTTCACGGAAGTAGCTCTCGAATTGCGTCTCGAGCACGCCGTAGTAACGGCGCATCTTCTGCTTTTCACGCAGCTGGCGGCCGTATTCCGAAATCTTCTGACGCGCCTTGGTATTTTGCGTCTTCTGACCCGGAGCGGTACCACGGCGCTCGACCGCGCACTTGCGCGAGAGGCAGCGGTCGCCTTTGAGGAACAGCTTGATCTTTTCGCCCGTTTTTGACGAGGCGGTTTCGCGGCGGCACAGACGGCAGACCGCGGCAGTATAACGTGCCATATCTTCTTCTAAGCTCCCTTACACCCGGCGCCGTTTAGGAGGACGGCAGCCGTTGTGCGGGATCGGCGTCACGTCTTTGATCAACGTGATTTCTAAACCAGCGGCTTGCAACGAGCGGATCGCGGCTTCGCGACCGGCGCCCGGACCCTTGACGTAAACTTCAGCGGACTTCATCCCATGTTCCATCGACTTGCGTGCGACCGCTTCGGCGGCCATCTGCGCTGCGAATGGGGTCGACTTCTTCGAACCCTTGAAACCGAGGTTGCCTGCCGAGGCCCAGGCGATCGTCGAACCCTGGTTGTCGGTCATCGTCACGATCGTGTTGTTGAACGAGCTGTGGATGTGCGCGATACCGGATCCGACGTTCTTGAACTCGCGCTTCTTGCGCGTCTTGGTCTGTTTCTTGGCCGCCAAAGGGAAACTCCGTCGTTTATCTTGCCCCCTGCAACGAGAGGGGGTGTCGTCGCCTCAGCCGGCACGGCTTCGCTGCTAAGCGAATCCACCCGAACTTGTTCCAAACCACTCGGCGAGGGCGGCGGGCGCACGAATGCGCGTCTCCGGCAATGCCGAAGACAACGCCCTATATTACCGGGAAATGACCTATGCGGTCAAGTCTTCAGCGGCGCCTCGGCAACCAGCTGGTAGCTTCCACTGGCGCTCACGCCGTACCCGAAGCCGCAATCGCCGAAGCCGGCATCCTGTGTGATCTTCAAGCCGTGGGGGATTCCCTCGAAGAGCAGCCGGCAATTTCCGGCTGACGAGGTCCGCGTCCAGGTGCCGGGCAGGGCCGGCGGCAGAATGCCGACCGCGAAACCCTGGTTGGTGTCGATCTGGCGTACGGCGTTGACCGAAAAGCCCATTCGCCCACCCCTGCCGGAAATGATCACGACCTGGTTTCCCACCGCGAGCACCCTCTTCGTGACGGTATCGATCTGCCGGTAGGTCCCCGGCACCCACTTTGAAGCCACCGCGGGCGCGGGGGTCGCCGCGTTGGCCGAACCGCTAAGCAAGACAACCATTGCGATCAGCGCGCTGCTGCGGGCGTGGGTCATGCCGGGGCATTTCACGCGCTCTGGCGGGCAGCCTTGCATCGGTACATCGCGGCGTCGGCGCGTTCGACCGCGCCCGTGATGCCGCCGCGGTAATCGCGCGACGCCGAACCGATCGAGAGGTTCACGCCGGCAGCGGCAAACGCAGCTTCAAAGCGGCCCTGCAGGGTGCGCACCTCGTCGTCCTCGCTCTCGACGGCCAAGACCGCGAATTCATCGCCGCCCAACCGCGCTGCAACGTCATGTTCGCGAATAACGCTGCGCAGAGCGTCGGCGACGCGGCGCAGCAGATTGTCGCCGGCGATGTGGCCTTCCGCGTCGTTCTTTTGCTTCAGTCCATCGACGTCCATCATGAAGACTGTGGCGGCGTGACCGTAGCGGGCCGACCGGGCTTCCTCCCGTTCGACCAAACGGTCCCAGCCGCGGCGATTGAACAGGCCGGTAAGTTCGTCGACCAGCGCTTCGGCCTCGGCGCGTTCGGCACGCCGAACCAGTTCTTCATTCTCAAGCTCGTCTCGCAGGATGGTGCTGAGGATGCGCGCCGCCGTCATCAAATGCGGTGAATCGCGGTGAGCTTCATGGTTGGTCGCGGTCGTATCGAGGCCACAGAGCACGCCGAATAGCTGGTCGCGCACCACCAGCGGCGCGCCGACGAAGGCCGGCGCGACCACGGTTTTATCTTCCCCGGTGCGCTCGGCCAGTGCTTCGAGTTCGATTTCGATCCCGCTCTCGGGTTGGCGACCGCGCATGATCTGCTCGCGCATTGCCAGCGGAACTTGCAACGCCTGGCCGCGCTCGAACGGTGCGTTCCCGCAGAGGTGCGTCACGATCCACTCGTCGAGGCGGATGCGGGTTATGAACCACGCATCGAGGACGTGCAACTCGCTGAGCATGTCCATGACGCCCTCGGCCGCTTCGCCGAAGTTTGCGAAGTCGCCGAACGCGCTGGAGTGGGCGGAGACGGTGATACGAACCTCAGATCCTCGGTGCCACCCACGTTTCATCGTTCCCGGAAATGCGGCCACAGTATCGCTCCAGTGCTGAGAAAGCGTTAATTTTTCGAACCCGTCCGCCGCCCGCGCGAGTCCAGGGAGCGCGTCCGGGGCTTCCGAACGGTTGCCGGGTGAAACGAATCGAGGCTCTTTCTTCCGTCGCGAGCGCACTCGTCGCAGCGAGCGTGCGGCCGGCTGCGGCGCAAACAATGGACACCGTTACGGTCGGTGCGGTGAACAGCGTCGCCGATACGCCGTTCCTGATCGCGGATCGCAAGGGCTTCTTCAAAGAAGTCAACCTCGACGTGAAGTTCCAGACGTTTAATTCCGGCGCGGGGATGATCGCGCCGATCGGCGCCGACCAGCTCGATGTGGCCGGCGGCGCGCCCGCCGCGGGACTCTACAACGCCATCGCCCAGGGCATCAACATGAAGATCGTCGCCGACCGCGCGACCGATCCGCCGGGCTACGGCTTCAACGTGCTGATCGTGCGCAAGGATCTCGTAACGAGCGGCCGCTTCAAAACGATCGCTGATCTGAAGGGCATGAAATTTGCCGAACCCGGCAAAGGCAGCACGAGTCTCGCAACCACGGAACGCTTACTGCAAAAGGCCGGCCTCAAGTACGATGACGTCGAGCACGTTTTCCTCGGCTTTCCCGAACAAGTCGTCGCACTCCAGAACGGCAGCATCGATGCCACCTGCGTGCTCGAACCGTGGGCGACGCAAGCCGTAAAGCTCGGCATTGCGACGCGCATCTACGGCGCCGATTCGTGGTATCCGAGTCAACAGCTCGCCGTGGTCCTCTACAGCGTCGGCTTCGCCACCAAGCGTCAAGACGCGGCGAACCGTTTCATGGTCGCCTACGTGCGCGCGCTGCGCTACTATAATGATGCGCTGCAGAGCGGCCACATCGCCGGTAAGAACGCGGCCGACATCATCGCGATTCTCGCCGAGGTGACGAAGCTCGATCCGCAAACGCTGCGCGAGATGACGGCTGCCGGCGTCAACCCGACCGGCCACATTAACGAACGATCGCTGCGCGACGATATCGCGACCTTCAAGGCACACGGGCTCATCACTGCCGATCCGCCGCTGGCCACGGTGGTCGACATGCGGTTCGTCGACCATGCCAACTCCGTACTCGGACCGAGGCACTAGACACATGCAATTACAAGATCGCCCCGCACCGGCGTCCCCCGCTCTCGACGGCGCCCATGCCGTGTTCGAAGTCTTGCGCGATTGGAAGGTCGATCTGCTCTTCACGTGCCCCGGCAGCACGGAAGCCGCCGTGCTCGACGCATCGCTCGAATATCCGGATATGCGCCTGATCCTCACGACGCACGAGGCGATTGCCGTATCGGCTGCGGACGGGTACGCGCGCGTCACCGGGAAACCGGCAATCGCGTACTTGCACGCCAACGTGGGACTCGCCAACGGCGTCGCCCACCTGACGTGCGCGAGCAACGCGCGCAGCCCGCTCGTGCTGCTCAACGGCCTGAAGTCGACGGCGATCGCCAATCGCGACGGCTTCACGAGTTCACCCTTTCAGCAAGACTATATCCGTCAGCTCGTGAAGCGCTCGCGCGTCGTTCTGAAAACCGAGGGCATTCCCGGTGATCTGACGCGCACGCTGCAAGCGACGATCTCCGAGCCGACCGGTCCGGCGTTTCTCGGTTTACCGCAAGATTTAATGGAAGCACCCGTCAGCGGCCCGTTGCCGAAAGAAAAACGTCATCGCTTCGCCGCCCGCCGCCGGCCCGATCCGGACGACGTTGCCGCAGCGGCCGCGTTGCTTACAGAGGCGAAGGCGGTCACGATCGTGGCGGGCAGCGAGATCGCTTTCAAGCCCGGCGCCCTCGCCGCGCTCACCGCACTCGCCGAACGGCTGCAGGCACCGCTCGTACTCGAAGATCGCCGCACGGCGCAGGTCGCGGCGATTCACGGCGATCATCCGGCGTTTGCCGGAACGTTCGCGCTCACCCATCCGGCCGTTGCCGAAGCCGACGTGCTGCTCTACGCCGGGATGTACTCATTCGTGGAGTTCGAGGAACAGCGTGGACCGTTCCAGCCCGCCGGCGCCAAGATCATTCATCTTTGTAGCGATCCGGCGCAGTTGGCGAAACTCGCCGACGTCGATGTCGGCCTCGCTGCCAACGCCGAACTCGGACTGCGCGACCTCTTCGAGGCGGTCGGCAACGTGACGAGCACGACTCGCGCTGCACACAAAGCGGCGGCGATCGCGTCGTACCGCGCGTCGACCGACAAGCGCCGTGCCGCTATGCGCGCGCGCTACGCGGAATCGCCGATCCATCCGCAAGTGCTGTGCGAAGCGCTGAACGAGTATCTGCCGCGCGACTGCTTCGTCCTCAACGACGCGGTCACGACCGGCGGCTACCTGGCGGAGGCCGTCATTCCGGACGCGGCGCGCGAACATCTCAGCAGCGCCGGTGGTTCGCTCGGCTGGGGCATGGGCGGCGCGCTCGGCGTGCAGCTCGCGCTGCCGGAAAAGCGCGTCGTCAACGTCGTCGGTGACGGGTCGTTCCAATTCGGTATCCAGGCCTTGTTCACGGCGAAACAACTCGATCTGCCGATCACCTACATCGTCGTCGACAACGTAGCCTACGCCGCGGTGCGCGCCGCGGTGAAGCGTCATCGCAAAGGCGAACGCGAAGCCGAGTATCCCGCGAGCGATCTGCACGGTCCCGATATTGCCGCGATCGCGCGCGGCTTCGGGGCAACGGCGGAAACGATCGACACGATCGCCGCTCTCCCGGCCGCGCTCGAACGTGCATTCGCCGCGAGCGGCCCGTCGGTCGTCGTCGTCAAGACGGACACGCACCACACCGGCCCGTAACTTGCGTTCCGAAGAGCTCCCGCGCTTACCGCCTCCGCCCGACGAGGCGGTAACGCGCGCGTTCTTTCCCGGCTTCACCTCCGAAATGGTCGAGACCAGCGGCGCGACGATTCGCACGCTGCGCGGCGGCAATGGGCCGCCGCTCTTGCTCTTACACGGTCATCCGCAAACGCACGTGTGCTGGCACAAGATCGCCGCACCGCTGGCGGAGCACTTCACCGTGGTACTCACGGACCTGCGCGGTTATGGCGATTCGAGTAAGCCCGCCGGCGGCGAACGCAGCGTCAATTATTCGCCGCGCGCGATGGCTCGCGATCAGCTCGAAGTGATGCGGCACTTCGGCTTCGAGCGCTTCGGCGTCGCCGGTCACGACCGTGGCGGCCGCGTCGCGCATCGTATGGCGCTCGACTTTCCGGCGGCCATCTCCCGCATCGCGGTGCTCGACATCGCGCCGACACTCACGATGTACCGGCAAACGAACCAAGAGTTCGCCACGCGCTACGTGTGGTGGTTCTTCCAGATTCAGGCGTACCCGATTCCCGAACACCTGATCGGGATGGACCCGGAGTTCTATCTGCGCGAACACGTCGGGCGGCAGAACAAAACACCCGGCGCGATTGGCGACGCCGCGCTGGCCGAATATCTCCGCTGCTACTGCGCAACGGCGACGATCCACGCGTTGTGCGAAGACTACCGGGCCGCCGCCGGCATCGGCCTCGAACTCGACGCGAGCGACGAGCGCGACCGGCGCAAAATCGTCGCACCGTTGCTCGCGCTCTGGGGCGCAAAGGGCGTCGTCGGTCAGCTCTACGATGTACTGGAAACGTGGCGCGCGCGGGCGACCGACGTGCGCGGCATGGCGCTCGATTGCGGACACTTGCTTCCCGAAGAGCAACCCGCCCGGACGCTCCAAGAGCTGATGGAGTTCTTCTCTAGCACGCGCCAGCCCGGGAATACGGTCTGAGGCGACGAAAGTCGAGGTCTTATGGGATCATACGTAGACTCGATGCTCAAAGGCGCAAATCCGGCGGATGTAACGAGGGCGAGATACGTAAGCCCACTCGTAGAATCCGAGACGAACCACGACTTCGAAGCCGCGCCGCGATTCATGGACGCGATGGATTTCGCGATCGGCGGATTAGAAGCGGAATTCGGCACGCATCCGTCGTGGAATTTTCACGTGCTGCTATGGGTGGCGAGCCAAGCCATGCGGCTGCCGGGCGATATCGTGCAATGCGGGGTGTTGGGCGGGACGGATGCTGCGGCGATCGTGCGGTATACGAATTTCGCCGCACGTACGGACAAGACGTTCTATCTTCTCGATACGTTCACGGGCGTTCCGGAGGAACTTTGGACGCCGCATGAGATCGCCATTGGAGCCGCTTCAGCGCAATGGCTCTACAAACAGCTCGGCGATCTGTATGCCAGCGTCGTCGAGCGCTTTCGCAGCTACCCGAACGTGCGCGTGATCCAAGGAAAAGTTCCCGATACGCTCGCCCAAGTCGATGCTGCCCAAATCTCCGTCTTGTTCCTCGACATGAATTGTGCCGCGCCCGAAGCCGCCGCTTGCGAGTATTTCTGGGACAAACTCGTTCCGGGCGGGATTATTTTTTCTGACGATTACGGGCACAGCCGTGGCGGCGGGTATTTCTACAAATCGAAGGTAGCCTTCGACAATTTCGCCGCGAAGGTCGGATTAGAAGTCTTGTCCCTGCCGACGGGTCAAGCATTGCTCGTTAAGGTCTAGGCGAGCCGCGCGATGAGCCGAGATGCATTCCCGCGCTCGATTGCCGCGAGTTGCTTTCCACTAAACCCGCAGCCGTGCAAGTTTTTCACGTGCTCCGTCTCGGTACGGAACGGAAAGTCGCTGCCGAAGAGCACCTGAGAGGTGGGGACGAGCTTCGTCAATGCCCCGAGCGCTTCGGGGTTCGACGACTGGGCGGTGTCGTAATAGAAACGCTGTAGCGTGTTGACGACGCCGCTCGGAACGTTGGCCGCCATCGCGGGCTCCTTACCCATCTCAGTGAAGCGCTCGATAAGGAACGGCATCGTGCCGCCGGCGTGCGAAAAGATGACCCGCACGTTCGGGTAGCGCGCGGCAGCGCCGCTAAACACGAAGCTCGCGATCGTGCGGGCGGTCTCGGCTCCGAACTCGATCACGCGCGGATTGACCAAGGGGATCAAGCTGCCACAGCACGCGTTGATGACCGGATGCGTGAACACGACGGCCCGGCGTCGGTTGAGTTCCTCCCACACGGGTGCGAAGAACGGATCGCCCAGCCACTTCGCGCCGTAACTCGTAAACATCCCGACGCCGTCGAGTGCAAGGGTATCGAGCGCATAGGCGATCTCGCCGAGCGTCCCGTCGATGTCCGGCAGCGGTAACGCCGCAAACATCCCGAAGCGGCCCGGATTGCTGTGGATCAGTTCAGCCCCGTACTCGTTGGAGCTTCGCGCGAGACTGCGTGCCTCCGCCGCGTCGCCGAAGTAGACGCCGGGGTTCGAAACGGATAAGATCGCCGTCGCGACACCCGCAGCTTCCATGTCCGCAAGCGACCGTTCCGGTGTCCATGCGGCCACCGACGGGTCCATGCGTGAATGCGTCAAGGCGGCCTTCACATACTGCGGGGGCGCGAGGTGATGATGCACGTCCACCCGGAACGCCGCCTGGGCGACCGCCGGCGCAGGGCGCAGCACCGATGCAGTGGCGGCGGCACCGATACCGGCGAGAAAATGTCCGCGAATACTCATTTTTGGTTCCGATGATAGAGTTCGACGCCGTCATCGGCGCGTAGCAGCGTGTAGATCCGATCGTGCACGAGATCGGCGAGTTGTTTGCGGCCGATGTCTTGCCATCCGGCTGAGGGATACGTGTTGTCGACGAGCACGTATTGCGGCAGCGTGGCCCATTCGTTGCGGGCGTTGGGATCGAAGCCGAGGTGGCTGTAGATTTCATCGTGTGTGCCCACGACGGCATCCGGTGGCAGCGACGCGATGAACGCATCGATCGTGCGGTCGTGAGCGTTGACCGGCGCCAGGTAGTGGCGCCAGTGCGTTGGTGAGGCGAGGCCCAGGTTGAGCACACAGATTGCGATCGATGCGACGGCTAGGCGCACGGCGAAACGCGGGCTGCGAGCGCGCGCGAACTTCGTGAGTGTGAGCGCGTAGACGACAAGCATTTCGCCGACCCAGACGCCGGCGTAGTGCTGGCCCATCGTGTAGGTGATCGACCAGTGCGATGAGAGCACTTCCACGAGCCCCGGCACGACGATAAAGAAACCCCAGCCGAACAGCGGCACGAGGCAGAGCGGCACGAGCGCTTCGGCCAAGAAGCTCAGCCGGCCGAGCACCGCCGCCAGGCCGTCCTGATGCGCTTCGGCGTTGGTGATGTAGCCGAGTGCAAACCACGTGTCGTGTCCGCCGGCGAGCGGTCGCACGACGGCAAAGTACAACCCGAGCGTCAGAACGCCGGCGATCGCGGTGCCGGACGCGAACCGAAACAGGCCCGCGTCGCCGCGGCGCTTCGCCCAGATCGCGAAGCCCACGCCGAGCACGACGAACATCAGCGCTTCATCTTCTTTGATCGCGAGCCCGACGGCGACGAAGAGCGCGGCCAAGCCCCAGCGTCGCGAGTCGACGGCCCACGCGAGCCAGGCGATCGCGGCCGGCGCGAAGCCGTTCTCGTGGAAGTCGGTGAACGTCACGCCGACCAGCGGCGGATAGAGCAACGTTACGCTCGCAGCCAGCAGCGCGAGCCGCGAGCCGGCGCGTTTGCGTACCAGCAGATAGATTGCCGGTGCGACCAGCGCGCCGGCGATCGCTTGGATCGCGATCAACACGACGGGCGAGTGCGTCAGCAGTAAGAATGGCGAGCAGAGGTAGAGCAGCGGCGAGAAATGGTGCAGAAAGTGGCTGCCGCCTTCGGGCGTGTCCCCGAAGCCGGAGAACGGCGTCGCGATCGTTTGCACGAACTCACCAAGATCCGCACCGGAATGATAACTTGCGTAGCGGTCGGCGCCGAGCAGCGTGAGTGCCACCGCGTAGACCACGCAGGCCGCCGTAAGTGCGAACGCCGCACCGCGACCGTCCGCCGGTTTCACCGACATCCCTGCGCCCTACGACCCGCGCGATGCAAACGCCCGCCGGTCGGGCGGTTTCCAACGAGCGATGAAGATTGCGTATTTTGGCACCGGCCTGCTCGGCAGCGGGTTCGTCCGTCACCAGCTCGAGCTCGGCACGACCGTCCACGTCTGGAATCGCTCACCCGACAAGGCGCGCGCGCTCGTTGCCGACGGCGCCGTGTTCTTCGACCATCCGGCGGATGCGGTCGCCGGCGTCGACCGGATTCACCTCACGCTCGCCGACGACACGTCGGTCGATGCGGTGCTCAAGCCGCTCAACGGCGCGATTGCCGCGTCCACCGTGATTATCGACCACACGACCACCGCTCCCACGCCGACGGCCGACCGCGTCAAACACTGGGCCGAACGCGGCAAGCGATTCATCCACGCGCCCGTGTTCATGGGCCCGGCCGCCGCACGCGATGGCTCCGGCATCATGATGACGTCGTGCGCGCAAGCCGATCACGACAAGCTCAAGCCGGAGCTCGAAACGATGACCGGCAAGCTGATCTATCTGGGCGACGATCCGATGCGCGCGGCGTCGTTCAAGCTCTTCGGCAACTTGTTCATCATCACGATGATGGCGGGCTTGGCCGACATGAGCCGTCTGGCCGGCGCGGTCGGCATCTCAACGGAAGACGCCTTCAGCATTTTCTCTTGGTTCAATCCGGCACCGATGATTCCAGGCCGTGCGAAGACGATCGCGGCGCAAGACTTCACGCCCTCGTTCGAACTTACGATGGCGCGCAAGGACGTGCGGCTGATGATCGAAGAAGCCAAGCGCCACGGTGTCGACCTTGGCGTGCTACCCGCCGTCGCGGCGGTGCAAGACGCTGCAATCGCCAAAGGCTACGGCACGCTCGATACGAGCGCAATCGCTAAACTGGATGGACGCTCATGATTCGCTTCATCACCGAAGAAGAGGTCGCGGCCACGCTCGACGTCGCGACCACGATCGACTTGCTCGAGTCCGCCGCGCGCGCACTCGACGCCGGTACCGCATCCGTGACGCCGCGGCAGCGGCCCGCGACAACCGGCGTTTTCATGAACCTCATGGGTGCCGGTCTCGACGGCCGCATCGGTCACAAGTGTTATCCGATCGCCCGCCCGCACGGCGCCAACTTCATCGTCACGCTTTACGGCAACGATTCGAAGATGCTCGCGCTCATTCAAGCGAACAAACTCGGGCAGATCCGCACGGGTGCCGCGTCGGGTCTCGCGACGCGCTTGATGGCGCGCGCCGACGCAAGCCGCGCGGCGATCATCGGCACCGGCTGGCAAGCCCGCACGCAGCTCGAAGCGGTCTGCAAGGCCCGGCCGATCAAACACGCGTTTGCCGCCGGGCGAAATGCCGAACACACACAGAAGTTCTGCACTGAAATGACGGCATTGCTCGGCATCCCGGTCGAGCCGGCCGCCGATGTGGCCAGTGCAGTTCGCGACGCGGATGTTGTGTCGGTGATGACGAGTGCGTCGGAGCCGCTGCTGTTCGGCTCCATGC
This sequence comes from Candidatus Lustribacter telmatis, assembly GCA_003164045.1. Lineage (GTDB taxonomy): Bacteria > Vulcanimicrobiota > Vulcanimicrobiia > Vulcanimicrobiales > Vulcanimicrobiaceae > Lustribacter > Lustribacter telmatis. The sequence continues at coordinate 30,092 of PLRU01000067.1, forward strand.
TCAAACCGGGGACACACGTCAACGCCGCCGGTTCGAACCGCGCGACGTCGGCCGAGATCGACGCCGACCTCGTGAAGCGCGCCGGTATCGTCGCAATCGAACTTCTCGCGCAAGCGAAGGTCGAGTCGGGCGATCTGCTCTCCGCGGAGAAAGCGGGCGCGTGGGATTGGTCGCGCGCGGTGCTGCTCAGCGATATCGTCGCGGGCAAAGCGCCGGGCCGCACCAGCGACGATCAGATCACGCTGTTCGAGTCATTGGGCATCGCGCTATGGGATATCGCCGCGGCCAACTACATCTTCGATCAGTGCGTGAAAACGGGGCGCGGCAAAGAGATCGATCTACCGATCTAGATTGATGAAAAAAAAATGGACCGGCGTTGCTGCCGGTCCATTTTTGTGTCCGTCCGAGGTAGGGCGATTACTTCTTGGTGGCTTTCTTCTTGCCGGCGACGGTGCGCTTCGGGCCCTTGCGGGTGCGCGCGTTCGTCTTGGTGCGTTGACCGCGCACGGGCAGGCCGCGGCGGTGACGCAGGCCGCGNNGCGTCGACCGCTTCGCGCAGCTTGTTTTCGTCGTCGCCCGAGAGGTCTTTCACCCGCACGTCGGGGCTGACGCCCGTTTGGGCGAGCAGCTTCTGCGACGTCGGAAGACCGATGCCGAAGATGTACGTGAGGGCGATCTCGATGCGCTTGTCGCGCGGAAGATCGATACCGGAGATACGCGCCATTAAATTACCCCTGAACCTGTTTGTGCTTCGGGTTGACCTTGCAAATCACGCGCACTTTACCTTCGCGGCGAATGACCTTACAGGCCTCACAGATACGCTTTACGGACGGACGGACTTTCATTATTGAGGCGCTCCGGCCCAGCCTGCGCGCCCCCCACTTTGTGGGGCCCCCAGTCCGAGCTCGTTAGATACGTGGTTGGTAGTGGATGATTCCGCGGCACTCGCTCCATGACCGTGGTCGTTGGAGCGCACTAAGCGGCCGCTTCTTCTTTGGGACGAAAGCGGTTCACATCAGGGTGTTCCGCGTAGTCCCGCAGGGTGAGGATCTTCGGACCCTCGTTGGTAACGGCGATCGTGTGCTCGAAGTGCGCCGCTAGTTTACCATCCTCAGTGATAACCGTCCAGCCATCATCGAGGGTTTCGACCTCAAACGTGCCTTCGGTGATCATCGGCTCGATGGCCAGGACCAGGCCCGGACGGAGCACGGTGCCGTGTCCGGCCGTCCCATAATTGGGAACTTGCGGTTCTTCGTGCATTTTGGTGCCGATGCCGTGGCCGACCAGCTGGCGGACCACGCCGTAGCCGTGGCTCTCGGCATGCTGCTGGACCGCGTGGCCGATATCGCCGAGGCGATTGCCGGCCTGCATCTGGGCGATCCCGAGCATCAGGCACTCTTGGGTGACGTCCATCAGCCGCTTGGCCGCGGCCGAGACTTCACCGATCGGGATCGTTACCGCTGAGTCGGAGACGTAGCCGTCGAGGGTGGTGCCGATGTCGATCGAGAGCAGATCGCCCTCGGTGAGCACCCGCGGCCCGGGAATGCCGTGGACCACTTCTTCGTTGACCGAGGCGCAGATCGTGTGCGCGTAGCCGTTGTAGCCGATGAAGGTCGGCGTGCCGCCCATCGAGCGGATCGAATCTTCGGCCAGACGGTCGACGTCGGCCGTGGTCATCCCCGGCTTGACGGTCTTCATCAGCATCGTCAGGGTCTTGGCGGTGATCTTGCCGCTCACGCGCATCAGCTCGATTTCGCGCGCCGATTTGATCGTGATCATGACGTGCTCACGATCGGTTTGCCCACATCCGGCAGCTTGGCGATGATCGCGCGCGTGACGTCGTCGATTTCGCCGAGGCCGTTGACGTGGACGAAGTCGCCGCGCTTCTCGTAGTGCGCGATCAGCGGGGTCGTCTTCTCATCGTATTCGACCAGGCGTTTGGTGACGACATCGGCGGCATCGTCGGGGCGCTGCACGAGCGGCCCGCCGTCTTCGTCATCGATGCCGGCTTGCTTCGGCGGGTTGAACTTGGCGTGATAGACGCGGCCGGTGCGCGGGTTCGACCAGCGGCCGGTGATGCGCTCGGCCAGCACGTTGTAGTCGACGTCGAAGATCACCGCGACGGCATCGAGCCCTTTGCGCGCGAGCACGGCGTCGAAGGCGTCGGCCTGCGGAATCGTGCGCGGGAACCCATCGACGATGATGTTGTCGGCGTTCGCCAGTTCGGCTTCGACCATGCGGATCACGAGATCGTCCGGCACGAGTTTGCCGGCATCCATGTAGCTTTGCGCTTCCAAGCCGAGGGCGGTCTTGTCCGCCCGATGCTTGCGCAGCATATCGCCCGTCGAGATCTGGCGATACCCGAAACGGTCCTCGAGAATCTTCGCCTGCGTGCCCTTACCGGCACCGGGAGGCCCCAAGAACACGAGGATCATTTCTTGATGAATCCGCGGTAGTCGCGCATGGCGAGGCGCGCTTCGATCTGGGTGATCGAATCGAGGGCCACGCCGACGACGATCAGCAGCGAGGTCGAGCCGATGTAGAGCTGCGTGATGCCGGTGTCGCGCTGCAGTGACGGCAGCACGGCGAGCAGGCCGAGGTAGACCGCGGCGGCCGTCGTGATGCGGAAGAGAATCTTGTTGATGTACTGGACGGTCGGATCGCCGGGACGGATGCCCGGGATGAACGAGCCCGACTTTTTCAGGTTGTCCGCGATGTCTTTCGTGTTAACCACGATCGACGAGTAGAAGAACGTGAAGATGACGACCAGCAAGAAGTACACGAGGTTGTAGAGGAACGACGTCGGCCCGAAGTAGAGCTGCATGTCGGTCGCGACGGTCGCGGCCCAGCCCGTGCGGCCGCCCGCGCCGAACCACGAGAGCGCCTGCTGCGGCAAGAGCAAGATCGAGATCGCGAAGATGATCGAAATGACGCCGGCGTTGTTGAGGCGCAGCGGAATGTAGCTCGAGCGGCCCGCGAACATCTTGCGCCCGACCACGCGCCGGGCTTGCTGCACCGGGATGCGGCGCTGCCCTTGATACATGAAGACGATCGAAACGATCGTGATGAGTGCGATCGCGACCCACAGCAAGAGACCGAGGTAGTTGACGCTGCCTTTGCTGGCGAGCGAGAACGTCTGGCCGATTTGGCTCGGGAAGCGCAGCACGATGCCGACGAAGATGATCAGCGAGATGCCGTTGCCGATGCCTTTGTCGGTGATCTGTTCGCCCAGCCACATCAAGAAGATCGTGCCGGCGACGAACGACACCGCAGCGTACGCGATGAACAGCCACGAGTCGTCGTAGAACACGCCCGAGCGGCTCATGGCGATCGACATCGAGAAACCTTGGACCAGGGCGAGCACGATCGTCAGCCAGCGCGTGTAGCGGCTGATCGTCTTACGGCCTTCCTCGCCGCCCTTCTTGGCCATCTCTTCGAGCTGCGGGATGACGACCGTCATCAGCTGCATGATGATCGACGCGTTGATGTAGGGCGTGATGCCCATCGCGATGATCGAGAGCTTCTGCAGCGCGCCGCCGGAGAGGAAACCGAGGAACTGGTAGAACGCGCCCGACGCGATCACCGACTGCCACTTGGCTTGGTCGACGTTCGGCAGCTGGACGTGAATCATGAACACGAAAACGGCGAACGCAAAAAAGACGAACCCGACCCGCTTGCGGATTTCGGGAACGAGGAGTGCGTTGCGAAGGGTATTCAGCAAAGCGGAACTACGAGGCGTCTTCGCCGAGGTTGGCGCCGGCGGCACTCAGTGCTTCGCGGGCGGTCGACGAGAACATGACGTCGCGGAACTTGAGTCCGGTCGGCAGCTTGCCGCCCTTCTTCGCTCCGCCGAGCACCTTCACGCCGTCCTTGAGATCCTTGATGCCGGCGTGCTGCTGCAGCGTCTGCGGCGACACTTCGATCGAGACATCCCACTCGGCGAGATCGCCGATGTTGATCACGGCGAACGTCTGACGGAAATGCCCGATGTCGCGCGCCTTCTGCGAAACACCCTTGCGCTGCGGCAAACGGCGTGCCCACGGCGTCTGTCCGCCTTCGAATGCGGGACCCTTGCCGCCGCCCGAACGCACGGTCTGACCCTTGCCGCCTTCGCCGCCGGTCTTGACCATGCCCGAACCATGCCCGCGCCCGACGCGCGTGCGCTTCGGACGGGAGTGCAAATTCGGCTTGAGGCTCGAGAGCGTATACGCTTCAGTCTTCATTTCGTCTGCCATGATAGTTGCCTTACGCGTAGAGTTCGGCGACGGTCTTGCCGCGCAGTTGCGCGACTTGTTCGGCCGTCTTGAGCGACTTGAGAGCGTGGAACGTCGCGAGAACGACGTTGATCGGGTTGTTCGAACCGAGCGACTTGGTCAGGATGTCGTGAATGCCGGCCAGCTCGAGCACGGCGCGCATGGCGCCACCCGCGATGACGCCGGTACCGGGAGCGGCCGGCTTGAGCAGCACGTGTCCCGCACCGATGTGCGTGTTGACCATGTGCGGGATCGTCTTCTCGACCATCGGCACGGTGATCAGCTCTTTGCGCGCCTGCTCGACGCCCTTGCGGATCGCTTCGGGAACTTCGCCGGCCTTACCGATGGCGAAGCCGACGCGGCCCTTTTTGTCGCCGACGACGACGAGCGCCGAGAACGAGAACCGCTTACCGCCCTTGACGACCTTCGCCACGCGGTTGATGCGGACGACGGTCTCTTCGAAGCCTTGATTGTCGCGATCGCGACCACGATTATACATGCTTAAAAGTCCAGTCCCGCTTCACGGGCGGCGGCGGCGAGCGCGGCCACGCGGCCGTGATACTTCAGACCCGACGTGTCGAACACGACGGACGTGATGCCTTTGGCTTTGGCGCGCTCGGCGATCGTTTGACCGATCTTCGATGCGGCGTCGATGTTGGTGTGCGAAGCGAGACCATCGGCCACGGCGCCTTCGCGCGTCGATGCGGTGACCAGCGTGTGGCCCTTCGAATCGTCGATGACGAATGCGTACGTGTGATGCAAGCTGCGGAAGATCTGCAGACGCGGACGCGCTTCGGTCCCGATGACCTTTTTGCGAACGCGGCCGTGGCGCTTGAGGCGCTGAACCGTGCGAGAAACCTTGGCGCCCATTATTTCTTACCTGCTTTGCCGGCTTTACCCAGCTTCTTGCGGACGACTTCGCCTTCGTAGCGAACGCCTTTGCCCTTGTAGGGTTCCGGCGGACGGAGATCGCGGATCTCCGCGGCGACTTGTCCGACCTGCTGCTTGTCGATCCCATCGACGTGCACTTTGGTCGTGCCCTCGACGGCGAACGCGATCCCCGCGGGCGCCTTGTAGACGACCGGGTGCGAGTAGCCGAGCGAGAAGTTCAGATCGTTGCCGGCCTTGTTGACGCGGTAACCGACGCCTTGCAGCTCGAGGCTCTTGCGGAAGCCCTTCGTCACGCCCTCGATCATGTTGTTGATCAGCGTGCGCGTGAGTCCGTGCGCCGAGCGGCCCGGCTTGTCTTCGCTCTTGCGGTTGACCTGAAGGATGCCGTTCTCGAGTTTGACCTCGACCACGTTCATCAGGATGTGCTGCGAGAGCTCGCCTTTCGGACCTTTGACCTTCACGAGTTCGTCCGCCACGTCAACGTTGACGCCGCTGGGAACCGTGATCGGAAGCTTACCAA
>PLRU01000025.1 GCA_003164045.1 Candidatus Lustribacter telmatis
TTTTTAACTCCCTTCCGGTTGCCAGAGGATGCGTGAGCGCCGATGCGGCCGCTCCGGTGTCGGGTCGCCTTTCATGGCTAAGGTGCCCGGGATTTTGACGATTCGCGCAGCGTTGAAAACGGTTAAATCCACCTTAACGACATCATCACTAAAGCGACGATCGAGCTTTTCCAGCGTGTGCTTCACCGTGTCTCGCGCCGCGTCGTCATTCGGGAGGTCGAGCGCGTAGAGAATATGCACGCCGTTGCCCGAGTCAATCACCGCGAGGGGGTCGTCCCAGCCGTCGTCATCGCGCAGGGCTTGGAAGATGACCCGCGCTTTTGCTTTGGCCGCTTCATGCTGCGCCTCGTCGGCCGAGATGCCGCTCGGGCGCTTTGCGTCGAGGTCGATCAACAGGCGCCGGCGGTGGGCGATTTCTTTGTCCCCGGTCGTGATCTTGGGATTCTCTTCGACGCGCTTGTAGTATCGTGTCGCAACCGCAGGATCGACCGGGTTCAACGTAACGTAACACTGGCCGCGNNGTCTTGGGCTTCCACTTGTCGTTCTTGACGTCGAGAAAGCGAAGCTCGAAAAACTCTTCCGGCGCATGATAGAGCGATAAGCCCTGACGGATGGCAGCGACACGCGCAGCGTCGTCTGGGGCCTCGGGCGCGGTCATTAAATCCTGGCCGATCTATAAGCAATGACGTGTTGCTTGCCGCGTTCATCGTCTTCAAGCTCGACTTTGACCGCTCGGCCGATTAACACGCCGGGGTGAACCTGCGTAGCGGGCCGACTGACGTCGGTGGCAGCCGCAACGAGCGAGCCCCAGCGGCTTAACTCAAAGGCCGAATCCGTCTTTTTATAACTGGACCCAATCGCCATGTAGTCGTTCACGACGTCGCCACCGGAGATGAGCCGCACTTCATACACCGGCTTGTCGTATCGGTTGACCGTTTCGACCGTGGCGCCGGCCGAATCCACATGGACGGCTCGCGTAATCGCCTCGATGCGGAAAACGTCGCTCATCGTGACACCCTGGCCGCCCCGAATTGTTCGGGATGCCGCTGTACGAGGTCGATAACTTGAGCAATCGACTCGTCGATTTCGACGTACCGGGTCGCTGCGGTGAGGAACGCGATTCGTGCGCGCTCGGAGCGCCACCGCGGGATGACGCTCGGATTCGCGAGGGTGAACCCAAGTGTGGCGATTGCCCGTTGGGTGAAGGCCCGAGGGAGCCGCTGCGCGTTTGAGGAACTAGTCATTTGTCGTTCTTTCTGCCGGTCTGGGGATCGGGTTGGAATGGCCCTCGAATATCAGACGAGGACCGCGTGGTTGGGAATTGAAAAGCGGCGCTCTCCGGCAACGGCGGGCGCCTTTTCTTTAGCTTTGAGCGTCGCCCCGGATGAAGTCGTTCACCGCATCGCGGGTGATGCGAATATTCCGTCCGCAGCGGACCGAGCGAATGCGATTGGTTCGGAGAAGTTCCCGGATTGTCGGCTCGCTCGTCCGCAAAAACACTGCGACTTCGCTAACTTTTGCGAGTGCGGGAAGGTGATAATCCCCGGGCGCGGCGGTTGAATCTGGCCAGGTTGTCGTGTTCATGTTTACTCCACAGGCCGCCGCGAGAAGCCGCAGGCGTACAAGTACCATAGGGGTCTTGCGTAAGCTCGTCAAAGAGCGTATGCTGGAGGCATGTTTACCCCCGGTTGGATTTCATAGTGCCGAGCACGGGCTCACTGCTGCTCGATGGCGAGCGCGCTGCGTTCCGTGACTGGTTGGCCTCGTCGATTAGGCGCAGTGGCATGACGAAGACGGACATCGCGCAATCTCTCGGCGCGGACTCGACCGCGCGAATCAACATGTATTTGGACGAGGACAATCCTCGCATCCCGACTTGCAAGGTGACGTTAAAGCTCGCGCACGCGCTCGGGGAAGAACCGCTAGCCGCCATGCTCGTCGCCGGGTATTACGGCGAAGTGATTGGGTTAATCGATCTCATCACGCGCGGCGATTATTCGCAGGACCTCAAGGACGCTTTTGCCCGCGTTGCCCTGTCGGCGTTTCCCCGTGGGGACGTGTTGGAGCGTCTGCGCTTTCATGGGGGAACGCCCACGCCGATTGCTGAGCAGCTATGTGCCGAGCCCCTAATAACGGCGGTGAATTGTCTTGGCGACGAGTCATACTTGATGGCAGCATCGCGGGTTCATGACCCCATGCTGAAACGGGCCGTCGCCGTTTTAGCCGACCGCATGGTCTATCCGTTGGCGCGCCGGAGGATAGCCGCTGAATACGTGTATGAGTGGGCTCTCCTCGTTGCGCCGCACATGCTCAGCAAACCGCTCTCGGGTAATGCTCTGTTATTGAAATCTCTGCAAGAACACAATTGGAAAGGGTCGGCGAAATGATCTACAAACGGAACGGCCGCTGGTCAGTGCGTATCGATCTCGACCGGGATGCCAGCGGGAAGCGAATCCGGCGTGCGATTGGCGTATACGGAACGAAGAAAGAAGCGGAGTCCGCAGAGCGCGCCGCCCTCAAGGCACGGGAAGACGGCCTCGACTTCAACGCTGCGAAGTCTAGCGTCCGAGAAGTCTGCGATCGGTTCGTTGACCGTTGCCGCGCGAAGGGACTCGCACCATCGACGCTTGTCCGATACAAGGAACTGTTTCGCGATCTGGACGCTATTGCGAACGTCAAGCTCGGCGACCTCAACCGCGCACACGTTGCCGGCGTCTATGCGGCAGCAGCAAAGCGCGGACTCGCTCCGAAGACCCTACGCGGCGTTCACACGGCGCTTCACGCGGCCGTAGCATGGGCTGCGCCCGAGTCGGCGGCATTACGCGCGTTGACGGTGGCCGCCCGCGACCTTCCCGGCATTCCGAAGAACCTCGCCCGTGCCCTGACCGAGGACGAGGTTCGCCGACTCTTTGCCGCCGCCGTGGGTACGCCGTGGGAGTCGTTTGTGGTGCTCTCGCTGTGCACGGGCGCTAGGCGCTCGGAGCTTGCGGCTCTACGGTGGCAGAACATCGACTTCACCCGGCAGACCGTCCGCATCAGCAATTCGCTCACCGTGAGCGAGGACGGTACTCTGTACGATCGGCCGACGAAGACCTCGGTGGAGCGTGTCGTCCCTCTCAATGGGATGGCGGTCGAAGCGCTCCGCGCGCATCGTGCCCGGCAGAACGAAGAACGGCTTCGCACCGGCCCCGCCTACCAGAACGATGACCGCGTGTTTACGGACGCCTTCGGTCAGCCGTGGAACCCGCGCAGCATCAGCAACGGCTTCCGGCGTACAGCGCAGGCCGCCAAGGTCAACGCCCGCCTCCATGACCTGCGGCACTCATGCGCGACGTGGCTGCTCCAGGGAGGGACCGACGTTCGGACGGTCGCTGCCGTGCTGGGCCACTCGAACGCGGTCACAACCTTGACGACGTACGCCCACGTCATGCCGGGAGCCCAGGCCCAAGCGGTCGAGCGGATTACCGACCGCCTCCGGCCAGCCGCGAGCGAGAAGTAGCCGAAGCGCCTCCGCATCCGGGTGGCCTTTCGGTGTCCATGCGTGTCCCTGCGAGGTGACGCAGCGTTTCACAGAACAACCCCTCTGGCGAGCCAAACCTTGAATCCAGAGGGTTCGGTTCTATAGGAAGACCCGAGGTTTCGGCTACCTGTCGAATTCGAGCCTCGGTCATCCCAGCAGCCCCTTCGTAAGCTCGAGGTGGGAGAACGGCGACCACAAGAGAAACGTCCGAGGCGTGCGTCATTATGCCGTGCCGCTTTTCGCTGCGGCGACGATTCTCGTCGGAATAACCGGTCTCAACGGAGCCGCCCAGGCGCAAACTGCGCCGGCTGCCGCTCCCTCTGCATCGCCCATCCCGGCAGCGACGACCAAGCCCGCCTCGAAATTCAGTATGAATATCGAGACTTACACCTCGGGAACGAACAACCAGTTCGTCGGCCCGGGTACGCAGCCCGCGGAGGGTCCCGGCTTCGCGGCCGGCGGCGCGCTCGCGCCCGGCACACCGTACAACATGTTCTCCGGCGCGCCTCAAGTGACGGGCGAGGGGATCAGTCAGGATTTCTTGCTGAAGCCGGTCTACGCGATCACGCGCAGTCTCGATCTTTCGGCGACGATCGGCTACGGCTCGGCTTCGGGCACCGGCAACGTGGTGAACTATTACGGCGACGCGATCATGCCGTCGATCAACCCGAACATCGGCAACCGTGCGTTCAGCCTCGTGCCGGCCTTCCCGAGCCACAACGGCCAGGATCCGATCACGGCGACGAAGCTCGGGTTTCTGGCGGGCTCGATCGTCGATCATAATGGTAACGGCGGCCTCAACGTGGGCTGGTTCAGCCTGCACCAGAGCGTACCGTGGGCGTTGAACCAAGCGCCTTGGACGAGCGAGCCGTTCATGCTCTCGCCGCAGATCCCCCAATCGATCGGCGACGGTGCGCCGTCGATCGACGTGCTGAAGGTAGGCGCGACGGTGCTCCCGCTTTCGGGCGCCGATCTGTGGTTGAAGAACGACCTCGCCACGATGGAAATCGCGAGCGCCGATCTGCCCGCACCGTCGAACGCGCCGGCCCGCATCCTCACCGGTTCGGTCGTGATCGATCACGGCAGCGGCTTGAAGTATTCGGGGCAGTTGACGTCGCTGCGCACGTGGGGACCGGACACCGGCGCCGTGCTCTGGGGCAGCAATCAGTCGATCGTCAACGGCGTGCCGCAATCCACGGTGTTCGGCCAGCAGATGGTCGTCGCGGGCGTCGGCGTCACGCTGCCGTTCGGTTCGAGCGACGGCGAATTCCGTTACGGCTATTCGTGTTACGGCGCGAGCGGCACGGCGCAAGCGAGTCCGACGTGCACGTCCGGCAGCTACTACTACACCAAGCTCCATCACGGCTTCGCGCACGTCGACGTGGCCCTCGAGGGCATTCGCTTCGAAGGCAGTTACGCGCCGGCGATTCTCGATTACGGCACGCTCGAAAACGTGTGGACGTATCCGGCTGCGTGGCCGGGCACGTGGCTGCGCGGCACCTATCAACTCGTCGAAAACAACGACGTCGGGCCGAACCGTCAAGGCGGCCGCATCACGACGACCTTCATCGTCGCCGGTGTCGAAGTGCGACTGCGCTTCGCGCAATTCGGTCAGATCCAGGCGCTCAACGCGAGCAGCGCGCTCTCGCCCGGATTCATCGAGCCGTTCTTCTTGCCGCAAAGTTCGGGCATCGGTACGCTCGGCTCGGAACAGCATTGGGAAGGCTGGTTCAACTACCACGCCAAGTGGGCCGACATCACGCTCGATTTGAGCCAAGTGAACGCCTGGCGCCCGGCACCGGCCGGCAATCCGCAAGACAACGTGTCGATGCAGTACCCCTCCGGCGTGCTCACGCTCGCGCGGCCGTTCGGACCGAAGGTCTCCGGCGCGGCCGGTGTCGGGCGCTTCGCGCTCAATGGCCAGTTCGATACCTCGGGCGCGAACAATGCGTCGCTGGCCCAAGACGTCATCTTCGCCGGGCTGCAATTGCGTTCCAACGGAACGACCGGCTACGGCCTCGAGTACCGCCTGTACTCCACGTCCGGTCTGCCCACGATTCCGGGCGGCCCCTCGCCCGCCTACCATGGTCCGCAGATCATGTTCTATCAGCGCTTCAAGACCTGACATTGCGAGGAGGCCGGCTCGCCCGGCGGGAATCCTGCGTAGTTCCGAGACCCGGCACGAGAGCCGGGTTTCGTTTGTCAGGAGTAGGGTTTGAAGATCGTCGTCACCGTGAAGTTGGTGCCGGATACCACCGCGGAAAAGCGTATCGATCCGGCGACGAAGCGACTCGTCCGCACCGGCGTCGACATCGTGCTCAACCCGTTCGATGAGTATGCGATCGAAGCGGCACTGCAGCTGCGCGACAAGCTCGCCGACGGCTCGACCGTGACGATCGCTTCGATGACGCCGGAGAGCGGACGCGAAGTCGTGCGCAAGGCACTCGCGATGGGCGCCGACGACGCGGTGATGCTCTCCGATCCGGGCCTCGCCGGATCGGATCTTTGGGCGACCGCCTACGCGCTCGCGCACGGCATCAAAGCCGTGGGCTTCGATCTCGTGCTGACCGGGACGCAATCGACCGATGCCATCTCGGGTGATTTGCCGGGCATGCTGGCCGAATATCTGGGCGTGCCCGCATTGACGTACGCGCGCGAACTCGATGTCGCCGGCGGCCGCTTGCGCGTGAAGCGCGAGACGGAGACCGGCTACCAAACCGTAAGCGCACCGCTGCCCGCATTGGCCAGCGTAACGAAGAGTGCGAACGAGCCGCGGTATCCGTCGCTCAAAGGCATCATGGGTGCCAAGAAAAAGGAGATCAAAACGCTCGCGCTCGCCGATCTCGGCTTGACCAAAGCTGTCGGCAGCGACGGTTCGCGCACGGAAGTGCTGGAACTCGCGACGCCGCCGGCGCGCGAAAAAGGCCGTACGGTCACGGTTTCCGACGGCCCCGAAGGCGCGCGCGCCGTGCTGGATTTCCTCAAGAGCCGGCAGCTGCTATGAAGAACGTCATCGCGTTCATCGAGCATAAAAACGGCGCCGCGCGGCGTTCGTCGATCGAGGCCCTGTGTGCGGCGCGCACCGCGGCCGACGCGCTCGGCGGGACGGTGCACGCGGTGGTCGCCGGACCGCAGGCGGTCGCCGTTGCCGCCGCGCTCAAAGCCTATCCGGTCGACCGCATCCACGTACTCGATGACGCGGCGCTCGGCAAAGCTGGGATCGATCCGCTCGTCGATGCGCTCGAGAGCGTCGCCCGGTCGGCGGGACCCTCACTTGTGATCGTGGCCAACACGATGATCGGGCGCGACGTCGGTTCGCGCTTCGCCGCGCGCGTCGATGCGGGCGTGACGGCCGACGTCACCGGGATCGACGTCAAGGATGGCCGGGTTGCCTGCGTCTCCCCGAAGCTGGGCGGTACCACGATAACGACCTGCGCGTTCAAAAATACCGAGTACGGCGTGGCCGCGATCCGGCCCAATGTATTCCCCGTGGCGGCCACGGCCGGGGCCGGAGAGATCGCGGAGCTTGCTCCCAGCGACAAAACGTATAGTGTTACCGTTGAAGATGACGTGGAAGAAGCGGCGGCGGAGCTCGGGGTCGAGGAAGCCTCGGTCGTGGTCTCCGGTGGTCGTGGCATGGGTGGTCCCGAGCCGTTTACGGGCATGCTGCACGACCTTGCCGAAGCCTTCGGGGGTGCGGTCGGTGCTTCACGCGCCGCCGTCGATGCGGGCTGGATCTCGCATGGCCACCAAGTCGGACAAACCGGGAAGACGATCAGCCCGCCGCTCTACATTGCCGTGGGCATTTCCGGGGCCATCCAGCACAAAGTGGGCATGCGCACCGCCGCGACAATCGTCGCAATCAACAAAGATGCCGGCGTGCCGATCGCGGATTTCGCGGATCTGCTCGTGGTGGGCGACGCGTTCGCCATCGTACCCGAACTCACCAAACTCGTTCGTGAGGCGAAAGCCGCCCACGCGTAATCCCCGAAAGAGCTGCTCGTGATCCGTTTCCGTTTGTCCGTTCTCTTTGCCGCCGGTGCGATCGTTGCGATTGCCGCCGGGGCGTCGCATCCTGCCGCCGCGGCCGGCAAGCCGGCGCCGGCCCCTACTGCGACTGCCGCGGCGCCTGCGCCGGCCCCGAGCGCGACGCCCGAAGGACTGGATAAACAGATCCCACGGCTCGAAGGCTTGATCAAGGACAACCCCAACGACAAAGAGTCGATGACGATCCTCGCAACGGATTATTTGCAGGTCAATCGCCCCGATCTCGCCGTCGCGCTGACCCAGAAACTGCTGGCGGGCGGAACGAAGAACGCGCAGATCTACTTCGTCGACGGCGAAGCGCAAGCGCTTACCGGCAAGGCGGATGCGGGCATCGCAAGCATGGAGCAAGCGGCCAATCTCGAGCCGACCAACATCCAAGTGCTCCAAGCGCTCACGCAGATGTACATGCGTTCGAACCGGCCGGCCGATGCCGAACGCGTCGCCAAGCGTGCGACGACGTTCAACACGAACTCGAAAGAAGCGTTCGAAAACTACGGTTTCGTTCTCGCGGCGCAGAAGAAGTTTGACGAAGCACGCACGCAGTTCGAAGTCGCAGCGAAGCTGGATCCGAAGGATCCGCATCCGGTCGTGCTCGAGGCGCAGACGTACGAAGATGCCAACGCGCTGCCGCTGGCGATGCAGTTACTCGACCGCGCGCTCACGATCAACCCGACCGACCTCGAATCGCTGGCCGGCAAAGCCGAACTCGCCTCGGCGCAGCACGACATCAAGATGTCGGTTGCAACCTACGGGCTGATCCTCGCGCAGATGAAGGACGACCCGACCAAGGCCAACGTCACCGATCAAATGGCGGTAGCCTACGCGCGCGAAAAGATGGACACCGACGCCGACGCGACCTTCCGTAAGGCGATCGACGATTACGGCAGCCTGCCGCCCGCGCACATCGCGTACGGCGATTATCTGGCCGCCAAAAAAGACATGAACGGGGCCGTGCGCGAGTGGACGACGGCCGTCGGCGCCAATCGCGATAATCCCGAAGCGCTCGCGCGCCTCGGCCAAGCCGCCGCAGAAGCGAACGATTTCAACAAAGCCGTCGACAACTACAAACGCTTGACGGAAGTCGTGAGCACCGATCCGCGCACGTGGCTGTTGCTCGGTCAGGCCTATATGGCCAACAAGAATTGGAACGGCGCGCGCGATTCGTTTAAGGCGTCGTTCAACCTCTCGCACTCTGCCGATGCGCTTGTCGGACTTGCAGCGGCCGATCAGCAGGCGCGCAATTATCCCGAAGCGATCGAGATCTACGAAGCGCTCGATAAGAACGCGGCTCCGCTCGTCAAAGCGAATCCGGGCCTGCTCTACAACATGGGCAACGCGTATCAGAGTGCGAATCAGCCGCAGAAGGCGAAGGCCGCCTACGTGCGGTTCCTGGCGTTCCTCAAACCGGGCACGCAAGGTTACGGCCAAGTGCAGCAGCTGATCGCTAAGATCGACCGTCCGGGTTCGTCGTCGCAATCGAAGCCGGCGGTGAAGCCGTCCGCGAAACCCGGCGTGAAGCCGGTCGTGAAAGCGACGGCAAAACCGGTCGCCAAGAAGCCGTCCAAACCGGTTGCGAAGCCCGTGCCGAGCCCGAGCGCGGCGCCGAAGAAGTAACGACGATGCTCGTCGCGTACGACGAGACGCTCACGCGGCATCTCGCCGCTGTACCGCACTTCGAGCGGCCCGATCGCGTACGCGTGGTGGCCGCCGAGTTGGCGCAGCGCGGACTGCTCGACGAACGCATCGATACGCGGCGTGCGACCGAAGGTGAAGTCGGGCTGGTCCATGCTCCGGCGTATATCGAGTTGGCAAAACGCGAGTGCGACCGGCTCGACGTCGGCGAACATGAAATGCTCACGACGGGCGATACCGACGTTGACCAGACGTCGTACGAAAGCGCACTCCGCGCGGCGGGCGGAGCGCTGATCGCGCTCGAGCACGTGGCGGTGAAACGGAAGGCCGCGTTTGCGCTCGTGCGGCCGCCGGGTCACCACGCAGAACCGGCCCGCGGCATGGGCTTCTGCATGTTCAACAACGCCGGAATCGCCGCGCGCGCGTTTGCCGTCGCTACCGGCGAACCGGTGCTGATCGCCGATTTCGACTACCACCACGGCAACGGATCGCAGGCGCTGGTCGGCAACGGGATCTCGTATCTGTCCACTCACGCGATGCCGGCGTATCCCGGCACCGGTTCGGCCAACGATAACCGGCTGACGCCGGGCGCGTCGCTCGTGAACGTGCCGCTCTCAGCGAGCGGCATTTCCACCGAAGCGTTCGTTGCCATTTGGGTCAAGGGATTGCGCGCGATCGCCAAGCGTTTACGCCCGAGCTTGCTCGTCGTCAGCGCGGGGTACGATTTCATTCTCGGCGATCCGGTCGGCGATCTCGGCGTCGAGCCGGGCGTGGCCACGCAGCTCGGCCGCCTCATGCGAGAGATCGCGGACACGTATTGTGACGGCCGCGCGCTGTTTTGTCTTGAAGGCGGCTACGATACCGACGTGCTCGCCGGCTGCGTTGCCGACACGATCGTCGGGTATGACGATGCGCTGGCCGTCGATGCGGCGGACCCGGAGTCGATTCCGAAGATGCAGCGCTCGGTGCTCGAATCCGTGGGCGCGCGATGATCGACCGCGTCGTGTTCGTGCTGCGACTTGGCCTCGGCGGCGTGTTTCTCGCGGCCGGCGGATTGAAAGTCGGCCACGCCGATGTGTTCGCCTCGGAAATTGCGGGATTTCAACTGCTGCCGCACGCCTTGATCGCGCCGCTCGCGCTGTTGCTGCCGTTCCTCGAATTGTTGATCGGCGTCTATCTCGTCATCGGATTGTTCACGCGCTTCGCGGCTTGGTTTGCCGCCCTCGAGATGGCCGTGTTTGCGGCGGCAATTGCCTCGGCCGTGCTGCGCGGTATCAGCACGTCGTGCGGCTGCTTCGGTCCGAGCGACCACGCAACGACGTCGTGGCCTGAAGTCGGCCGCGATGTCGGCTTCACCGTCGTAGGTGTTCTTATCGCCTTATGGGCCCCCGGGGCGCTCGCCCTCGATCGGAGAATGGAGACTCATCATGAGTAAAGTTGCGCAACCGTCGTCGTCGGGTTGGCTGAACCGGAAAACCCTCACGTACGGGACGATGGCGATCGTCGTCATTGCCGCGATCGTGGCCATCGGCCTAGCGAATCGCGGCGCCGTTTCGAACGCGTCGCAAACCGTCAATCCGGATGCGAAAAAACTGACGGTCGGATCGACCGCGCCGACGTTTAAGATTGCCTCGAATGCCGGCCCGTTCGATCTCGCCGCGGTGAGCACGCCCGTCTTTCTCGAAGTGTTCGCGACGTGGTGTCCGCATTGCCAGCATGAAGTTCCGGTCGTTGACGCGCTCGCCAAAGCCTATGCCGGCAAGGTCGCCTTCATCGGCATCTCGGGCAGCCCGTACGGCGTCGATGGAAGTTCGCCGGAAAACCAAGCCGATATCGACGCCTGGGTACAGAAACTCGGCGTGACCTATCCGATTGCGTACGATCCGGACTTGCAGATCGCAAACCAGTATCTGCAGGGCGGCTATCCGACGATCGTGATGATCGATTCGCACAAGGTCGTACGGTACGTCAACAGCGGCGAGCTCACGCCGGTCGAGTTGCAAACGGCCCTCAACGGCGTTCTCTCATCTCATTCTTAGGACGAACCGCGGTCCTCTAACGTAGCGTGTATAGTCACCTATCGCCGAGGAGTTATCCCGTGTTTCGACATCGTCTCGGAGCGCTTGCGTTGATCGCAGCGTTCGCTTTACCGCTCGCCGCGTCGGCGCAAACCGCTCCCGCCCCGGGCATTGCGCCGGCATCGGCCGCGCAGCCCCACCACCGCCGTCACCACCACAATCGCTATATGCAAGCTATGCGCGGCCTCGGTCTCTCCGCAGCGCAAAAGCAGCAGATTGCCGGCATCATGAAGAGCGCCCACGGCGCGAACAAGACCGCCGATCCGGCGACGCGGCGCGCCAACGCCCAAGCGCTGCACCAGCAAATCGAAGGCGTTCTGACGGATTCCCAGCGCACGCAACTGCATGCGAAGCTCGCGCAGGGCCGGCACGGCGTGAAACCCAACGGTCCCGCCGGGCAAGCACCGCCGCAGTAAGGTTCTTTCCTAGGGCAACCGAATATCGTAAACGGCGGGGTCGAGAGGCTTCCGCCGTTTCATATATGACTGACGACGCTCACGCGGACATCCACGATTACCTGAGGTTGCTCGAGCGTGTGCCCGAAACGTTCCGGCGGTCGTGGGATGCCATCGCGATCTACGATCTCGAAGGCCGGGTCATGCTCGGCAATGCGGTCGCGCGCACACTCGTCGGTTCCGACCGTGCCGCCGGACTGCAAGGGCAGCACTTCACCGCGCACCTGACGCTCGAGGCCGCGACCAAGGCGGCACGTGACTTCGCTCACTGCGTCACGCTTGGTCAGGCGATTGAGAGCACCAGCGTGTTCGTCGATGGGAACGGCCAACCGGTGCCCGTGCGGATGCGACTCGTTCCGGCGCGCGTGCGGGGACGCGTCGTGGGCGTGGTCGGTTTCGCCCGCGACCTACGGCGCCGGCTCGATGTCGAAGAGCAGTTCATGCGCGCGGAACAACAGTTCCGGTCGTTGTTCGAAAACCACCCGGATGCGCTCGCACTGCACGATTTGCAGGGCCGTTTCGTGCGCGTGAACGCCGCCTGCGAGCGCCTCACCGGCTATTCGGTGGAAGAGCTCGTCGGTCAAACGCCGGCGTTGCTCGCGCCGACGGGCAAGTACGACATCCGGGCGATCCGCGTGCCGATCGAGCGCGGCGAAACGGTGGAATTCGACCTCCCGATTCGGACCAAGAGCGGGAGCGTCCGCGAAGTCGAAGGCCGGCGCGTTCCGCTGCACGTCGATGGCAAAGTGCGTGGCTTCTGCGGCATGCTCCGCGACGTCACCGAAGAGCGCCGCCTAGCACGCAACTCGGCGCGCCAAGCCACGCGCATCGCCGAACTCTATCGCATCGCCGCGTCGGCCGGCGTCCCGGCCGAAGAGCGGGTGGCGACGGCGCTTGAGGCCGGCATGTTCGAACTCGGCGCGGAGTGGGCGTACGTTACCCGCACCGCCGACGCCATGATCGCATACACGGCGGGGAAAAAGCCGGCGCAATTGCCGCACGACGGGTCGCTGCACGAGTCGATTTCCGTCGAAGGCGAGCATTACGGCACCGTCGCCTTCGTGAACGGCACGGCGCCGTTGAATGCTTCGGCCACCGACCGCGACTACGTGCGCGCGCTCGCCGTGCTGATCGGATCGGCCATTCAACAGGGCGAACGCGAGCGACGGCTCGACACGCTCGCCTTCGGAGACGCGCTCACCGGGTTACCGAACCGGGCGCTACTCCAAGACCGGCTCGAGCAGACCTTGCTTACCGCGCGCCGGCACCGGCGCTCGTTCGCCGCGCACTACGTCGACATCGATCATTTCAAGGCCATCAACGACACCTACGGTCACCACATCGGCGACGGCGTGCTCGTCGCCGTTTCGGCCTGGCTGCGCACCGTGCTCCGCGATAGCGATACGATCGGGCGGATCGGCGGCGATGAATTCGTCGTGCTGCAGCCCGAAATCGACTCGCAGCGTCAGGCCGAAGAGCTGGCCGCAAAACTCTGCAGCATTCGCGACAATGCGTTCCGTGTCGGCGAGCACGACATCGCCGTTACGGTGAGCGTCGGCTGCGCCGTGTTTCCGGTCGACGCCGAAAACCCGGTGGACATGCTGAAAGTCGCCGACGCCGCCCTCTACGACGTCAAACACCGCGGCCGCGACGGCTACTCCGTCGGCGTCGTAAGCTAACGCGCCGGCGTCACGGAATGACGCTGATCGCTATTGCGGTTAGCTTTTTAAGGTCGAGGTCGCCGATGAGGGCGAAGGCGAGGCCGTGTTCGCGCCAGGTGAGCAGCGTCGTCGGACCGTCCTTCACGTACTCAGCGTCGTGGCCTTCGAAATGCGTCGTCGAGGGTTTCACGCCGCCGAAGTCGGGTTCGGAATCGGCGTTGTTTTCAAACAGCGAAAGCGTGCGAATGCCGTCGCTATAGAGCAGATGCAAGTTGCGTAAACCGCGGAAGCTGGAATTCTCCGCGCCGATGATCTTGAAGCCGTCGGGCAGATAGCGCGGGTTCACGGCTTTGAAGCCGGCTTCATCGAGCGTGCGCTGGAGATCGTCGGACATGTCGCCGAAGCGGCGTCCTTCGACTTCTTGGAAGCCTTGCGGAATCGCGGTTGCGAACACGCCGCTCGGGATCTCGCCGGTAAAGCGAATCTCATCGAAGCGCGATCGCCAGGCGAGCGATCCGTCCTGATGATAGGCCTCTTTGGCCAGCACGACTTTGGTGCTGTTGTCGATCCACAGACGCATCATGCGCTCGCCGGTAAAGCGGTTCACGAGCGAGACCGTCGTGGCCGGCCGTCCGGCGACGATTTCGACCGGACCGACGACGGCGCGGTAGTTCGCCGCGAGCAGGACGATGTTGGTGTTCATCGTGATCGCGTTGTCGGAGGACGGGTTTTCCGAGATCATCGCCCGGTGCTGCTTCGGATCGATCTTCGTCGTCGTCGTTCCGAGCGTGATGTCGTACTCGCCGTAGAGCGCTTCCGGCGCGAGGAACGTGCGGCGCGTGCTCGAGGGCGCGAGATGCTCGACGCGCTGGATCGTTGCGTTCGCGTTGCGCATGCCCCAGCGGATCGTCTGAATTTGCCCGACATATGAAACGTGACGCGGCGCTTCGAGTGCGGCGCGCACGAGAGCGTTCGAATCGGCCGGCGCCGGGGTCGGCGCGGCCAGCGTGACTTCGGGGAACGAAGCGGCCGTTGCAATGGCAAACGCCATCGCAAACCGCTGCATCGTCACTTGTCGGATGAGGATGGCCCCGTGTCGCCGGTATCGAGGGTTTGCTGACTATCCACGACGGATGCCGGAACGATCAAGCCGCGGTCGGCGAGCGGGTTATCCGATGCGAGTGCCGCGTGTTCTTCGAGCAGGTACGTCGCGGCGACGCCGGCCGGTTGTGCGTTCCCGTGAATGCCGGGTACGCCGGCGTAGACGAACACGGCGACGGCGGCCGCAACGGGAACCGCGATCATCGGCCGCCAGAGCGCGCGCAAGCGGTCGGCGAACGACGCCGGCTGCGGCGCATTGCGCACGGCTTCCCATACGCGGGCCCGGATCATCGAGGGGAACTCGCGTTCTTCGGCCCGGGCCGCGTTGCGCAGCCAATCGCGCACCGTGGCCGCTTCGTCGAAGAGCGTGCGACACGGCG
The DNA here is from genome assembly GCA_003164045.1 of Candidatus Lustribacter telmatis. Lineage (GTDB taxonomy): Bacteria > Vulcanimicrobiota > Vulcanimicrobiia > Vulcanimicrobiales > Vulcanimicrobiaceae > Lustribacter > Lustribacter telmatis. Next base: position 14,875 of record PLRU01000025.1, read on the forward strand.
CGCACCCTTCGAGGTGGGCATGAATGGTCGCGTCGCGTTCGGGTCCGAGCGCGCCGTGAAGGTAGTCGTCAAGAATGTCGGCGTTGTAATGCATAGTTGTTACGATTGGGCTTGCTGCTGTTCGCGTAGCACGAGACGGCGGAGCAACGCACGGGCGCGGTGCAGTCGCGAGCGAACCGTTCCGATCGAGCACCCCATGATATCGGCAATCTCCTGATAGCTGTATTCCTCGATATCCGCGAGGACGATGACTTGGCGTTGCTCGGTGGAGAGGAGGGAGAGCGCCTTCGCAAGCGGTCCGCCCAGCTGCTCCGCCATATAGTCCTCGACGGGGTCTACCGCCAATGGCTTGGACCCGCCGTACTCCTGGGGTGCGTTGTCTTCCGGTATCTCTTCCTGGAAACGTCCTTTTTGCCGCCGAAGTTCATCCCGGTGCAAATTCGTCACGATCCGGTAAATCCAGGACAGGAACGACGTGCCCGGCACAAACGACCGCCAGGCGCGATAGACGCGGATGAACGCTTCCTGGGTGAGGTCGCGGGCGTCGGCTTCGTTGCCGGTGAGGCGGTAGGCGAAGTTGTACGTCGCCTTGCCGTACTGCTCCATCGCCCGTTCCAGGAACTCCGCCGCCTCGCGCGACGGCGGCTCCGATGGCTTCCGCGGTACCCCCATGAACCGGAGCGCGTTCGGGGAAAGACTGCTACTCGCCTTGGGTCGGAGAATATGCGGCCGCCGACTATCAGCGTTTCATTAGGTCCACCAAAGAAAATTCTAAGGTATGCCGAATAGACTCTTCTTGTGATCCTCCCGCTTTCCAAGCCCCGTGCCGTTGCCGGTGGCCGGCGCGCCTGGTGGCTGAAATATCTCGCCGTTGCGGGACCGGGTCTGATCGTCGCTTTTGCCGATACCGAGGCGGGCAGCGTGACGATCGCCGCGACGAGCGGAGCCCAATTCGGCATGAAGCTCGTCTTGCTGCAGCTGCTGCTGATCGTGCCGCTTTTCGTGATTCAAGAAATGACCGTTCGGCTCGGCACCGTCTCGGGTCGCGGCCACGCTGCGCTGATTCGCGAGCGCTATGGCTTGGGTTGGGCATGGGTGTCGCTCGGAACGATGCTCGTCACCAATTTCGCGGCGCTCGTCACGGAGTTCATCGGCATTGCCGGCGCCGCGCTGATCTTCGGTATCCCGCCCGTCGTGCTGGTGCCCGTCGCAGCAACGCTGCTCATCGGAATTGCGTTCAGCGGCCGCTATAAGCGCGCGGAGTATTTCGCGCTCGCGCTGTGTCTTTTAGAGTTGCTCTTCATCCCGGCCGCATTTGCGGCGCACCCGTCGTTCGCGTCGATCTTGCACGATGGAATCCTCGGTTCGCAGCCGTTGGGGAACCGCGACTATCTGATCCTCGTGGCGGGGAACATCGGCGCCGTGATCATGCCGTGGATGATCTTCTATCAGCAGTCGGCGACGGTCGACAAAAAACTGCAGGTGGACGATATCGGCGCCGCGCGCGCGGATACGGCGATCGGCGCCGTGTTCACCCAACTGATCATGATCGCGATCGTCGTCACGACCGCCGCGACGCTGTACGTGCACCATCAGCAAGTGCAAGACGCCGCCGCGGCGGCGCTCGCACTCGTACCGTTGACGGGCGCGCGCTGGGCCGGCGTGGCCTTCGGTGCCGGGCTGCTCGGCGCAGCGATGATCGGCGCGCTCGTCGTGTCGCTAGCGACGGCATGGGCGTTTGGTGAAGCCTTCCGCTGGCCGTGTTCGCTCAACCTGCGCTGCACGCAGGCGAAACGCTTCTACGGGCTGTATGCAGCGATGGTCGTGGCTTCCGCGGGCGTGGTGCTGATCCCCAACTTACCGTTGATCAAGATCACGGTATACGTCGAGGCGTTCAACGCGTTCGTGCTGCCGATCGTGCTCGCATTTCTCCTCGTCATGGCCAACGACCGGAAGATTCTTGGTGACCGCGTGAATTCGTGGCTGGGAAACGTCGTGGCGATCGGCGTATCGCTCGTCTGCGTCGCGCTCGGCGTTTGGGTTGCGGCGCTGACCTTTACCGGCCAAGCCGGCGTATAAGCGCTTGCGGAAGATGCGCTTGTCGTCGATCGCGTTGCCGATCTTCTCGCTCGTAGCAGCGACCATCTCGGCGATCGTGCTCGTGGCGCACGCCGGCCTGCAGTTTTGCGGCGCGCGCGTCGCTGTGCCGCTGCCCGGCGGCACGATGGATGCGATGCCGGGCATGGATATGCCGGTTGCGAGTCCTTCAGTTTTGATGATCTGCCCGGTGGCGCTCGCATTGATTGCCGCGAGCGCGCTGTTCGCCCTCGCGACCATCGTTTTGTTCTGGCGCGATCCGCATCGCCGGCTCACGGGGCGCGCGCTCGTGCGCGCTCTAGCGGAGCTTCCGGCCGGCCGCGCCGTCGCCGTTTTGACCGTTGCCGCCGGCGGCGGCGTGGCGCTGATGTTCGCGCTCGACGGTTCCGGTGCGCCGGGGTTTGCGGCGTGTGCGCTCATCGCATTCCTGCTGGTTGCTTGTTCGGCGATCGCCGCCGTGCTTTCGATCGTCGCGGGCCGTGTCATGCTGGCGTTCGGGCAGCGCTTGCTGCTGGCAATTGTCGCCGCGATTTCCGCCCGCCGCGGTGACGGCGCGCCGCAGGCGCAGCGCCGCGTTCTTATCGTTGCCGTTGCTCACGGCGGCGCCATTCTCGCCGCGGGCCGCGGCCTGCGCGCCCCTCCGCTCTCCGTCGGGTAGTCCAACGCCCCGGAGCGGGGCGTACAACGTACGACTGACGGAGATCCAATGACCACGCCATTTTTTCGTGCGGCGGTAAGTGCCGGCATGGTGCTCGCGCTTGCTGCTACATCGCCGCTGGCAATCGCTCGTATCCACGGGACCATCACGACGATCAATCCCAAACGCGGCACGTTTATGATCCATCACGACCCCTTCGCAAGCATGCCGATGTCGATGACGATGGAAGTCGAACCGGTGCGCCGCGCCGATTTGCGCAAGCTGCGCGTCGGCGAGGTGATCGACGTGACGGTGGACACGACGATCGTGCCGTGGCCCGGCACCAATATCCGCCCCGCGACCGCGCACGGACACGCCAAATGATCGCCAACATTGCAGCGGCCGTTTTAGCCGCATGTATCATCTTTGCCGCGCAACCGGCGTGGGCCGACGTGACGGGCATGGTCCGCGGCGTCGTGACGATCGATGGAACCGGCACGGCGGGCGTTCGCGTGACCATCGCCGGCGAAGGCACGGCGACGGCAACGCAGACCGATGCGCAGGGACGCTTTGCGTTCCCGCACATTGCGTTCGGCCGGTATACGGTGAGCGCGCAAAGCGCCGGCAAGCCGGCCGCAACGTCGGCCGTCGAAGTGTCGACCGATTCGGTGACCGATGTTGCGCTGGCAATCGGCTCCGCGCGCGAGATCGGCCGCACCAGCGCGACCACGCGCGGCGTTGCCGGCAATCCGGTTTCGGTCGCGACCTTCAGCGGGGCCGACGTTGCGGCGATGCCGCAGAACCAGAGCCTCAACCGGTTGGTGGAAACGGTCCCGGGCATCGTGCAATTTTCGTACGACGAACCCGTGGCGCATGGGTTCCACGGTATTTCCTATGAAGTCGACGGCGCTCCGGTGCCCTTGACGACGAGTTCGAATTTCTCCGAACTCATCGACCCGCACAACATCGATTCGCTCGAAATCTTCACCGGCGCGTTTCCGGCGGAGTTCGGCGGCGGACGTGAAGGTGCGGTCGTCAACATCGTAACGAAACGCGACATCGACATCCCGAACGGTTCGCTCACGCAGTTATCGGCGGGTATCGGCACGTACGGCACGGCGCAGTACGGCATCGCGCAAGCCACGCGTTTCGGTTCGACCGACGTGTTTCTCGATGCGAACACCCAAGGCACGAATCGCGGATTGGATGCGCCGACGCAAGTGCAGACGCACGACGGGGCGAGCCTCTCCGATCTGTTCCTGCGCACGATCACCAAGCTCGGCCCGCGCGACACGCTGGCGTTCAACTATTCCAATCAATTCAACAGCTATCAGATCCCCATCAACCCCTCGCAAACGCCGGTCGATTCGATCGTCAACATCCCAAGCCAAGACGACGTGCAGCTCGAATACAGCAGCTTCGGCAGCATGAACTACACCCACACCTCGGCCGACGGGAGCGCGTATGCGCAAGTGATCCCGTGGTTCCGTTCGAGCCGCGTCCGGTATCTGGGCGATCTTGCCGCCGACGTGCAGGGAGGGGACTTCAGCCCCGCCGACTGCGATCCGGCAGCACCGCCGTGTCCGCTGGGCGGCTTGAATCAAGACCGGCGGGCGACGTCGTTTGGGCTGCGGACCGCCTACGCGCACGATACCGGACCGCACTCGCTCAAATTCGGCATCGAGGGTTCGACCGAAAACTTCAACAGCGCGGAGACGATTCTCAGCGCGGGTTCGGCGCCGTTCTTCGATAACGTCGCGCAGCACGGTTCGGCCTATAGTGCCTACGCGCAAGACAAGTGGACGCCGTCGGCGGGGTTTTCGCTGCAAGCGGGGCTGCGCTACGACTACTCCAACGGTTTCGTGCAAGGGAACCAGCTGCAGCCGCGTATCGGCGCGAACCTGCGCATCGCGCCGCAGACGACGCTGCACGTCTACTACGGCCGCCTCTACGGCGCGCCGTCGCTCGAAGACACGCGGCGCGATGCCGTCGTCATCGGCGGCGGTACGCCGGCGGATGCGTTGCCTGTTTACGATTTGAAGCCGCAGACGGAATCGTATTACGAAGCGGGCGTCGCGCACACGTTCGGCGGCGGCGTCAACGGCTACGTCAACGTCTGGCAGCGCAACGTGTGGAACGTACTCGACACGACGCAGATCTTTCCGACGCCGATCTTCGCCGTCTTCAACAACGCGCTCGGTCTCGCGCACGGCTTCGAGCTGCGTCTCGAGGGGCACGCTGCGGCGTCATCCTGGTATCTCTCCGGAACGTTGTCGCAATCGGTTGCGGGCGGCATCTCCGGTGGTACGTTTCTCTTTCCGCCGGCTGCGATCTCGGATACCTCGCTGCAGCCCGAAGATCACGATCAGGCGGTCGCGGTCAAGGACGGCTACACGTGGCGGTTCGGCCGCGACGCGCAGTTCTACGCGTCGCTCGGTTCCGATTACGGCACCGGGTATCCGGTCCAATTCGAAAACGGTACCGGCCGGCTGCTGCCGCACCTGACGTTCGACGCGTCGTTCGGCCGCAAGGCGGCGCCGCACCGGCTCGGCTTCTCGGCGAGCATCTTGAACCTGAGCAGCTATCAGTACCTCATCAAGGTCAACAACGGGTTCAACACCACGCAGTGGTCGCCGGGAACCCAAGCCCTCTTACAGGTCACAACGATGCTGTAAACGGAGGCTAATGAAAATGAGAACTCAGTCGCAATAGTGAAGAGCCCCGGCATGCTCAAGCTGCCGCGGCCCGTCACCCTGTTTTGGGGCGCCGCGCTCGTTGCGGCCCTCGCCCTGCCGGCCGGCGAGGGGGCAAGTGCTGCCGCCGGCCCGCTGCACGTGCTCGCCTCCACGACGCTGCTAGCCTCGCTCGCCTCCGACGTCGCCCGGGGCCGGGCCGACGTGAGTTCCCTCATGCCGGTCGGCGCCTCGCCCGAGACCTACCAGCCCGCCCCGGCCGACATCGTCCGGGCTCACGGCGCCGGGCTGATCATCGAAAACGGCGCCGGCCTCGAAGCTTGGCTCGCCCCGATGCTGCGCTCGGCATCGACGCACGCGCCGATCGTGAATTGCAGCGACGGCCTCACCGTGACCGAAGCGAACCCGCATCTGTGGCTCGATCCGGAATACGCGCGTCACTACGTAACCGCGATGCGCGACGGCATGATCGCCGCCGATCCCGCCGGCGCGGCGATCTACCGCGCGAACGCCGCGGCGCTCGATGGGCGGCTCGTCGCGCTGACGGCGCGCATTCGCAAAGCACTCGCGACGATTCCGCCGGCGAATCGCAACATGATCGTGTTTCATAACGCGTGGCTCTACTACAACCGGCGCTTCGGCCTGCGTACGCTCGGCGCGATCGAAGAAGTCCCCGGCAGCGAGCCGAGCGCCGAGCACATCGCGCGGCTGATCGACGCCGCACGCGCGGCGCACGTTCGCGCGATTTTCGCCGAGCCCGAATACAACGCGAACTTGGTAAACGCGGTCGCCCGGAGTGCGGGGATACCGAACGTCGCCATGCTCTACGACGACTCCGTCGGAACCTCGCCGCAAACGCGCGACTACATTTCGATGCTCGACACCGACACCGCCACGATCGTCCACGCGCTGCAGTGATCGAGGCTCTCAGCGCGCCGTTCCAGTACGACTTCATGCAGCGCGCGTTCGTGACGGCGTTGCTGGTGGGCGGCTTGTGTTCGACCTTGGGAACCTACGTCGTCTTGCGCAAGCTCTCGTTCATCGGCGACGGCGTGGCCCACGCTTCGTTCGCCGGGATCGTCATCGCCTACATCCGGGGGATGAATTTCGAACTCGGCGCCGCGATCGTCGCCGTGCTCACGGCGCTCGGCATCGGCTACATCAACCGGCGCGGGCGCGTGTCGCTCGATACGGCGATTGGCGTGCTATTTACCGGGGTTTTCGCCCTCGGCGTGTTTCTGATGAGCCTCGTAAAAACGTCCACCGTCGACCTTCAGGACTTCTTGTTCGGCAACATTTTGGGCGTCGGCCCGAACGATCTGTGGATCGATCTCGGTCTCGCGGCGATCGTCGCGGGCGCGGTGGCGTGGAACTACCGGGCGCTCCTGTTCACGGCGTTCGACCCCACCGTAGCGCGGGCGTCCGGACTGCCGGTCGTCTTCATCGACAACATGCTGCTCGTGCTGCTGGCGCTCACGATCGTGATCTCGCTCGAGTCGATCGGGATCATCCTCGTCGCCGCGCTGCTGGTGACCCCGGCTGCGGCGGCGGCGCAAGTGACGCAGCGCTTCGTGCCGATGCTGCTCACCTCGACCGCGATCGGGATCGGCAGCTGCGTCGGCGGGCTCTACCTTTCCTATTATGCGGGCGCTGCGAGCGGGGCGACGATCGTCCTGGTCGCGACCGCGGCGTTCTTCATACTGCTCGCGGTGGGGCGTCAGCGGCGGCGCGTGGGGAGGAGTCCTGCCCGCAGATGAGTGCCGAACGCAACACGCGCCAGCGCCGGACGATTCGCGACGTGGTCGAGCGCGCGGGGCGTCCGCTCACGACCGATGAGATCTTCGTGTCGGCGCAAACATCCATTCCGTCGCTGGGGAAGGCGACGGTGTATCGTTCGATACGCGCACTCTTAGATGAAGGCTGGCTCGCCGCGGTCGACGTTCCGGGCCGCAGCGCACTCTACGAGCGCGCCGGTAAGGAGCATCATCACCACTTCCAATGTTCGCATTGCAAGCGCGTGTACGAACTCGACGGATGCGCTAGCGAAATTCGCGGCGAGCTGCCCGCCGGGTTCGTTTCGACCGGTCACGACGTCACGATTTACGGGGCATGCGCGGGCTGCTCTCGGTTAACTCGCTAATTAAGACGACTAGGCGAATGGTGAAAAATCTTCCCTTGCGGGGNNCTTCGAGTCCGCCGACACGGTCAACCGTGTTGTCGCACTGTTGGTCCGCTTCCCGGAGCTCCATAGCATCCGCTCGAACCCGGCGGACGCTTCGTTGACGCTCACGTACGCGGTCGGCCGGCGTTTGGAGACGGACGCGGTGCGGGCGCTCGAGGACTTCGTCGGCGAGCACGTCCGCTCGTTCCACATGCTCGGTGGCGATCCGATCGAGCACTTCGCGGTTACCTGCGAACAGGACGTCCACGTAACGTTCGTTCACGTTACCCGCGACCTCGCGACGTTCTCGCCCGAAGAGCTTGCGCTGCAAGCGTCGCTGTTCGTCGAGCGCTTCGGCGACGCGCTGCTCACGAACCCGCAGGCCGAAGAGGCCGAGGACGACGAGAGCGGCACCGGCGAAGAGTCGGTCGAACTGGCGCTCGACGCGCTGCGCGATCCCGGTCAGCGGCAACGGCTGGTCGGCGTGCGCGAGGAGAAGCGCGTCATCGTCTACTTCGTCCATCCGGGCAAACGCGCGAAAGTAAGGGCACGATCCTAAAGCCGAACGTCACGATCCTCGCCATTGCCGACGTGGTCGGTTCCCCCGGTCGCGAGACCCTGGCCAAACATCTCCCGCTCATCCGCGAACAGCACCATGTCGACGTCGTGATCGCGAACGGCGAAAACGCCGCCGGCGGTTTCGGCCTTACCGGTCAGACGGCCGATGAGATGTTCGCCGCGGGCGTCGACTTCATCACGTCCGGCAACCACATCTGGGACAAGCGCGAGTTCCGCGGCGCGCTCGATGAAACCGATCGTATCATCCGGCCGGCCAACTATCCGCCCGGCTCGCCCGGCCGCGGCAGCGGGATCATCGAACTCGAAGGCGTGACCGTCGGCGTGCTCAACGTGATGGGCCGCGTGTTCATGCCCACGGTCGACGATCCGTTCCGCGTCGCGCGCGAGATGGTCGACATGCTGCGCATGCAGACGATGGTCGTGGTGGTCGACGTCCACGCCGAAGCGACGTCGGAGAAGATGGCGCTGGCGCGGTTCCTCGACGGCTCGGTTTCCTTCGTCTACGGTTCGCACACGCACGTCCAAACCGCCGACGAGCAGATTCTGGACGGCGGCACGGCCTACATTACCGACGTCGGGATGACGGGTCCGTCCGACGGCGTCATCGGCATGGAAACGGCCGGCGTGCTGCAACGGTTCACGCAGGCCTATGGCGAACGGTTCAGCGTGCAGAAGACCGGGCCGCGTCAGTTTTGTGCCGTCCTCGCGACCGTTGAAATTGCGTCCGGGCGTGCGCTCGATGTGAAGCGCATCAACCTGCGGGGCTTGGCATGATCGTCGATTTTCATTCGCACACGCGCGAATCCGACGGCGCGCTCTCGCCGGAAAAACTCGTTGCAATGATGCGCAAACGCGGCGTGCAGATCTTCTCGATCACCGATCACGATACGATGCGCGCGTACGGCCAGTTTGCGGCCGAGTTCGCCAGGGTGATTCCCGGCATCGAAATCAACACGACCTGGGAAGATAACGAAGTCCACGTGCTGGGCTACGGTCTGCCGCTCGGCGACGACACGCCGCTGGCGGCGGTCCTGGCCGAGAACCGCGAGTTCCGGCGCACGCGCGTCGACCGGATGGTTGCCGCGCTCAACGCGGCCGGCTACCCGATCACGGTGGCCGACGTCGTCGCGGAATCGGACGGCGGCGACGCGCTCGGCCGGCCGCACGTGGCAAAGGCGCTGATCCGCAAGGGTCTCGTGAAGGACGTGGAGACCGCGTTCCGCGATCTGCTCACCCGCGGCAGGCCGGGCTACATGCCCTCGAACTACATCACACCGGCCGGTGCCATCGACGTGATCTGCCAGAGCGGCGGCGTGCCGGTACTCGCGCACCCGGGCCGCTTGAAGGACGACTCGATCATCGACGGCCTGATCGAAGCGGGCCTCGTTGGGCTCGAAGTCTTCTATCCCACGCACAATGCGTCTCAGACGGCGCTCTTCCGGGAACGAGCCATTCGGCACGGTCTCGTGATGACCGCCGGTTCGGACTTCCACGACATCCGTTGGAACACGCGAGGTGTTGGGATGGATGTTGAAGATGCCGACATCCGGCCGTTCCTCGACCTCGTTTCTTAGCACTACCGCACCATCATATAAGGATAGCCCAATGCACGACGATGAGATCAAACCGTTTGTCGGTCAGCCCGTCCGCGTGACGCTGGCCGACGGCCGCATCCTGGCCGGGACGTTACATGCCCACGGCGATCAAGGTCACGGCCACATCCACTACGCGGTCGTTTCCGATCCGATCAAAAAGGGCGGCGAGCCGGTCGTCGAGATGCTGCACGGCGGCGACCAGATCACCGACATCGAGGACGCGAGCAGCGACCCCGCCGCCGTAGAGTAAGCTAACTGCGGCGGCCGACCACGACGGCCGCCGTTCGGGTTTCGAATTCGCGCGCAGCGCGGGCGAGCGTTGCAAGACGATCGCGCTGCTGCGCGACGGTCCCCGCATCGGTGATGAAGCGGTGGTTCACTTCGACGTTGGCCGCGCTGGCGTCGAAGGCCGCGCGGGCGAAGTGCATCGCGCAATCGACGTCGCTCATCAGGTTGGCGTTGTGCAGCTCGGCGGTGCGTGAGGTAAGCGCGAACGCATCCGTTGCGAGCCGCGCCGCCTCGAGCGGGGTTTCGGCGGCGCCGACGAGGGCGTGCTGGAGTTGCTCGCGGCGCACCGCGGCTTCTCCGTCGGTCGCCCGCGGCAGCGCCTGGGCGTCGATGACCGCGCGGAACGCGGCCTCGTCGAGCGGGCCGAGTTCGAGAAAGCGCCGGCGCAGGTCGTCGGCGTCCTCGGCGATGGCCGCTGCTTCCTCGTGGACCGGTGCGAGCTTGGGCGAGGTTGTGGTGATTCGTGCGACCATCGCACACAGTGCGGCCGCGAGCGCTCCGACCAGGGTCGCAGCGCTGCCGCCGCCCGGCGTGGGATCCGCCGAGGCCAGCGCGTCGAGGTAGCCTTCGATCTCCATAGGGGGCTCTTTCGGCGGGGCGACCCACGCAAACCCTCGAAGATGTGTAGCGCCGTTTTAAGATTGTTTCAAAGATCAGCGGTGACATATCAAGCACCCCGTCCGTGCCCCGGCGCTTTGCGTCTTGTCGGGCCGGACGTTCTATGAGACGAGATAATGGCAGTACTCGAAAAACAACAAGGCCACGTCAAAGACTTGGCCCTAGCCGACCAAGGAAAGTCGAAGATCGAGTGGGCGGCGAGCTTCATGCCCGTCCTCGCGCAGATCCGCGATCGCTTTGCGAAGACGAAGCCGCTAGCCGGCGTGCGCATCGGCGCGTGCTTGCACGTCACGACCGAAACCGCGAACCTGATGCTGGCCCTTAAAGCCGGCGGCGCCGAGATCGTGCTCTGCGCATCGAACCCGCTCTCGACGCAAGACGACGTCGCCGCGGCACTCGTGAAGCACTACGAGATTCCGACCTTCGCGATCAAAGGCGAAGACGAATCGACGTATTACTCGCACATCGAAGCGGTCATCGCATCGAAACCGCACATGTCGATGGACGACGGCTGCGATCTCGTGACGACGATCTACACCAAACACAACGCGCTGCTCAAAGACATGATCGGCGGCTGCGAAGAGACGACGACGGGCGTTATCCGCCTGCACGCGATGGAGAAGGACGGCGTGCTGCCGTATCCGGTCGTCGCGGTCAACGACGCGCTGACCAAGCACATGTTCGACAACCGCTACGGAACGGGTCAGTCGACGCTCGACGGCATCATCCGCGCGACCAACACACTGATCGCCGGCCACACCGTGGTCGTGGTCGGCTACGGCTGGTGCGGCCGCGGCGTCGCCTCGCGCGCCAAGGGCCACGGCGCCAACGTCATCGTCACCGAGATCGATCCGCGTAAGGCGCTCGAAGCGGCGATGGACGGCTTCCAAGTGATGTCGATGGAACAGGCCGCCAAACTCGGCGACGTGTTCGTCACCGTTACCGGCAACTACCACGTGATCCGCAAAGAGCACTTCGAATCGATGAAGGACGGCGCGATCGTCTGTAACTCGGGCCACTTCAACGACGAGCTCGACCTCGACTCGCTCGCGAAGCTCGCGAAGAGCAAGAGCAAGCCGCGTGAATTCGTCGATGCGTACATTTTGCCCAGCGGCAAAACGGTGCGCGTGCTCGGCGAAGGCCGCCTGATCA
>PLRU01000014.1 GCA_003164045.1 Candidatus Lustribacter telmatis
TCGTTGGTGCCGTCGCCGGTCATTGCAACGAGCCGGCCCGAGGCTTGCTCGCGTTTGATCAACGCCATCTTCGTCTCGGGAGTGGCCTCGGCGAGGAAGTCGTCGACACCCGCCTCGCCCGCGATCGCGCTGGCGGTGAGCGGGTTGTCGCCGGTGATCATGATCGTGCGGATGCCCATCGCACGCAGGCGTTCGAAGCGAACCTTCATGTTGGGCTTGAGGATGTCTTTGAGGGCAATGACCGCGAGCAGACCCTTTTCATCTGCGAGCAGGAGCGGGGTGCCGCCGGCGCGCGCGATCCGTTCGATCTGCGCATCGAGTTGCGGTGCGCTCGTGCTTTGGCCTTGCTCGCCGACCCACGCACGCACCGCATCGGGTGCGCCTTTGCGAATCTTGCGCCCGTCGGTGAAGTCGAGCCCGCTCATGCGCGTGTAGGCGCTGAATGGCACGAAGGCCGCCCCCGCGGGAAGTTCGGGACGTGCGTCGCCATAGAGCTGCGTGTTTGCATCGAGTCCGGCGTTGGGCGCCGCGAACACGACGATCGAGCGGCCTTCCGGCGTTTCATCGGCGAGCGAGGAGAAGTACGCGGCTTTGTACGCGCGCGGTTCGTCAACCCCGGTCGCGATGATGATTTCGCTCGCTTGACGGTTGCCGAGCGTGATCGTGCCGGTCTTGTCGAGTAAGAGCGTGTCGACGTCGCCCGCAGCTTCAACAGCGCGCCCGCTCATCGCGAGCACGTTGCGTTGCAGGACGCGGTCCATTCCCGCGATGCCGATCGCCGAGAGCAGCCCGCCGATCGTCGTTGGAATCAGGCNNGTGAACGGCGCCAAGGTCGCGACCGCGATGAGGAAGACGATCGTCAGTCCGGCGAGCAGGATCGAAAGCGCGATTTCGTTCGGCGTCTTCTGGCGCTGTGCGCCTTCGACGAGCGAGATCATGCGATCGAGGAAAGATTCGCCCGGATTCGCGCTCACGATGAAGACGATCGAATCGGAGAGGACGCGGGTTCCGCCGGTGACCCCGCTGCGGTCGCCGCCCGCTTCGCGGATGACGGGGGCCGATTCGCCGGTGATCGCCGATTCGTCCACCGAGGCCACGCCCTCGATGACTTCGCCGTCGCCGGCGATATANNCGCTTCGCAATCGTGTCCGTTTTGGTACGGCGGAGATAGTCGGCTTGTGCTTTGCCGCGACCTTCCGCCATCGCTTCGGCAAAATTTGCGAACAGGACGGTGAACCAGAGCCAGAACGAGATTGCGATGTCGAAGCGGAGTTGCCCCGAGCTCGTCATCGCGTCGTGAATGGCGTAGATCAGCGTCACGAGGGCGCCGACCTCGCACACGAACATGACGGTGTTGCGCACTTGAATGCGCGGATCGAGTTTCTTGAACGATTCGACGATGGCGGGGCCGATAATCGCCCGATCGAGCAGCGAACGCGTACTCATTTAGAATGTCTTCCCTTGAAAGAGTTGGAGGTGTTCGACGATTGGTCCCAGCGCATCGGCCGGGAAGAACGTCAAGGCGCCGACGATGACGATCACGCCGATCAGTAGCAAGACGAAGATCGGCGACGTCGTCGTGAACGTCCCGGCTGTCGTCGCAACCGACTTCTTGCCGGCCATCACACCCGCCAAGGCGAGCGGTGGAATCATCATGGCGAACCGGCCGAAGAACATCGACGTGCCGGTCCAAAAGTCGAGGAACGTGTTCCCGCTGATGCCGGCGAAGGCAGAGCCGTTATTTCCTACCGACGACGTGAAGGCGTACAGGATCTCGGAGAAGCCGTGCGCGCCATTGTTGCCAAGCTGAGAAATTCCGTCCTTGGCGACCGATGCGATGCCGGCCGGAACCAGCACGAAGAACGGTACGACTAGGAACGTCAGCATGGCGAGCTGGATTTCACGCCGCTCGATTTTCTTTCCGAGGTATTCCGGCGTGCGGCCTACCATGAGGCCTGCGATGAAGACCGTGAGCACGACGTAGATCAGCATGCCGTAGAGGCCGCTGCCGACGCCGCCGAAGATGATCTCACCGAGCTGGATGTCGGCTAGGGGGATGAGACCGCCGAGCGGCATGAACGAGTCGTGCATCGCGTTGACGGCACCGCACGACGTGACGGTCGTGACGACGGCGAAGAGCGCCGACGCTGCGATGCCGAAGCGCGTTTCCTTGCCTTCCATGTTGCCGCCGTTCACCCCGAGCGAGTGCACGAGCGGATTACCGACCGACTCGGCTGCATAGGCACAGCCGACCATGACAACCCAGACGATCGCCATAGCGGCAAAGATGGCCCAGCCTTGGCGCTTGTTACCGGCAAAGCGGCCGAAGAGCGAGGTCAGCGAGGCTGCTATCAGCAGAATCGAGAACATCTCGATCAGGTTGGTGAGCGGCGTCGGGTTCTCGTTCGGCGATGCCGAGTTCGCGTTGACGAAACCGCCGCCGTTCGTCCCCAGGTTCTTGATGATCTCCTGCGAGGCCATCGGTCCGTTGGTTACGGTCTGTACGGCGCCGTCCAGCGTGTGAACGTCGGTGTATGCCGCGAAATTTTGCGGCATGCCCTGCTGCATATAAAAGAGTGCGCCGATGATCGAAATCGGCAGAAGCACGTAGAACACCGTGCGGGTGAGATCGACCCAGAAATTGCCGAGCAGCCGCACGCCGTCCTTCCGGGTGAAGCCGCGGATAACGGCGACCGCAACCGCGATCCCCATTGCTGCCGAAACGAAGTTATGCCACGCCAGCCCCGCCATCTGTGAAAGATAGCTCATCGTCGACTCGCCCGAGTAGAACTGCCAGTTCGTGTTCGTGAGGAAGCTCACGGCGGTGTTCCAGGCCAGGTCGGGTGCGAGATTGCCGAAGTGCTGGGGGTTGAGCGGAAGAAATGCCTGTGTACGGAGCAAGAAGTACAGATAAGCGAAGCCGACCACACTGAACCCGACGATCGCGAAAGCGTAGGTCTTCCACGACATCTCGGCGTCCGGATCGATCCGGCAAACGCGATAGATGCCGTATTCGATCGGCCGGATCACCGGCGTGAGCCAGGTCCGTCCACCTGTGAACACGCGATAAAGATAAGCGCCGAGCGGCGCGGTGCACGCAAGAACGAGAAGAAACAGCAGGACGACCTGCAGCCAGCCAGTCAAAACCATCAGAAGCGCTCCGGTCGCAACATCGCGTACATCAAGTATATTGTGCCGGCGATTGAGAGCGCTAAGCCGATTCCGAGTTCAACGGTCATAGCTCTTCACAACCCCGGATGTAGAGATCCATGGAGATGAAGAAAACCAGGATCGCCACGATCAAGCCGATTTCAAGCAAAATCATGCCTTTAGCATAGGTAGTGGTCTATAGGCGCACAAGCCGCCGAACGGATCAATCGAACGGACGGCCTGAAAAAGAACCGTTCGGCGGGTGGGCGGAGCGCGACGATCTTGCTGTCGTGCTTCCTATGTCCACGCTGACCTCGGCCTGGCTCGAACTCGCCGCCTTCGTCCTGGTCCTGACCTTCGTCACGCCGGTTCTGGGCGGCTACCTGGCGACGGTCTTCGGCGGCGCACCGCATCCGGTCCGGCGGGTCTTGGGACCGCTTGAAGCCGCTATCTACCGCCTGTGCCGCGTCGATCCGGCGAGCGAGATGTCGTGGAAGACGTACCTAGCAGCCGTTGTGACGTTCACGTTCGTCTCGATAGCGGCGCTCTTCGCGCTGCTCTGCACGCAGCAATGGCTGCCGCTCAACCCGCAGCATTTCCCGAACCTGCCGCCGCTGCTGGCGCTCAACGTCGCGGTCAGCTTCGGGACGACCACCAACTGGCAAGCGCTCTCAGATGAAAGCACGCTCGGCTACCTGGCGCAGATGACGGGGCTGGCATGGCAGAACTTCGTCGCCGCGGCGATCGGCCTGGCGGTGCTGATCGCGGTC
>PLRU01000032.1 GCA_003164045.1 Candidatus Lustribacter telmatis
TGAAGCTGGGCGCGGTCGTGTGCACGGACGGCGTATAGCAGTACTGCACGGGGCCGGTCTTGACGAGCGGCAGCACGGCATAGCACGTGGCGCTGTACGACGGCCCCATGATGACGGCGACGTCCTTCGTTTTGAGCTCGCTTGCGAGTTGGACGGCGATTTGCGGGCTCGATTGATCGTCGGTGATGGCGAATCGTACCGGGTGACCCTGAATGCCGCCGGTGCGGTTCACGAGCCGCTCGACGGCGCCGAGCGTCTTTGCTTCGGCCGTCCCGAGAAAAGCGCCGGGGCCGGTCAGTGAGAGGATCACGTTGATCTCGAACGGCGTCTCGTCGGCGGCAATGGCCGGCGTCAGGCTTGCCAGCAGCAGCACCGCGCAGAGCGCCGCGAACAATCGTCGCATCAGTTCTCCTCGATGTCCGCGCGTACGCCGGCGGCGACGAGCCGCGGCAGCACTTCGTCGCGGAAGAACGGCAGCTCTTCGAGATAGTTCACGAACGAGAAGCAGAAGCCGAAGAAGCCCGCTTCGGCAATGCGAATCAACTCGCGCGCAACGGTGTCGGGGTCACCGACGACCGGGTACCCGCCGTGCCCCGCGGCCCAGCGGTTGCGGTATTGCACGAAGTGCTCCGGTGTATGCGAGCGCGAGTAGAAGCCGTTGAGCGTCATCAGGTGATCGACGGCTTCCCAATCGGCGTGATCCTGCGAATAATACTGCAGATATTCTTCGGCTTCATGCTGCGTCGGCCGGCAGACGATGAAACCGTTCGCGCAGACGCGGATGCGCTTGCCGAGTTCGCGGCCGCGCGCTTCGGCTGCCGCAACATCTTGAGCCCCGACGGCCACATCGTGGAGCGGAATGAAGAGCAGGTCGCAGTTCGTAATGCCGAACTCGCGCCCGACGGGCGACGCGCCTGCGTTCATCACCATCGGGCGCACGCCGCCGTAGGGCTTCGGTTCGCCGACGACGCCGCGCACGTCGAAGTATTCGCTTTGCAGATCGAACGGCTCGGACTGCGTCCAGAGCTTCATCACGATCGAGAGCCAATCCGTGCCGTAGGCGTAGCGCAGATCGTGTTCGCGCTGCTGTACGCCGAACATCGTGAACTCGTCTTGATTCCAGCCGCACACGAGGTTGAGTCCGAAGCGCCCGCGGCCGACGAGGTCGGCCGTGACGAATTGCTTGGCGGCGACGATGGGATGATACATCGGCGCATGGACCGTGCCGAAGATCGACATGCGCTTCGTCTGCGCGAGCAGGCCGGTTGCCCACGTGATCGTCTCGAGGGATGCGCCCTCGAAGTTCGTCGCGCCACCGTAGCCGCGCCAGCGGCCGATCGGTAACATAAAGTCGATGCCGGCTTCGTCGGCGAGTTGCGCGACGGCGAGATTTTCTTCCCAACTCCCCGACCAGCGCTCCGGCACCATCGTCGCGGCGCGGCCCGACGAACAGTTGGCGCCGAAGAGTCCGAGCTTGAGACGGTTACCGTTGTAGAGGTCGTAGCGCCCGGGTGCGGTCACTGCGGCCAAGTACGTAGCATCTTTCGCGCCGCTAAGGCGCCGGCATCGGCGGCGACGCTCAATTCGATCGGCTTGGGCGTCGCGCGCAGGCGTTGTTCCTGCGCTTCGAGCGCGGCGACGTCTTGATCGAAGATCGAGTTGGTCTGCGTGAGCCAGATGTCGCTGATCCGCTCGTCGTCGAGTGCGTAGTCGCGCGCCGTCGCCCAGAGATAACGCGTGCGGTCTTCCGTTTCCGGCGTCAGCGCATGCAACACGGTCCAGCGCAGCGTCGGCGCGTTCTCGGTGCGCGGCTTTGCCGTGACGATGGTCAGGCACAGGCCCGGCGGATGGAACTCCGCCACTTGGCCGCGGTCGATCGTTCCGCTGAGCCCCATTTGCGCGAACAGACCCGGCGGCGGAATGTCGAGCATCATGCGTGTTGCGCGCACGTGATCGGGCAGCGTTTCGGTGATGAGCGGCGTTTCGATCACGGCAGCGTTGCCGAGCGTCCCCATGTGTAACGACGCCTCGTGCGTGAGGTCCATCAGGTTGTCGATCAGGAGCGACTGCCGCGCGTTGACGAGCTTGGTGTCGTGCACCGTCGTCCAGGCGGGGTCGGTGAGCCACCAATCGACGATCTTCGAGGCATCGGCCAATGCCGGATCGCCGGGCCAAATCCAGATCAGTCCGCCGCGTTCGACCAGCCGATACGACCGCACGCGCATCGCCGGCTGCACGGGTTCGCCGCCCGGCGCGCGCACGCAGCGGCCGTCGGTGCCGAACGCAAGCCCGTGATAGCCGCATTCAAGCACGTCATCCTTCAAGCGCCCAAGCGCGAGCGGATACGAACGGTGCGGACACGTGCCGTCGAGCGCGATCGCTTTGCCGTCGCGGTCGCGAAACATCACCAGCGGGTCACCGCAGATCCAACGCTCGATCAGTTGCGGACCGATCTCCTCGGTCCAGGCTGCGGCGTACCAGCCGTTCTTGATAAACGTCGTTGCCATCACGTCCTACTTCTGGATGATGTCGGGATCGATGATCTCGGTTGCCGGAAACGCACGCGTGATGAAGCCGTACTTCGCCTCGGTGTCGATCAACGGCTGGATTCCGCTGGCGTACACGCCGGTGCCGTTGGTGACGCGCGGCATCCGCTCGATCATCGCCTGCGGAACGCCGTTGAATGCCGAGAGCATCGGCGCCGTTTCCTTGGGATGCGAGTTGGTGTAGCGCGCGGCGTTTGCGACGACGCGCGCAAACGTCTTGACGATGTCGGCGTGTTTGGTCGCGTAGTCGGTCGTCGTGAACCAGATCGAGAAGATGAACTGCTTACCGAATTCGTCGTAGGCGGGGATGAAACGCAGCTTGCCGCCCTCGAGTGCCTGCTGTGCCGGCGGATAGGAGATCTCCGCGGCCATGAGCCGTTTTCCCTCAACGGCAGCGGCCGACGCCGACATCGGCAACTCGACGAATTGCGTCGGATGGTAATCGATGCCGGCTTCATCCATCGCCTTATACACCGCAAGCTGACCGAGATCGCGAATGAAGCTCACGCCGTTCGGTCCGGTGAGTTGTTTAGCGGAACGGATTTTCGAATCGGCGGCGACGAGAAAGCCCACGTATGGCTTACGGCTATCGTAGAGCGCGCCCGTGGCGATGATCGTGAACGGCAACCCGTGCAGATGCGCATCGAAAATCGGGGTGATGCTCGATTTGCCGATGTCGTAGCTGCCCGCCGCAACGGCCGACGCAATCGCGGAGCCGTTCGGCGACGATTTGTCGAGCTGTACGTCGAGCCCGGCCTCTTTGAACATACCCGACTGCTGCGCGTAGAGGACCGAGATCATGTCGTCGTTGGGCAGCACGCCGATCTTGACCGTCTGCAGTTCGGCCGGCCCGGCGCCGAACAACGTGAGCGCAAAAGCCAGCGAAACCAGGCGTGCGCAGGCGCGAAGGGATACGGACATACGGGTTCCTCCAGTGATCCTAGCGGGCGGGATCGTCGTCGGCTGAGTGCAGCACGCGATACCGGCCATCGGCTCGCGGCGCGAGAAAGCCCCATTCGGCGAGTGCGAAGAACACTTCGCTGGTCAGCGAGCGTTCGTGTTTGTTCGGCATCCCGGCCCAGCGCATCGCGGCTTCGCCGACGTCGATGATGTTGTCGGGAATGAGCAAATTGCGCACAAAGTCGGTCGAGAGATTTGCGCGTTCCATGCGCCGCTGGAGCGATTCCAGCGCCGCATCGAACGACGACGTCGACGCGAGCGGTTCGACGTTGTGGTTCGCCGTGGGCTCGAGTCCGGTGAAGCTTTCCTCGTCCTCGTCCTCGGAGAGCCGGGCCGGTGCGGCCGCCGGTGGAGGCGGTGCGACGGGCTCTACGATTTCAGCAACAAGTGCGGCAGGTTCTTCGGCGACAACGACTTCGCCGAGTTCCGATTCGGGCGGTTCGTATTGCCAACGCGTCGGCGGCAGCGGTGCGCGTTCGGATTCTTCGAGTGTCGATTCGTCCGGCGGAACTTCGATCAACGCCGCTGCAACGATGGGCGGCGGCGGTGCAACGACCGGAGCCGGTGGCGGCGGCGGTGGCGGAGCGACGAATACCGGCAGCGGAATAACGGCGACCGGTTCCGGTACGATCTCGGGTTCCGGCACGATCTCCGGTTCGGGGGTCACGTCGGGCAGCAGCTGCAGCGGACGCGCGCTCGGCAGCGCTATTTTCTCACCGCGCCCGTTGTTGTCGCGCGCTATCTCGATCGCCGCGATCGACGGCCCCGCGCCGACGAGTGACGGATTGCGCTCGAGCACCGCTTCCGCGATGCCGGGAAACGCTTCGGCCAACGCCACGGCGGCGCTTTGCAACGGCGTGACGTTGAGCACGCGCGGCCGCGTCCCGATCGCCAGCAAAATCTTGCGCGCGACGAGTTCCGGCGAAACCAGCACGTCACGCGGAGCACCGGGCATCCCGGCACGCGTCATGAAGCCCGTGTCGACCGCTCCCGGATCGACGTATGTCACCGCGATGTCCAGCGGCACGAGTTCGCGGCGCAAAATCGTCGTCGCGCTCCGCAGCGCCGCCTTCGAGGGCGGATACGCACCCATGCCGCCGATCGGAACGCGCGCGACGCCGCTGCCGAGCATGAACACGTGCCCGCGCGACGCGCGCAGCGTGGGCAATGCCTCGCGCGTGAGCGCGAGCGGCCCGAAGACATGCGTGCCGAATTGCACCCGCAGCGCTTCATCCGTTTGCATCGCGATCGGCCCGGCGGCCGCGGCTCCGGCGTTGTTTACCAAAATGTCGACGTGCCCGAACGCGCCGACGGCGCGGCCGATCAGACCCGGTGCGTTCGCGGGGTCGCTGATGTCGGTCACGTCGGTCGTGATCGTGCCGCCCTCTTCGCCGACTTGGCCCGCGAGCGCGGCGAGCGCCCGCACGTTACGGCCCACGGCGTACACGGCGTAACCGGCCCGCGCTGCTTGCACGGCAAGCGCGCGCCCGATTCCCGAGGAGGCGCCGGTAATGAGGATGGTCTTCAAAGATGAAACTCCAGAAATCGCGCGTAGGCGTCGTGGGTCGTATGCGGCAGTCCGGCATAATAGGCCGGCTCGAAGATCGTGGGATCGTTCGGTTCGACGACGCTGCGCGCTTCCCGCGCGAAAACCGAAAGCGCCGTCGCCACCGGTTTCGTGCTGCCGTCGGATCGGACGATGCCGAAGGTCAGCTCGTGCGGCGCGCGGTCGAAGGGCGGCGTGGCGCGGAGATCATCGTGGTAGTCGGCCCAACACCACCAGTACCCGCCGAGCCGCCCCTGCGCGTGCAAGCGCTCGAGCACGTCCCGCGCGTAGACCGCCATCTCGCTCTCATCTAAGCAGGCGTAGCTCGCGCGCAGGGGGTCATCGAGTGCGATTTCGGGCAGCGGCGGCTCGTCGGGCAGCGGAACGCGGTCGTAGGGTGAGCGCTTCCNNCGGCGGGCACGTCGGGTTGCCGAACTCGCTGAAGAGCACGGGCTTGCCCGAGAGCGACGCGGTGAGCGCGGCCAGAAACGGCACGACATCGGGATCGGTGCGGCTGCGCGAGAAATCGCTGTACACCGAGTAGCCGTGCATGGTCGCAAAGATCCAGGGCTCGGCGATCGACGATGGCCGGATGTTCCGGTTGCGCGTGAGATCCTCGCCGTGGATGCCGCCGGTCACCGGATGACCGGACACCGACTGCAGATCGTCGGTCAGCCGTTTGCTCCACTCGCGCCCCTCCTCGATCGATGCGGGCTCGGCGACGTTGCTGAACTCGTTGCCCAGATCCCACGCCAGCACGGCCGGATGTCCGCGCAACGCCGCGCCGGCTTCGCGCGCGAGCAGGCGCTGCGCTTGCAAGAGCGGTCCCGAATAGAGGTCGCCGCAGCCGTAGGGCGACTCGCCGTCCTCGGTGATCGTGCGAAAGCGGCCGGCCAGCCGGGCGGGATCGAGGGTCCACGACGGCAGCCAGTTGACGCCGCTCATGTGCCCGCAGAAGAGCGTCGGCATCGCGCGCAGCCCGGCGGCCGCGATCAGCTCCATCACGCGCTCGAGGCGTGCGAGCATCGTGCGGTCCATCCGGTGCGGCTCCGGCTGGAAATCGGCCCAGCGCAAAAAGAAACGGACGCTATCGAAGCCGAGCGTTGCGAGCCGCGCCATATCCTCGGCGATCTCGCCCGGATCGAAGCGCTGCCACATGTGCATCGCGCTGCGCCGCGGCCAGTAATTGATGCCGAGAGAGAAACGCATCCAGCGCGCGCGCTTCGCAGTCGAGGGTGGGACTTCCGGTGAGCCGAAGGCCTGCGCGATGGATAATCCGCTGGTCGGGATCGTGATGGGCTCGACCTCCGACCTCGAGACGATGCGGGCCGCAGCAACCATGCTGCAAGAACTCGGCGTGCCGTTCGAGATGAAAGTCGTCTCGGCGCACCGCACGCCCGACCTGATGTTCCGCTATGCCGAAGGCGCGAAGGACCGCGGGCTGCGCGTCATTATTGCCGGCGCCGGCGGTGCGGCGCACTTGCCCGGGATGCTGGCCACGAAGACGCAATTGCCGATCATCGGCGTGCCGGTCGAATCGCGTGCGCTCAAGGGCATGGATTCGCTGCTCTCGATCGCCCAGATGCCGGCCGGCGTGCCGGTGGCGACGATGGCCATCGGCGGTGCGGTGAATGCCGCGTTGTATGCCGCCCGCATTCTTGCGTTGAGCGATGGTGCGCTGGCGCGGCGGCTCGAGGAACGCACGGCACGCATCGCTCGCGAGGTCGAAGCAACGATCCTGTGATCCGCACGATCGGTATTCTCGGCGGCGGACAACTCGGCCGGATGCTTACACTCGAAGCGAAGCGCATGGGCTATCGCGTCGTGACGCTCGAGCCGTTTCCCGACTCGCCGACGGGACAGATCGCCGACGAGCAACTCGTTGCGGCCTACGACGATCTGCGCGCGATCGGCGAACTCGGCGCGCGCAGCGACATCGTAACCTACGAATTCGAGAACATTCCGCTGGAATCGGTGCTGGCGCTCGAAGCCGACCGGCGGCTGGTGGATCCGAACGCCGCCGTCTTGCGCATCACGCAGGAGCGCATCCTCGAAAAGACGTTCGTGCGCGAGTGCGGCATTCCGACGGCGGACTTCGCGCCGGTACGCGATCGTGACGAGTTCGAGGCGGCGCTCGCGCGGATCGGGTTTCCCGGCGTGCTCAAGACGACGATGGGCGGCTACGACGGTAAGGGACAATGGGTCGTGCGCGACCGTGCCGCGGCCGAAGCGGCGCTGGAAGAGGCGCGCGGAGCGGCGCTGATCTGGGAGCGGCTGATCGCGTTCGACCGCGAACTCTCGATCATTGCGACGCGTGACGAAGGCGGCGACGTCGTTGCGTTTCCCGTTTCGGAAAACATCCACGATCACGGCGTGCTTGCCATGACGATCGTTCCCGGCCGCGTGTCCGGCGCGATTGCCGAACGCGCGAACGCATACGCGCACACGATCGCGACGAAGCTCGGCATCGTCGGCACGTTTTGCGTGGAATTTTTCCAGGCCGGCGACGACTTGCTCGTCAACGAGATCGCGCCGCGCGTGCACAACAGCGGGCACTACTCGCTCGACGCCACGCAAATCTCACAATACGAGCTGCACGTGCGCGCCATCTGCGGTTTACCGCTCGTGAAACCGAAGCTTTTCGCGCCGGCCGTGATGGTGAACATTCTCGGCACGGGTGAGGGCAACGTGCTCGAAGGCGTGCGCGAGATCTTACGCGATCCCGATCTGAAGCTGCACATGTACGGCAAAGCGAATGCCGCGCTGCGCCGCAAGATGGCGCATTTCACGGTGCTCGGCACCTCGGTCGACGATGCGATCGCGCGCGCCGAGCGCGCCCGCGCGGCCCTGCATTGGGCCGACGATCGCGTCACCAGCCGCACCTAGCCGATGGAACGCGAACGCGCCGCCGCCTTTTGGGAAGCGAACGCGGAAACGTGGACGCAACATTCGCGCGCGGGCTACGATGTGTACCGCGACAACGTCAATACGCCCGGATTTCTCGCCATGCTGCCGCCGGTCGCGGGGTTGCTCGGGCTCGACATCGGTTGCGGCGAGGGCGCGAACACGCGCTCGGTCGCGCGTTTGGGCGCGCGCATGGAGGCGATCGACGCTGCGCCGACGTTCGTAAAACACGCCGCCGACGCCGAACGCAGCGAGCCGCTCGGCATCACCTACGGCGTGGGCGATGCGCAGGCGTTGCCCTTCCCTGATGGGCGGTTCGACTTCGCGACGGCGTTCATGGTGTTCATGGACGTGCCCGATTATCGCGCGGCGCTCGCGGAAGCGCATCGCGTGGTGCGCCCGGGCGGATTCTTGCAGTTCTCCATCCTGCATCCGTGCTTCGTGCCGCCGCATCGTCGCGTCGTGCGCGATGCGGCGGGCGTGCCGCACACGATCGAGGTCGCGCGCTACTTCGACAAGATCGACGGCGAAGTGGAGCGCTGGAAGTTCTCCGCGGCGCCAGAGGCGGTGCAAGAAGTCACCGAGCCCTTTGCAACGCCGCTCTTTCACCACACGCTCTCCGAGTGGCTCAACGCCGTCATCGACGCGGGCTTCAGCCTCGAGCGCATCGGCGAACCGTCCGTCGACGAAGCCACGGCCGCGCGCGTGCCGAGCGTTGCTGACTCGCGGATCGCCCCGTTATTTTTGCACGTGCGCGGCCGTAAGTGAACCTCCGCTAGAGGAACGCGGGCCGTTTACCCGAGGTATTGCCGCAGTACGTCATGTGTTCGGCGTGCGGAACGTACCACGCGTGGATATCGTAGTGCGGCACGAGATAGCCGGGATGACCGTGCGGTTCCCACCAAATGTCGACGTGATTGATCGTATAGCCGGGCAGGGGCTTGAGCTGATCGTCCCAACTTCCGCCACTGGCGAACTTCGCAGACGAAACCATGATTTCGGTGAAGACGGGCTTGCCGTTGTAGTAGCCGTAGAACGGCCCGAACGGCTGATCCTTGGCCTTCGCGTAGTGAAAGCCCATCGATGGGATGCAGCCCATCACGGGGACGAGCCCTTTCGGTAAACCCGGCGGATTGGGCTTACCCGGCGTCATCATCATTTTCATGATTGCCGGCGTCATGCCCGGGGGCAATTTCATCGGCTCTTGCGCGACCGAGGCCGCGGTTGAGATTATCGCGAGCGCAGCCGCGATGCAGGCGAAGCGTAGTGCACGAATCATACTATGCAATTAGACGCCCGCTTGCTGTTCTCCCACCGTCATTCGCGGCTCGCGGACGGCGAGTTCGTAGGTTTGGACGCTCGCGCGCGGCGGATTGTCCGTGTATGCCATCGGACGATCCCACCAATCATGCGCGCGCGCCGCAAGGCGCTCGGCTGAGGGGCGAGCGGGCGTGCGCAGTTCCAGCGCCGCGCGGTATGCGTCGAGGTAGCGGTCGACCATGCGTTCGGTCGAAAACGTCGATGTTACGCGTTCGCGGCACGCCGAGCGCGAGAGCGCGGCGAGTTGCGGCACGCGGGCGATTGCATCGTCAACCGTCGCGCACGTGAAACCGGTCGTGCCGTCGATGATGATCTCCGGCACGGAGCCCATTGCCGCGCCGAGGACGGGCGTGCCGCATGCCATCGCTTCGATGAGCGTGAGGCCGAAGCGCTCCGGGCGCGTCGTCATGTGCACGAGCGCGAGCGCGCCGCCGAGCAGCTCGTCGCGCTGCTTGCCGCGGACGTGGCCGAGAAACTGCACGGCGTCGCCGTCGATGTGCGGCTCGACCTGTTCTTTGAAATACGTTTCATCGTGCGGGATGCCGGCCATCTTCAAGCGCACGCCCGCGCGTTTGGCAATCTCGATTGCGAGATGCGCGCCTTTCTCGGGATGGAAGCGTGCGAGGAACAACAGATAGTCGCCCGCGCGGTCGACGAACGTGAACGTGCCGGGGTCGATGCCGTTGTATGTCGTCGCGAGATAGTCGAGACCGGGGTCGCGGTCCGCGTCGCTGATCGAGCAGTAGAAACTCCGCGCGGCTCCCGCATAATACGCGGCGAGAATCGGCGGGGAGGAGAAGCCGTGAATCGTCGTGATCATCGGCGGCGCGGGTGTTGCCAGCGCGTAGGTGAGCGGCTTCCAATCGAAGTTGTTGTGGATCAGATCGAAGTCGGCGGCGCGTTCGAAGAGCCGGCCGGTATGCAGCGCGCCGTAAACGTCGCCGTTGAGCGTCGGGTCTTCGCTCGTGCCGTGGGGAACGACCGATGCGACGCGGCCTGCAAAGGCGGAGTCGCCGGTGGCAAAGAGCGTAACGTCGAGGCCACGCCGCCGCATGCCGTCGGCGATGTTGTAGGCGACCTGCTCCCACGGGCCGTAGCCCGGGGGCGGCGTGGGCCACGAGATCGGCGCGAGTAGCGCGAGCCGGCAGCCGCTAAGGCTACGCTCCACGGGTAGCGGCGGCTTCGAGCGCGCGGTACGCGCGTGAGACGACGCGGCCATTGAGCACGCCGTCGATGAAGCGCGACGCATCGCGCAGGCGATCGATATCGATCCCCGTTTCGATGCCCATGCCGTGGAGGAGATACAGCACGTCTTCGGTCGCGACGTTTCCGGTCGCACCCGGCGCGAACGGGCAGCCGCCGAGGCCGCCGGCCGACGAGTCGTACTCGTGCACGCCGAGCTGCAATCCGGCCATGATGTTTGCCAGACCCGTGCCGCGCGTATCGTGGAAATGCAGGCCGAAGCGTTCGAGCCCGATGCCGGCCTCGCGCAACGCGCTCACAACGTCGATGACTTGATTGGGCGTCGCAACGCCGATCGTGTCGGCGATCGAGAGCGTATCGGCGCCGGCATCGAGGAGCGCCTGGGCAACGCGCACGACGTTCCCGACCGGAACCGTGCCTTCGAAGGGGCAGCCGAAGGCCGTCGACACCGATGCGCGCACCTGCATGCCGTTCGCATGCGCCCGTTTGATGACGGCAGCAAACGTGGCTAGCGACGCGTCGATCGACATGCGGATGTTGCGTTGCGCGAACGTTTCCGAGGCCGCGGTGAACACGGCGATTTCCGTCACTCCGGCGGCCAGCGCGCGATCGAGCCCGCGCTCGTTCGGTACGAGCGCGATATACCGAACGCCGGCGCGCTTGTGAATCGCCGGGAACACGTCGTCGGCGTCGGCGAGCTGCGGCACGGCGGCCGGGCTCACGAACGACGTTGCCTCGATCACCAGAACGCCCGCATCGACGAGCATCTCGATGTACCGCACCTTGTCGGCGGCCGGAACCGAGGATGCTTCGTTTTGCAATCCATCGCGCGGGCCGACTTCGCAAATCGTGACGCGCTTGGGAAACGAGGCGTAGGGGTTGCTCATGTGACGCTCTCTCCGCGCAGGAAGCGAGCGATGATCTCGACTTCCCGGTGCCAGATCCGGTCGTCGGCGCGAAAGCCTTTGCCGATCAGGGCGACGATATCGAAAACCGCACCGAGGTTGAGATGGTTCGCCATCGAGTCGGCGATGATCGCCTCGGGAAGATTGTGCTCGAGCGTCGCCGAGTCGACCCGGATCACGCCGTCGCTTTCTTCCTTGGCCAGCCGGCCCGCGATGGCGAGCGCACGGTGCCCCTCGGGCACGGTCCACGGCGTGCGATCGAGCTTCCACCGTCTCTTTTTCGGGTTGTGCGTCGGCACCCACGTTCCGCTGCACCCGTTGAGCCAGAGCAGAAACGGTGATGCGACATCGAGGTCGTCGATCACCCGATGCGGGATCCACATGAGTTTCAAGAGATTCGCGATGTAGTTGCTGATGAGCCCCGTGTTCGGTGCGCCGATCTGAATCGTCGCCGCGATTTCTCCGACGCGCTCCGGATAGGCGCGCAAGAAGCCGCGGTTGACGAGTCCGCCCGCGCTGTAGCCGATCGTGGCGATCGGGAATGCGCCGGGTTCGCGCTGCTTGAGCCCATCGAGAAATTGCGCGAAACGATCGATGCGATCGCGCAGCGCGTCGCGTCCGCCGGGGAAGACCGTGCAGTCGAAGCCGTACGCGGCGAGCCCATCGATTCCGTGGCGCCCGTCGATGAACGTCCGCATCACGTCGGAGTTTTCGTGCCAGCCGGGTAGCAAGACGACCTTCATGCAGCGCCGATCGTAACGAGCGCCGCGCCGGCCGCAACGAGGTCGCCGGTGGCGACGTGAAGTGCGCTCACCGTGCCGGCAATCGGGGCTTCGATGCGGTGTTCCATCTTCATTGCCTCCAGCACGACGAGCAGATCGTGCAGCTTCACCTCTGCACCGTTTTGGACAGCGACGTTGACGATCTTCCCGGGCATCGGCGCGGTAACGCTACCGCTGCCGTGGGAGGCTCCGCTGCGCGTCGCGACGGCGCTAGGCGGAGGCGCGCTGACGATACCGGTCGCCGCAGTGGCAGATACTGGTCCCTCGAACGGAATGTCGCCTTCCACTGCTCCGCTGAGGTGCCAGCCGTTCGCGGTGCGATCGGCGGTGATATGTGCCCGGACGCCTTCGTGTTCGAGCACGAGCGGAATGCCGAGACCGGCCGGCCGCCACCCGTAGCCGGAACGCACCAGCGCCGCGGCCGCAGCGAGCAGCGCGTTCGCTGTTCGTTGTTGCGTATATGCGGCTAGCGCCGCACCGCGTTCTTCGAGGAAGCTCGTGGTGGTATCGCCGCCTGCGAACGCGGCGTCGGCCGCAATCGCGCGCAGCAGCGGCAGGTTTGTCGGCAGACCGGTGATCTGCGTTTCGTCGAGCGTCGTTCGCAAACGTGCGATGGCGGCAGCCCGATCGTCGTCCCACACGATGATCTTCGCGAGCATCGAATCGTAGAAGACCGGCACGTCGCTCCCGCTGCGGACGCCCGCATCGAGCCGCACGCCGGGCGCGCGCGGAACCTCGAAGGTCGCGATCGTGCCGGCCTGCGGTGCGTAGTCGTGCGCCGGGTCTTCCGCATTGAGGCGTACTTCGATCGCCCAGCCGCGTGCGGCAACATCGGTTTGCGTGAAGCGCAGCGGTTCGCCGTTTGCGATGCGCAGTTGCTCGTGCACGAGGTCGATGCCGTAGACGAGTTCGGTGACCGGATGCTCCACTTGCAGGCGCGCATTCATTTCGAGAAACGCAAACGTTCCGTCGGCAGCGAGCAAGAACTCGACCGTTCCGGCATTCGTGTAGCCCACGCTGCGGGCGGCGGCCACGGCTGCCGCGCCCATGCGCGCGCGCAGCTCCGGATCGAGCGCGAGCGAGGGCGCTTCCTCAACGACTTTCTGGTGGCGGCGCTGGATCGAACATTCGCGCTCGCCGAGGTGTACGGTCGCGCCGTGCGCATCGGCGAGAATCTGAAACTCGATGTGCCGCGGCCGGCGCAAGTAGCGCTCCAGCAGAACGGCATCGTCGCCGAATGAGGCCAGGGCTTCGCGCCGTGCCGACGCGAGTGCGGCATCGAACGTTGCGAGATCGTCAACGACGCGCATGCCGCGTCCGCCGCCGCCGGCCACCGCTTTGATCACGAGCGGCGTGCCGATCGCCGCGGCTTCGCGCCGTAACACGGCAGCGTCTTGATCGTTGCCGTCGTAGCCCGCAACGACGGGGACGCCCGCCGCGCGCACGCGCCGTTTGGCTTCGCTCTTTGAGCCCATCGCGTCGATCGCGGCCGGCGAGGGACCGACGAAGATCAGTCCCGCGTCGATCACCGCTTGCGCGAACGGCGCGCGCTCCGAGAGAAAGCCGTAACCGGGATGCACGGCGTCGGCGCCGAGCGTGCGTGCGGCGACGATGATGGCCGCGCCGTCGAGATACGATTCGGTTGCCGGTCCGGGTCCGATCCGCACCGACTCGTCGAGCGCTTCGCGAAACGCGGCGTTGGCGTCGGCGTCGGAGTACACGCCCACCGGAGAAATGCCCGCTTCGCGCGCACCTCGGGCAATGCGGATGGCAATCTCACCGCGATTCGCGATGAGCAGGCGGCGAATCACCGATCGTGCCATGCCGCCGGACGCCGTTCGAGAAACGCGCGCAAGCCCTCTTGACCTTCAGGGGAGGTACGCTGTTTTGCGATGGCGCGTGCGGTGAGCTTGGTGGCCTCATCCGGCGTTGCCGCGACGACGTCGCGCACGACGGCTTTTGCTGCGGCAATGGCGGATGGAGCGGCCGTTCGGAATTCCTCGAGAATCGAGGCGATGCGCGTATCGAGTTCTTTCGCCGGAACGACGTGATGCGCGAGACCGATGCGCTGCGCCGTTACGGCATCGAAGCGCTCGCCGGTGACGAACAACGCGCGGGCATTCGAGACGCCGATTTTGGCAACCGCGAACGGCGAGATCACCGCCGGTATGATGCCGAGCTTCACTTCGGTGAAACCGAAGACGGCATCGTTCGCCGCAACGACGATGTCGGCGACGGCCGCGAGGCCGCACCCGCCCCCGAGTGCCGCGCCTTGCACCCGCGCGATCACGGGCTTGGGGCAGCGGTCGATCGCGATGAGCATCGCGGCCATCGCTTCGGCATCGCGGATGTTCTCCGCTTCGGTGAGATCGAGCGCGGCGCGCATCCAGCCGATATCGGCGCCGCCGCTAAAGGTTTTGCCCTCGCCGGCAAGCACGATCGTCCGGACGCCGTCGTCGGCACTTAGGGCCCTAAAAGCGTCGCGCAGTGCGGCGATGAGTTCGGCGTTGAAGGCGTTGCGAACGTCGGGACGGTTCATCGTCACGCGAACACGCGTTCCGTCGCGCTCGATCCGTACGAGAGAGTCAGTCACCGGGGCGGCTTCAACGCTCAAAGGAGAACATCCGCGTCCGTCCGGAGAACGTTTCCTCACCAAGGGTGCGCCGCCGTAAGGGGCCTTACGCCAGCGGTGCGCCTGCGCGAGGTAGGATTCCAACATGACAGAGACACCCGTCGCCGGCCAGCGGGTTTACCGCCATTCGATCGCGGCCCGCGTGACGCACTGGGCGTGGACGCTCGCGATGCTGGTCCTCGTGATGAGCGGGCTGCAGATCTTTAACGCCGCTCCGTACCTCGATGCAAGCGATAAGAGCAATCCGGCGCGTCGCGTCTTGGCCTTCGACGGCGGCAAAACGCCCGCTGGGACGCCCGTCGGTACGACCACGATCTTCGGACACTCGTTCACCACCACGCACGTGCTCGGCTACACCGACGACGGCGCGGGCGGCGAAGAAGTGCGCGCATTTCCCGGCGCGCTGACGTTGCCGGCCACGCAAGATCTCGCCGATGGCCGC
This sequence comes from Candidatus Lustribacter telmatis, assembly GCA_003164045.1. GTDB lineage: Bacteria > Vulcanimicrobiota > Vulcanimicrobiia > Vulcanimicrobiales > Vulcanimicrobiaceae > Lustribacter > Lustribacter telmatis. The sequence continues at coordinate 15,241 of PLRU01000032.1, forward strand.
GTCTGGCATCTGTTCTTCGGCTGGGTACTGTTGATCGCGATCGTCGCGTACTTCATTCAAAGCGCGATCCGTAAGGATTTTCGCGAGCTGATCTTGCGACCATCAGACATTCCTAAGCTTTTGCCGATGCAGCTGTATTATTTCCGGTTGCGCAAAGAACCGCCGCCGCACGGTACGTACAACCCGTTGCAGAAGGCCGCCTACACGGTCGTGCTCTTCGTCTTCATTCCACTGATCATCCTGACCGGACTCGCGCTCTCGCCGGGCGTCGATGCGATATCGGGTCCCTTGGTCTGGCTCTTCGGCGGGCGGCAGTTCGCCCGGACGTGGCACTTCACGCTGATGTCGATCTTGATCGCGTACTTCTGCGTCCATATGATCTTGGTGTTTTCCACAGGTCCGTGGAATAACATCAAGTCGATGATTACCGGTTGGTATAAACTCAAGGATCACGACGGGGTGGGCATATGAAACGGCGGCTTTTCGTTGCATCGCTGAGTGCGAGCAGTCTGGTCGCATGCGGGCCGGTAAAGGAATCACTGACCAATACGTTTCACGGACCGCTCGACAGCGTCCAGGCCCTCAACCACGCGCTGATCGGAACGCGTGGCAGCGCACGGCTGTATAAGGAGTCCGACATCGACGCGATGTTCCGCGTCAACGGGCTCGACACGCCGAGCGACACGCGCTATGCCGACGCCGCCCGCGATAATTTCCGCGCCTACCGGCTGCCGGTCGTGGGCCTCGTCGATCGTCCGCACACCTTCACGCTCGCCGAACTGCGTGCGATGCCGCAATTAGCGCAAATCACGCGTCACGATTGCGTCGAGGGCTGGAGCGTGATCGGGAAATTCGGCGGCGTTCCGCTCGCCACCATCCTCGCGATGGCGCAGCCGAAAAGCAACGCGCGCTATGTCATCTTCAGCTGCTTCGATAAAGACGAGTCGGGCACGGAGTACTACGAGTCGCTCGACCTGCACGAAGCCGCGCATCCGCAAACGCTGCTCGCCCTCGACCTCAACGATAAACCGATCGACCCCGATCACGGCGCGCCGGTGCGCTTGCGCATTCCCACGCAGCTCGGCTACAAGAGCGCGAAGTGGGTACGCAAGATCGAACTCGCCGCGGCCTTCCCATCACCGCAGAGCAAAGGCGGCTATTGGGAAGACCAGGGCTACGAATGGTACGGCGGCATTTAGTCCCGCGGCCCAGGGTTCGCTGACAACTTATTACGAATGTAAGCCGTCATGACATCAAGCGCGACTCTGCCGGCACCGGAGACGGCCTATGCTCGCAAGACGCGCGCACGGATTCTTGCGACGGCCGAGAAGCGCTTCAAGCACTACGGTTTCGCGAAGACCACGATCGTCGATATCGCCGATGACTGCGCGATGTCACACGCCAACGTTTACCGGTTCTTTCGTAACAAGACCGAGATCGTCGATGCGATTGCAGTGGGTTGGCTCGCGAAGATCGAGCGCGTCTGCGCCGACGTCGCCGAGCGGCCGCTGCCGGCCGCCCAACGCCTCATCGAGTTCGTCGTCGAACTGCACCGCTGGAAGCGGCGCGAGCACTTGCGCGGTTCGCGCACGCACGAATTGCTGACGCTGGCGAGCTTCAACGGCCGGCCGTTCGTAAGCGCGCACCGGCACGTGCTCGCCGCGATTCTCGTGGACATCATCGAGGACGGCAACCGGCGCGGTGAGTTCGGGGCCGCCGACCCGCCGGCGCTAGCGCGCATCATCCAAGATGCCACGATGAAATTTTGCGATCCACGGCTGGTCGAGCAGTATCACGACGAGCCGCTCGAAGACCAAGCGCGCGCCTTGATGCACGTGATCGTCGATGGTTTGACCGCCGCCCGCGCCTCGACGCAGGCAGAGCGACGATTGGGAACGTAGCCGCATTTGACCCGGGCGGTCGGGTCAGGAGAAGATGATATGCTGTTTACTCGCCGTGCCTCTCTCGCCGCAATGACGAGCTTACTCGCTGCCGCTCGGCTGGGAGCCGCTGCTGAGGGCGCGGATCTGACGCCGCTCGCTTACGGGACGATGCTCGGCGACGCCGGGGCCGAGTCGTTTTATGCCTACGAGCAGGGCTATTTCAAGGACGCCGGGTTCGACGCGAAACTCACGGTGCTCAACAACACGGCGTCGCTCGCGTCGGCGGTCGCCGGCGATTCGCTGGCGGTGGGTTTCGGCAGCTGCATTCCGATCGGGCGCGCGTTCTTGCGCGGGATCAATTTCAAGTACATCGCGCCGGCTTCCATCTACGACGGGCCGCCCACGCCCAACGTCGTGATGAGTGCCAAGAACGCGACCTACACATCCGGCAAAGATCTCAACGGGCAAGTCGTCGCCGTCAACGGTCTCAACGACCTCACGCACTACGAGACGCTGGCGTGGCTCGATCAAACCGGCGGCGACCTCAAGCAGATTCGCGTGATCGAAATTCCGTTCCCCGAGATTCCGGTCGCGCTGGCACAGGGCCGCGTCGCCGCGGGCTCGCTCGCCGAACCGTTCACGACCGCCGCGCTCGATACGTGTAAGGTCATCGGCGACGCCGCGGCACCGGTCGGCAAGCATTATCAAGTTACCGGCTGGTTCTGCAGCGAAGCGTGGCTGCAGAAGAATCCGGCCGACGGCAAGAAGCTCCAAGCGATGCTGCTGCAAACCGCGAAGTGGGCGAACGCGCACCACGCGCTCACTGCACCGATCCTCGCGAAGTACAATAAAGTCTCGGTCGAGGTCGCCATGAAGATGACGCGTTCGAAGTACGGCGAGACGAAGCCGCAGGCCGCGCTGCTTCAGCCGGTGCTCGACCTCGCTTCGAAATACGGCGACATGCCGCACGTGTCGGCCGCCGATTTGATCTGGAACGGCTGACGGCCCGTGTCGACCGATCCGCTCAGCATCGGGCTTTCCGGCCTCGAAGCCTACAGCACGGAAATCGACGTTTCGGCGAACAACGTCGCCAACGTCGGAACGGCGGGCTTTCAAGGCCAGAGCGTCGAGTTCGAAAATCTCTTTGCGGGCGCGAAGGCGCGCATCGTCGCGAACACGGCGGCCGGCGGGCTCGACCCGACCGGTATCGGCACGAACGTCGCGATTTCCGGCGCGGGCTTTTTCGTTCTGCAGGGGCCGCAGGGCAGTCCGATCTACACGCGCGCCGGCAACTTCATTCCAAGTGGAAACGGCCTGTTGGTCGATGCCGCATCCGGATTACCGGTAACGAACGTCAACGGCGGTTCGATTGCGATTCCGGCCGGCGCAACGAACGTGTCGATCGGCGCGGACGGCACCGTGAGTGCGACGTTGCCGAACGGTCAGCCGGCGACGCTAGGACGCGTGGCGCTCGCCGCGTTCCAAAATCCGGGCGGGCTGCTCCATACCGGCGGCGGCTATCAAGCGTCGGCCGATTCGGGCAACGTGCTGACCGGCGCTCCGGGTACGGCCGGTTACGGTTCGCTCGTCCCCGGTTTCCTCGAGAGTTCTAACGTCGATCTTGCCGATGAGTTCGTCAAGATGATCGCCGGTCAAGCGGCTTTCGCGGCAAACGCAAAAACGGTGCGCACCGGTGACGAGATGCTCAAAACCGTCATCGATATGGACGAAACCTAGCCGCTTTCGGCCAAGCGGATCGTCGAAAACGGCTGGCCGGGAACCGAGCGTTTCCGCAGATGTGTCGGCGTTTCGGTGAGCATGATCTCGAGCGTGGGGTTGACGTTCATTTCGATGAGATGACCGCCATACGCGTGAGCGCCGCGTTTCGCAACCACGACGTGCGCGTGCACTTGCGCCGCGCCGTCCTCGGTCGTCGCCACGTCGCCGAGAACCGAGACGACCTCGACCTGTTCGTCGATGAGCGTCGGTTCGAACTCGCTCGTCGTGAAGTCGAACCAGCCGAGGATCGAGCGCGATGCGCCGCCGACGCCGCTGAACGAAGCGCCGCTGATGCCGGTTTCCTTTGCAAAGCGGCGCAGTTCCGTCATCGCCTCGTCGCCGGCGGCAAAAATCAACGCGTAGGTCGTGAAGCCTTCTTCATCCGTGAGCATGCGGTATTCCATGGCGGCCATTCTACCACAGGCGGTTAGATGGGAACGCTCTCGGCGCTCGGCGCGACCTCGGCGGAGCGCTCGCGTTGGGCAAGCGCCAACCACACGCCCGCGACCACGAGCGCCGCGCCGATCAATTCGCGTGCGCCGAATGCCTCGTGCGCGACGAGGGCTCCGACCACGACGGCAATCACCGGAATGACGAGTGCGGAGAGTCCGACGATCCACGTTGCTAGCCGTTGCAAGAGCCAGTGATTGAGGTAAAACGCGACGCCCGAACCGAGGATCCCGAGATAGAGCGTCGCGAGGATCGGCGGAAGTGCTAGTGCGCTGTGCAGGTTGATCGGCGCGAAGAGTGCGCTCGCGGCCGTCATCACGACGCCGGCGATGAGCATGGCGGGCGGCAGCGTGCGAAACGGATCGCTGTGCACGTAGCGCTTCAAGTAGACGTTCGCGAACGACGAGAGCGCCGCGGCGAGCAGCGTCGCGAGGACGTAGATCAAAGCACCGCCTTCGCCGGTGAGCGAGATCGTAAGGACGCCGCCTAGCGCCAACACCGCACCGGCCAGCGTTTGCAGCGACACCGCTTCGCGCAGCATCAACGCACCGAGCCCGAAGATGAAGAACGGCATCGTTCCGAAGAGCACGGCGACGAGCCCCGAAGCGAGATGCGTCTCGGCGAAGTACGTCAGCGCGTAGTTGCCGCCGAAGAGCGTCGCCGCGAGGACGAGCACGAGTTTGAGCGGCGGCTTCGCTCCATCTGCCGGACGGACGAAAGCGCCGACGGCATACAGAAACGCCCCCGCGATGATGAAGCGGACGCCGGCTCCGCCCACCGGCGGCATACCCGTGAGGGCGACCTTGATGGCAAACCACGTGGTGCCCCAGATCGTGCACATGACGGCATAAGCAACGACGATCCGGGGGTTCACCCTACATGCGAAAGATGCCGAACGTCGTTGGTTGCGGCGGCGCATACCGGGCGGCCGCAAGTCCGAGCGCGAGGACCTCACGCGTATCGGCGGGATCGATGATGCCGTCGTCCCACAACCGGGCGGTAGCGTAGTACGGGTTGCCTTCGGTTTCGTATTTCGCGAGGATCGGCGCCTTGAATGCGGCCTGCGCTGCCGCATCGAGCGGCGTGCCTTTGGCTTTGTCGGCCTCCATGCGCACGGTGAGCAGGGTGGAGGCCGCCTGTTCGCCGCCCATCACCGAAATGCGCGCGTTCGGCCACATCCAGAGCTGGTTCGGCGAAAAGGCGCGGCCGCACATGCCGTAGTTGCCCGCGCCGAAGCTGCCGCCGATGACGACCGTAAATTTCGGGACGTTGGCGCTCGCAACGGCCGTGACGAGTTTCGCGCCGTCCTTGGCGATGCCGCCGCGTTCGTATTCTTTGCCGACCATGAATCCGGTGATGTTCTGCAAGAACACGAGCGGCGTGCCGCGTCGCGCGCAGAGTTCGATGAAGTGCGCGCCCTTGAGCGCGCTCTCGCTGAAGAGGATGCCGTTGTTCGCGATGATGCCGGCCGGATGTCCGTCGATGTGCGCGAACCCGCACACGAGCGTCGTGCCGTAGCGGGACTTGAACTCGGCGAACGCGGACCCATCAACGATGCACGCGATGATGTCGCGCACGTCGTAGGCCTGCCGCGCATCGACGGGCACGATGCCGTAGATCGCTTCGCGCGCCTTCTGCGGCGGGCGCGGAGCTTGGCGCGGCCACGCATCGTGCGCCCGCACGTTGGCGTGTGCGACGGCTTCGCGAACGAGTCCGAGCGCGTGTTCGTCATCGACGGCGAGGTGATCGGCCACGCCGGAAATGCGCGTGTGCACGTCGGCGCCGCCCAACTCTTCGGCCGTGACGATCTCGCCCGTTGCCGCTTGCACGAGCGGCGGCCCACCGAGGAAGATCGTGCCGTTGCCCTCGACGATGATCGCTTCGTCCGACATCGCCGGCACGTACGCGCCGCCGGCCGTACACGACCCCATCACGGCCGCGATCTGCGGAATGCCGGCCGCCGACATGCGCGCTTGGTTGTAGAAGATGCGCCCGAAGTGATCGCGGTCGGGAAACACGTCGGCCTGCAGCGGCAGAAACGCGCCGCCCGAATCGACGAGATAGATGCACGGCAGATGGTTCTGCGCGGCGATCTCTTGCGCGCGCAGATGCTTCTTGACGGTCATCGGATAGTACGTTCCGCCCTTGACCGTGGCGTCGTTTGCGACGATCGCGCAGGGCGTACCGCTCACGATGCCGATACCGGTGACGATGCCGGCCGACGGCGCGCCGTCGTCGTACATGCCATTGGCCGCGAGAGCGGAGAATTCAAGGAAGGGCGAACCGGGGTCGACGAGCCGGTCGATCCGCTCGCGCGCGGTGAATTTGCCGCGCTTGCGGTGGCGCTCGAGGGCCGCTTTCCCGCCGCCCTCGCGCACGCGCGCCAGCTGCGCACGCAGCTCCTCGACGAGGGCGCGCATCGCGGCGGCATTTCGATCGTCCGACGGCTTCGTCGTCATGCATCGAGCGGTTGCCGTGCAGGAGCGGCGGCCCCTCCCGCGGGACGGTCCCGGTACCGCTTTCCGGAGGACGTGACCGATGCCGCGCGTTTGGGACAAGTTCATCACTGACAAGGATCGCGCCGTGTATGCGGGCACCGGCTACGGCGCACGCACCGGCTACGGCGCGCGCCCGGCCGTACTCGTGGTCGACGTCAACTACAACTTCACCGGCGATCGCGATATGCCGATCGTCGAGTCGATCAAGACCTGGCGCAACAGTTGCGGCGACGCCGGCTGGGCCGCGATCCCGCCGACGCAGCGGCTCTTAGCCGCCGCGCGCGACCGGCAGATTCCGGTCTTCTTTTCGACCGGCATCGATTCGCGGCCCGACCTCTTCGATCAAGGCGGCTGGGCGTTCAAAAACAGCCGCAGCCGTGAGAGCCTCCCCGTCGTCCGTCCGCAAACGGCCGTCCGCGGCAACGACATCGTGCGCGAGATCGCGCCGCAGCCGCACGAGATCCTCATCGAGAAAATCAAGCCCAGCGCGTTTCACGGCACGCCGCTGCTCGGCTATTTGATCGACCTCGGCATCGACACGCTCATCGTCACCGGAACCACGACGTCGGGCTGCGTGCGCGCGAGCGTACTCGATGCGTTTTCGCAGAACTACAAGATCACGATCGTCGAAGACTGCACGTTCGACCGCTTCGAGAGCTCGCACGCGATCAATCTGTTCGACATGCACTGCAAGTACTGCGACGTGATGCCGCTCGACGACGTCACGGCCTACTTCGATACGCTCGAACGCGGACTCTACGCGAACCGGATCGCGTTCCCGCCCGCAGCGGTGCCCGTTCCGGCGTAAACGCCGAATGTAAGCGCGGTTAGAATCGGGCGGAAACGAGAGACGCCGGGGCCGCTCGGCGGTATCATGGTACCGATGGCCGCTCCAATCACCGCCGCCCCCGCGCCGCCCGCCGCATCGTATCGTCCGGAAGGTCCGCTCGATCTTGCGACCGCGCTCGAACCGTACGCCGGCCCGTGGAGCGTCCGCCATGCAGCGCATCTCTACCGCCGCGCCGGCTTCGGCGGATCGCCCGATGATGTCGCGCGGATTGCAAGCGTGGGCATGCATGCTGCCGTTGACGGGTTCGTTCACTTTGCGAACGCTGCGGCGTTGCCGGGTCAACCGCAATTGGTCGATGACCGTCCCAATCCGGGTCAGCGCAAAATGCTGGTCGCGGCCGCCGCCCAAGCGAGCGCCGCGCAAGCCCCACCGGCCGATGCACTCGTCAACGTCCGCAAGCAACTGGGCCGCTCGCGGCGCGACAACACGATCTCGATGGAAAACTGGTTTCTCGACCGCATGATCGCGACGCCGGCGCCGCTGCAAGAAAAACTCACGCTCTTTTGGCACGGGCACTTCACCAGCTCGTATCAGAAGGGCATCCCGGCGGCAGCGATGATCGCGCAGAACAATCTGTTCCGCGCCAACGCCCTCGGCAACATCCGCGAGCTGACGCTCAACGTATCGCAAGATCCGGCGATGCTGCGCTATCTCGACAACGCGCAAAACGTCAAAGCGCACCCGAACGAGAACTACGCCCGCGAATTGATGGAGCTCTTCACGCTCGGAATCGGCAACTACAGCGAAACCGACGTGCGCGAATCGGCCCGCGCCTTCACCGGCTGGTCGATCGACCGCGACTACGCCTTCCGCGATTTCCCCGCGCGCCACGACGACGGCAGCAAAACGTTTCTCGGAAAAACGGGCAACTTCACCGGTCACGATATCGTCGAGATCATCTTCGCGCAGCCCGCCGCCGCGCGCTGGTTCGCTAGGAAGCTGCTGGCCTATTTCGTGTACAGCGATCCCGAACCGCAGCTGATCGATATGGTGGCGGCGCTGATTCGCAAAAACGACTTCAACCTGCAGCCGGTGATGTCGACCGTGCTGCGCAGCAACCTGTTCTTCAGCGATCGCGCGTATCGCGCGCTGGTCAAGAGCCCGGTGCAGTTCATCGTCGGCAGCTATCAGCTCTTCGGCGTGCCGAAGTCCGATTTGGCGGCGCTCGGCGCGCTGCGCCGGATGGGGCAGATCCTGTTTTATCCGCCCAACGTCAAAGGCTGGGACGGCGGCGCGGCCTGGCTCAACAGCCAAACGATGCTCACGCGCGAGAACTTTGCCTCCAGCTTGATGGCGCAAATGGGAACGACCCCGTGGGTGCAGCGCACGATGCAGTCGCTCGATGCGGCGAGCGTTTCGCGCGCGCTGACCGCTACGATCTTGCAAGGCGACGTCTCGCCCGCCTCGAGCGCGCACCTGGCGGCCTACCTCAACGGCACCAACGTCAGCGCGCTGCCCGCACTCTCCGGCGAAAACGCCGACGAGCGCATTCGTGGCGCGGCTTACCTCACGATGGCGATGCCCGCCTACCAACTCGCATGAAGGGGCTTTCTTGAAACGTAACGCTTTTCTGCTCGGTGCGGCCAGCGGTCTTGCCGTCGTCGGACACGCCGATGGGTTCTTCTCGCGCGCGCTCGCCCAAGCGCCGCTCGGCGGCGGCGACGACCGCGTGCTGGTGGTCGTCAACTTTCAAGGCGGCAACGACGGGTTGAACACGGTCGTGCCGTTCGGCATGCCGGCGTACTACAAGTACCGCCCCTCGTTAGCCGTTGCGCAGAACGAGGTGCTGCGCATCAACGACACGATCGGACTGAACCCGCAGCTCAAAGCGTTCAAAGACATGTACGACAAGGGGCAAGTCGCGATCGTCCAGGGCGTCGGCTATCCGAAGCCCGACTTCTCGCATTTCCGCTCGACCGAAATTTGGCAAACCGCCGCACCCGATGCGTACGTCTCGACCGGCTGGCTCGGGCGCTACCTCGACGGCGCGAGTCTGCCTGCCGCGAACCTGTTCAACGCCATCGCCGTGGCCGACGTGCTGCCTGAAGTGCTGGTGGCCGATCGCGTCGACGTGGCGGCGATCGCGCAACTCAACGGCTACGGCCTAACCAGCGACCGCAGTAAAACCGTCGGCCGCGACGCGTTCCATGCTCTGGTTTCCGACAACAACGTGCCGTTTCGCTCGCCGTATCTTGCCCAAGTCGCGCAGATCGAAGATCACGCGCAGCGCGGCGCCGAAGAACTGCCGCAACTCATCGCGGGCTATAAGAGTGAGGCCCCCTATCCGGCGACGCCGATCGGCCGCAGCCTCGCGCTTGCCGCGCAAATCGTCGGATCGAAACTCGGCACGCGCGTCATCTTCGTGCAGCTCGGTTCGTTCGATACGCACACGACGCAAAAGGGGACGCAAGACCGGCTGCTTGCCGATTTTGCGGCCGGTATCAGCGCGTTCTACGCCGATCTCGCTGCGCACGGCAACGATAACCGCGTGCTGACGATGACGTTCAGCGAGTTCGGCCGGCGCGTGGCCGAGAACGGCAGCCGCGGCACCGATCACGGCACGGCGGCGCCGGTGTTCGTCATCGGCGGCGGCGTGAAGGGCGGACTTTACGGCGAGCATCCCTCGCTCGACGCGCTCGACAACGGCAACCTGCGTTTCACGACCGACTTCCGCAGCATCTATGCAACCGTGCTGGAGAAATGGCTGAAGCGGCCGGCGTCAGGCATCATCGGTGCGGGCTTCGCTCAACTGCCGTTGCTGGCCTAACCCGGGCTTCGAGAACACATAGCCGGCGGCGCCCACAACGCCGCCGAAGAGCGCGACGAGGCCGAGCGAGGTCGTGGCGATAAACGGCAGTGCGCCGTTCACCGTGCTGCCGGCGGCACCGCCGAGCATCTGCGCGGCGCCGATCAAACCGGCCGCAAGACCGGCGTCGCGGCGCGCGGCGACGAGCACGGTCGCAAACGATCCCGGTAGCGCGAACGCGATGCCGAACGCGTAGAGCGTCCACGTCGCAACGAACGCGCCGACCGATGGAGCATACGAGTCGACGGCCCACGTTAAAACGGCGGCCAGCAGCGTAATCCCGGCGCCGGTTGCAAGTAAGATTTCGGGATCGATCTTACGCGCGAGCCAGCCGGACAGCGCTGCGGCGACGATGAAGGCCGATGCGTTGATGGCGAACGCGAATGCGAACTGCGTACTCGTGACGTGAAGCTCGTCGATCAGTGCGAACGGCGATCCCGCGATGAGCGCAAAATAGCCGAAGAACCCCGCGCCGACCAGCACCGAAAGGCCGACCGTGCGCGGCAGCCGCAAGACACGGCGATAGGCGGCGACCAATTCCGTCGCGACGCGCGGCGACGTTTCGGGCAACGCGACGGCGACCATGACGACCAGCGCGAGACCGACGATGGCCAGCACGCCGTAGAGTTGGCGCCAGCCCAGCGTGACGAGAATCGCCGCGCCAAGCAGCGGAGCGATGACCGGCGCGACGCTGTTTACGGCCGAGAGAATGCTCTGCCGGAACGTCGCGCCGGCCCGGTCGGTCGAGAGGTCCTGGGCGATCGCCCGCGCGCACACCGTGCCGGCACACGCGCCCAAGCCTTGCAGCAGGCGCAAGCCGATGAGCAGGCGCGCGTCGGTCGCGATGGTGCAGCCGATCCCCGCGAGCGTGAAGAGCGCGAGGCCCCAGAGCAGCACCGGACGGCGGCCGTAGCGGTCGGAGAGCGGGCCCAGGACGAGCTGCCCGATGCCGAAGGCGAGCACGAACGCCGACAGCGTCCACTGAAGCAGCGCGGGAGGTGCGCCGAGCGCGCTTGCGATTGACGGCAATCCGGGCAAGCTGATATCGATGGACAGCGGCGGCAGCATCGTCAACGTTCCGAGCATGACGAGAAACCAGGCTCCGCCGGGCGCCGGCTTCGTCACGTTCACGCAAGCGAAGACCCGGCGCCCGGGTGAGGAGTTCCGGCGCAGCGACAGAACTGCATGAGCCTTCCGTGAAAGCAATCGCCGAACACGGCCTGCCGCCTCGGGCGACGCCGAAAAATTTCCTCGTCGCGTGGCTACTCGTGCTCCTGCGACGCTCGCACTTGCACGGCTACGAAATCATGAAGGAGCTGCGCGATGAGTTCGGCATCACGTGCGACCACGGCGCGCTCTACCGGACGCTGCACGCGCTCGAAGCCGGCGCGCTGATCCGCTCGCACTGGGACGCCGACGACTTGGGTCCGGCGCGGCGGGTGTACGAGCTGACCGAGGCGGGAAACGACGCGCTCACCGCGTGGAGCGATGCGCTCGGCGCCTATCGGGCCTCGCTCGAAAAATTCTTCCACCTCTATCACGGGTTGACCGGCGAGTGAGCGTCTCGATCTGCTTTCTCGGCACCGGCGGCGCGCGTTTCGTCGTCGCCAAACAAATTCGCGCGTCGGGCGGCATGTGGATGCGGTTCGGTGGAACGCAGATCCACCTCGATCCGGGACCGGGCGCGCTCGTACGGGCGCTCGGCACGATTCCGCCGCAGCGTCCGGCGGAGTTGGATGCGATCGTGCTCTCGCACAAGCACATCGACCACGCCAACGATGTCAACGCGATGATCGAAGCGATGGCGCAAGGGGGCTGGAAGCCGCGCGGCGTGCTGCTCGCGCCGGGTGATGCGTGGGAGAGCGAATCGATCCTCCTCCCGTATGCGCGGCATTTCGTTCCGCGCCACGAAATCGTGGAAGAGCGCGGCGGTCCGTATGCGATCAACGACGTCGAAGTGCGCGCGTCGGTGCGCCATCAGCATCCGGTGGAAACCTACGGGTTGCATTTCCGTTACGCCGGAACGACGGTTTCGTATCTGCCGTGCACGCGCTACTTCGACGGGTTGATCGAAGACTATGCCGCGCATAAGCCCGACGTGCTGGTGATCAACGTGCTGCGCTACGCCGATTCGCTCGACGTTGACCACCTCACGCTCGACGATGCGAAACGCCTGATCGCCGGCATCCGTCCCGGCTCGGCAATCATGACGCACTTCGGCACGAAGATGCTCGAGCGCGATCCGCGCCGCATCGCCTACGATCTCGAGGACGAACTCGGCATTCGCGTCTACGCGGCGCACGATGGGTGGACGTATGACGCAGTCGCTTGAAATCGCCGTCGCCAAACCGGGCGAAGCGGCGGACTTCTGGAAAACGAACGACCGCGCGTGGCGCACTGAAGCTTGGGCCTTCAAAGTCGTGTGGCACGAGCAGACGCACGACATTACCGCTACCATCGACGGCACGATTGCGGGCGCGCTCAACGTGCGCATCGCCGCGTCGCTCGCGCACGTCGAGGCGCTCTACGTGCTGCCCGCGCATCGCGGCAACGGCATCGGCCGCGCGCTATTGGCGCGCTGCGAGGAGATCGCGAACTACTATAACTGCCACAAAGTCAGCGTGGCCGTGATGAACGCGAGTCCGGCGCTGCGGTTTTTCCTCGATAGCGGCTACCATGTCGAAGCGGTGCTGCCGCAGCACACGTTCAAACTCGACGTCGCGATGGTGCGTAAGTTCCTGTTGTGAGCGACGGCGGCGGCCTCGATCCGCAAGACTGGGCGGCGTTTCGCGCGCTCGCGCACCGCGCGCTCGACGAAACGCTCGACGCGGTGCACGATATTCGTGACGGCGTGCCGTGGAAGCCGATTCCGGCCGAGGTGCGCGCCGCGATCGGCGACGATCCGCTGCCGCGTGCGCCGTCGGATCCGGCCGACGTGTACGCCGCCTTCGCCGCGCACGTGGCGCCGTATGCGGTCGACAATCGCCATCCGCGGTTTTTCGGCTGGGTGCACGGCGCGGGCACGCCGGCCGGCATCATCGCGGGCATGCTCGCGGCGGGGATGAACGCGAACGTCGGCGGCCGCGATCACGCCGCCGTCGAGATCGAACGGCGCGTGATCCGCTGGTGGTGCGACGTGTTCGGCTTCCCGGCAACCGCGAGCGGTATCCTCACCACCGGGACGTCGATGGCGAACCTCATCGGGTTGCTCGTCGCGCGCCGCGCCGCGGCCGGCGCCGGCGTCCGAGCCGGCGGCATCTCCGCGGAGGCCGGCCTTACCGGCTATACATCGACCGAAGCGCACGGTTCGGTCGGTCGCGCGTTCGATGTCGCGGGCCTAGGCAGTGCGGCGTTACGGGCGATTCCGGTCGATGCGAACCTGCGCATCGACGTGGATGCGTTGCGCGCGGCAATTGCCGCCGATCGCAGCGCTGGGAAACAACCCTTCATCATCATCGCGACTGCCGGCAGCGCAAGCACGGGTGCCGTCGACGATCTCGTTGCGCTCGCGGATTGCGCGCGGGCCGAGCGCCTCTGGTTTCACGTCGACGGCGCCTTCGGTGCGCTCGCGCAACTCGCGCCGGACCTGCGCCGTCTCGTGAGCGGCATCGAGCGCGCCGATTCGATCGCGTTCGACTTGCACAAATGGCTGCACGTTCCGTATGACGCGGGCGCGGTGCTGGTGCGCGACGGCGCGCTGCACGCCGCGACGTTCGCCGATCACGCGCCGTATCTCGCGCGCACGCAGCGCGGCACGGCCGCGGGCGAACCGTGGTTCACCGACTTCGGACCCGAACTCTCGCGCGGCTTTCGCGCGCTGAGCGTGTGGTTCACGATGAAAACGTACGGGCTCGACCGCTTCGGCGAACTGATCGCGCAACAGTGTGCGATGGCGCGAGCGCTGGGCGAACGCATCGCTGCAACGCCGCAACTCGAATTGCTGGCGCCCGTCACGCTGAACATCGTGTGTTTCCGTTACGCGGCCGGTTTGGAAGATGCGGCGAGCGACGTGCTCAACGGCAAGATCGTGATCGACCTGCAAGAACGCGGCATCGCGGTCCCATCCACGACGCGCATAAACGGCAAACTCGCAATTCGCCTAAACGTGATGAACCACCGCACAACAGCGGCCGATCTCGACGCAACGCTCGACGCCGTCCTCGCCGCCGGAGCGGGTTTGCTAGATCGTTCGTCCGCGTAGCGCGCGGTAGCGCCGGAATGCATCGGGCGCTTCGTGGCGGAAGTCGGGCCCCTGCAGTGCTTCCCGCACGGGTTGCCACTCCGGTGGGATCGTGTGGCGCGACGAGAACGCGCCGTCGTAGAGATAGACGTTACCGCGCACGGTGACCGCGTTGACGACCGGACCGCCGCCGGCGATCGTCGCGCTCGCTTCGCCCGTGCTGCGCTGGTCGATCGGCGTGCGTTTGTCCCACATCGAATAGACGTGTCCCTCGGTCGAGCGCGCCGCAACCTGTGCGCCCGTGGCGACGCCGATCCCGATCGAGCCGTTGGTCGATTCAAACCGCGCGAGTCCGGGATCGAAGGTGCCGTTGTCGTAGACGATCGATCCCGACACCGTGGTCACTTCGATCTGCCGGGCGCGGTTGTGTTCGAAGACCATGTTCACGTTGTTGCCGCGCGCGCGCAAGCGGTCGAAACTTGAATCGGTCACGTCCAGCCGGCCGTTCATCATTTGAATGAACGCGGCGCTCATCACGTTGGTGATCTGCGTGTTCCCGCCTGGGCTGCCCACGAACAGCGTGCCGCCATGATAATCGTCGATCGAAATGACGCCGGCGCCCCCGCGGATGCGGGTGTCGAGAATGGCGGTCGAGGCGGGCACCATCACGGTGATGCGCGAGCCGGCATGCGTCACGATGCGCACTTGATCGTGTACGCCGGCGCGAAAGTCCGACGCGTACGGAAAATCTTCGGGCGCCAGGGTACCGGGTGTGCTCCCGCCGGCCGGATCGCGGATCATGATGTTCGCGAGCGGAATCGAGACGGAGAGCGGGTTCTGCGGCGTCCCGAAGGTTGCCGGACGGCGCAGCACTTGGACGGCTTCATCGTCGGTGTCGAACTGCACGTTCGGGCGGTCCCAGGCCTTGATCGTGATCGCCGATCGCGCACCGGCCCAGACCGAGATGACGCCTTGATCGCCGACGGCAAACGAACTGCTTGCGGCGCTGGCGACGGCAGGATGAAGGAACCCGAGTAGAACGGCGAGGCTTGCGGCGGCGCGCCGCAGGGCGTCGCGGACGGCGGCCACGGCCCGATCATACCGCTCCGGACCCCACCGGGTCATTGAATTTCGGTGAGGAGCGCCTCTTCGGGGGGCAAGTCGAGCGCCGGCAGGGTGATCGTGAAAACGGAGCCGCCTTCGGGCCGGGCTGCGGCCGACACCGTTCCGCCGTGAACGCGGGCGATGCTGCGCACGATCGCAAGGCCGAGGCCGGTGCCCTCGATCGTCCGCGAGTGCGACGCGTCGCCGCGGAAAAAGCGGTCGAAGAGCCGCTCGGCGGTTTCGGGCGCGATGCCGATCCCGGTATCGCTGACCATGATGCGGGCGTGGCCGGCATCGTGCCGGACGGTCACGACGATCTCGCCGCGCTCGGTGAACTTGACCGCGTTGTCGACTAGGTTGTTTATCAGCTGGCGGATCAGCGGCGCGTCGCCGAGCACGTAGGGTCCCGGCAGAGCGAGATCGGCCCGCAGTTCGAGCCCGTTTTGCGCCGCGCGCTCGCGAGCGTGCGCGACGACGTCGGCGACGAGCGGGTTGAGTGCGAGCGGCTCTTTGGGAATCTGATCGCCGGAGTCGGCTTTGGCCAGCGTGAGCATCCCGCCGACCATCGCGGCGAGCCGGGCCGACTCATCCACGATCGCATCGAGGCTTTCGGCGCGTACCACCGGATCGCGGTCGCCCCAGCGGCGGATCATCTGCGCGTTCGCGTTGATCACGGTCAGCGGCGTCTTGAACTCGTGCGAGGCGTCGGAAATGAATTGACGTTCCCGCGCAAATGCATCTTGCAGCCGATCGAGCATCGCATCGAAGGTCGCGGCCAGCCGCCCGATCTCATCGCTGCGCTTCCAGCGCAAACGCCGGTCGAGCTTTTCCGAACCGATCTCCTCCATCGCGCCGGTGAGCCGCACGATCGGATCGACCAGACTGCGCGCGATGAACAGCGATGCGAGCACCACCGCCATACACGCCACGATCGCCGCGTAGATCAGGATGGTTTGCGCGCGGCGCGTCTCGCGGTCGATGATGTCGAGCCGTTGCGCGACGTGCGCGATCACGATCGTTTTGCCCGCGCGGCTGAGCACCCGGTCGAGCACGATCAGCGGCGCGCCGTCGGTATCGCGCGCGAACGTGAAGCGCTGCGTTATGCCGGCGGGGATCGCGCCGAGGCGCAAATCGCCCATGTTCGAGCTCTTGCCGATCGGATAGCCTTGCGGCGTGTCGATCTGAATGTACTGTGTGATCGACGCCCAGTGATCGAGCTGCTCTTTGTTCGCCAGCGTGTCGAGCACGGTGGCCGGATCGTAGAAGCCGAGTGCGTTGCTGGCTTCGGCTACGCGCGCAATTTCATCGCTCGTCGCCGTAATGCCGGCCTTGGCTTGTTCGACCAAAAGCGAGCGGAACGCCAAACCGATCGTGATCGAACCGATCGCGATGATGACGACGATCAACAGTGCGTAGGACGCGGCGATGCGCGTCCGGAGTGAGAAGTTAATCTTTGAGAGCGTAACCGACGCCGCGTACGGTTTGGATCAGTTTGTCCTCGAAGCCGTCGTCGATCTTGCCGCGCAGGTAGCGGATGTACACGTCGATGAGATTGGAGTCGCCGAGGAAATCGCTGCCCCACACGCCGTTGAAGAGTTCGTCGCGCGTGTGCACCTTGTTGCGGTGCAGCAAGAGATATTCCAACAGCGCGTATTCTTTGGCGGTGAGCTGCACGTCTTTGCCGCCGCGCTGCACTTCGTGCCGGTCGCGATCCATCGTCAGGTCTTTCGCGCCGATCACGTTGTCGTGCGGGTTGCGGTCCCGCAGCCGGGCGCGAATGCGCGCCAGCAGTTCTTCGATGGAAAACGGTTTGGTCAGGTAGTCGTCGGCGCCGTGGTCGAGCCCCGCAACGCGATCGGGGATGCGGTCTTTCGCCGTGAGCATGATGATCGGCACGTTGCTCTTGGCGCGGATGCGCGCGCAGACTTCCATGCCGTCGAGCTTGGGCAGCATCAGGTCGAGCACGACGAGGTCGGGCTCCTTGAGCGCGCGCTCGAGGCCGGCGAGGCCGTCACGCGCGGTGTCGACCTCGTAGCCCTCGTGTTTGAGTTCCAGCTCGAGCACGCGTAAGATTTGCGCGTCGTCCTCGACGACCAGAATCTTGTACGTCCGCTCCGCTTGCTCGCTCACCTACCGGTTATACACGGTCGGCCGCGGGGTTGCCATGAAGGGCAGGCTAGAAATCCACCAGACCGACGAGAGCCCGATGGCGAGCCAGACGTACGTCGAGCGCGAGAAGAGACCGAAGCCGCGCATGAACGCGACGACCGAATCGGTCAGGCGCGACCCGGCGGCCGGCGACGATGTGACGATCCAGGCGGTCGCGACGCAGACGAGCGCGACCGCAACGGCTAGGAGCAGCAGTTCCCACTGCCGGAACGCCGGCGCGGCGCGCAGCACGGTCGCGGACATGATGCGCTGATGCATATCCGCCGGCGGCTCCTCGAGCGGGAGCGCGAAGAGCGCCCGGTCCAGTTCGTCGTCGGTCATGTCGTTCTCCGTTGGGCGTTTGGCCCCAGTGCGGCCCGTAACAGGTCTTTTGCCCGGAAAAGATGCGTCTTCACGGTCCCGAGCGGCAAGTTCAGCACGGCGGCGATTTCCTCGTATTGCTTGCCTTGTAGATGGAAGAGGGTGATGACGACCCGGTATTTTTCGGGCAGCGATTCGATCGCGGCGCGCAAGCCGGCGGCGTCTTCGGCCGCTTCGTAGGTGCCCTCCGGGCCCGCGGCCGGGTCCGCGAAGTCGACCGGCTCCTCGCCCGTGAACCGTTTGCGCTTGGCCAGCCGGTCGCAGCAGACGCGGTAGCAGATCGTGAAGATCCAGGTCGCGAACTTCGCCCCGGGCCGGAACGAGGCCAGCGCCCGGTAGGCCTTGATCCAGGCTTCTTGGGCGGCGTCTTTGGCCTCTTCGACCTCGCGCATGGTGCGGAAAGCCAGATGGTAGACCGCGCGCTCGTACCGCTCGACGAGCGTGCCGAAGGCGTCGCTGCGCCCGGTGAGGGTGAGCGCGATCAAGTCATCGTCCGTCGGGACGATGGCCGTGCTCCCCGCCGGCGGTTCGGCCAACAGTGCGACTCCCATCTGCCAGGATGTACGGGCCGGGGACGCGTGTGTTTCGGTGAGGCGAAACACCGTGAACGGTTGCCCGTACATGGGGCGTGATTCAACGCGGAACGCTTATCGCCGTCCTCATCGGCGTCGAGGTCGCCCTGGTGGCGATGATGGCGCAGGCGATCTCTCCCGGCGCACAGGCGCCCTGGCACGATGCGGCCACGAGCCAATCTCAGTCGTCCGGCGAAGGCCGCACGGCGGATTACGCGTTTCATACCGGTCCGCAACCCGAAGTTACCGTCGATATCGGGTACGCCGACCTCACCGTCTACCAGCGCAGCGAGCCCGGCGTCACGGTCGATGTCACGGGTCACGGCTGGCACGGGTTCGGATCTTCGGCGCCGCCGATCACGGCGACGCAAGACGGCAACACCGTCAACATCAGCGCGGCCGAATCCTCGGGCTTCTCCTGGGGCGACGATCGCATGGTGACGATCGCCGTTTCGCCGGGAACGCGCTTGACCGTGAACAACGCCGGCAACATCAAAGCGACCGGCTTGCGCGCACGGGCGTCGTTCAAGAGCGTCGGCAACGGCACGGTCTTGATCGAAGATTTCAACGGACCCTCGCTCGACGTCGCATCGTCGAACGGACGGCTGACGTTGCATAATATCGTCGCCCGGCAGCTCGATGCCTTAAGCAGCAACGGGCGCGTCGACGTTACCGGCTTGCAGGTTCGCGATGGAAACATCGATAGCAGCAACGGCCGCGTAACGCTCGGTTTTGCGCCGGGCGCCGACACGACGGTAACCGCCGCGACCAGCAACGGGCACATCAATGTGTCGGGCTTTGCGGCAACACCCGCGAAGTATGTGAAACACGCTGATGATGAGGACGACGGCGATGACGACGATTCGTTATCGGCCAAGACGATTCGCGTCGGCGCCGGCGCCGGACGGCTCGGCGTACATACGAGCAACGGTAGTATCTACCTCAGTCAGGAAGGCTAGCGAGATGGACGACACGATTGTACCGGTTCTGGGGATGTTCTTTCTGTTCGGATTACCGGTACTCGGCTGGATCGCGATCCGGACGATGAAGCATCGCGAGCGGATGGAAATGCTGCGGCGCGGGATTGCGCCGCCGCCCGACGGCCGCTGGAATCGCAAGAACGGCGGCGCCTGGACGCAGCCGCCGCCCTGGACCGCGGGCCCGACGGCGCCGCTGGGCCAGCCGATGCCGACCTACAGCGCCTACGACGACCCGAATTCCGCACAGTGCACGATGCGGCGCGGGATCACGACCGCGGCGGTCGGCTTCGCCCTTCTGATCGGCCTCTCGTTCATCGGCTATCACGGCGGCGATGGCCCGTTCAACCCGGCAACGATCCGTCCCGGGCCCTGGCTGCTGGGCGGTTTGATCCCCATGTTTGTCGGCGTCGCCCAGATCATCATCGCGTTGATGTCGGGTGCGGTCTTCCCGTACCGGATGGCCCCGCCGCCGGGACCGCCCGGTCCGCCGCCGCCGAGCCAGCGCAGCTACGGGTCGGCCCAGCCGGGTCCGCCCGGACCGCGCTACGAGGAACTGGCGCGTCCGGTCAAGCCGCCGGACCGGCTCTAAGCCGCCGCAACGCAAAAGGAGCGAGTCGCCTAAGCGACCCGCTCCTTTTGATTTTCCCGGCTCGTCGTTGCGCCGCTAGCGGCAGGTAACGATCGCCATCGCCCAACCGCTCGCCGTGCGCGTGCGGACGAGATATCCGTCTTCGGTGCGGTCGTAAACGCTATAGCCCGCTCTTAGCGCGTCAGCTAACGTTTTGAAGACCTGAATCCCGGCCATCTCGGTGCTCCTCCCTCGCGGTATTCACCACGATGTCTGACTCTATAACCTATAACGGCCGGAATGTCACCTCCGTTCACCTTCTCATCAAACTTTCTCCGTAAAGATATCTGCGGGAGCGCGTGGATCGGTCGCCAAGTCCGCGGGGTGAAAACTCGTCTCGTCGTCGCGATCGACGTTCCGACATTTGTCAGCGCGAGGCGCCTGATTGAGACGCTCGCCGGCATCGAGGTCACGTTTAAGGTCGGCTATGAGGCGCTCTACGGGTACGGTCCGGAGCTGCTCGGATTGCTCGAATCGCGTGGCGCCGCGTACATGCTCGATGTCAAACTGCACGATATTCCGCGCACGGTTCACGCGGCCGTAAAGGCGCTGGTGCGTCCCGGCGTTGCGCTGTTGACGGTGCATGCGCTCGGAGGCGCGGAGATGCTTGCGGCCGCGGCGGAAGCTGCCGTCGAACGCGCGGCCGAGCTCGGCATACCGGCGCCTGGAGTGCTCGCGATCACGATTCTGACGAGCCTTGCCGCCAAAGACGTGAGCGCTTTGGGGCTGGGCGGCAGTCCCGGCGAGAGCGTGCTGCGCCTTGCTGCGCTAGCGCGTGAGGCGCGTTGCGCCGGCGTCGTGTGTTCCGTGGCGGAAGCCGGCGGCATCAAGGCCGCCTGCGGGGCTGCGTTCGTCGTGCTTTGCCCGGGCATTCGCCCCGGCGGCAGCGCGCACGGCGATCAGCGCCGGACCGCAACGCCGGGCGATGCGCGTGCGGCCGGCGCCGATTACATCGTGGTCGGCCGGCCGATCGTTGAAGACGCCGATCCGGCCGCCGCGGCGCGAGCCATCCTGGCGGAGCTGAGCTGACATGACCGCACTCACACCCGACGCGCTGCTCGCGGAATTGCGCGTGCGCGGCGCCTTGCTCGAGGGTCATTTCCGGCTTTCATCGGGTCGCCACTCGAACCGCTTCGTGCAGAAGTTCCGCTTTCTCGAAGATCCGGCGCTGCTCGCGGGCATCGTTGCCGCCATGCTCGAGCGCATGCCGGCGCTCGATGTGCAATGCGTGGTGTCGGCCGCCGTCGGCGGCATCGTGCTGGGCTACGAAGCGGCGCGTCAACTCGGCACGCGCGCGATTTTCGTCGAGAAAGAGGGTGGAGCGGCCCGCTTCCGGCGCGGTTTCGGCGTCGCTCCGGGCGAGCGGGTGCTGGTGGTGGAAGACGTGATCACCACCGGCCTCTCCGTGCGCGAAGTGATCGACGTGGTAAGCGCCGAGGGCGGGGTGGTCGCGGCGGCGGCGGTCGTCGTGCGGCGCGGTGCAGTCGACGTCGGCGCGCCGCTCTTTGCGCTGCTCGATATGCCGCTGGAGTCGTTCGAGCCGGCAGTCTGCCCGCAATGCGCTGCGGGCGCGGCGCTCGACGAGCCCGGATCGCGCTTTTTGCGCTAACGGGCGCAGCGCCGCCGGGGCGCGAAATCCGGAGGACGTCATGGATTACGTTTCACTCGCGCGGCCGGCCGTGCGGCAGCTTCACTCCTACAGTGCCGGGACCACGATCGACCAGGCCAAGCGGCGCTTTGATCTCGACCACGTGATCAAGCTGTCGTCGAACGAAAATCCGCTGGGCTCTTCACCCAAGGCGCTCGCCGCCATGGCGACCCTCACCGATGCGAACCTCTACGCCGACGACGATCATCTTGCGTTGCGCGCGCGGCTCTCCGAGCCGTACGGTCTGCGCATCGAGAACACGATCCTCGGTCACGGCAGCAACGAGATTTTGCTGATGTTCTTCCTAACGTTCGTCGGCCCGGGCGACGAAGTCGTCATGGCCGATCCGACGTTCTCGCTCTTTCCGGCCGATACGATCGTCACCGGCGCGACGCCGGTGCGCGTGCCGCTGCGCGACGGCGTCCACGATCTCGATGCGATGTTCGCTGCCGTCACGCCGCGGACGAAAGCGATCGTCGTCTGCGATCCAAACAATCCGAGTGCGACGTGCGTCGACCCGGCGGCCTTCGCGAACTTCGCCTCGCTGCTGCCGCCGAACGTGCTGCTGTTTATCGATCAGGCTTATCGTGAGTACATGCCCGCGGAGAGCGTCGAGGGCACCGACTACGTGAAGTCGCGCCGCGGAACGATCGTGACGCGTACCATGTCGAAGCTCTACGGGCTCGCCTCGGTGCGTTTCGGTTACGGTTTCGCCGACCAGGGCATGATCGATTTGATGCAGCGCGTGCGCGTGCCGTTCAACGTGTCATCGACGGCGGCGCTGGCGGCGATGGGTGCGCTCGACGATAGCGAATTTCGCGCCGCTACGATCGCCATGAACGACGAAGGCAAGGCCACTCTCGAAGCGGCGTTCCGGCGGTTGGGACTCTTTGCCTATCCGTCGGCGGCCAATTTCATCGCCGTGCGTGTTCCGGGCGAAGCCGAAGCGGCGTATACGGATCTGCTGCGGCGCGGCATCGTAGTGCGATCGGGCGACAAACTGGGTATGCCCAATTTCTTGCGCATCACGATCGGCACGCCCGAACAAAACCGCGAACTCATTGCCGCCATGGAAGCGGAGTTGCCGGCTTGGCGGGAGCGCGCACCCGTTCCGGCATGAGCGACGCGATCGCGATCCGCCGCGGCACCGTGCGCGATCGCGCGTTCGTGATCGACCTCGGCCGCCGCGTGTCGCCGACGAGCGTATCGTCGCTGCGCATCGCGCTGCCGCCGCTGGTCGAAGGCGCCTACGAACGGCTCGTCGAGTACGTGCTCGCGCGCGAACACGACGTCCTCATCGCCGAATCCGGCGGTGTCGCCGCCGGCTTTGCGCTGCTGATCTACGATCTTCCGGATGAGATCACGCTCACCGAACAAGCGTTTGTGGCCTACATGGCCGTCGAGCCGGCGATGCAGCGGCGTGGCGTCGGCGGCGAACTGCTCGCGAGCATCGAGGAGCACGCGCGCAAGCGCGGCCTGCCGTATCTCTCGTTGATGGTCACGGAAGAAAATACTGCCGCGCGCGAACTCTACGCCGGCGCGGGATTTATCACCGAACGCCGCATGATGACCAAAGCCCTATGAGCCGCACCGCCGCGCGGCGCGTCCTGGCCGCGATCGTGATCCTGCTCGTGCTGGTTGGCGCCGGCTTCGTTGCGGTGCGCATCCCGCGCACGATCTCGATTTTTCTCGTCGCCGCCTTCATCGCGTTCGGCGCCGCGCCGCTGGTGCATCGGCTCGAACGCTGGATGCCGCGCACAGCCGCGATTGCGGTCGTTTACGTCGGTTTGGTCGGCGTGCTGGTCCTGCTGGCGCTCGTGATCGTGCCGATCACCTACGCGCAGATCATCGTGCTGGTCTCCCACACCAGCGACTACGTGATTGCCTCGCAAGACGGCGTCGCGCACCTCGAATCGTTCGTGCGCGCGCGCTTCGGCGATCGCGTCGCGTTGCCGACGTTCGGTCAGATGCAAGCCGAGGTGGGCGAACGCGTCGGCACGATGTTCTCGATGACGCTCGCTTCGATCGGCACGATCCTGCTCGGCACGGTCAACGCCTTTCTCGTCGGTGCGTCGGCGCTGATTCTCTCGGTCTTTCTGCTCTCGCGCGGGCGCGCGGTGCGCGGCGGCGTGCTCGCGCTGCTGCCCCCGTCGCGGCGCGCGAAGACGAACGCGCTGCTGGTCGAGGTCGCGTCGATCTTCGGCCACTTCGTGGCCGGTCAACTCGCGCTGTGCGCGATCGTCGGCGCGGCCGTGTGGGCCGTGCTCGCGCCCTCGCACTTCGGCTTCGCGCTGCTGGTGGCGGTCGTGTGCGCGCTCGGATATGCGGTGCCGTTCTTCGGGATGATCGTGGCGCAGGTCATCGCCGCGGCGCTGGCGATCCCGCAAGGGACGACGATGGTCGTGTACGTGACGATCGCGATCTTCGTCGTCGCGCGCATCGCCGATAGCGTACTGGTACCGAAGATCATGTCGGACGCCGTCGGCGTTTCGCCGATCGGCGTGATGTTCGCGGTGTTCGCGGGCGGCGAATTGTTCGGTTTGTGGGGCTTGATCCTCGGCATTCCGGCCGCTGCCCTGGTGCGCGTGCTCTTCACGTACTTTGCGTTGCCGTGGATCGTGCGTGCGCAACTGGCGGACGACGCCGACCATCACGGTGAAGAGATCACCCTCGAAACGCCCGACGTCGTCGTGACCGTCCACAACGGTTGATGAAGATCGATCCGTTCGTCGCGGAAATCGCCCGGCGAGCGCCGGCGCTCCTGTGCATGATGGACGCGCGCGGCAACGTCGAGTACGTGAACGAACGCTGGACTTCGCTCGTGGGCGCAGCCCCCGACGAGCTGCTCGGCGAGGGGTGGATGTCGTTCGTGCACCCCGACGACGTCAAACAGCTGATAGCGGAGTTCGACGTTGCGCTCGCCGCGGGCGAGGCCTATCGCGGCGAATTCCGGATGCGTCACGCCGACGGCGCCTTCCGCTGGATCGTGGTACATGCGGAGGCCGAGCGCGACGAGCACGGTGAGATCGTGCGCTGGTTCGGCGCAGGTAACGATATCGATGCGGAGCACCGCGCGATGGACGCGCTGCAATTGCTGGCCGAGAGCGGCGCCACCGCCAACTCCGCAAACGACGTCGATGCATTGCTCGAGGGCGTCACCCGTGCGGCGCTGGCGGGCTTGGCCGATATTGCGTTCTTCGACTTGATCGGACCCGACGGCTGGAGCCGCCGCGTCGGTGCCGGCGCGGCCGGCGTGCCGCCCGAAGCGGTTGAGATGACGCTGGCCTTTCCGACGAAGTTCGATCAGCCGCATCCCATTTCGCGCGCGATGTCGGATCCGAAGCCGCTGCATCTCGCCACGATCGACGAAGCCTACATCATAAACTCGATTGCGGATCCGGCGCGGCGCGAGGCGTGGCGCCTCGTCAACATCCGTTCGATGATCGTCGCGCCGATGATGGTGGGCGGCCGCCGGTTAGGCGCGCTCACGATGCTGCGCACCCTCTCCGACCGCGCGTTCGAAGCCAGCGACGTGCGGGTGGTGGAAGAGGTCGCGCGCCGCGCCGCGGTCGCGGTCGAAAACATTCGCCTTACCGAAGCCGCGCGGCGCGAGTTCTCCGCGCGCGAAGTGCAGTTCCGCGTCATCGCCGATTCGATGCCGATGCTCATGTGGACGACGAACCCCGAGGGTGTGACCGAATGGCACAACCGGCGCTGGCATGAGTACACGGGCAGGCCGGAAGATTCGCCGGTGGATGTCGGTTGGCGCACCCTCCATCCGGAAGACATCGAGCCGACGCGCCTTGCGTGGGTGGCGGCCACCGAAACGGGCGAGAATTTCGAACTCGAGCATCGCATCCGCCGTGCCGACGAAACCTACCGCTGGTTCCTCACGCGCGCAACGCCGGAACGAGATACGAACGGCGCGATCGTTCGCTGGTACGGCACCAGCACCGACGTTCACGAAGCGCGGCGCGCGCAGCGCACGCTGCAAGTCTTCTCCGAATTGGGGCCGGCGCTGTCGGCGTCGCTCGAAGTGCAAGCCACGCTGGATGCTGCGATGCACGTGGTCGTTCCCGAATTCGCCGATTGGGCGTTCATCAATCTCCTCGATGAAAACGGCGACATACGGGTCGCCGCGGTCTACCATCGCGACGAGCGAAAGCGGGCGGCGCTCGCCAACCAAATTGGGAACCTCTATGCGAGTGCGGGCGAGGTCTTCGCGGAAGTGGGCTTCACCTCAGCGCTCGTCGCGCCGCTGACGGTCGGCAACGTCGAACGCGGAACGCTCAACGTGGCCAGGTTCGACGCCGCCGGCGGCTTCGGAGAAGCCGACGCGGCGTTTTTCCAAGAACTGGCACGGCGCATCGCGCCGGCCATCGGTAATGCCGAGCTGTTCGAACGCGAGCGGCTGGTGGCGCGCAGCTTCCAGGATGCGGCGCTCCCCGCGACGCTGCCCGACATTCCGGCGTGCACGTTCAGCGCGATTTACGAAGCGGGGCGCAGCGAAGCGCTCGTCGGCGGCGACTGGTACGATGCCTTTGCGCTAGCTGACGGCCGTGTCGTGCTCTCGATCGGCGACGTCGCCGGTTCGGGGTTGCAGGCGGCGGTGACGATGGCGAACATGCGTCAAGCGATTCGCGGCGTCGCGTACGTCCATCCCGATCCGGTGCTGATGCTCGAAGCCGCGGACCTCGCGCTGCGCAGCGAGTCGCCCAACGTCTTCGTGACCGCGTTCGTGGCGGTGATCGATCCGGTTGAGAACATGATCTCGTTCACCACGGCCGGACATCCGCCGCCGCTGCTGTGCACGCCGGCCGGCGAAATCGTGCCGCTGGAGGCGCGCGGATTGCCGCTCGGCCTGCGCGAGCACGATGATACGCCGAGCGCGTCGCGTCCGATCGAGCCCGGCTCGGTGCTCGTGCTCTTTACGGACGGGCTGATCGAATCGACGCACGATATCGATGAAGGCTACCGGCGGCTCGATGCCGTGCTGCGCGATCCGGCCACGCTTTCGAGCGGCGAACTTGCAGCACGCATTCGCGATGCGGTGCTGATCGAGGGCTCGCGCGACGATGTGGCGATCCTCTGTGCCAGCTACGCGGGCGTCGCGTTGAAACGATACCGCGTTGACGTGCGCGACGCTGCCGAAAGCGGACGCTTTGCCGGGCTGCTGATCGCTGCGCTCGAGCGCTGCGGGTACGCGCCCGATGCGATCGTGAACGCGGAGGTCGTGTTGGCCGAATTGGTCGGCAATCTCGTACGCCATACGCCGGGTTCGGCCACGTTCGTTATCGACGCGCGCTTCGGCCACGTCGTGCTGCACGCGCTCGACGACGGCCCGGGCTACCGGTTTCTCTCGCGCCTACCGACCGACACGCTGAGCGAACGCGGCCGCGGGCTCTTTCTGATCTCGGCGCTAGCCGAGGCGTTTCACGTGACGCCGCGCCCCTTCGGCGGCAGTCACGCCTGCGTGACGTTATCGACGGTCAGTTCGGACGACGCGCAACGAACACGGTGGTCGCAAAGGTCAGCACGTCCTCTTCCTGCTGGTTGATCACGCGGAATGCGGCGCGCACGATGCCGCGATCCGGCTTCGAGGCCGACGGCCGTGCTTCGATGACGCGCGCGACCGTGTGCAGCGTATCGCCCGGCCGCACCGGGCGCAGCCAGCGCAAATCGTCCATCGCGTTCGAACCAAAGCTGGTGCCGGCCAGCACGGCGGTATCGAGAAACATGCGGAAGCCCACCGCGAGCGTCTGAAAACCGCTGGCGATCAAGCCGCCGTACGGCGATTTCTTACCGGCCTCGACGTCGATGTGAAAGCTTTGCGGATCGTAGAGCGCGGCGAACGCGATCATCGATTCGAGGGTGAGTGTTTGGCCGCCCGACACGATCTCCGAACCGACGGTAAACTCTTCGAAGTAGCGTCCCACTACATCGTTTCCGGCGCCGAGATGCCGCACAGTTCGAGTGCTTTGGCCAGCACGCTCTGCGTGGCGAGAGCGAGCCCCAACCGCGCAACGCTTTGCTCGCGGTCGTCGGTGAGGATCATGCAGTCGGAGTAGAACTGGTGGAAGTCGGCGGCGACATCGCGGGCATACTTCGGCAGGCGATGCGTGCCGAGCGTTCGCGCTACGCCCGCCACGACCGAGCCGAACTCCGCCAGCCGGCGGGCGAGCGCGATCTCGCTGGGTTCGCTCAAGCGTTCGAGCTGCTCCCCGCGCTTCGCATCGTCGAGCAGCGCCGCATCACGTTCGAGCGCCTTGCGCACGACCGATGCGATGCGCGCGTGCCCGTACTGCACGTAGAACACCGGGTTGTCGCTCGACTGTTCCTTGGCCAGCGCCAAGTCGAACGTCAGCGGCTGATCGATCGAGAGCATGACGAAGAAGAAGCGCGCCGCATCGACGCCGACTTCATCGATGATGTCGGAGAGCGTGACGATCTGGCCAGCGCGCTTGGACATCGAGACGATCTCATCGCCGCGCTTGAGCGTGATTTGCTGGGCGATCAGCACTTCGATCGCGCCGCTGCGGCCGTAGGCGTCGGCCAGGGCGCGCAGGCGCGCGATGTAGCCGTGGTGATCGGGACCGAGAATATCGATCACGCGGTCGGCGCGCTGCAGCTTGTCGTAGTGGTAGGCGACGTCGTTCGCGAAATAGGCCGGGCGTCCGTCGGAGCGGACGACCACGCGGTCTTCGTTGTCGCCGCTTTCGGTCGTGCGCAGCCAGAGCGCGCCGTCTTTGTCGTAGGTGAGCCCGTAGGTGCGCAGACGCTCGATGCCGGTCGCGATCGCGCCCGCATCGTGCAGGGCCCGCTCACTTTGCCAGAGGTCGTACGCGACGCCGAAACGCTGCGCCACGGCCTGCTGCTCGCGCACGATCTCATCCCGCCCGAGCGTGGCGAAGAGCGTAAGCCAGTCGGCTTCCGCGGCGTTGCGCCAGCGTTCGCCGTCGCGGTCGCGGATGTGCTCGGCAATCGGCACCAGGTAGTCGCCGGGATAGCCTTCTTCCGGAAACGGAAACGCGGCGTCCCACAGCTGCATGTAGCGCGCGTAGAGCGAGCGCGCGAGGGTATCCATCTGCGAGCCGGCATCGTTGATGATCCACTCGGTGAAAACGTCGTAGCCGGCGAACCGCAGCGTTTTCGCGAGGGTGTCGCCGATCGAGAGCGTGCGGCCTTGCACGACCACGAGCGGACCGGTCGGGTTAGCGCTGCCGAACTCGAGCGAGATGCGTTCGTTCTGCGGCGCGCCGCGGCCGTAGGCCGCGCCGTCGCGCAAGACCCGGGCGATCGTGCGTTGCCAGAACTGCGGTACCAGGCGCAGGTTGATGAACCCGGCCGCCGCGGTTGCGTCGGCTACCGTCGCGCGCACGTCCGCATCTTCCATCGCGCTTGCGATGATCGCGTTTGCGATGTCGAGCGGCTTCCTTTTTGCAACCTTCGCTAAACCGAAAGCGACGTTGGTCGCAACGTCACCGTGCTCGGCGCGGCGCGGCGGTTCGAACGTGACGTTCGCCTCGCCCTCCGGGTAGAGCGTGTGCGCCGCCGCGGCGAAGCGTGCGGCGAGCGCCGGCAGATCGAGCATCGTGCCGTCGCTAGTGATGGTAGGGTTCATTCGCAGCGATCTTCGCCGCGCGATAGAGTTGCTCCAGCACGAGCGTGCGCGCCCATTCGTGCAAGAGCGTCAAGCGCGAGAGCGACCAGCGGAATTGCGCGCGTTCGAGCAGAGCAGGCGCAGCGCCGTACGTGCCCGCGATCACGAGCGTGAGTTGCGAGATGCCGTCGAGCGGCAGGCGTTCGATCCGCGCGGCGAGTTCCTCGCTGGAAATTTCGGTGCCGGTGCGCTCGAGCAGCCAGACGTGGTCGCTGGGCGCAATGAGCCGCAGAATCGCTTCGGCTTCGCCCGCCATCGCGCGCGCGGCCTCGCTGCCGTCGCCGGCCCGCACCTCGATCTCTTCGAGCCGATGGTAGGGCCGCAGGCGGCGGCGGAAATCCTCGGCCGCCGCGACGAGATACGGCTCGCGCAGCTTGCCGACCGC
The DNA here is from genome assembly GCA_003164045.1 of Candidatus Lustribacter telmatis. Classification (GTDB taxonomy): domain Bacteria; phylum Vulcanimicrobiota; class Vulcanimicrobiia; order Vulcanimicrobiales; family Vulcanimicrobiaceae; genus Lustribacter; species Lustribacter telmatis. The sequence goes on from PLRU01000032.1 coordinate 45,193, forward strand.
GATGAGGCGCAGGTGCATCGCGGCCTGCGTTCGGCAGCGTCAGCCGGACGACCGCCGGAAACGCCCGTCCGAGCCGGCGACGATCGTCCCGGCGGCGAGCAAGTCCCCCACGCGCGCCAGCGCCGGCCCGGGGGGCAGATCGCTCGAGGCCACGACCGCATCGGCGTCGGCCGGGCCGGCATCGAGCAGCCGCAGGATGCGCGCATCGGCCGGATCACCGGCCGGCGCCGCCTCGGGCCGGCGAACCGCGGGGGTAAGACCCAGCTGCGCCAGTACGTCGCCGGCGTCGCGAACGAGCGTCGCCCCGTCGCGGATCAGGGCCAGGCACCCGGCGGCTTTGGGCCGTCCGACATCACCCGGAAACGCCATCACCGGGATACCCCGGTCGGCCGCCCACGAGGCCGTGTTGAGGGCGCCGCTGCGGGCCGCCGCCTCAACCACCACCACGCCGTCGGCGAGTGCCGCCACGATGCCGTTGCGGGCCAGGAATTGCCATGGGTAGGCTGGGTGTTCGGGCGGATAGGGCGAGAGTACCGCGCCGCCGCCGGCCACGATGCGGCGGGCCAGTTCGGCGTTGCGGGGTGGAAAGAAGCGATCGTGGCCGCCGCCGAGCACCCCGATCGTCGGCGCTCCGGCCGCCAGGGATCCCGCGTGCGCCGCGGCGTCGATCCCCAGAGCCAGCCCCGAGATGACGCAGACCCCGGCGGCGCCGAGGTCGGCCGCGAGCCGATGGGCCAGCTGCCGGCCGTCCTCCGAGGGCGCGCGGGTGCCGACAACGGCCACGGTCGGGGCCGCCAAAGCGGCGAGTTCACCGGCCGCCCAGAGCCCGGCCAGGGCCGCGCCGGTGAGCCGGCCGTACGCAGCAACGGCGAGTTCCTCGCGCGTCAGGAAGCGCCTGATCGATTCCTCCACGCGGCTCCCTCACGACGACGGCCCTCGCGGAAAGGCCAGGAATCCGTGGGGCCCCTCGGAATAGCGAGGCCCGAACCCCGGCCGGACGTACCGTGCGCGGCAGGGGGCAAACCAAGCAAAGGGGAGACCGATGGCTGCCGAGGCGTACTGCGTAAAGTGCAAGACCAAGCGTGAGATGAAAGACGCGACCCAGATCACCATGAAAAATGGGCGTCCCGCGACCGAGGGCAAATGCCCCGAGTGCGGCACGAAGATGTTCAAAATCGGCGCTGCGTCCTAGGGCAGCACCATAGATTGGGCAGGTCGTAGTATACTAGACAAGGACCACTACATATTGTGGTCCGTACTGCCGCGGGGGCCGCGACCTGATTTGTCCCACTTGCCGTAAGAGCGAGACGCGTGTCGTCGATTCCCGCGATGACGAGAACGTCGTCCGCCGGCGGCGCGAATGTCTCGCCTGCAAGCACCGCTTCACCACCTACGAGCGGATGGAAGCCCCGCGCTTATTCGTCGTCAAAAAAGACGGCCGTCGCGAGCAATATAATCGCGACAAGATCCTCAGCGGTCTCCGGCGGGCGTGCGAGAAGCGGCCGGTCTCCGATGCGCAGATGGAAGAGATCGTCGCGTCCCTCGAGCGTTCGATGTTCACCCGCGGCGAGAGCGAGGTGCAGTCCTCGCTCGTCGGTGAAAAGCTGATGGAAGCGCTCAAGACCGTCGATCCCGTGGCGTACATCCGCTTCGCGAGCGTCTACCGTTCGTTCCGCGACGTCGAGAGCTTCCAGGCCGAACTGGCCGACCTCCTGAGCAAGTAGGGGAGCCATGCCGCAACACGTCGTTGCCAAAGTCGGCGAGATCGAACCCGGGACGAGCAAGATCGTCAGCGTGAACGGCCGCGACATCGGCATCTTCAACGTCAAGGGCGAGTACTATGCGCTGCTCAACCGCTGTCCGCACGAAGCGGCGCCGCTGTGCCGCGGCCGCATCGTCGGCATGGTCGTGTCGTCGGACGTCGGGAAGTTCGAGGTTTTGCGCCACGGCGAGATGCTGCGCTGCCCCTGGCACGGCTGGCAGTACGACATCCGCACCGGCCAGTCGTGGTGCAATCCGGAAGAAGCGCGCGTGCGCCGCTACAACGTGACGGTCGAACCGGGCGAACGGATCGCGAAGGGCCCCTACATCGCGGAGCGCTTCGCGGTGTCCGTCAAAGACGACTACATCGTCCTCGAAGTCTGACGCCTACGTAACCGTCGCTTCGCTCGCCGACCAGCCGCGGCCCGAATTGCGCCGCGAGTAGGCGAAGAGCATGTACGCAATTGCGGCCAGCAACGGCGGGATGGCGGCGATGACGAACAGTTCCGTTTGGGCGACCTTGGCTTCGATCAGCACGCCGAAGAGCGTCGGCGCGATGATGCCGCCGATGCGCTGAATGCCGATCGCCCAGCCGGCGCCGGTCGAACGCAGCGCGGTCGGATACACGATGGCCTGGAGTGCGCCCTGGCCCGTTTGCGCGCCGACGACGCAGATGCCGACGATTGCCGCCATGATAAAGATCCACGACTCGTTGCTGCCGGTCATGCCGAGAATGATGATCGCCGGTACGGCGAGCAGAAACGGTCCGACGACGGCGACGGCGCCGTAGCGATCGAGAAATGGGGTGACGGCGAGACCCCCGGCGATGCCGCCGAGCTGGTTGAGCGAATTCGCCAGCACGCCTTGACTGACCGAAAGTCCGGACTGGTGCACCAGCGTCGGCAGCCAGCTGCCGAGGAAGAAGATCACGATGCCGTTCATGATGCCGCCGAACCACAGCGTGCACGTGGCCGGCAGGTTCTGTTTGTTGAACAGCGCCGCGATCGGGAATTTCGGCGGTGGACCGTCGCTCACGAAGTAGGTCGCGTCGGGCGAAAACGGGGTATCGGGATAAAAGCGCGTCAGGAGCTTCGCGACCTTCGCGTTTTCACCGCGGATCGCCGATTGCATCGCGGTGTCGGGCAAGAACGCGATGAGCAAGAGGCACGTGACGATCGGAATGACGCCGCCGACGTAGAGCACGACGTGCCAATCGTAGCTGACGAGCAGTTTAGAGATGATATAGCCACCGAGCGCGATGCCGCCGGTGAAGCCGCCGAGCAGCGCGACGGCGATGGTGAACGCGCGGCGCCGTTCGGGCACGGTTTCGGCGACGTAGGCGAGGATGTTCGGATTCGTTCCGCCGATCCCGAGGCCCGCGAGGAACCGCAACGCGGCGAGTTCGGGCAAATTCGTTGCGAACGCCGAGGCGAACGTAAACGCGCCGAAGATGAAGCCGCTGATGATGATCACTTTGCGGCGCCCGATGCGATCGGCCAGCGGGCCGAAGATCAGCGACCCGATCAGGAGCCCGATCACGCCGATCGAGAAGACGGCGCCGAACGCGGCGCGGTTCGAATGCCAGTCGCCGATGATGGCGGGCGCGATGTTGCCGAGCACCCCGAAGTCGTAGCCGTCCGACAAGAACAGCAGCACGCACCACAGGATGACGGTGATCTGGGCGCGTCCCATCTTGCGGTCGTTGATCAGCGCACCGACATCGATGGCTCCGGCTTGGGTCATGCGAACGTCCTCCTCGGTGAGTGAAGCTACCCCTCACCTGCGAAAGACTTCTGCGCGATCCCTTGCGGCGGCCAAAGGATTTCTTCGCAAGCTCCGCTAGGTTCGGCCGACCGGCCAAAGAACACTCAGAGCTGGAGCGTGGAGACGCGCGGGAGGGCAAACCATGACGACCGATACCCTCGTACGGCAAGAGATCGGGACCGCCGCACAGCCGAAGTTGCAAATCGTGGACGCCGACGTCCACCCCTACATGCGTTCGCCCGGCGACCTGGATCCTTACCTCTCGGAGCGCTGGCAGAAGCACCGCAAGACCTACCGCGAGAACGTGCGCCGCGCGTTCGCGTCAACGTGGGTGTATCCGCGCATGGAAAATCAAGGGAACCGCATCGATGCGATGCCCGCCGACGGTACGCCGGCCGGGTCGAACCTCGATCTGATGCGCGAGCAGCTGCTCGACCTCTACAATATCGAATACGGCATCTTGCAGCCGCTCGGGAACGCCGGCTACGTGCGCAATCCGGATTACTCGAAGGCCCTGTGCTACGCGATGAACGAGTGGCAGGCCGATGCGTGGGTAGCCAAAGAGCCGCGGCTCAAAGCCTCGATCGTGATCAACCCGGAGTATCCGGACGATGCCGTCGCCGAGATCGAGCGTTGCGGCACCAACCCGGCCTACGCGCAGATCACGCTGCCGCCGCGTGCCGGTCAGCCGACGGGCAACCGTTCGTACTGGCCGATCTACGAAGCCGCCCAGCACTTCAACATTCCGCTAGGCATGCACGTCGGCGGCATCAACGGCTTTCCGTCGACCAGCGGCGGCTGGCCGTCGTTCTACATCGAAGAACATCACTCGAACGCGTTGACCGCGCAGTCGGTCGTGACGAGTCTCGTGCTCGAAGGCGTGTTCGAGGAATTTCCGCAGCTCAAGGTCATCATGATCGAGGGCGGCTTTGCGTGGGTGCCGTCGCTGAGCTGGCGTCTCGACAAGCACTGGAACCGCATGCGCGACGAAGTGCCGCACGTGAAGCGTCCGCCGTCGGAATACATCAAGGAGCACATCTGGTTCTCGACTCAGCCGATGGAAGAGCCGCCGGATCGCCAAGACCTCAAGACGCTCATCGACTGGATCGGCTGGGATCGCTTGCTGTTCGCAACCGACTATCCGCATTGGGATTTCGACGATCCGAATTACGCCTTCAAATTCAAGATGAGCGACGAACAGAAACAGATGATCTACGCCGGGAACGCTAAGAACGTCCTTCGCCTCAACTCTTGAGTACCAACATCGCCGAATACGGCGCGATCGATTGCGACATTCACCCGGCGGTGCCGAACATGCGCGCGCTCTTGCCGTATCTCGATGAGTACTGGCGCGACGCGATCGTTTCACGCGGCATCGTCGGCGCGAATCAAGATCTCACCAGCTATCCGCCAAACGCGCCGCTCTCGGCGCGGCCGGATTGGAAGCCGGAAAAAGGCAACGCCGGCACCGATCTCGCGCTGCTGAAGTCGCAAGCGCTCGATGCCTTCGGCACGCGATTCGCCATCGCCAACCCGCTGCACGGAGCGCTCGTGTATGCCAACGAGTACATGGCGGCCGCGCTGTGCAGCGCCGTCAACGATTGGATGGCCAAGGAGTGGCTCGACGCCGAGCCGCGGCTGCGCGCATCGATCCTCGTGCCGGCGGAGTCGCCCGAACTCGCGGTCGCGGAAATCGAGCGTCTCGCGCACGACAAGCGCTTCGTGCAAGTGCTCTTTCTCGTGATGGGCAGCATTCCGCTGGGCAAGCGTTTCTACTGGCCGATCTATGCGGCGGCTGAAAAGCACGGCATGCCGATCGGCGTGCATGCCGGCAGCATGTATCGCAACGCGCCGACGTCGATCGGCTGGGGCAGTTTCCAGCTTGAAGATTACGTCGCGCAGTCGCAAGCGTTCGAGGGGCAGCTCCTGAGCCTCGTCTCCGAGGGCGTGTTCGTGAAATATCCCGGGCTCAAAGTCGTGATGATCGAGTCGGGCTTCACCTGGCTGCCGGCCTACTTTTGGCGCGCCGATAAAACGTGGCGCGGCGTGCGCAGCGAAGTGCCGTGGCTCAACCGTCCGCCCTCGGACGTCGTGCGCGAGCACGTGCGCTTCACGATTCAGCCGACCGACGAGCCGCCCGATCCAAAGCAGCTTACGCGCGTGCTCGAACAGATCGGCTCCGACGACGTGCTGCTGTTCTCGACCGACTATCCGCACTGGCACTACGAAGGCGAAGATGTGATTCCGGCCGGGATTCCGCCCGAACTACTGCGCAAAATTCTCGTCGACAACGCGCTCGCAACGTATCCGCGGCTCGCGAACTAACTCGCAATTAAATAGCATGGATTTACCGGAACCACACCTCGCGTTGAGAGGCGTAAGACCATCTGTCATCCAGAGCGCAGCGAACGAAGTTCGCGGAGTCGAAGGACCGCCGCAATCATGCCCGATAGTGGCTAATCGACCGGTATCTACTTGCCCGATCTCCCCCAGCAAGTGATTGATCGCAAAGCAGGTTCGGGGAGTTATCCACCGGTCTAACCCGGTTCTCCACGGTTTATCCGGCTTTGCCACCGTGGTTACACAAGGCGGATCGAAATCGCGGTCGCACTCAAACTAAGGACAAGTTTCGTCGAAAGTCCGCAAGTGTACGCGGTCCTACGCGACGACCCTCGGAGCAGATTTTGCCACAGCGGAATCCCACAAAGAAGGTCCCCGGCGCGAGCATTGAGATCGAACTCAGGGTTCTAGACGGTCGCGTCTACGAATGGGGTCTTCCTAAATTTCAAAGCGAGATGGCGGGCGCTGCCGACCTTTTTGCGTGTCTGCCCGAACCGATCACCATCGCTGCGGGTGACGCCGCGGTGCTCGTCCCGACGGGCATCGCCATACATATCGGGGACCCGGGTTACGCGGCGATGGTGTTGCCCCGCTCGGGACTGGGGCACAAGCAAGGCCTTGTCCTCGGGAATCTCGTCGGGCTCATCGACGCGGACTATACGGGCCCGCTAATGGTAAGTCTCTGGAATCGTAGCGCCAATGCAGAACCGATTGTGGTAAAGCCCGGAGATCGAATCGCCCAGCTTCTGTTCGTGCCGATCAACCGGCCGGAATTCCGGATCGTGTCCCAATTCTCAACCGATACGAAGCGCGGTGCCGGTGGCTTCGGGTCTACGGGACTCGTCGCAGGCGAAACTGCGGGTAACGTAACTCATCTGGTCCTGGGCCCGAGGTCGACGTCGCCTGCCGAAGGAAGATTCGGTAGCGAACATGGCAGCCAACTCTCGATTTTTGAAAGCGACGATTTCTAGCGGAGCATTTCCTCCGGTCTCACAGACGCTGGCGACCCCATGAAGGTCTACGTGGTCGGCGCCGGCGCGGTCGGACGGTATCTCGGCGAGCTGCTGCGCGCTACCGGCAACGAGGTCGTCTATGCGCCGCGCGATCTCGCCGCGGTCGAGCCCTACGCGGCCGACCTCGCGATCGTTGCGGTGAAAGCCTACGATACCGACGGTGCGATCGAGACGCTGCGCCGCGCGCTCGGCGCTGCGCCCACGGCGGCGATCGTCACGCCGCAAAACGGCGTCGGCAACGAAGAAAAGCTGGCCGCGGCCTTCGGCGCCGATGCAGTCGTGGCGTGCGCGCTGACGGTGCCGGTCGAGATGGACCGAAACGGCAAGCCGCTCGCCTCGAACGGCGGCGGCATCGCGTTCGCACCGGTCGGAACGCAACCGCACAACTGGCTGTTGGCAACGTTCGCGGCGGCGGGTTTGCCGGTGAGCGCGGCGTCGGATTACCGGTCGCTCAAGTGGTCGAAGCTCGCGCTCAACGTCGTGGCCAACGCCTCGTGCGCGATCCTCAACGTGCTGCCCGAGCGCCTGGTGCACTCAGGCGATGCGTTCGAGTTGGAACTGCGCGCGATTCGCGAGGTGCGCAACGTGATGCGCGCGCTCGGGATCGCGGCGATCGATCTGCCGCGCTATCCGGTCCGCGCGCTGCAAAGCGTCGCAACCTTGCCTGCCCCGGTCGCGCGCGCGATCCTCGCCAACCGCATCGCGGGCGCGCGCGGGCGCAAGCCGCCCTCGCTGCTGCTCGATCTGCGCGCGATGAAGAACCGCACCGAGGTCGACTATCTCAACGGCGCGGTGGCGCGCGCCGCCCGCGAAGCCGGCGTGAAAGCGCCGGTGAACACGGTGTTCGCGCGCATCGTCAGCGACATCGCGCACATGCCCCAACTGTGGGCGAAGTATCGCGAACGGCCGGACGCAGTTGCGGCCGAAGTCGCGGCGGAAGTCGCGCGCACGTCACACGGAGGCTCGTATGCGGCACCCCAACGTCCCTGAATCGCTCGACGGCTGGAACATTCTGCACCGGATGTTTCGCTTCGACCGCCGCCGCTGGGACGCGCTCGAACGCGAACGCCAGCAACGGATCGCGGCCGATGCGGCGGCGCTCTTCACCGAATTCGCCGGCAATCCGGAATCCGATTGCGGTCTAGCGCAGCTCCTTGGCGACAAGGGCGACCTGATGCTCACGCACTACGCGCGCACGTTCGACGCGCTCGGCGTCATGCAAGCGCGGACGGACAAGCTGGTGCTGCGCGATTTTCTCGAGCCGCTCTCCTCGTACGTCTCGATGCTCGAGCTCGGGCTTTATGGGGATACCGGTAAGATCCACGCCGACTTGCGCGACCGCGGTCTCAAGCCGCAGACGCCGGAGTGGAACGCGGCGTTCGATGCGGCGCTGGCCGAGGTCGCGCGCGATCCGCGCAATGCGGGGCGGCTCGCGGCGCGCATTCCGCATCGCCGCTACGTGTGCTTCTATCCGATGAACAAGAAGCGCGACGGCACGGACAACTGGTACAATCTGCCCTTTGCCGACCGTGCCGCGATGATGACCGAACATGGGAAGATCGGGCGCTCGTATCACGGGCTCGTCTCGCAAGTTATCTCGGGTTCGATCGGCTTCGACGATTGGGAGTGGGGCGTCGACCTCTATGCCGACGAGCCCCTGGTCTTCAAGAAGCTCGTCTACGAGATGCGTTTTGATGAGGCATCGTCGCGCTTCGGCGAGTTCGGCCGCTTTTGGACGGGCATGCAGTTCTCGATTGCCGCCCTGCCCGATTTTCTGGCCGGCGAGCGTTCGCCGCAACTGCTCGCGGAGCGCGAACCCGCATTCCGGTAGCCGCAACGCGAAGCGCCACAACGAAGAGCGCCTCGCTCCTGGCGGTCTGCCCCCTCTCGCGGGCGCGGCCCGGCGGCTGCGCCTGGTGCGGTGAGGCGCTGCCGCCGCGGCGGCGGACGTGGTGCAGCGACGCCTGCGGCGACGCCTTTTGGAACAATCACTGGTGGTCGCAAGCCCGGCGTGCGGCGAAGCGGCGCGACAAGTATCGCTGCAGCCGCTGCGGCCACGTCGCGCCGAAACGCCCCTCGCGCGTCCGATTTCCGACCGAGCGGGGCTATAAAGCCGCGATGCGGAGCTGGCGTGCCGGGAAGCCGCTCAACCGGCTCGAGGTCAACCATCTCCAGCCGGCGCTCGGGGCGCACCGGACGCTGAGTTGCGTTCACCACCTCGAAAACCTCGAGACGCTGTGCGTCACGTGCCACAAAGAGACGACGGCCGCGACGCGCCCGCGGCGGACGGTGGGTACCGCCGGGTAAGTCGCCGAAGCGCGGGCGAGTGCGGAAGGTGCGACGTTGAGTAATAACGTTCGAAACGAGCCGGGCGGAGCAGTCCCGGATTTCGAACGCGACGAAGCGACCATCGGGGCTTATGAAAGCGCCAAACTGCGCTATATCCGGGCCATCACGCAGGACGCTGAGACGAAGCTCCGCGAGGCCTTCGGCAAACGCCGCGAAGCGATCAACGACGAGATCGCCAACCTGCGCAGTCTCTCCAAGCAACGTTCCGACACGGCCGAAAAAGCCGCGCAGAAGTATGCCGTCAAGCTGCCGCATCGCGTGCGCAAGACCGGCGTGCGGGCGCCGTCGTTCTGGGAACGCCTGATCACGTTCAACTCGGTCGACAAGTTCTACCGCGCCGCAATGAAGGCGGCCGAAGAACTCGACGAGGTCAACGATCTCTTGCGCAAGCGCCGCGACCGTCTCGATGCGATGGAACGCGAAACGCGCCGCTCGATTTATTTGCGCGAGGAAGCCGTGCGCAAAAAGCTGCAGACTCCCGAGGGGTTGGCGGCGCTGCACGCCGATCCGATGGTAAAAGCGGCGTTTTCCAAGATGCAAGGCGTGATGAACGAGCGCGCCAAGTACGACGAGCGCGTGAAGCGCGGCGAAGTGCCGCCGGAAGAAGCGCGCGACCGCGAGATGGCGCAGCGCGGGATGAAGTTCGCGGCCGTACCGCTCGAAGGCGTGATGATCTCGCGCATCGCGCGCTATGCGTCGGTCGAGTACTACGTGTTGCGCGATCTCTCGAACCACGAGTATCTGCTCTCGTGCGATCCGGCGCTGGAACCGCTGCGCGACGTCGTCTTCGATATATCGCGCTCGGCCGCGGGCTACGAGGCCTCGCTGCGGCATACGCCCGACGGCGCGCCGATGCGCGTGCTCGATCATCTCAAGGCGGGTTTCTCGAGCAACGACGCGACCGATTTGTACGCGCGTCACCGCGCGGCACTGCGCACCGATCGCGCGACCCAAAAGACGACCCCGCGCGACGAGAGCGAAGCAGAGATGATCGCCATGCTCGGGCTGCTCGCCGAAGCCGTGCTCAAGCGCGTTACGAGCGCAGCCAACGCAGCCGCCGAGGGCAGCGAAGCCTAGAGAGCGGGCAAGCAGGGGTTTGAGCCACGGCGTACGCGGGCAATTACGCTTTCGTGGGTCGCTCGCGCTTGGACGCCATGTCGCTTTCGTTAGTCTTGCTCTGTGCAGGCTGTGGGTCGAGCGCGGCTAAACCCGCTCCGAGCGCGGCTCCCAAAGTTGCCACCACTGCAGTGACGTCGGGCACGATTCATCCGTCGCTGCAGATTGCGGGCGTCGTGACGCCGTACCGGCAAGTCGGGATCGCGGCCGATCTCACCGAGCCGATCGGCGACGTCGATGTGCAAGAGGGCGATCGCGTTCACGTCGGTCAACCGCTCGCACACTTGCTCACCGACGACCTCGAGGCGCAACTCGCGTCGGCGCAGCGGACCGTTGCCGAAGATGTCGCGCGTTTTGCGCAGGCCGCCTATCAAACGAACGCGACCAACGCGCAAGACGAAGCCTCGATCCGCTCCGCGCAAGCGACACTGCATCAGGCGAACGTGAGTCTCGACGGCGCCCGCACCGATCTCAAGCGCTATGAAGCGCTCGAAGCGCAGGGCTACTTAGCGCCGCAGACCGTCGATCAGCAGCGCACCACCGTCGCCTCCGACGTTGCGGCCGTGAACTCAGCGCAAGCGTCGCTCAACCAAGCGGTGGCGAACGCAAGCGCCAACGGCCGCGGCAACAACGCCGGCGTGCAGCAAGCGGAATTGCAGTCCGCGCGCGCGGCCGCCGATGCTGCGCAGGCAACCGTCGAACAGCTCACGCGCCAGATCGGCCGCGCCGCAATCACTTCACCGATCGACGGCATCGTCGATGCGGTCAATGCCAATCCGGGCGAGTATCCATCGGGCCGCCAGCTCTTTACGATCGAGCAGCTCTCGAGCGTCTATGCGTTGCTGCCCACATCGACGGCGCAAGTCGTACAGATAACGAATGGCGCCGCCGTATCGCTCGTAACCGCAAACAGCACGCAGAAGGACAGCGGCAAAGTCGCCGCCGTGCTCGATGCGCTGCAGCCGGGTACGACGAATTTCACCGTAAAAGTGCTCGTGCCCAATCCCGACGGACATCTGCATGCGGGCATGCCGATCACCGGCACGGTCGCGCTGCCGCCGGTGAGCGGGATCGAAATACCCGTAACGGCGTTCGTCGACGATACCCATGTGAACGTCTACCTCGTCGAGAACGGCGTGCTCAAGTCGACGACTGTGCGCGACGTGAAAGATGACGGCACGCATGCGATCGTTACCGGCCTCACGGCGGGACAAACGATTGTCAGCGATGTGAATTCGGTGGACGTCGGCAATGGCGACCGCATCAGTACGGGCGGCGGAGCCTCTCCCGCCCCCGGCGCGTCGGGTGCCGGGCACAAACACAAATAAATGTGGCTAACGCGCGTCTTCCTCAAGCGGCCGACGCTGGTCTTCGTGTTCATCGCGCTGACGCTGATCGCGGCCGTCATGGCGCTGCAGTCGCTGGTCGTTCAGGAACAGCCGAATAGCGGACTGCCCGGGATTACGATTTCTGTCGGCTTTGCCGGGGCGTCGACGACGGAACTGCAGACCGAAGTTGCGGAACCGATCGAAGATCAGCTCGCCGGCACGCCGTATCTCCTCACCCAGAGCACGACGATCGAGAGCGGTTCGGTGTCGATCTCGGCGACGTTTTCGTTGCAATCGACGAATCCGGAAAATATCGCCAACGTTGAGAAAGCGATTCAGTCGGCGCAACGTCAATTGCCGGCCGGCATCACCTCACCGACGCTGCGAGTCGCGGATCCGAGCGAGCCGGTTATCGTCACCCTCGCGCTGCTCTCGAAGAAGTACAATCAAGCCGAACTCGGCACGCTCGCGAACAACACGATCGTGCCGGTGATCGAACAACTCTCCGGCGTCTCGAACGTCAACGTCGCCGGAACGACGCAGCCGACGTTTACGGTCACCGTCGATCCCAATCTGCTCGCCGCGAACAACCTGACGCTCACCGACGTGGTATCGGCGATCGCGCCCAACAACGTGCGCGCCCCCGGCGGCTACGTGTATGGCCCCGGACGCGAAACGGAACTCGACGTGCGCGGCGACCTCGCAACGCCGCAGCAAGTCGCGGATCTGCCGATCCACGTCACGTATAGCGGAACGACGGCCGCGGCGGCGACCGGCGCAGCCGGCTCGTTTACGAGTGGTCTCGGCGGCCCGGTCGGCGCGGCCAACGTCCCGATCATTGTGATCGGTGCGTCGCCGAAGCCGGCCGCCGAGCGCGCCGAGCAGCCGCGTCCGGTGCGTTCCGACGTCGCGTATGGAACTTCGGGCGGAAACACGGCCGGTAATTCGCAGGGTGCGGCCCTAGCGGCGTCCGGTTCGACGGCGAACACCGGCGCCAGCGTACCGGTCGATCAGCCGGTGAGCCCGCAGTCGAACGGCGGAGCGAGTGCGGCGAACGCGGCGAGCACGGCTGCAACGGCGGCCGGCGGCGCGCAGCCGGCAGGTGGAGCGAGCTCGTTCGGCAGCGGCAGCGGTACCGCGACGTCGCCGTTCATCGGCACGCTTCCGAACTGGGCCGTACCGAGCGCTGACCGGCGCATCTCCGACGTCGCGTCGGTCACGTCATCGACGGTGGTTCCGCGGATCTCGTCGTCGCAAAACGGCCGTCCGGGCGTTACGCTGAGCATCCAGAAGCAAGCCGACGCGAGCGAGGTGACGGTCTCCGACGAGGTGCTCAAAGCATTGCCCGCGCTCGAGCGTCAATTTCCGGATATCGAATTTCAGGTCGCGCACGTCCAGTCGACGTTCACCGAAGAACAAGTGGAAGGCGTCGAGCATACGCTGATCGAGGGCATCATCCTCACCGCGATCGTGATGCTGTTCTTCCTCGGCTCGTGGCGCAACGCCATCGTCGTGATGGTGGCGATTCCGACGTCGCTCGGCGTGACGTTGTTCATCATGAACGCGATGGGGCTAACGCTCGATACCGTCTCGCTGATGGCGATGACGCTGGTCATCGGCATCCTCATCGATGATTCGACGGTCGTGCTCGAGAACATCGAGCGCCATCATGCGGCCGGTGAATCACCGGCCGACGCAGCGATCAACGGACGCACCGAAATCGGGCAAGCGGCGATCGTCATTACGGCGGTCGACGTCGTCGTGTTCTTACCGCTCGCGTTCGTGGGCGGCCAGATCGGGCGTCAGCTCAACGAGTTCGCGATCGTGATCGTGGTCGCAACGCTGACGTCGCTGCTCGTATCGTTCACGATCACGCCGACGCTTGCCGGTCTTTGGTCGCTGAAGTCGACGTGGAAACCGTGGAAGCCGATTCTCTGGTTCGACGAGCGCTTCAATGGGCTGCGCACGCGCTACAGCGAGTCGTGGCTGCCGGCGTCGTTCGGCCGCCCGTGGCCGGTGCTGATCGCCGCAGTGGTCTTGTGCGTGCTCGCCTATCTGCTCGTGCCGACGGGACTGGTCGGTGAAGAATATATCCCGGCCGAAGATCAGGGCATCATTTACGCGCAGGTCGCGTTCCCCGCCGGCCATCCGCTGACCCAGACGATCGCGTCGATGAGCAAGCTCGAGACTGCCACAAAAGACACGGTCACGCCGCACGATCTGCAATATGAAACGACCGTTGCCGGGGCGTACAGCGCTGCCTTCGGCGGCTTCGCGCAAGAAGGCAACGTCGGACAGATCTCGATCTTCCTCAACACGAATCGGAATACGTCCACGTACGGTTACGTCGCGAAGCTGATGCAAAAGTACGCGCAGGTCGAACCTTCGGCGACGATCAGCGTGGCGGCGGCCACGCAGCAGGGCGGCGGCAACCAGCAGCAGATCGACGAACTGGTGTCGGCGAGCGGCACCACCGATCCGACGGCAGCGGCGGGGAAGGTCTTCGAGGCGCTCGTTAACACGCCCGGCGCGACCGGCGTGCAGAACAGCGTCACCAACGCCGCGCCGCAAATGGAGATCGACTTCAATCGTGCCGCACTGCAATCGCTCGACGTCAGCATCGGCACGGCCGCACAAGCGGTCGAGGCGGCGTTCGGCGGCGACGTGGCCTCGCAGATCGAAACACCCGACCGCGGACTCACCGATATCGAGGTGATGTATCCGCGCAGCGACCAAACCTCGCTCGAAACCGTGCTGGCGATTCCGCTGCGCGCTGAAAACGGCGGGATCGTGCGGCTCGGCGACGTCGCGTATCTGCGAAGCGTGCCGGCGCCGCTGATCATCACGCGCCAAAACCGCGCGCAAGTCGTGCACATCACCGGCAACGTGGCCCCGGGTTACGAGCTCTCCAACGTGACGAACGCGTTCCAGAAACAAGTCGCTGGATTGCACTTGCCCAAGACTATCACGATCCGCCCCGCCGCGCAGGGCCAGCAAGATTTGATGAGCCAAGCGCTCTCGGCCCTGCTCTCGTCGCTGGCGATATCGATCGCGCTCGTCTTCCTGTTGATCGTCGCGCTCTACAACAGTTACCGCACGCCGTTCGTCACGCTCTTTGCGATTCCGGTCGCCATCATCGGCGCGCTCGGCGCGCTGTGGATCACCCGCAACACGCTCAATCTCTATTCGCTGCTCGGCATGATCCTGCTCGTCGGTTTGGTGACGAAAAACGGCATCTTGCTCGTCGACTACGCCGATACCGTGCGCCTTCGCGAGGGTAAGTCGCGGGAAGACGGGATCGTTGAAGCCGCTTCAACGCGTTTCCGGCCGATCATCATGACGACGCTCGCGATGGTGGCGGGCATGCTGCCGCTCGCGCTCGGGCTCGAACCGGGGACGTCAACGCGCACGTCGCTGGCGATCGTCGTCATCGGCGGTCTGCTCAGCTCGCTCGTGCTCACGCTGTTCATCGTGCCGATCATGTATCGTTGGATCGCACCGAAAGTGCTGAAGGAAGAGACGCATCTCTCCTCCGATGCGCCTCCCAGCGGGAGCCAACCCGCGCCCGCTTAGACTTCGACGGCGGTTGCTTCGCGCGCTTTGATGAACCGGAGTAGCACGAAGACGCCGATGCTGGCGAGCACCGTTGGGATCGCGGCGATCATGAAGAGCTGCGCGGGCTGCCACTGCATCGCGAGCAGCACGCCGGCGATGGCCGGGCTGATCACCGAACCGATGCGGCCGATACCGAAACCCCAGCCGACGCCGGTCGAGCGCATGATCGGCGGATACACGTTGGCGGTCGATGCGTTCAGGATGCTCTGCGTGCCGATGAGGAACATGCCGACGAGGAACGTCGCGATGGCGAGAAAGGCGAACGAGCCTTTCTCCATACTGAGCACGAGCATCGCAGCGGCCGCGATGAGGTAGCCGATCGACGCACTGCGGAACCCGCCGAACTTCAGCACGATTGGCGAGGCGAGCAGCGTTCCGACGACGCCGCCCCACTGCAGCGACGTCGTGATCGTCACGATCTCGTGTTTGCTCAGCCCGCCGCCGGTGAGCAAAATCGGGATCCAGTTGTTGAAGAAATAGAGTGCGACGAGCGAACTGAAGAAGACGACCCAAAGGGTGGTGGTCACTGCCGCGCGGCCGTCTTGGAAGAGCTGCGCGGGCTGGAAGCCTTGTTTGTTTTCTTTGTCGACGCTGAACGTCGTATCTGCAAACGTGCGGCCCGGTTCGAGGCGCGAAAGAATAGCATTGATGCGTGCCGGATCGGCGCCGTGCAGAACTTGTGCGACCAGCGATTCGGGCAGCAGGGCGATGAACAGCGGCGCGAGGATGATCGGCGCGAGCCCACCGACGATGAACACCGTGCGCCAGCCGAACGCTTCCAAGTAGCCGTAGGAGTAGCCGGCGAAAACGCCGCCGACGGCGAGGCTGATGTACATGATCATCACGATCGACGTGCGCAGTTTCTTCGGCATGAAGTCGCTGGCGATTGCGATCGAGATCGGCGATGCGCCGCCGAGCGCGAGTCCGGCGAGAAAGCGATAGGTGATGAGCACGGGGACCGTCGTCGCGGTTGCGGTGAGCAACGAGAAAATGCCGAAGAGGACGCCGCACAAAATGAACGTGCGTTTGACGCCCCACCGGTCGCCGATGAAGCCGAAGCCGAGCGCCCCCAGCGTTAGTCCGAGCAGGCCGGCGGAGAAGACCGGCGCGATCATCGCGCGTTCGACGCCGAGCACTTTCACCACGTCGGGGGCGGCGAAGCTAATCGCCGATAGATCGAATCCGTCGAAGAACACCATCAGCCCGCAGAGCCCGACGATCAAGCGGTGATACGCGTTGAAGCGCGCGTTATCGATAACGTCCGAAACGTTGGTCATCGGTTCCCCCTCAGGCCCGGTGGCGTGGAGAAAATTTTCTCGCACATCCGCCGGGAAGCCTGCGTTGGGAACCGAGGCTATTCGGCTAAATAATAGTTGCCGGCTTGAACATGATAGAGTTCGCCGGACGCATCGAACGCCGTGCCGAGCGGGTCGCCGCCGCTCGCGACGAGGGCGATTTGCTGGCGCAAGAAGTGCCGCAGGCGACCGACGCCGCGGTCGCTGCCGGCGAGGTTTTCCTCGGAGTGGTACGTGATCGCGCCTTGCCCGACTTGCGCTTCCCAGTCGCCCGGGATCATCTGATGCTCGGCCTCGGTGAGCTCGCTCCACTTCTTGCCGTTGTGGTGGGCGCGTGGTAGCAGTGAGAAACCCTTCGGCGCGCGGATGATGTGAAAGAGGCGGAAGTTCGTATCGTCGACCGGCAGCACGAAGCCGACCGACGATGCCTTGCCCGCTTTGAGATGGATGTCGGGCACGATGCGCACGTGCGGAAAGAGCGCTTGCGTGACGCGGTTCATCTTGCGTCCGTCGGGCAACTCGCGGTACGCGGTGTATTTCATGCCGTGATCGGCGTGATCGTAGG
The DNA here is from genome assembly GCA_003164045.1 of Candidatus Lustribacter telmatis. Classification (GTDB taxonomy): domain Bacteria; phylum Vulcanimicrobiota; class Vulcanimicrobiia; order Vulcanimicrobiales; family Vulcanimicrobiaceae; genus Lustribacter; species Lustribacter telmatis. The sequence continues at coordinate 62,339 of PLRU01000032.1, forward strand.
TGACGTCGGGCATCACGCCCATCTCGGGCGCGAACTGCGCGCCGCTGAACGACGTGTGCAAGATCGGCACATGGAACGGATCCATGATGTTCTCCCAATCTTGCAGCCAGTTGCACGGCACGATCTCACGCGTGTCGTCGCCGCCGGCGCCGAAGCTCGAGCCCGTGCAGAACAGTTCTTCGTCTGCAGCGAGGTTTTCAAGCGTATCGTAACGCGGCAGCACGGGCTTCCGCTCGGGCGGCCCCATGTACGTCCACACGATGCCGTAGCGTTCTTCGACGTGGTACCACGGTTGGCGCACGCGGTCTTTATGCGCGCCGCCGCCCGGCTCGCACGGCTGATCCAAGCATCGGCCATCGACGCTGAAGAGCCAGCCATGATAGCAGCAGCGAATGCCGTCGTCTTCGCACTTGCCGTAGTAGAGCGTGGTGCCGCGATGCGCGCAGCGCGGATACAAGAGGCCCGGCCGGCCTTTGCCGTCACGAAAGACGATCAGGTCTTCACCAAGAATCCGCACGTTTTGCGGCACTTGCACGACGTTGGCCGAGAGCGCAACCGGATGCCAATAGCGGCGCATCCACTCGCCGCACGGCGTGCCGGGTCCCACTTCGGTGATGTCGCGGTCGTAGGTTGACTCGGGACGGCCGTAGGCGGTGCCGAGGCCGGTCGAGGGACGGGATTCGGTGGTGCTCATGCCCGGGTGCTGCGGCGAGGAGAATGATGGCGCCTTCCAACACGGAGCGGGGATGAAACGCTCGCTGTTTTCCGCGCTCGCCGCTGCCGGCGTTGCCCTGCTGATTACCGGCGCCGCCGGCGCCGACGCGCCGCCGCTGAAGATCGGCCTCGTTGCGACGCTCTCGGGAAATTTCACGCAGGCGGGCAAAACCGGCGATGCCGCGATCGCCGCGTTTTTCAAGGAGCACGGCGATACCGTGGCCGGCCGTAAGGTGATCGTGATCAAGCGCGATGACGGCGGCAACGCGCCCGACACCGCGAAGCGGCTGGCGCAAGAACTGATCGTCTCCGAGCACGTCGACTTCTTGATGGGCCTCGTGTATTCACCGAACGCAAAGGCGGTGGGCGACGTGTCGACCAGTGCGAAGAAACCGACGTTCATCACGAACGCCGCGGCGAACGGCATTCTCGAGCCGAATCCGTACATGGCGCGCTTCAGTTACACCGAGGGGCAATTGACGACGCCCCTCGCGCAGTGGGCGCTCAAGAGCAACATCAAGAGCGTCTACACGATCGTGCTCGATTATGCGACCGGCATCGATGCGGCGGGAGGCTTCTCGAGCGTGTTCACCGGCGGCGGCGGCAAGGTGCTGGGCGAAGTGCGCGTGCCGATCAACGCGCAAGATTACGCGCCGTACGTCCAGCGGATCAAGGACGCGCACCCGCAAGCCATCTTTGCGTTCTTGAGCGTATCGGCAGCGCCGTTTCTTAAAGCCTGGGATGCCGCGGGCGGCCCGGCAAGCGGGATCAAGATTCTCGCCACGGGCGATCTCACCAACGAAACGATGCTGCCGGCCTACGGCGACGCCGCGCTCGGCGTGATAACTTCTATGAACTACGCCGCCTCGCACAATTCGCCGCTGAATAAACAGCTCACGCGCGATATGCGCGCGGCCGATCCGTCGCTCGACGGACCGGACTTCGCCAGCGTGGCGACCTACGACGTGATGCAGGCGATCTATAAGGTCGTCGAGGCGCAAAAGGGCAACGTCGACCCCGACAAGACGATGCAGCTGGTGCGCGGCCTGAAGATCGAAAGCCCGCGCGGGCCGATCACGATCGATCCGCAAACGCGCGACATCGTGCAGAACATCTACATCCGCCGCGTCGAAAAGGTCGATGGAAAATACCAGAACACCGAGATCGCGACGTATCCCAACGTGCGCGACCCGATCGAGAAATAGGTCTGCCGCGCCGGGATAGCGGCGTCCACGCGGTCGAGACCGCCTTCGCCGTACTCCAGCCGCTGCTCGCCGCGCGAGAAGCACAAACGCTCTCCGCGCTCGCGCTAACGGCCGGCATGCCGGCAGCGAAAGTCCACCGGTATTTAGTCAGTCTGATTCGGGTCGGGATGGTCGTTCAAGACGCGGCGTCGGGGCGCTACGATTTGGGGCCGGCCGCGGTGCGGTTCGGTCTCGCGTCGATCGAGCGCTTCGATACGGTGCGCTACGCTGCGTCGGATTTGCAGCGTTTACGGGACGAGATCGGCGAAACCGTGTCGCTCATCGTCTGGGCCGAGGGCGGACCGACGGTCGTGCGCACGGAGAACAGCCGGCACGATGTTGCCCTGACGATGCGCGTCGGCGCCGTCTTGCCGCTCGCGCGCAGCGCGTCCGGACGCCTCTTTCTCACGTATCTGCCGCGTGAACGAACCGCCGCTGCCGAACTTGGCGAACGCAGTCGTAAGGCGTTTGCGGCTGATGCGCGGCGCCGCGGTTGTGCGCGCACGATCGGCGGCGTGCTGCCCGGCGTGAGCGGGCTTGCCGCGCCGATCTTCGACGAAGCGGAGGGCATCGTTGCGGTCGTCTCCGCCTACGGGCGCTCGGCGACGTTCGATGCATCGTGGGATGGGCCGCTGGCAAACGCGGTCCGGGCGTTTGCGCGGCAGCTCTCCACGATTCCGCGCTTGCGTTCGAACTAGACCGGCGTTGCCTCGGCGGCGGGATCGCGCGTCGCGCTCCACGATTCGCTCGTGCCTTGCACCATGTGCCGGACGTTCTCGATGCCTTGCGGTTCTTCGAAAAACAAGGTTCGTTTCGCGGCCATTTCCGGCATGTCTTGAACGACATACATGATCGTGTCTTCCGTGCCGCGAGCCGCATGTTCGTGATAGGCCCAGGCAGGGCACACGATCGTGTCGCCGCGCTTGTACGGATAGGCGACGCCCTCTACCGTCGTCGTGCCCTCGCCCTGCAGATAATGGTAGATCGCTACGGAGTTGTGACGGTGGTTCGGCACGAGTTCGCCCGGATGGATCAGTTGCACGCCGATGAAAATGCCGGGCGAGGCGCCGGCTAATTCGGCATGATCCTCATTGATGAGGGAGACGAAGCGCCGCTCGGCATGGCGGATCGGATCCTTGCCGAGTTCGTTGAGCGTCGCCATGACGTCTTCGCCGGCCCAATGCGCCCCGCGCACCGCCGTGTGCCGGACGCGTTTGAAATACTCATCGGCCGTCGCAACGCGCGCGTTGCCGAATCCGGGTTTGCCATTCGTCGACATGCTTGTGGCCCCACTTTCGCTACGACCATAGCAACGGCGGAGCGGGCGGTCTAGGGCAGCCGTTACGGATTACGTAATTTTTCCTTGCGCGTGCATCGCGGCCAGAACGTTCTTCGGGGTTAGCGGCGCCGTGCGTACCCGCACGCCGGTGGCATCGAATACGGCGTTGGCAATGGCGGCGGCGACTGGGCGCGACGAGGGTTCACCCGCTCCGCCCGGTGCGATCGTCGGCCGGCTGATCATGACGACCTTCACCTCATCGGGGATGTCGCGCATGTGCGCGATCGGGTAGGAGACCCAGTCCGACGAGGTGACGGTGTGGTCGTTGAACGTGGCTTCTTCGTAGATCGTTCGCGAGATCGATTGGATCAAGTTGGCCTCAATCGTACCTTGCAGCGCCTTCGGATTGACGATGAAGCCGCAGTCGTGAGCGCAGATGATGCGGCGCACGCGCACGGCGCCGGTCTTCGGGTTGACGCCGACTTCGGCTACCGTGGCCACGATGGTTTCGATGCGCGTTGCGAACGCGACCCCGCGCCCGATCAGCTCGCCGTTCGCTCCGACCCGCTTGCTCGAGGCCGACGGCCGCGTATCCCAGCCGGATGCTTTCGCGACGGTTTGCAAGGCCTCGATGTGCCGCGGAACTTTCAGGTGATGGATGCGAAATGCGATCGCATCCACTCCGGCTCGGGCCGCGAGTTCGTCGACGAACGATTCGACGATGAACGTCGTGCCCGGCCCTTCGGGATCGCGCATGTGCGAGGTGCGCAGCGGCGAGTTGCCTGGTGCGAACGGAGCGATCAGCGCGGCGGTCGAGCGCACGTTCGGGATCTCGTACTTTGCGGTCGACTCACCGTACTGACCGAATTCATAAACGACCGCGTCGTTCGGGAATCCGGCCATCTGTCCGGCCAGAAAGCTACCGGCGACGCTCGGCTGCGAGAAGATCTCGTTGCCGTTGAATTGGCGGATGACCGCGTCGAATGCCACGATCCCGCCGTTTTGCACGTTGCCGCGCAGGCGAGCGGTCATCGCGGGTGACTTCGTGCCCCACTGCGTGTTGTCGGCGCGCATCGATTGCACGCGCACCGGGCGCCCGATCGCGCGCGAAAGAAATGCGGCTGCGGCGGCCGACTCTTCCAAGCCGGCGCGGCCGTACGAACCGGCATCGGAGAGCCATACCACGCGGATCCCTTCCGGCGGCCGGTTGAGGAGTTTGGAGATGCCCTGGCGCAGCGCATGCGTTTTTTGCGTTCCCGACCAGACCGTTACGCCGTCGTCGCGCACGTCGACGACGGAACAGCCCGGTCCCATGTTGGCATGCGATTGGAACGGCCAGAAGTACGACGCTTCGAGCGGTGCGTTCCCGATCGTCGCGTCGACGTCGCCGTTCTTGACCGTACTTTCTTTGATCGCCGGTTGGGCCCACATGAAGTCGGCGAGCTTGGCTTGCGCGGGCAGCGTGACGGCGGGTTGCGTCCAGGTTGTTTTCAGTGCGCGGGCGGCGCGGACGGCGTCCCACTCGCGCGTTGCAACGACTCCCGCAAAACCCGCAACGCGAATCACGCGCGCGTCGCCGATGCCGTGGATCGATGATTCGTCAACGCTCACGAGCGTCGCGCCGATGCTCGGCGGATAGACAAAACGTCCGTGGACCATACCGGCCGGCTTGACGCTGGTGACGTATGGATAGCGGCCGAAGGCTTTGCCCGCCGCGTCCTTGCGCGGCAGCGAAGAACCTGCGATGCGATAATCCGCCCAATCCTTCGGCTTGGCCGGTACCGTCAGGTCGACGCTGAAGCCGTCGCCCGTTTGGGGAAATTTCGGTACGGACGTGAGCGCGCCCAGCACGTCGGTGTAGCGCAGCGTTTTCGTCGCATCACTTGCGACATGGATCACCCCGTCGTTGACGCTTAACTGCGTGACCGGAACGCCGAGCTGCAGCGCGGCGGCGGCAAGCAGCACGCGGCGCATTTCGGCTGCAGCGTTGCGGATCGGAAAGTTGCCGCGATAGGTCGAGAAGCTGCCGCCGACGCCGCCGGCGGCCACCGTGTCGCTCGTGTCGCCAAGAATCGGCCGCACGCGATCGAACGATACGTCCAGATCGTCGGCAACGAACTGCGCGAAGCCGGTGGGCACGCCCATCCCGACTTCAACTTTATCGGTGTACATTTCGACTGTGCCGTCGGGCAGCATGCGCAGCCAGTCGCCGAGCGTCGTCATCTTGGCCGGTGCGTCGGCCGCGACCGCAAAGCTGCGAACGCCGCCGGCAGCTGCGGCAACAACGACCAGCGCCGTCGTCCCGGCGATGAACGTTCCGCGCGTGCTCATGCCGTCACCGCTTTGGCGGCGCGTTCGACGGCGCGTAAGATCGCAACGTGCGCGCCGCAGCGGCACACGAGACTCCCTAGCGCTTCTTTGATTTGCGCGCGGCTAGGTTTCTTCTCGCGCGCAAGCAAATCGGCCGCGGTCATGATCCAGCCGTTGAGGCAGTATCCGCACTGCATCGCTTGCTCTTCGGCAAACGCCGTTTGCAGCGGGTGCGGGTGTTCGGGCGTTCCTAGGCCGGCGAGCGTCGTGACGGCGCGTCCCTCGGCAAACGAGACGGGCGTCACGCACGAACGGGTCGCCTTCCCGTCGATGTGGACGGTGCAAGCGCCGCACTGCGCGAGGCCGCAGCCGAAGCGCGGGTTCTCGAGCGCAAGATCGTCGCGCAGGGCGTAAAGTAACGGCATATCGGGATCTGCGTGGACATCGTGGGCGTGTCCATCGACGCGCAGCCGGATCGTTTTGTCCATAATCGACTCCCTCGCAGGCGCTAGCCTGTGGCGCTTCGGGGGTCTAGCCGAACGCTCCCGCAGTCCGCAAAGCGCCGATCTTTTGGTCGTCGTAGGCCAGCAACCCGTGCAAGATGTCGTCGGCGTCCTCGTTGCGCTGCGGCGCCCGGCGAGCGGGCGGCGGCATCTGCCCCACGCGCACGGGGCTACCGATGCTGCGCACGGTGCCGAAGCGCGGATGCGCGGTGGTGACGATCAAGTCGCGCGCCGCCGTTTGCGGATCGAGAAATGCTTCTTCAACGGTGTTGACGGGACCGCACGGAACGCCGGCTTCGCGCAAGAGCGGAAGCCATTCGTCCGAGCGCTTTTCGCGCAAGGCATCCTGAAGAATCGGCAGCAGGTCGGCCTTGTGCTTGTAGCGCGCAGCCGCGCTATTGAAACGAACGTCGGCGGCAACGTCGGCGCGGCCCAGTACGTCGCACAAACGCACGAAGAACTTCTCTTTCGCGCAGACGACGACGATCCAGCCGTCGGCGGTTTCAAACGCGCCGAAGGGCACGATCGAGGGGTGCGCGGAGTGCGCCATGCGTTGCGGTACTTGGCCCGCGGTGAGGTTCCAGGTTGCAATGTAGGTCAGCATGCCCATCGCAACGTCGAAGAGGCTGGTATCGCAATCCATGCCGATGCCGTCGCGGCGCGCGGCGTGGATGCCGCTCATCAGCGCGAGTGCGGCCACATAGCCGCCGGAATAATCGACCAGCGACAAGCCGGATTTCGCCGGCGGGCCGTCGGGCTCGCCGGTCAAGCTCATCCAACCCGTCATGCCTTGCAGTATATAGTCGTAGGCCGGTTCGGCGCGCCGTGGACCCGTCATGCCGAAACCGCTGAGCGAGCAGCAGACGATGCGCGGATTGTATTCGCTCACATCGGCGTAGCGCAAACGCAGCCGGGCTGGAATATCCCCGCGCAGGTTCGAGTAGACGGCGTCGCTGCAGGCCACCAGGTCGTGGAACACCGTTTGGCCCGCATCGGTGAGCAAATCGAGATTCAGCGAGCGCTTGTTGCGGTTGAAGGCTTCGAAGAAGAGGCTGTCCTCGCCCGATTGATGCGGCGGCACGTAGCGCCCCACGTCGCCGCCGTTGCGCGGGTCTTCAATTTTGATCACGTCGGCGCCGAGATCGGCCAGGTGAACGCTGCCGAACGGACCCGCGCCGTACTGCTCGACGGCAACGATCCGGATATCCTCGAGCGGTCTGCGCGTCGCCATACGAGAGGTTCGGACACCGGCCGGACACAATCGGTTTCCATGACGCTGCCCTCGTACGCGCACGGTCCGAGTGCGATCCCGCTTCGCGGTGAGACGATCGGCGACAACCTGGATCGCATCGCGGCGGCGTTTCCGTCGAGCGACGCCGTCGTTTCGGTCGCGCAGAATCGGCGCCTGACCTACGCGGAGTTTGCCGCCGAGACCGATCGCATCGCCCGCGCGTTTGTCGCGTCGGGGGTCGAGCATGGCGCACGCGTCGGCATCTGGTCGCCGAACTCGATCGAATGGGTGATCGTCCAGTACGCAACGGCGAAGATCGGGGCCGTTCTCGTGAACGTGAACCCGGCGTACCGCCTCACCGAACTCGACTTCGCCCTGCGGCAGAGCGGCGTGAGCACGCTCGTCACGCTGGACCGTTTCAAGACGAGCGCCTATCTCGAGATGGTGCGCGAGTTGCGTCCGCTGCCGGGCCTGAGCGAAGTGATCGTCATCGGAACGGAACGGGCCGGGCCGGGTGAGGTGAGCTGGGACGTCTTCGGTGCGCGTGCGCAGAAATGCGACGATGCGTCGTTTGCCGCGCGCAAAGCCCGCCCGCAGTTCGATGAGGCGATCAACATTCAGTACACGTCGGGCACCACCGGCTTTCCGAAGGGCGCGACGCTCTCACACCACAACATCCTCAACAACGGATTTTTTATCGGCGAAGGCTGCCGCTTTACCGAAGCGGACCGGGTCTGCATACCGGTGCCGTTTTACCACTGCTTCGGCATGGTGCTGGGCAACCTCGCGTGCACCACGCACGGTGCGGCCATCGTCATCCCGTCGGCGGCGTTTGACCCGGCGCTCGCGCTCGAGGCGGTCGAACGGGAGCGTTGTTCGGCGCTCTACGGCGTTCCGACGATGTTCATCGCCGAACTGGCGCTGCCCAACTTCGGCGATTACGATCTCAGTTCGCTGCGCACGGGGATCATGGCCGGCTCGCCTTGTCCGGTTGAGGTGATGAAGCGCGTGCAGAGCGAGATGCACATGCCCGAAGTTACGATATGCTACGGCATGACCGAGACGTCGCCGGTCTCGACCCAGACGATGACGGACGACCCGATGCAGAAGCGGACTGAGACGGTCGGCCGCGTGCACCCGCACATCGAAGTGAAGATCGTCGATGCCGACGGAGCGATCGTACCGCGGGGAACGCCGGGCGAATTGTGCACGCGCGGGTACAGCGTCATGCTCGGCTATTGGCAAAACCCGACTGCAACGATGGGCGCCATCGACGCGGCCCGTTACATGCACACGGGTGATATCGCCATCATGGACGACGACGGTTACGTGAACATCAGCGGGCGGATCAAGGATATGGTGATCCGCAGCGGCGAGAACATCTATCCGCGCGAGATCGAGGAATTTCTCTACCGTCACCCCGGCATCCGCGACGTGCAAGTGATCGGCGTTCCCGACGAGCGGTATGGCGAGGAACTGTGCGCTTGGATCATCCGGCATGACGGCGCCGAGATAACGGAAGAAGACATCCGCGAGCACTGTCGCGGCCAAATCGCGCATTACAAGATCCCGCGCTACGTGCTCTTCGTCGAAGGTTGGCCGATGACGGTAAGCGGAAAAGTACAGAAATATAAAATGCGCGAGGAGTCGATCGAGATTCTGCATCTCGAGGCTGCCGCCAAAATCGTCACCGCCTGATTGGAACGTTATGACGCGTACGCCCGCTATTGATGCCACCGCCCTCAGCGCCGATGACCGGAAGATCTACGATGCGATCGCCGGGCCGCGCGGCGGGATGGGCGGGCCGTTTGCAGCGTGGTTCGCGGTGCCGGATATCGCCGGGCACGTCAACGCGCTCGTCGATCGCCTGCGCTACGGCAGCAAACTCGATCCGCGGGTCTACGAGCTGATCACGCTGGTCGTGGCGCACGAGTGGTCGGCGGAGTTTGTGTGGCGCGCACACGTGAAGGCCGCTCTTAAAGCCGGCGTCGATGAGGCGAGTATCGCCGCGATCGAGGCAAACGGGACGCCGTCATTCGCGCAGCCCGACGAACGGCTGGCCTACGAATTCGTGCACACGCTGCTGACCACGCACAAAGTGAACGACGACCTGTATGCGCGGGCTGCCGAAGTGCTCGGCACGGCCGCTCTGGTCGAAATCGTCACCGTTGCCGGCTACTATGCGATGAACGCGATGATCAACAAGGCCTTCGACGTCGCCTAGCGTTAGTCGAAGTCGAACAAGCCCTTGGGGTTGTCGACGAGGATCTTGTTGCGCACGGCTTCGTCAGGCGCGAAGTCGAGCAGCATATCGATGAGGTCGCCGTCGTTGGGCATTCCGTTCGCCCGGAACACGTACGAATGCGGCCAGTCCGAGCCCCAGATGATGCGGTCTGGAGCTTTGGCAATCACCGCGCGCGACATCGCGACGATGTCTTCATAGCGCTGACCCTGATAGAGGTAGCGGTCGGCGCAAATGAGCTTCAGGTACACGTTGGGTTTTGCCAACAGGTCGAGCAGCGTGCGAAACGCCGGCTGATCGAGGCCGTCGGCCGGCTGGATACCGGCAAACTCATCGATGATCGTCGGCAACGGCACGTTGCCGATGAGATCGGCATGCACTTCGAGGCTATCGCCGTCGATCTGGAATTCGACCACCCAATTCGCCGATTGAATGCGTGCGATGTTCGCGTGGAACTCGTCCGCGTTGAACTCGCGGCGGACGACTTTGGCAAACGGAAACCGCAGGCCGCGAATCCCGCCCGCGTGCAGACGCTTCACTTCGTCGGACGTCATGCTCGCATTGGCGCGAACCATGCCGCGAATGCGGCCGTCGGCGCGCGCGATGGCATCGAGCGTGACGGCTGGATCTAAATCGTGGACGCTGGGAGTAACGACGAAGCCGCGTTCGATGCCGATGGCTGACGAGATGGCGAGCCAATGTTCGATCGCGGCCGTCGGCGGCGAGTAGCGGCGGCTTTCGGCATACGGAAAGCGATGCGGCGGCCCGAAGATGTGAAAGTGGGAATCCCAGCTGCCGGCCGGAACGCGCAGCTTCGGCTTATGCGGATTCGGGTCGGGCCCAAACGGAATATCCGAGTGCGTGGTGTTGGTGGTGGTCATGCAACGGCCACGGAGATATTGAGCAGGCGGGCGGGATTGTCGGTGCACATCGTGCGTATTTCGTCCGCATCCATGCCGAAGGCGGCCATGTAGCCGGAAATCAGGCGCATGCATTCGACGGAGTGCGGAAACAGCGGCTCGCCCGCGTCGCTCGAGAGCGTACAGTGCTCCGGGCCGACGGCGCGGATCGCGGCATACATCTTGGCCGGATCGATGCCGAGCAGCGGCGAGAGTTCGTCGAACGTGAAGTTCAACGTGATTCCGCGGCCTGCAAGATGCTGCATCTCGGCGATCGTCAGGTCGATGAACGGGCTGAACGGATGATCGATCACGGTCTGACGGAAACCGATGCGGTCGCACAGATCGGCGATCGCCCAGATTTCGGGATGCGTAGCGTGGCCGGTGTAGAGCACGACGCCCGCGTCGGCGATCGCGCGGATATATTCCGCGTATTCTTCCTTGAGTTTCCCGGCGCCGTCGAGCATATAGTAACCGCGCTCGACCGCGAGGTCCCATGGCAGCGGGTCGGAATGCTCGCCGGGCTTCGCCGTTTCGTCCCACCAGCGTACGAGGCCGCCGACGGTATTGAGCGTGTTCGCATGATTGAACACGGGCAGCCAAACGGCCGCGATGCCGTCGGCGAGATTCTGCCGCAGACGCTCCATCGAAGGCGGCCGGTTGTCCATCGTGATGCCGTAGCCCGCGTAGCACGTAATCGGCTCGACGTCTTCGGCTTCCGCCCAACGCTGCAACGCCGCGTTGAGGTCCCGGACGTCTTGCGCCGGACGGTACTCGCCGGTGATCGAACCGAGCGTCTTGTAGACGATGCCGCGCATGTGGCTCTGTGAGGCAAGTTTTGCGAGTGCGAGCGCATCTTGCTGACCTTCGTGCGCGTGGCAGTGGATGTCGAACATATCCGCGACGCCCGGTACGGCCGGGGGAAACACCACCCCGGGGCGGTAGCGCCGCCGCGTCGGATAGGAGGTTACGCAGCGCTCGCGTGAGGGAGTGGCGTTGTTCGGTCGGTCAGTCATGCGTCACGGACATTTTCTCGGTGCATGGGGCGAGGGAGGTGGAAGATATTTAAATCATTAACGAAAATCATTAATCATCCTCCGCCCCACCCCGGCAGCACCGTGCTGGATGAAAGCGCCGTCCATGAACGATCGCATCGTCACACCGCCCTCCGCGGTCGATGTTACCCGCGTGCAGTGGCTCAAAATGGTCGTCCGCAAGCGAATCCTGGCCGGTGAGTACCGGCCCGGGTCGTGGATCCGCGAGGTGGAACTGCAGCGGGAGTTTGGGCTTTCGAACGGGCCGGTTCGCGAAGCGTTGCAGAGCGCAGTCGCCGACGGACTGGCGGAGCGGGCGCCGTTTCGGGGCGTTCGCGTCATCGACCTCAGCGAACGCGAAATCGTCGAGCTCTTTGAAGTGCGGTTCGCGCTGCTCGGGTTCGCAGCGGAGCTTGCCGCCGAACGCGCCGGTGCGGCGGCCCAGGCAAGTGCGGCGGAACTCAAGGCGACGGTCCACAAGGCGGCGAGCGATGATACTGCGGCCGACGTGTGGCTGCGCGGTGATCTCTCGCATTGGGTCTTCGAACTCGCCGGGAACGAACGGCTGCGCGAAGCGTACGAGCGCCCATTGTTGCAGTCGTTGCTCTACGTTGCGGTCGCCCGCAAGCAGGAACGCGTGCGGATCGCGCTCGTGCCCGCAGTCGTCGACGTAATCGATGCGATCGCGAACGGTCAGGCCGCCCAGGCGCGCGAAGCCGTGCGCGCCCTAACGCTCCAAACTTTGCGCCATCTTCGGCACGTTGCGCCGATCGACAACGGAGAACTCTGATGCTGACCCGATCGTTTGCGTGCGCCTTGTTCGTTGCCCTGATCGCGCCGCTGGGCAGTTCGCCTGCCCGCGCGGCCGAAACGCCGTTCGTCATACCGTCGATCAACTCGATGACGGGCTCCGGCGCGTTCATCGGAAAGCTGAACGAAGATACGATTCGGCGGCTCGAAACGGCGGTGAATCGGCAAGGCGGGATCAAAGGCCGCCCGATCCACTTCGAGATTTACGACGATCAGAGCAAACCGCAAGTTGCGGTTCAACTCTTGAATCAGATTCTCACGAGCGGATCGCAGGTCGTGTTGGGCCCGGAACTCACGAATTCGTGTCTGGCCGTGGTGCCGCTCGCGCAAACGAAGATCGTGCAGTACTGTCTCTCACCGGGCCTCGACCCGCCAAAAGGTTCGTTTACGTTTGCACCGAGCGTAAGCGGGCCCGACATTTTCAGCGCGATGGTCCATTATTTCCACCGTAAGGGCTGGAATCGCATCGCAACGTTGACCACGGCGGATGCGACCGGACAGCAGGCCGATCAACGCCTCGGCGGCGCCGTGGCGTTGCCGGAAAATAAAGGCGTAACGATCGTCGATCAAGAGCATTTCGCCCCGACCGATCTCACCGTGGCGGCACAAGTCGCGCACTTGAAGGCGACCGCGCCGCAAGTCGTGATCGTCTGGGTGATCGGCACGCCGTTTCAGACGGCGCTGCGCGGAATGGCCGACGCAGCGTTCGACGTTCCGGTTGTGGCGTCGAATTCGAACATGATCTACGACTTGATGAAGCAATGGACGCCCTATCTGCCCTCGCAATTGATCTTCTCGGGACCGGCCTTTCTCGGCGGCGTGGTGCCGCACGCGCAAGCCGGCGCGGTCCGACAATTCAACTCCGTGAGCAAAGACGTCGGCGTAACGCCGGACTTCGGTCTCGCGCTTGGCTGGGACCCGGCGCTGATCGTCATCTCGGCGTTGCGCGAACTCGGTACCGGTGCGACCGCGGAGCAGCTCCACGCGTACATCGAGAAACTGCACAACTTCCCGGGCATTTTGGGCGTGTACGATTTTACCACCGGCGATCAACGCGGGCTCACGCAAAAAGACCTGACGCTCATGCGCTGGGATGCAAAAAAAGACCAGTGGGTCGCAATCAGCAAGGGCGGCGGAGAGCCGTTTTGAATCGGCGCGCGTTCGTAGCCGGTTCGACGGCCGGTGCGCTCATACTCGGTGCGCCGAGGAGCGCCTCGGCCGCGGACCTTCCAGCCGTTTCAATCGGAACGATCCCGAGCGAAATGGACGCGATCATCGACTACGGTTTGGACCTGGGCTACTTTAAGAGCGCGGGCATCGACGTGCACAATACGGTGCTGCGCAGCGGGCCGGCCGTCGCCGCGGCGCTCGCCGGCGGGTCGCTCGACGCGGGTCTGATCAACACGGGCACGCTCGCCGCGGCCCGTTCGCGCGGCGTGCCGCTCAAGTTCTTTGCGTCGTGCGCGATTCAGACGCCGGGCAACGACCTGGCGCTCGTGCGCAAAGACTCGCCCATCAAGTCGGTCACGGATCTCGGCGGAAAAACCGTCGGCATCGTGGCGATCAACACGGTGCAAAACGCCGTCGTGCGCTTGTGGCTCGATAAAGCCGGCGTCGATTCGAAGAGCGTGAAGTTTCTCGAAGTGCCGTATCCGCAGATGCAAGCCGCGCTCGAGCAGGGCCGCGTCGACGTCACGCTGCCGGCCGAGCCGTTCCTCACCGCTGCCCGCGCCACGACGCGGAGCATCGGCGATCCGGACGAAGCGATGCCGCCGCGCTACCTGATCTTCGGCTTCGCCGCAAACGAAGCATGGCTCAAGGCGAACGCGCCGCTCGCGAAGTCGCTGGCAGCGGCGATCAGCCGCTCGGCGGCGTGGGGCAACGGCCATCGTGGCGAGTCCGCGCAGACGCTCGTGCGCACGTTGAACCTCGATCCGGCGAAGGTCGGTGAGATGTTGCGCACCGACTACGGTACGGCGATCGATCCGGCGCAGATCAAACCGGTGATCGATCTGATGGTCAAGTACGGCTTATTGGATAAACCGGTCGACGCGAACGATTTAATCTGGCGTCCGTAAAGCGCCCTTACGCGACGGGTGCGCTTACGAGCGTATCGAGGCAGGCGAATGCCCGCTCTTCGGAGAGCTTCGCTACCGCGGGATCGTAGCGCGGCGATTCCTCGCGCGCAAAGCCGTGATGCGCGCCGTCGTACACCGCGATCTCGCCGGTCTTTCCCGCGAGAGCCGTGCGAATCTGCTCGACTTGTTCGAGCGGCACGAGCGGGTCGATCCCGGCGAAGTGAAAGCTGAACGGCTTCGTTACGGCGCCGGCCTCGTTCAGGTACCGGTGGATGTGCGAGCCGTGGAACGCGACCGCCGCGTCGGCGCCGAGCCGCGTCAAACCGAGAAACGCGTGCCGTCCGCCGAAACAAAACCCCAATACGGCGAACTTTCCGTTCCACTCCGGGCGGCGGGCGAGTGCATCGCGCGTGCGGCGCATGTCGTCGACCCCGTCTTCGTTGTCGTAGCCCTTGATGCGCGCTTCGGCTGCTTCGCGCTGCGTATCGTCGAGCGCTCCGCCGCCCACGCGCCAGAAAAAGTCCGGCGCGACGGCGATGAAACCGCGTGACGCGTAGCGATCCATGGTGTGTTTCAAACCCGCCGTCACGCCGTAGATCGATGAAACGACGATGATCGCCGGCGCCGGCTTGCGCTCGGGCAAAACGAGATGCGCCTCGAACGTGCCGCCGTCCGCGCGTGGTATCGCGATCGTTTCCGCCGTTGCCATCAGAGCATCCGGGTCGGCATGTTGATCGTGCGCCACATGTGCGCCGACGAGGAATCATCGAAGCCGAGGCCCTCTTCGGGCTGACGAAAGTGCTTCTCGATGATGTCGATGAAGTCGTCGATCGACACGTTCACCGTGGGGTCGAACGAGTAGATATCGTTGCACGTGATCATGCGCGCAGTCATGTACCACTTGTGCTTGCGCGCGCGTTCGTAGTCGCGCTGGATGTGCGGGTCGGGCTTGTAGTCGGCCCCGAAGTTCTGGATGTAGACTTGCGGGTACTCGTAGCCGACATCGGGGTCGGCATAGAAACGCAACGATTGGTGCGCGCGCACGGCCCACGTAATCTCTTTATCGACATAGGGCTCGATCAACTGCGCGCCCCAGTAGCCGTGATCGCCTTGAATCAAGCCGGTAACGGCGATATCGTGCAGCAGGCAGGCCAGAACGATCTTGTCCTCGAGCCCATTGAGCCGCGCGATGCGCGCCGATTGCAGCAAGTGCGTCGGCGCAAAGCGCAGACGGAAGAAGTCGACCAGCGTCGGCTTATCGGGCATCCTCGGCAGCCGCGGATCGGGACCCATCAGCATTTTCTTGCCGCGGTTATTGGGATCGCGCGACTTCACCAGCGGCCCGAGCCGCGGATCGCGCTCGCCCGACAGAAACAGCGCGGACTTCACCGGTATGAGGTTCTCGAGTTCGAGTGCCATGCGCGCTTCCAACTCGTCCGCAAGCACCGAGAGCGACTTCTCGCCGTTCACCACCGGCTAAGCCTCAGAAGAACTGCGAAATGTTTCATGCGGCGACGTTCGGAACCTCAGGCACGCACCCTTTCGTGCGGCTTGCCCGGCTACGAGCGCCGGTAGAGCAACGCCTCCGCGACGTGTTCGCGGGCGAGACGTTCGGCGCCGGCGAGGTCGGCGATCGTTCGCGCGACGCGCACGATGCGGTCGAAGCTGCGGGCGCTCAACCGTTCGCGCTGCATCACGCCTTCGAGCAGCGCGGACGACGGCGCGTCGAGCGCGGCGTGTGCCCGCAGGTCGCCGCCGCGCAGGTGCGCGTTGACGGTGCGGTTACGCGCCCATTGCCGCTTTCGCGCCGCTACGACGCGCGCCCGGATCGCGGCGGATGGTTCGGACTGCTGTGCCGCTGCAAGTTCGCCGTATGGGACGCGCACGACGTTGACGTGCAAGTCGATGCGATCGAGCAGCGGTCCCGAGATGCGGCCGCGATAGCGTTCTACCGCCGCGTCGTCGCAGCGGCAGTCGGCGTTGCGTTCTCCGCGGTTTCCACAGGGACACGGATTCATCGACGCGACGAGCGAGAAGCGCGCCGGAAACGTGCACGTGCCGGCGGCGCGGGCGATCGTGACGGTGCCGTCTTCCAACGGCTGCCGCAATACTTCGAGCGTCGAGCGTGGGAACTCGGCGATCTCGTCGAGATAGAGCACCCCGCGCGAGGCCAGCGTCACTTCGCCCGGCCGGGGCGTGCTGCCGCCGCCGACGAGCGCGATGCGGCTGCTGGTGTGATGCGGTGCGCGGAACGGCCGCCGGTGGACGATGTGCGGTTCGCTGCCGAGCAGCCCGGCAATGCTGTAGATCGAGGTGACGTCGAGCGACTCGTCCGGCGTCATCGGCGGCAGGATCGAGGGCATGCGCCGCGCGAGCATCGTCTTGCCGCAGCCGGGCGGTCCGATCAGGATGACGTTGTGGCCGCCGGCGGCCGCGATCTCGAGCGCGCGCTTCGCGACGATCTGTCCGCGGACGTCGGCGAAGTCGTCGCCTCCGTCCTCGTGTGCCGGCGCCGCTGCCCCGGGAACGACGCGGAACTTCGCGCCGTTGCCGAGCACGACCGCGACCGCTTCGGCGAGTTCCGGCACGGCGTAGGTCTCGATGCCGGGAATGAGCGCCGCCTCGGCCCGATTGGGAAGCGGAACGATGGCGCGCGTTATGCCGGCACGTTTGGCGGCGATCAGCATCGGCAGCGTTCCGGACACGGCCCGCAGCGTGCCGTCGAGCGCGAGTTCGCCGAGCATGATGAATTCGGCCAGCGGTTTGGCCGGCACTTGTCCGTCGTAGGCTAAGAGCGCGAGCGCGATGGGAAGGTCGAACGATGGGCCTTCCTTGCGCACTTCTGCCGGAGCGAGGTTCACTAGCAGGTGCCCGGCCGGCAGCATGAAGCCGGAGTTGACGATGGCCGAGCGGACGCGGTCCTTCGACTCGTTCAGCGACCGGTCGGGCAACCCGATCAGCACGAGCGACGGAGTGCCCGGATACGAGTCGGTCTCGACGCGGACGATCAGGCCTTCGATACCGTGCATCGCGCAGGCAAACGCACACGACTTCACCCCTTACGTCTGTGCGCCCAGCGTGTTTCGGCAAGAGTACATGACCGCTTTGGGGGACCATGCGTCTATGAGTCCCACCATAAGTCGCGTCGCAGTCATCGGCGCCGGTACGATCGGCGCGAGCTGGGCGGCGTATTTTCTTGCTCGCGGCTGCGAGGTCAACGTCACCGACCCGTTTCGGGAGGCCGATGCGATTCGGCGCGCCGTCGCCGGGCTGTGGCCGGTTCTCGAGCGCGCCGGCTTGAGTCCCGGCGCGACGCTCGAACGCTTGCGGGTCGTTGCCGATCCGGGAAGCGCGGTGCGGGACGTGGGTTTCGTGCAGGAGAGCGGTCCGGAAGACGAAGCCGCGAAGATCGATCTCTTCGAACTCTTGGATGCGGTTGCTCCCGACGCAACGCTCATTGCATCGAGCTCGTCTGGACTCTTGATGAGTCGCATTCAATCCCGTTGCAAACATCCGCAACGCTGCGTCATCGGACATCCGTTCAATCCGCCCCATCTGATGCCGCTGGTCGAAGTCGTCGGCGGCGATCGAACCGGCGAAGCTGCGATTGCCGCAACGATCGCGTTTTACCGGAGCATCGGTAAGTATCCGATACACATCCGCAAAGAGGTCCGTGGACACATTGCCAACCGGCTGCAAGCCGCGCTGTGGCGGGAAGCGATTCACTTGATGGATAGCGGCGTCGCGAGCGTGGCCGACATCGATGCGGCCGTCGCCTACGGGCCCGGATTACGGTGGGCGTTCATGGGACCGTCGCTGACCTTTCACCTTGCCGGCGGCGAGGGCGGCATGCAATATTTTCTCGATCATCTCGGCGATGCGGTGCAGAGCTGGTTCGACGATCTCGGCGCTCCTTCGCTCACTCCCGAGATTCGCAAGCAACTCGTCGACGGGGTCGCCGCTTCCACCGGCGAACGATCAATTGGCGATCTCGCGAAAAAACGAGACGCCTATCTCATGGAAGTGATCAAACTACTCGACCGTTAACGCAACGAATGGAGAGGGGGATGGTCACGCAATGGTAATGGACCAGACGACAGTCTTACTATGAAAAAGCCTCCTGCCAAGCGCCCCCGCCGGTCCCAGGAAGATCGAAGCCGCGAGACGCGGCTGCAAATCCTAGAAGCCGCGCTCAAGGTCATGCTGAAAAGTGGGTACACCGGCTTTCGCGTCGCGGATGTTGCAACGCGCGGCGGAGTTTCGCGCGGGGCCATCTTGCATCACTTTCCGACCAAAGATGACCTCGTTGCGCATACGATCGAGCACGCGTACGAGCGGGCGCTCGCGCGGAGCCGCAGTCGCGCGTCGCATCTTGACGCATCCAAGGATCCTATCGAAGCGATGATTATCGATTCGAAGGAATTCTATTTTGGCGACTTCTTCTTTTTGTTAGCGACGATGGGCGCTTCTAAAGGCACCGGTGGAAGAGCGATCACCGTCCCTCTGACGCGTCAGTATCGCCTCCCGGCCGAATACGCGTGGCAGCAGACGTTGGAAGCCCGTGGCCTCCCCCGTGAGTTGGCGGAGGACACCGTTTGGCTAGCCCTCAGCATCGTCCGCGGCCTAGCAATACGAACCGCGTTTCAGAACGAGCCCGAGCGCTTTCAACGGCTGTTCGATCTTTTTCGCGAAATCTTCTGGACATATTGGGACGTGAAAACGGCGTCGAAACCTTTAGGTGGCCGAGGTGCTGCTAAGAAGGCCACGAGTCGCTAAGAACTCTCTGGAAAGCGACCACGCCTGACGTGCAGCGTTCGCGTTGTAGACGGCCGGTCGCCGATCGCAGAAGAAGCCGTGGTCGGCGTGCGAAAACGTTACTTCCGTGAAGTCTTTTTTCGCTTCGTTCAGCGCGTCGGCAGCCTTTCGCGTTCCTTCCGGGCGAATATACTCATCGAGGCCGGCCCAAAACAGGAGCAACGGTCCGAGTTGTTTATCTGCGAGGTCGAGCGCCGCAGGCGTAATACTGCCGTAGAAGTCAATGGCTGCTGCGAGCGGGTGATGAGCGTTCGCGATGAACGAGACTCGCCCGCCCATGCAAAAGCCGACCGCCGCCAGCCGCTCCGGACCGAGTCCGGCGCTCACCCCGAGCCATTTCACGGTTGCGCCGATATCGTCCACGAGGCCATCTCGCGTAATCGTCTCGTTCATAACCCGCACCGCCGCAGCCATATCGGAATAAGGAACCTCAGCGATGCCCGCGCGGTGGTAGAGCTCCGGAACAACTGCGAGTAAGCCCAGGTCCGCGAAGCTGCGAGCGACGTCTCGCATGTGGTCATTGACCCCGAAGGCTTCCTGAAACACCATGATGCCGGCGCCGGCAGCGCGTTCGGCATCCGGCGTTGCGACATGCAAACGCATAGTGCCCGCGCGTTCTACCGGGACCTCGACTACCATGCGCTTAGCGTCCGCCTTCGAAAAAGAGTGCGGCCAGCGCGTTGAATTCTGCGGCGCGCTCGACTTGTGTCCAATGACCGCACTTCCCAAAAACGTGCAGCTGCGCGTCCGCAATGAGCTCCAATAAACGATAGGAGACGGACAACGGCACGACTTTGTCCTCTCGGCCATGGAAGAGGAGCGTCGGGGCCGTGATCTTGCGTATATCGTCCTCCGGCGTCGACAACTTCGCGATCCACGGTTCGCGCGGCGCGGGAAAGAGGGCCGCGTACGATTCTTGGAAGCCAGGCTGCATGCTCGCCTCGTACCGCATTCTCACCAAATCGCGTGTCGCGAGCGCGGGGTCATAGGCGAAGTGCTCCGCGATCATCGCGTGCATGTTTTCGATGCTGGGCGTATAGCCCCAGATCGCCTCGAGCGACGGCGACATCTTGAATTCCAGGCCGCCGGACCCCATCAGCGCCATGCGCCGCACGAGGTCGGGACGCTCGGAAGCCACTCGCAGAGATAGCGCCCCGCCCAGGGAATTGCCGAGCAACATCGCCGGTTCGCCGACCACATCCTCGATGACGGCAATTAACTGATCTACCCAGTCGCGGTAGTGGTAGCGTTCACCGGGCTTGCGCTCCGTATAGCCAAATCCAAGAATGTCATAGGCGTAGACGTGAAAGCCCTTCGACGCTAAGAACGGCAGCGTGCTCCGCCAATTCGCCCAGGCAGTTACTCCGGGTCCCGATCCGTGAATGAGCACGATCGGCGCCCCGGTTCCCGCCGTGTGGATGTGGGTCTGAAAGCCACGTACGTTTACGAACTCGCCCTTCTCGACGGACGAACCCGCGGCAGCCTCGGTGGTCATAGTATTTACCCCTCCGTTAGTGTAACGATCCCGCAGGATCTTCCGCGCCGTCGAGCGCTGCAAATTTGCCGACCGCGCCAAATGCGGCCGCCGGTTCACTGCCCCAATAGTCGAATGATTCCGGCACAAAAGGCAGGTGTCGCGCCGCACGTGGATCCACTTCCGGGAACTCTTCCATGCCGCTGCTGAATTCGAACGTGAAGCCGTCCGGGTCGGTGAAGTATAAGAAGACGCTTCCGGATGGCGGATGGCGGCCGGGCCCATACACGACGGGCACCTCTTGATGCTTTAAGCGATAGATTGAGCGACCGATATCGTCGAGGTGGTCCACCATGAAGTTGACGTGCTGTAGGCGGTTCTCACTACCCGGTACGACCGCGAAACTATGATGGTAGACGTTCGGAAAGCAGCGCAGGAACGCACATTCTCCGATGTAGTCGGAAACGCGAAAGTTCAACTCGTCGAGGAAGAACCGTACGAAGGAGCTGAGATCGGTAACGCTCACGACGGCATGGCCGAGCCGGGCGATGTTGGTGAAGGTGCGCCGAAAGGCCGGCAACGATGCGGCGGCCGCCGGGCTGTACAACTCGACGGTGAGGCCGCAGGAAGGCTCGCGAAAGCGAAAAGCGGCTTGCTGTCCGAAGGCGGCGCGTTCGGCATCCGGTACCGTCCAGACCGGGATCCCGAGTTGCTGTAGATGTGCGTGCGCGAGCTCGAGAAAGCCCTCGTCCTCCATCTCGAAAGCGATGCGGCGCATCGCCGGCGCGTCACCGTCGTAAAAGGCGAGATCGCACGACGAGGTGCCGCTCGTCAAGAGAGAAACGCCGGCGGACTCTTCTGAACCTGGGACGAGCTCGAGTCCCATCGTTTCTCGCTGGAACGCAATCGAGCGCGCGCGGTCCGTCACGTTCAAAGCGACATATCCGAGGCGTCGGTAACGGAGATTCGGCAACAGGCGCTCCTTAAGCGTGCTTCACGGCCGCCGGAAAGTTACCGGCTGGCAGTCCGGTTTCTGGTCATCCTAGACCTGTCGTTGCGACGCTGTCAAGCTGTATACAAAGCCTTCTGGTGGCTTGACACCTCGAACGTCCGGTGCTATGCAGATACCGGATGGAAATCCGGTTTACGTCGCCGCGAGTGGCATTAGGGGGTTATCTTGACCCGTTTCCTCACCCGATGCTTCGCCTTTTTTTGTGCCGCCGTGTGGGTCGGCAGTAGTCCTGCGAATGCCGCCGACCCCGTCGAGATCAATGTCATGGTCTCGCAAACGGGCTCCCTTGCGTTCTACGGCGGGAAGCAGGCCGAAGCGTTTCGTGCGATCGAGATGTACGCAAACGCAAACGGGGGGGTCGGGGGCCGCCCGGTCAAGTTCGTCCTCCACGACGATCAGTCGAATCCGCAGACGGCCGTACAACTTGCGAACCAACTTATCGAGCAGAAGGTCCCGGTCATCGTTGGGCCGGTACTGACATCCGCCTGCGCTGCAATAATGCCGTTACTCGCGCAGAACGGCCCGGTCGACCTGTGCTATTCGCCGGTGATCACGCCTCCAGCGAGAGGCTACGTGTTCCGCGCCGCACCGCGTATCGAAGACGTGCAATCGGTCATGTTACGTTACTTCAAGAATCGCGGTCTGAAAAAGCTTGCGATCATCACGGCGACCGATGCGAGCGGACAGACGTTCGATCAGAAGCTCGATGTGACGCTGACACACAAAGAGTTCCAAGATCTGGCGATCGTCGCCCACGAGCACTTTAGTCCGGGCGATCTCGGCGTCGCTGCACAAGTGGCGCGTATCAAAGCGGCGCAGCCCGGCGCGATCATAACCTTTGCCGTCGGTACGTCGTTCGGCACCGTCCTGCACGCAATATCCGATTCAGGGCTCGACGTCCCCGTGTATGGCTCCGGTGCCAATCTCAGCGAGCTGCAGATGCAATCGTACGCCGCCTTCATGCCGAAGGAGCTCATCCTCAACAACGCCCAGGGACTCGTCGAATACCCCGGTGCGCCAGCAGCCGAGAAACTCCAGCAAGCGGCATTCTTCAAAGCGATGAAAGCCGCCGGTCTTCGCGGTGAGCCCCCGCAGCAGATTGCCTGGGACTTTGCGATACTCGCCATCGACGCGCTGCGCGACTTGGGTCCAAAAGCGACGGCGATGCAAATCCGCGACTACATTCTGCATCAGCGCTCGTGGGCCGGTCTCCAGGGCATCTACAACTTCACTTCCGGAGACCAAACGGGGCTCGGCGAGAGTGGAGTAGCGCTACTGCGCTGGAACCCGTCGAAAAACACTTGGGAACTTGCGGCCAGCGGGGCGCAATAGCAAACCAACATACGTCCGAGGAAGGGCCAGGAGCCGTGGAACTCAACACAGGCAGCGGAAATGCGGAAGCGGCGAGCGAGGTAAAAAGGCCGCGCGTACGCGACATGCGACGCTATATCCCGGAGCTCGGATTATTCGAGTACTGGCATCCGGCGATTGAGGCCAAACGCGTCGGGTGGAAGAAGCCCGTGCCGCTGACGATTCTCGAGCAGCCGCTGGCGCTGTTCCGGGACGGCGAGGGTAATGTCGCAGCGGTAACGGACATCTGCCCCCATCGAGGTGCATCGCTGTCCAAGGGCGCGTGTCATTTCAAGGGGACGATCACGTGCCCGTATCACGCCTGGACGTTCGATGCGCTGGGGGAGTGCCTGGCCGTCCTTGGTGAGGGTCCGACCTCTGTCATTCCCGGCCGCAAAGATGCGCGCATTCGCACGTTCCCGACCAAAACAATCCACGGCATGGTCTTCATCTGGATGGGAACCGGGGTGCCGGCTCCCATCGAAGAGGATGTTCCCATCGAGTTCTTTTTGCCGGACTTTACGATTCGCTACGAGACCGTCATCTGGAACGTGAACTGGCGGCCGTCGGTTGAGAATATTCTCGACGCGCATCCGTTCTACGTGCACCGCAACTCGGTCGAATTTATGTTTACCTCTCGCGACGCTTTCGTCGGCTTATCGCATCTCGGACCTCGGCGACCAAAAGCGGAGGTCCATAACGGGCGGGCCGTCGGGTTCAACTGGCACAATCCCGGGGATCCAGGCTTCAAGCGCGACCCGGCCGAGCCGGAGAAGAGCTATAGCCAAAGCTATCCGGGACTCGGCGGGCAGAAGTGGCCGCCGACCGAGCATCGGCTGCTTTGGCATTCGATCGTATCGCGCTTCCAGCGTAGCGTCCCACCGCTGCTCGAATCACGTGAATGGAGCTGCGCGTTTCATTTACCGGGGTATGCACGCTTCGACTACGGCTCGTTTGTCTATAGCCGGGCCACGGTTCCGATCGATAAGAAGACCTGCCGCATCATCTACTTCTTTGCCACGCGATCCAAGAGCAAAGCCGGTAAGCTCTATCATTTCCTGCGCTTCCATCTTTGGAAGAACTGGTCGATGCATTTCAATTTTTCCGGGCAGGACGAGGTCGTGATCGTTCCGCAGAATTACGACGCCCCCGAGCATCTCTCACCGACCGATATCATCCCTGTATCGGTACGAAGGTTGATCCTCAGTCACGCACGCGATCTCCAAGGGAAAGCGCAGGAGGCCGTCCCTGATGAATTTCGAGTCGCCCCAGCCGAGGCGGTTCATTGACGGTCCGTGGCCGGCGCGCGTCGCGCTAGGCGCGGCGCTGAAGCAGGCCTACGATCGAACCGTGAGCCTCTTGTGCGCAGACGGCGAGTTGATCGTCGGCGACATCGTGTTTGTTTCGGAAGAGAACCAAGAAGTGCTGTACGACTTGGTGAGTTCGAATAGGCCGGAACTCTATCATGATCGCTGGGTCGGCTTCCACGTCTTTAGTCTCCCACTCGACCAAATCGTCTCCGTAACGCTCGAAGAATCGTGGAACTGAAGTGAGCAAACCGGTCGCCGTCGACACCCATCACCATTTCTGGCGTTACGTCAAGGGTCGCGACGCCTGGCTCGACAACCGCGAGGACTTCGCCCAACTTCGACGCGACTTTCTCGCGCCTGAATTCGAAGCGCATCTACGCGCGAGCGGCGTGGACCGGACCGTGATCGTTCAGGCGGCGAATACGGTCGAAGATACCGAGTCCATGGTGGCTACCGCAAAACAGTTTCCATTTATCGCCGGCATCGTCGGTTGGCTGCCGCTCGATGACCCGAAGGCAACCGAAGCGCGGCTCAATCTGTATGCCGACGAGCCGCTGATAAAAGGCGTGCGTCATCTGATCTTGATCGACCCGGATCCCAATTGGCAAGTGCGTCCGGGAGTGATCGAGAGCATGGGGCTGCTTGCGGAGCGCGGCTACACCTGGGACAGTAACGCCGGTACGGTGGCGCATCTCGAGCAAGTCGTAATGCTCGCTGAACGGTACCCGCACTTAAAACAGGTCATCGACCATCTGGGAAAGCCGACCATCGCAGCGGGCCTCGAGCAACCTTGGACCTCGCTGATGGCGCGCATTGCGACCTACCCGAATGTCTTTGTAAAAATATCCGGAATTGGGCACGTTACGTCGATCACGGATGGCGGACGGGTTGCCTTCCAGCCGTTTGTCGACCACATCCTCGAACGCTTCGGACCGCAACGGGTCATGCTGGGCAGCAACTGGCCGGTGGCGGAACTCTTTGGTAACTTTGAGCAGACGTGGAGCACGACGCTCGCGCTACTCAACGGATGCTCACCCATCGACCGCGCGCAGATTCTGGGCCAGTCGGCCTCACGGTTCTACGGTCTCGGGTTATGACCAAAGCAGCGTTCCGCTGAGTTCGCGGCACGTGGTCCGGATTTCGGCCACCAGATGGCGCGCCGCGCCTTGCCCTTCAGCGAGCATTCCGCCGTTCTTCTCGAACCCGGTGAGACCGCGATCGCAACCGGTGTCTCGGAAGCCACCGAGCTAATCGAACTCGCGTTGCCGAATTTCAGTTAACGGCTGACGCAGTCGTCGACGATATTTCGCGAATCGGCCATTGCGACGCGGTATTGCTTCGCGTCCAGCGCGGCAAGGGCGCCGCGATACTCCGCAGCAGCGGTCTTCGAGGCGCTGCAACTCGCCATCGCGCGATGCGCCAGGGCGACGTACCTTTGCGCATTTGCCTGCGTCGACGGCAGCTCGTCGGGAATCATGTAATATCGTGGCCCCGGAAAGGCCGGTGCGGCTATTGGCGCGTGCGCCACGGGTGCGACGGGCGGGGGCGGCGCTGCCGACTGGATGATCGCCGCTAACGCGCTTGCACGCGCCCGTTCGTACTGGTGAGCGCGCAACTGCTCGATGGCAGCATTATAGTTTAATGCTGCACTTTGCGCAGCTGCAGGGTTGGTCGAAGCGGCCCGCTCGATCGCGATCATTGCATCGCGGAGCGTCGCCGAAACGGGCGTTCCCGGCGGCGGCGCGGGAAGCGGCACCGAGCCTGCAGCAGACGCGGCCTGCGTTACGCTTAGCGCCGCAGCCACGAGCGCCGCTACCATCAAGACGTTCATTACGCTCTTTTTACCCCGGATGAACGACCCCGTTCGACCCCCAGGGCCGACAAGTCTTGCGGCCCGAATCGCGAAGGTAGCCCGGCACGGTTCCCAAGACAAGGAGCATTTTTCGTTGTGGTGTTGACGCCGCTGGCCCAGCAAATACTGCTGATGGTTGGGGAAACGGTCTTCGTCGGCGTGTTGCTGGTGCTGTCGTTCCGGCTGCGGCGTATCTTCGGCGCTCCGCTGCTCTACATCGTCTTCGGCGTCATCTTCCAGTACGCGAACCTGCTGGCCGGCACCATGTACGTGCAGCTCTCCTCGTGGCTCGTCGTGAGCCCGGGTTCCGTCGTGCTCTTTCCGGCGATTCTCTTTCTCGTGCTCTTCGTGTACTTGAGCGACGACGCGGTCGAGGCGCGTAAACTGATCTACGGCGTCGCTATCGCCAACGTCATCTTCGTGCCGCTAGGCTTGCTCGTAGCGCTACAGTTGCAATCGCCGTTGGCGATCAACCCCTACCACCTTTCGCCGGATATCTTCGGCGTGCAGCCGCGCATCGTGATTTCGAGCGCGGTCGTGCTCTTCATCGACACGCTGCTGGTCTGTTTGCTCTACGAATGGATCAGCCGGTACACGCGCTCGATATTTCTGCGCGTGTTCCTTTCGCTGCTCGCAACGCTGTATTTCGACTCGGTCGCATTTTCGACGCTGGCGTTCGCCGGCAGTCCGTTCTACCGCGACATCATGCTCTCGCAGCTTGCCGGCAAGACCGTTGCCGCTCTGCTTTATTCGGCGATCCTCACGATCTACTTGCGCCACTTCAACGTCACCGAAAGCGTGGTCGTCGGAGAGGGCCGCGAACTCGGCGCGATGTTTCGCGTGCTGACCTACCGGCAGCGCTACGAAGAGCTGCAGAAGATCGTCGTGCGCGATCCGTTAACGAACGTGTACAATCGCGGCTTCTTCGATGAGGCGATCGAGAAATACGTGGCGCTGGCGCACCGCTCGGGCCGGCCGATGTGCATGATGATGCTCGATATCGACGCGTTCAAGAGCGTGAACGACACCTATGGGCACGCCGAGGGTGATAAGGTCTTGCAACTGATCGCAGCGTCACTCGTCAATGCGGTGCGCTCCTCGGACTACGTTTGCCGCTACGGCGGCGAGGAGTTTGCGATTTTGCTCCCCGGAACGGAGCTCGAGCAAGCAAACGTTCTGGCCGAACGGATCGTGGCGGACATTCCGCGCGCGCTCTCGACCGGCTGGGCCGGCGCGGGCGTGCGCACCGTCACCGTGACGATCGGAGTCGCCGAATATCCGCGCGAAGCGACGAGCAGCTCCGATCTGCTGAGCGTCGCCGACCGCCGGCTATACGCGGGCAAGAACGCCGGCCGCGCGCGCGTCGTCGCCGCCGGCTAGGCACAGGGCGGCTCGCGGCTTCGCAGAAGGCGCCCTGAGATGGATGACAGCGGTCGCATCGCGCTCTTGTGCACCTCGCACGGACCGTTGATGCTCAGAGACCCGGAGCACGTGCAAGGTCGCGAGTTCCGCGCCGCGTTCGCACGAGCGCAGGCGTTCGTGAAACGCTTCGATCCCGAACTGCTCGTGTTCTTCGGCACCGAACATCGGCGCACGCTGCAGGATATCGTGGCGCCGTTCACCGTGTTCTGCACGGCGCGCGGATACGGTGATTTCGAAACGTCGGATGGCCCGTACGACATCCCCACAGAATTGTCGGTCGCGCTGCTCGATGCGCTCGCCGCTGCCGATATCGACGCGGCGCACGGCGAGGATGCGAAGTTGGATCACGGTTTCGGGTTGACGATGGGCGAGCTCTTCGGCGCGAACGACGCGTTGCCGGTGATTCCGATCCTCATCAATTGCGTCAACCCGCCGATGCCGTCGATGAAGCGCTCGCGTGCGCTGGGCACCGCGGCCGGCCGCTACCTGCGCACGCTGAAGAAGCGCGTGCTGGTCTTGGCGTCGGGCGGGCTCTCGCACAGTCCGGTTACGTTGACGCGCGCCAATCAGAAGCTTACCGAAGCCGAGCGCGTTTACCGTCCGCCGGACTATATCGAATCGGCTGGGCGCATGATCAATCCCGATTGGGATAGAGCGTTTCTGAGTGCGTTGCGCAGCGAAGACTGGGCGACGCTCGAGCGGTTGTCGACCGACGAGATCGAAGCGGCCGGGGTCGGCGCGAACGAAGTGCGCACGTGGCTAGCCGCGACCGCTGCCGCGCAGCCGGCGTCGATGCACACCGACTACGAGCCGGTGCCGGCCTGGATCACCGGCATGGGCATCGCCTACGGCCCGCTCGAGGCGGCATGACGACGGCGGCAACGCCGAGCCTATGGGTGCGCGCGCTCGGCTGGGAGATCGGCACCGGCGGGAAGCGCTATCGTTCGCGCGTGCTGCGCGCCGGTAGCGGAACGCGCACGGTCGTGATGCTGCACGGTCAAGGCGGCCATCTGGAGAACTTCAGCCGCACGATTCCGGCCTTCGAAGCGCACTACCGCGTGCTCGCGTACGACATGCTCTGGCATGGCCTCGGTGCGAAGCCGGAATTCGACGAGCGGCTCATCCCGGCGTTCGTCGATCAACTCGTCGACATGCTCGATGCGGAAGGTCTTGCGACGTGCACCTTGCTCGCGCAGTCGCTCGGCGGCTGGGTGGGAGCGGCGTTCGCCGCGCAATTTCCCGAGCGCGTCGATGCGATCGTGCTCGTGACGCCGATGGGCCTCGGCACGCCGGCGCGCGCGATGCCCGATCCCGAGCGGCGTGCATCGACGCTGGACGCGATGCGCGATGCGCTCGGCGATCCGACCCCGGCGGGCGTGCGCCGGCGCATGGAGCGGTTGGTGATCGATCCGCGCGAACTCGACGATGAAGTGATCGCGGTGCGCACCGCACTCTACCAACGTCCGGACGTGAACGCATCGCTGCGGCGCGTCGCCGAAGCGTATCTCGGTGCAGGCGGCAGCGCCGAGCAATTTACCGTCGGACCCGAGACGCTCGCGCGCATCACCGCACCCGCGCTCGTGTATTGGGGCTCGGCAAACGCGCAGCCGCCCGAAGCGGGCCGCGAGATCCAAGCCGCGCTCGGCGATCCCAAGGCGGAATTCCACTGCGCCGAGGCCGGTCATTGGGCGCACTACGAACGCAGCGATGAATTCAATCGCGTTGCGCTCGACTTCTTGGCGCGGAGGCTGCCCCGATAATGCGCCGCGCCGATCTTCTCGCGCTTGCGAGCGCCGCTGCGGCCTATGCCGCCGTTCCACTGCCCGCGCGTGCCGCGGCGCCGCTGCGCGTCGCGCTCGCTGCAACGGATTCGTCGATCCTCATTCCCGCGGCGGACACGTTCGGTTATCTCTCGCGCGTCGGCTTGGCAGTAGACACGCAGTTCATGTCAAACGGCGCGGCAACGATGGCGGCGTTGTTGGGCGGCAGCATCGATCTCGGCGCTACGAATAGTTTGTCGTTCTTGCAAGCGCGCGACAAGGGGCTGCCGTTGAAGATCGTTGCGGCCCAAGCGATCTATCGCGCGGGGGCGGCCTCGACGGCGCTGGTGACGGGCAAGGATTCGCCGTTGCGGACGGCTCGCGACCTGACCGGCAAGATCGTTGCGGTGAACGGCCTCGGGGGTTCTCCCCACATTGCGGTCAAGGCTTGGATCGACAAGAACGGCGGCGACGCAAACGCCGTGCGCTTCGTCGAGCTCGCGTTTCCGGCGATGCCCATGGGGCTCGCCGGCGGGCGCGTGGATGCGGCGATGATCGCGGAGCCGGCCCTTAGCGCGGCGCTCGAGAACGGCCGCCTGCTCGGAGACGCATACGGGGCGATCGGTCCGCTCTGGATCTCCGACTGCATCGCGGCGACGGAGTCGTGGCTCGATTCCCACGGCGACGCCGCCCGAGGGCTCTCGCAGGCGCTCCACGCCGCGGCGATCTGGGCCAACCGCAACCACGATAAGACGGCCGACCTCGCCGCCCGGACGCTCAAGCTCGACCCGCTGGTCGTGCGCACGATGCGGCGCGCGGTCTTCGCCGAGACCGTGACCCCGCGCATGATGCAGCCGGTGATTGACGCGGGCGTGACGTACGGCGCGCTGGGGAAGGCCCAGCCCGCCGAAGACGCCTTCAGCCGCGTCGCCCTCTGGCCATAGCCGAATCTAAGAATCCCTCTCCACACGGTACACAGCCGCCCGCCCGATGGCTGTGGATAACCTCGGTGACGCATGCTCCGAACGTGGCCCATGTCTGGGAAACGCCCGTATTTCAAGGGTCCGTCGCGCACGAGACCGCGTTCCCGCAGCTTGCGGACAGCTTCCCGAACCTGCCGTTCGGTGCAGGGAAATCCCTGACGATCCTGCGGGAAAATAGCTGATTTCATGCGCTAATCGCGGCAATTCCGGCCATTTTTCACGCGCCCGCCGGGCGGCGACCGGACGAACTGAAATCGCACGTAAGCGTGCCTTCTGCCGCTTGCGATCAACGTAGCACGAGCCGCCAAACGTCGGAGGGTCTCCTTCTTGAGAAGTCTTGTCAATTACAGCGCCCGAGTGCGGCCGCAGGGCGTCCCAATGGCCTCCGACAAGTCGGAGTGCGGTATGAAACGACTCGCTCTTCTTGCGTGCGCGCTCGTCATTGCGACGGGCTGCTCGAAAAACGCTGACACGACAACCCCCGGCGGCAAAACGATCGGCGTCTCGATCCAGAATCGCGAGGCGCAGTTCTACCAGGATATGGAATCCGGGATGAAAGCCGAAGCGCAAAAATTCGGCTATACCGTCAACGTAGTTGACGCTAGCCGCGATAATTCAAAGCAGCAGAGTCAGGTCGAGGATTTCATCTCGCAGAAGGTCGCTGCGATCGTCCTCACCCCCTACGATTCGCAGGCCATCGGCTCGGCCATCGTCGAGGCCAACAAGGCCGGCATCCCCGTGTTCACGGCCGATATCGCCAACGGCTCGAGCCAGGGCGTGGTGGTCTCGCACATCGCCAGCGACAACGTTCAAGGCGGGGGCCAGGCCGGTAAGCTCATGTGCGCGGCCGTTCCGGGCGGCGGGCCGGTGGCGATTCTCGACGAGCCCGAAGTGACCAGCGTTCAAGACCGGGTCAAAGGCTTCAAAGCGGCCGTCGCCGCCGGCTGCCCGACGGTGCGGATCGTGGCCGATATCGACGGCGGCGGCGAACGCGCGAAGGCCTCCTCCGCGACCGAGGACATCCTCCAGTCGCACAAAGATCTCAAGGGCATCTTCGGGATCAACGACGACTCCGCACTCGGCGCGGCCAAGGCCGTCGAAGCCGCCGGCCTCACGGGCAAGATCGCGGTCATCGGCTACGACGCGACGCCCGAAGCGCGCGACGCGATCAAGGCCGGCACGATGTACGGCGACGCGATCCAGCATCCCGATCAGATCGGCGCGAAGACGATCGATGCGATCGCCGATTCGTTCGCTGGAAAAGCGGTGCCGAAGAAAGTCGCCGTGCCCGTCGGCACGTTCACCAAAGCCGACGCGAAATAGTTTTGGCAGCAGAACCTCTGCTGCGCATGGCGGAGATTACCAAATCGTTCCCGGGCGTGCGCGCGCTCGACGGCGTCTCGTTCGAAGTCGCCGCGGGTGAAGTGCACGCGCTCGTAGGCGAAAATGGGGCGGGCAAATCGACGCTTATGAAAGTGCTCGCCGGCGCGTACGTTGCCGAGAGCGGCACGATCGAAATCGACGGGCAACGCGTGACGATCGACGGACCGAAGGCGGCCGAGCGGCTCGGCATCGGCATGATCTACCAGGAGTTCAATCTGGTTCCGGATCTGGGCGTGATCGAAAACATCGTGCTCGGTATCGAGCCGACGCGCGGACTCTTTCTCGACACCGGCGCCGCAACGGCGCGCGCGACGGCGGTGCTGGCCGAACTCGGCATCACGCTGCCGCTCGACCGCCCGGCGCGGCGCCTCTCGGTTGCCGAACAGCAGCTCACCGAAATCGCGAAGGCGCTCGTGCGCCACGCGCGCCTGATCGTGATGGACGAACCGACCGCCGCGCTGACCGATCGCGAAACCGACGCGCTCTTCGCGCTGATCGGCAAGCTCAAAGCGCAGGGCGTCGCGTTCGTGTACATTTCGCACCGGCTCGAAGAGCTGCCGCGCATCGCCGACCGCATCACGGTCATTCGCGACGGGCGTGCGATCGAAACGCGGCCCACGAGTGCGATGCCGCAGGATGAGATGATTCGGCTGATGGTCGGCCGCGCGCTCGAAGCGCACTTTCCCGAACTCCCGGCGGTGGCGTCCGATGCGCCGGTGCGTCTTGCCGTAAAAGATCTGCGCGCCGCCAGCAACGTGAACGGCGTGTCGTTCGAAGTACGTGCAGGCGAGATCGTGGGACTGGCCGGACTCGTCGGCGCCGGACGCACCGAAATCGTGCGCGCCATTGCCGGCGCCGATATTGCGACCAGCGGCGAAATCGCGGTCGACGGCCGGGCCGTTGCGGTGCGCAGTCCGCATGCCGGCATCGAGGCCGGCATCGCGTTCATCACCGAAGACCGCAAAGCACAAGGGCTCGTGCTCGGCATGACCGTGCGCGAGAACACGACGCTCGCGCACCTCGCTACGTATTCGCGCGGCCCGTTCATCAGCCGCGCGGCCGAAGTCGGGGTCACCAACCGCGAGATCGCCGAACTCCGCATTCGCACGCCCTCGAGCGAACAAGCCGTGAAGAACCTCTCAGGCGGCAACCAGCAGAAGGTCGTGCTCGCGAAGTGGCTCACCGGCGATGCGCGCGTGTTTCTGTTCGACGAACCGACGCGCGGGGTCGACGTCGGCGCCAAGGCTGAGATCTACGCGCTGATGCTGCAATTGCTCGCGCGCGGTGCCGGCATCGTGATGGTGTCGAGCGAATTGCCCGAAGTGCTCGGCATGTCGCATCGCGTCCTCGTCGTGCGCGATGGAAAAATCGCCGCCGAATTCTCGCGCGCCGATGCGACGCCGGCCGCCGTCATCGCCGTCGCGGCGGGGGTGGCTGCGTGAATCCGGTCGAGCCGCCGGGCGAGAGCGTTCACGAGGTCAAGGCCGCGCTCGACGCGCGTGCCGGCGACGCCCAATCCAAGAAGACGCGCCAGGTCGCGCTGCGCACGGGCATCGCGGTCGTTGCGTTCGTCGCGCTGATCGTCGTCGTCAACGTCCTGACGAACGGCAACTTCTTTACCGCCGGCAACCTCACCAACGTCCTGCGGCAGATCACGTACAACGCGATCCTCGCCGTCGGCCAAACCTTCGTCATCATCACGGCCGGAATCGACCTGTCGGTCGGCTCGCTGATCCAGCTCACGGGCGTCGTGATGGCGCAGTTCGCGAACGCGAGCGGCCTGAGCGGCCCCGTGCTCGTGATCGCGACCACGACTGTCGGCGTCGCCGTGGGCTGCTGCGCCGGACTCGTCAACGCGCTGCCGGTCGTGCGCCTCAACTTGCCGCCGTTCATCACCACGCTGGCGATGATGCTGATGGCGCGCGGACTCGCGTTCAAGCTCGCGCATGGCCAGCCGGTTCCGCTCAAGAGCAATGCCTTCGACGCGCTCGGAACGCAGTATGCGCTGCACGACCTGCTCGCGCCGCTCGGGATGCCGGGGATTCCCTGGGCCGTCCTCGTGATGCTGATCGTCGTGATCGCTTTTGCGATCGTCCTCACCCGCACGCGCTTCGGCCGCTACGTGCTCGCGATCGGCGGCAACGAAGAAGCGGCGCGTCTGGCCGGCATCAACGTGCGTTTGGTCAAGACGATGGTGTACGTGATCTCCGGCGGCTGCGCGGCGCTGGCCGGCATGCTTCTGATGGCGCGATTCTCGTCGGGTTCGCCGCAGACCGGCGTGGGCAGCGAACTGCAATCGATCGCGGCGGTCGTCGTGGGCGGCACCTCGCTGATGGGCGGTCGCGGCAGCGTCGTCGCAACGTTCTTCGGCGCGCTGCTGATCGGTGTGCTCAACAACGTGATGAACCTCTTGAATATCGAATCGTACACGCAAGACATCGTGCTCGGCGGCGTCATCCTCCTCGCCGTGATGGCCGAGGAAATCCGCAAGCGGGTCTTCGCGCGCTGATGCCCGCGAAGCCGAACTTCGATAACCTCTCGATCGCCGAGCTGCGCAAGCGGCGCAGCGCGAAGTGGACGATGTTCCCGCCCGACGTGCTGCCGGCGTGGGTCGCCGAGATGGATTTCCCGCTCGCCGACGCGGTGCGCAACGCACTGCTGGATTCGATCGAGCACGACGATTGCGGCTATGCCAACGGCGCGGGCGTCGGTGCGGCGTTCGCCGCGTTCGCGCAGGAGCGCTACAGCTGGACGCTCGATCCGCGCGGCGTGTTCGTCATCCCCGACGTGCTCGTCGGCGTGTCGGAAATCTTACGCACGCTCACGCAACCGGGCGACCGCATCGTGGTGAACTCGCCGGTATATCCGCCGTTCTATCGCGTGACCGGCGAAGTCGAGCGGCAGATCGAAGACGTGCCGCTGCTGCGTGCCGAGGACGGTTCGTGGAGCCTCGACCTCGCCGGGCTCGAGCGCGCCTTTGCCGGCGGCGCCAAAGCGTATCTGCTGTGCTCGCCGCACAACCCGCTCGGCATGATCTTCGACTTGACCACGCTGGCGTGCATCGCCGAGCTGGCCAAAGAACACAACGTGCTGGTGATTTCCGATGAGATCCATGCGCCGCTGACGATGTCCGGCGCGACGTTCGTGCCGTTTCTGCCGATCGGCGACTACATCGATTGCGATGCCGTCGCGCTAGCATCCGCCTCAAAGGCCTGGAATCTGCCGGGCCTCAAGTGCGCGGTTGCCGTTGCGGGCTCCGAGCGGATGCGCAAGAAGCTCGCGTTGATGCGGCCGGAACTGCCGTGGAGCGCGGGCAACCTCGGCGTCGTGGCGTCGATCGCGGCTTTCACGCAAGGCGCGCCCTGGCTCGACGAGCTGCTGGCGTATCTCGACGGCAATCGCAAACTGCTCACCGAACTGATCGCGCGCGAATTGCCGGGCGTACGCTACATCGAACCGGAGGCGAGTTACCTCGCCTGGCTCGATTGCGCCGCGCTCGAGCTCGGCCCCGATCCGGTGGGAGTGTTTCTCGAACGCGGGCGCGTCGCGCTGACGCGCGGCCGCGACTTCGGCCCAGGCGGCGCAACGTTCGTGCGCGTCAACATGGGTACGTCCGCCGCCATCCTCACCGAGATCGTCAACCGGATGCGCGCCGCTCTTTAAACGGGGCGTGCGGTCTCGTTGTCGCGGCGGTCCTCACCGAGCAGCACGCCGTAGGGCCCGGGCACGCCGATCAGCACGTCGCATTTGGCGCGTGTGGCGATCTCTTCGATCGCCCGTCCGAGCGGAGCGCCGGAGTATTTTCCTTCGCGATACGAGCCGAGAACGATCAAGTTGGCATTCTCGCGTTTGGCCAATTCGATCACGCCGGAACTCACCGAGCGTGCGTGAAGCACCTCGGTATGCAGCTGGACGTCGTGATGCTGCGCGATCACTTCGGCCGTCGCGAGCATATCGTAGCCCGCGCGGTCTTCGTCGGGCATTTCCGCTCCCTCCGGGAGAATCAACGGCACCTCGATGACGTAGACCGCGAGCAGGTCGGCACGTTCGCGCCGGGCGAGGCGCGCCGCGAGCACCATCATGTGTCCGGAGTGAATCTCTTCTGAAAACACGATGATGATGCTGCCGACCATCTTGTGGAGCATTGCTTCGGCCTGTTTCGCCTCGATGTCGGCCTTGGTGCGCGGCGGATGCAGCATCCAGTAGATCGTCGCGGTTACGGCGGCGACGACGGCAAGTGCGATGAGCACTCCCAGCGGATGGACGGCAATCGTGGTCATGGTCCGAGCTCGTTCTTGACCTTGAGATACATGCGGACGCGGACGAGTCCGAGGCCGATCAAAACGACGGAAAACGCCAGTCCGAGCAACTTTTGGTTCATCGCTCCGGGGCGCAGTAAGAGTTGGATGCCGACTGCCACGCCGAGGATCGCGAAGACCATCCCGATGATGGCGCGAATTTTGGCGACGCGAAGCGTCATTTGACGCGGCCCGGACCGGCGACGTTACGCCCGCGCACGCGGAGTTTTTCGATGAGCTCGTCCATGCCCTCCAGCTCGCCGGCGTCTTTGAGGATCTGCACTTGTTGCGCTTCCCAGTCTTGCGGTCGCGAACGGAACATCGGCAACCCCTTGTGCTTGCGATAGAACAAATAACCGATGAAGCCCACGATAATCCACGTCGGCCCGGCAACGCGCCCGATTTCGTGCGTGATCAACGTGTCGATCAGGATCGAGAAGATGCCCAGAAACCCGATCACGCCGACGATCGGGAACTGCACGCGCTCGCCGCGATAGGTGAACGGGATGTTGAGCGGGATGCGAAATTTTCGCGGGCTGAGCGGATCGTTGAGGCGTAACGCAATCAACGCGATGAAGACGAACGAGTAGCTCGTCGCGGCGCCGAACGCGTAGAGGTCGCCAAGCACGACGATGCCGGCCTCGCCGCGGAAGGCGTGCTGGTAGAGTGCTTGCATTCCCGGATCGAGACTCGGGAGCGCGGCGAAAATCAGCACGACGACCGCGATCGCGCAAAACGTGATCGTCGCAACTGCCGGCGTGCGGAAACGGCGGCTAACGCGCTCGAAGACCGACGGCAGGAGACGCGAGCGGCTCATGGCATACGCGATGCGCGACGCGCCGAACACGCCGGAATTGCTGGAAATCAGGAGCAATATCGCGCCCAGCACCGGGACGTAGATGCCGGCGATGGTGCCGAAGTAGGGCACGTTGGCGGCGAGGACGGCCACGGCTTTGCCGTTGTTCACGTCGTTGCCTAAGTATTGGAAGAACTGTTGCGTGTGGCCGTGAGCGTCGAGCGGTATCGGATGCGCGGGCGTCATTCCGAGCGCGAGGTTGGCATAGGCAAGCGCGTAGATAAGGATGGTCAGGATCAGGCCGATCGACGTACGCGGTATTACCGATGCCGGACGTTGCGTCTCTTGGGCCGCTTGCGAGATCGACTCGAGGCCGACGAACGAGATGATCGCGAACGAAACGCCCAGCAGCAGATGATCGGTCGAAGGCCAGTACACCACCATCGTGTGCATCAGCAACTCGGGATTGAACGCGAAGAGGAAGCCGAAGAAGAGGATCGACGTTTCGCTGATGACGTCGAGCGCGCTGACGATGCCGTTGAACGTCGTCGATTCGCGCACGCCGATCACGTTGAGCGTGCACAATCCGACGATGAGGGCGAGTACGGCGCCGAAATGCACCCACGGGTGCAATTGCAACACGAGGACCGGGAGCAGCTGGCCGAGGTAGTCGATGCACGACCAAGCGAAGAGCGTGATGTCGATCGTGAAGTCGAGCAAGACTGCCCATCCGGCGATGAAGCCGAAGATGTCGCCGAGGCCGCGCATGACGAAATACTGTCCGCCGCCGGCGACCGGGTAGGTCGCTGCCAGTTCCGTGTAGGCTAGGCCAATGCAGACGTAGACGATTCCGGCGAACAGAAAGGCAATATTTGATGCGCCGCCGGCCGCGCCAAGCACGAGTCCGAGCCCGACAAAAATGTCGGCCCCAACGTCAGAATAGCCCCATGAGAACGAACCCCACGGCGTGACCGAACGTCGCAGTGTTGGTTTTGCCTTAGCGGCCATTTAGCGGAGGCGGACTCCCATTCGTTGGA
Source organism: Candidatus Lustribacter telmatis (assembly GCA_003164045.1). Lineage (GTDB taxonomy): Bacteria > Vulcanimicrobiota > Vulcanimicrobiia > Vulcanimicrobiales > Vulcanimicrobiaceae > Lustribacter > Lustribacter telmatis. Next base: position 100,175 of record PLRU01000032.1, read on the forward strand.
GCGCGTGGAGGACGCGTTCACCGTCGTCTACTTCGGCGGTGAGGTTGCGGGCGCGCAGAACGAGCAGCGCGCGGCCCAGCGTTTCGATCGCGTTCTCGACTTCGTGCCGATCGGGTTTTTCGCTCTCCGCGCCCTTGGCCAGCACCATCGTCGCGTATTTGAGCGCCGTCTTCGCGTGCTCGACGTGGTTGCGCACTTCGGAGAAGGCCTTGAGCGCGGCGACGTACGCGCGCGTGGCCTCGCTCCAATCGCGTTTGCGTGCGGCGAGCATGCCGGCTAACGTGTTCGCGTAGCCTTCGTTGAGCGTCTGCGTGTTGCCGAAGGTGCGCTCGAGTACCGAACGGGCCTCGACTTCAGCGGCCGCGCTGCCGCCGCCGCTCGATGGCGCCGGGCGCGGTTGCTGGAACCCCGCCGCTGCGCCGACCGCGGCCGACGGCGCCGCTTCGCCCGGACCGTTGAGTCCGAGCAGCGTGCGAATGTCGACGATCACTTCGCGCGCTGAGGGATAGCGGCGCTCGGGATCCTTCTCGAGCAGGCGCAGCACGATGCGTTCGATCGGTGCCGGCACTGCGGGGTTGATGGTGCGCAGCGCGGCCGGCGGTTCGTTGACGTGCGCGAAGATCACCGCAACGAGGTCGTCCGATTCGTTCTTGAACGGCACCGTGCCGGTGAAGACTTCGTACATCACCACGCCGACGCTGTAGAGGTCGCTGCGCGCGTCGGCGATCTTGCCGAGAAAGCGCTCCGGCGAGAGATAGGCGATCGTGCCCACGATCTCGCCCGCGTTCGTCACGCTCGACATCTCGCTCGTGCGGCGCGAAAGACCGAAATCCATCACCTTGATCGCACCGGCCGGGAGCACCATGATGTTCGCCGGTTTGACGTCGCGGTGAACGACGTTGTTCTCGTGCGCGAACGCGAGCGCTTCGAGCAGGTCGAGGATGTAGCGCAGCGCGGTGTGGACGGTCAGTTCGCTCGGCGAGATCGTCGCGAGCGTGCGGCCTTGCACGAGCTCCATCACGATGTAGGAGACGCCGTCGTTTTGGGCCGCGTCGTAGACGCCGACGATATTCGGATGGTTGAGGCGCGCCATCGACTGCGCTTCGCGCAGGAAGCGCTTGCGGAGATCTTCGCTGCGGTCGGTGAGGATCTTGATCGCGACCTGCCGCTGTAAGACGACGTCCATGCCGCGATAGACGTCCGACATGCCGCCGCGCCCGATCAGCGCGTCGATGCGATATCGTCCGCCGAGCAGTTTTTTCTCCATCTCCCCGCTCACGCGAAGGCTCCGCGATGGAGGCGCGGCGTGCCGTTTTCGATCGTGATCACGTCGAAGCGCGCGGTGGCGCCGGGGGCGGATATCTGGAGCCAATCGGCGGCGATCGCGCGCAGCGTGCGGCGTTTGCGAGCGTCGACGGCGGAAAGCGCCGAACCAAAGCGCGCCGATGCGCGCGCTTTGACTTCAACGAAAACGATGACGTCGCGGTCGCGCGCGATAACGTCGATCTCGCCGCCGGGCAACCGCACGTTGCGTGCGATCACCGCGTACCCGGAATCTTCGAGGAGTCGCACCGCAGCGTCTTCACCTTCACGACCGAACCGTGTTCGTCGGTTTATCACGATATGCCCGGCAAAAGTTGGGCGGCATCCCGGACCCGCCAAAATCCCCGGCGGTGGGCGGCGCAGGGGCCATGGGCGCTCAGAGCTTCGATGTGCCGTTGAGTCGCGTACCCCTTGTGTTCGGCAAACCCGTACTGCGGATAGAGCCCGTCGAGCTCGACCAGGAGCCCGTCACGGTGGACCTTGGCCACAATAGAGGCGGCGGCCACACTCGCGCACTTGGCGTCGCCCTTGATGACCGGCTCCTGGGGACCGGCGAACGACTTGATGCGGACGGCGTCGGTGAGCAGGTAGTCGATCGCGCAGCCGGCAGCCTCAATCGCCCGCTCCATGGCCAGGACCGAGGCCCAGTAGATGTTCAGCCGGTCGATTTCCGCCACGCTCGCCTCGCCGATCGCCCAGCCGACGCAGCGCACTTTGATGATCTCGGCGAGCTCCGCGCGCAGCTCGGGGCGGACTTGTTTTGAGTCGTTGAGCCCGCGCAAGTACAGCGGTCCGTCGAGGACGACCACCGCCGCCACCACGGGGCCCGCTAGCGGTCCGCGCCCTACCTCATCGGTGCCGCCGATGAAGCGGTGGCCGTTCGCGCGGGCGGCGTCTTCGTAACGGTGCAGGCGGACGAGCCGGCGCTGTTCCCGCTCCCGCGCGTTGCGGCGTTTCCGCGCCGAATCGTTCACGCGGCCTCCGGCGGTTCTTCGAACGTGATGCGGCCGAACTTGGCCTCGCCGAACGCGCGCATGTACGCGCCCGCCGCGTTGTGAGAGTCGATCTCGTCGCCGCGCCGCACGAAGCCGCGGGCACGGGCAAAGCGTTCGAGATCCGGCACCTTGAGTTTCGGCACGTGGAGCTGCGCCCACGCGGCAAAGCGCTCCACGACGTCTTCGGGATCGTAGCGTTCGCGCGGTAACGCCCCGGTCAAAGCGAGCATCCACTGCGCTTCGGCAGTGGGAATTTTTGGAACGAGAATGCCGGGCGTGTCCATCACTTCGAGCTGGTCGTTCGCGCGGATCCAGCGGAGCTGTCGCGTCACGCCCGCTTTGTTCTCCGTCTTCGCGGCGGTTCGTTTCGCCAAGCCGTTGATGAGCGAGGATTTGCCGGTGTTCGGAATGCCGATCACGATCGCGCGCGATGGTCCGCGGCCGGCAACGAAGCGGTCGAGTTCGGCCCGCGCCCGGTTGACGCTGGGCTGCAAGCGGCCGTCGACGGCGATGGCGGGGCGGTGCTGGGCGGCGTACCACGCCAGCCATCTGCGCGTTGCGAACGGGTCGGCGAGGTCTTCGCAGCCCAAGATGACGAGCCGCGGCCGCGTACCGACGATCCGGTCGAGCTCGGGATTGGAACTCATCAGCGGCAACCGCGCATCGAGGACTTCGATCACGACATCGACGAGCGCGAGGCGCTCTTCGAGTAGCCGCATCGCCCGCACCATGTGCCCGGGAAACCACTGAATCGTCTGCGGTGCCGGCTCGTCTTTCACGACTGCAGGCCTTCGGGCGGCCAGAGGCCCACGATCGCTTTGCCGATGACGGCGTTTTCGTCGACCGGGCCCCAGACGCGCGAATCTTCGCTCTCGGCACGGTTGTCGCCGAGCACGTAGAGCGAGTGCAGCGGCACCGTCACTTCGGCGACGTCGTGCCGGTCGGGGAACGAGACGTACGGTTCGGCGACTGGGCGATCGTTGACGAAGAGCGTGCCGCGATCGATGCGCACGCGATCGCCGGGCAATGCGACGACGCGCTTGAGAAACGTTTGCGCGGTCGCGTCATCGTGATCGAGCGCGATGATATCGCCGCGTTTGATCGGACCCATGCGATACGCGAGGGTATTGATCAAGACGAGTTCACCCGGCTGTACGTGCGGCAGCATCGAGGGACCCGTCACTTGCGGTATCCGCAGGAAGAACGCCATTCCGATCGCGAGCAAGACCACCACTTGCACGCCGACCCGAAGGGCATGACGCGTGTGCGAAAGCACAGCGCGTTCTTCGCCACCTATGCCGCGAGCCCCGGCGCGCGTTATCGAAGGATGTGCAGGCGGTCGAGGGGCCAGAAGATCAGGAACGCGTGGCCGGTAAACGAGGCCTTCTGTCCCTTGAGCGGGCCGGCCAAAAACGTGCCGTCGGCCTGCGCGAAGCCCCAGATGTGCGAGTCCTCGGAGTTGTTCCGGTTGTCGCCCATCATGAAGTAGCAGCCGTCGGGAATCTTGTCGGGCGCCTGCCATTTGTCTTTCGGCGGAATGTTAGCGAGCGTCGGATCGAGTGCCGATCCGTCGACGTACACGCCGTAGTTTTTGACTTCGAGTTCGTAGTTCGGCTTCTGCGCTTCGTACGGTTCGACCAGCGCCTCGCCGTTGCGGTACACGATCCCGTTATGGATGCGCAGCGTATCGCCCGGCGCGCCGATGAGGCGCTTGATGAAGTCGTTGGGCGACGAGATCGGCGGCGGGAACACGACGACGTCTTCACGTGCCGGCTTGCTGAAGCGGTACTCGAACTCGTTGACCAGCAGCACGTCGTGGATCTGCAGCGTCGGAATCATCGAGCCCGACGGAATGAAGAACGTGCGCACGACGAACGTGATCAGGAAGAGTGCCACGAGACCTGCGACGATGAACGCGTCGAGATATTCGCGGATAACGGTGCGGGCCGACGGACTTGCGTCCGCGCCTACGACGACCGGGGTCGGCTTAATGCTGATCGCGACGCGTACGACGGCGAAGATGCAGATCAGCGCGAGAAGTTCGAGCGGAGTCACCTGCCGCTTACTTCGCGACCTTCTTTTCCTTGATGCGAGCGGCCTTACCGATCTTATCGCTCAAGTAGTAGAGGCGGCTGCGGCGCACGATGCCGCGCTTGGATACTTCGATCCGGTCGACGCGCGGGCTGTGCAGCAAGAACGATTTCTCGACGCCGACGCCGTGGGCGATGCGCCGAACGGTGACCGATTCGGCCGAACCGCCGCCCTTGCGGACCGTCACGGTCCCCTCGAACATCTGAATGCGTTCTTTGCCGCCTTCGACGACTTTCGAGTAGACTTTAACCGTGTCGCCCGGACGAAAATCCGGGACGCTCGGCTTTTCCTGTTCCTTCTGGATCAGGTCGATGACGTTCATGACTGCTCTCTAGTAGGACGCGCGCGACAATAACCGCACAGGGGCGGCGACAACCCGCCGAGTGTATCACGAATCCGGTACTCGTTCAAGCTCGGAAGGTTGCTGCCGGGCCCTGGGCGTTGCCCAATTAAGCATAGCAAGCGAGCTCATTGCCGGCCGGCGTATTGCCAGCCTCTTGTAAGGATTTGGCCGAGAACTCTTTAGTAATCTTTTAGTAAAGAGCGACCGGCCGATCGCCAAACCGGCGTTTGCCGAGGGGTGGTGTGCTTCTGTCGGTTCTTGTTCAGGTCCACATACCGAAGTGCGCCGGCACTTCGGTAGCTGCGTGGCTTCTCCAGGCATCGGAAACCGGCACGCTCTCTGGCTTCGGCTCGTTCTACTCGGACTTCGTCTTCGACGACGATTCTTTGTGGCAGGCCGGCCTGCACGATCTGCGTTTGAGCGCGGTAAGTGCCCACAACATCCGGCGCTTCGCGCCCGAAATCCACGGGCGGCAGATGCTGTACTTTACCATCCTGCGGCATCCGCTCGCCCATTTTCTCTCGATCGTGCGCTACATGCTCCAGGAACGCGAAGCGTTCGAAGTCCCGCCTGACGTGCCCGATACCTCGCGCGCGGTCACGGCCTGGCTGCTCGAGCGGCCGCCCGGTTCGCTCTTTCGCGAGAACACGCAAACGAATCATCTTGCGCTATATCCTTGGTGCGATGCGACGTTCGGGCGCTGTGACCCCGACCACGTCGAGCGTTGGGCGCCGGCAGACCGGGCGGCGTTCGAACGCGAGCGGCTCGATCTTGCAAAGCACGTGTTGCGTTCGTTCGTCACGGTCGGCGCGGTCGAGCGGCTCACCGACACGCTCACCGTTCTGCGCCGGCGCAGCGCGCTGCACGGTCTCGATTTGCTTCCCGTCGAAGACGTGCCGCACGACAACGTAACGCGCGTACCGCTCGACGACATCTCGTGGATCGAACACGAGCCGCTCGGACGTCGTCTGCTCGAATCGCTCGCGGACGATTGGGAACTCTATGTCTACGCGCTGGAGCTGCTCGACGAAGCCCGCGAGCAAGACGCTATGGCGTCGGAACAAGCGCTGTAGCGCCGGTTGTGTCGAAGCGCTGATCGATGGGGATCGCCGCGCCGAGTTTCCCGTCGCTGAGCGCGATCGCCGCGGGATTCGCGCACGGTCGCTTGACGACATCGACGAGTGCGTCGGCCGGGGTCGTGCCGATGATGATCGCTTGTTCGCCGGTGACGAGTTCGTAGCTGTGCGTCCCGACGGTGACCGTAACGTCGCCGCCTTTGCAGTCCACGCAATAGAAATCCGTGCCGCTCGGACCGGTGACGATGTAGCCGTCGGTTCCGCGCACGGCGATTTGTGAGGTCGGCGTTTCGAAGCGGTAGTTCGAGCGCCCGCCGGCGGGGTGACGGATCGTGAAGTGCACGGCGCCGCCTTCGAGCACGACGACGTTCGGATTTCCGGTATCGATCGCATTGAATGCGCCGAGCCGGACGCGCGTGGTCTCGCCGATATCGATCGAACTCGAGTCGGGCAACGTCAGTTGCGCGCGAGACTGCGCGAGCGTGATCGCCGTCGCCTCGTCGGCAAGATCGATCCGCCCGACGATCGCGTGCGGCGCCGTACCGGTGCCGAGTTGATATTGCACGGTTCCCGCAACGCGCGCGAGTTGCTTGTCACCGTCGCCCGCCGCGTCGAGCGGGGCGCAGAGCGCGAGCACCGTTAGCGCGACGAGCGCCGCGCGCGCGATCACGTCCGGCGTGCCGCGGCGCGTTCGCGCGAACGTTGACGTCGCCACTCCGCGATTTTCGCGTGATCGCCCGAGAGCAGGACGTCGGGAACGGCGATGCCGCGAAAAACCGGCGGCCGGGTAAAGGCTGGATGGTCGAGTGCGCCGGGGCCGTCCGCGAACGATTCCGCAGCGCGCGATTCGGCCGCGATCACGCCGTCGATCAAGCGCGCGGTCGCATCGAGAAACGCCATCGCGGCGATTTCGCCGCCGGTCAGCACGAACGGTCCGAGCGAGAATTCTTCGATCGGGTAGAGCGCCGCGAGCCGCTCGTCCACGCCCTCGTAGTGTCCGCAAATCAGGATCAGGCGGTCGAGTTCGCCGAACGCGACGGCGTCGGGATGCGTGAACGGCCGGCCGGCCGCGGCCGTGAGGACGATCCGGCGGCGTTCGTTCGCGGGCGCAGCGGCGATGATCGCATCGAGCGTGCGCGCCAGCGGTTCGATGCGCAGCACCATGCCCGGTCCGCCGCCGTAGGGCCGCTCGTCGGCGCGCGCGCCCGGTTCGAGTCCGTCGAGCAGATCGTGCACGCGGACGCCGATCAGGTCGCGCTCGATCGCGCGCCCGACGATCGAGAGCCCGATGACCGGGGCGAACATCTCCGGAAAGAGCGAGATGACGTCGACGTGCAACATGGGAGCGATGTCGTTCTTCGCGCGGCTGTTTCGAATCGCCCCGGTCGTCCCGGCGGGCCCACTCGAGCGCGGGTCGCAGGCCCTGCGCGCCGGCGACCTCGTCGAGGCCGAGCGCGCCTTCACCGAAGCGCTGGCGGCGGCGGATTCCGAGCGCGAGCGGGCCTTGGCGCACAACAAACGGGCCCTGGTGGCGCTGGCCCGGGGCGACCGCCCGGCGGCCGAGGCGGCGCTCGACGAGGCCCTGCGCACTTACGCGGCTTGCGTTCCGGCGATGGTCAACGCGGGCAATCTGCTGTTGGAAGACGGCGACGTCGATGGCGCCATCGCCCGGTTCGAGGCGGCGATTCTGCTCGATCCGGACTATCCCGAGGCCCACCACAACCTCGGCGTGGCGTTTCGGCGGGCCGGCCGCCGAAGTGACGCGGTGCGCGAATTGCGCCGGGCGACGGGGTTGGAGCGGCGGCGCAAGAATGACCGCTCCTGATGGATCAGGATCAAGTACTCCTATCGGATGAACTGCTCGCGGTCTGTCGCGCGGCGGTCACGTTTGCCGTCGAGTACGGGGCCTCGTTCGTCGCCCCGCCGCACGTTCTGCTGGCGCTGCTCGACGATTCAAAAGTCGGCGGCGCGCTCGCCGAAGTGCTCGAGCGCGGGCGTATCGTCGCCGCAGCGCGTCAACCGTCGGCCGGGGGCGTGCACGAAGTTCCCGAGGGTATCATGCCGCGTGGCGAAAAGCCGCCGTTCGTGCGCTACGACACGGTCGTGTTCCATTCCAGCGACGGACAGTATCAGCGTTGGTTCAACCGCGATTCGTTCAAATTGTTCAACGAATCGGCGAAGCGCGCAAACGGCGGACGCTTCATGCCCAAACACCTTGCGCTCGGCATGACGGTCGTCGCGCAAGACGATCAGAACGTGCGCGCGCTGCTCGGCAAAGACCCGGAAATCTTTAAAGAAGTCGTCTACGCGCTCAAATAGCAGAATTCGGGTGCGCCGAATCCTGTGCCGAAGCAATGGCGTCGATGCTGCGGATTTCTTCTAAGTATTCGAAGAGCTGCGGCAACGTGATTTTCTCGAGTTCGCAGCGCGCCTGGATCGCGTCGCCGTCCTCGCCTTCGTCGCGTAGATAACAGCGCGATTCTACACCCGCGCTCTCGCTGAGGAACGACACCGCGAAGCCCTTACCGAGGGTATCGTCGTAGATGCGCATCGCGGCGGGGTTGAGGATCTCGATCGAGTGCGCGTTGTTGTGCGCATCGAAGATCGTGATCGTGAGATAATCGCGATTGGCGATTTCGATCGAACCAACGACGAACGCGTTCTTGGCCGAAAAGAACTCATGACCGCGCTTGTTTCGTGAACTCACCTCGTAGAAAACGCGGTGGGCAACGAAGCGGTTGAGAATCTTGCGGAGCGTAGCAATCGACGCCAGCGTTTCGGTGCGATTGCCGCGGGTGTAGATGATCTTCAAGAAGGGGCGCCGCCGGCTCTCAAAAATTTTGCCCGTCGCTACGAGCAGCGGGGCATGTGCCGTTACCCGGGGCCGGGAAGAAACCCTACCGGATGCTCTCGATTCCCGATATGGCCCTGCTCGGCGCTGCCGCCCTCATGTTTTTCGGTCCGGAACAACTCCCGAAGGTCGCGCGGAAGGTTGGGCTGTTGGTCCGGGACGTCCAAAACACGTCGCAGTCGTTCATCCGCGAGATGGAACGGGCGGGCGACGACCACAACTATGGCCCGGACATTTCTCGCGCCCATCTGCTCGAGGACCCCGTCGCACCCACTGCCACGCACGCGTCCTATGAAGCACCGGTGCACGACGCCTACGCAGCCGAGCCGTACGCCAGTACCCCCGCCTGGGAGCATCCCTACGCCGCAAGCGAACCCGCTCCGGTGTCGCCGTTGCACGACGTGGTTCCACCGCGTGCGCCAAGCGTGAGCGCGGACCACGACCTACCGCCTTAGGCGGCCGGGCGAAGGATTCGCTTGAAGCGAATCCTCAGAGGTTGAAGTTTTGGCGGATCTCGTTGATCCGCGATTCCAACAGGCCGCGCACCTGGCGATGCAGGCGGTCTTTCTGCTCTTCCGGCAGGCGCTGATACACGAGGTATCCGGCGGCTGAAATGATGCCGCCGAGAACGCCGACCATGACGGTGCGTCCTGCATCCCCGGCATCGGGGCCATTCGGGACGGGTTCGTTGGTGCCGGGGGTCTTGCTCGAGTCGCTCATCGTCTCACCTCGCTTCGACGTGCAGCTACCCAAAAACTTCGCCGCAGTTACGGTTCTGGGGCCTCTTTTGCACGCACGTGCTTCGGGTATTGACTCGCGATCTGCACGATTGCGAGTTCTGCCGTCGCGACGATCGCTCGAACGTCATCGCGGTCGCGCGCGGCTTCGGGCCAGCGCATTGCGAGCCGTCCGCCCGTACGCTCGCCTTCGACGTCGATTCCCGCATGTTGGGCGAGTCCGAGCCAGGCGGCTTGGAGAATTGCCGAAGCCGCCGCGCAGACCACGTCTTCGCCCGGATCGGCCCAGCCGGCGTGACCCTCGGCAAAAACAGAAGACAGCCGGTTACGGCTGTCCCTGCGAAATGTTACCGTGACCACCGGATTAAACCGGCAGCGTGATTTTTTCGATACGGATTTCCGCGAAGCGCTGGCGATGGCCGACGAGCTTGCGGACGCGCTTCTTCGGCTTGTATTTGAAGACGAGGATCTTCTTGTCTTTGGCCTGGCGCAGGACGGTCCCGGAGACGGCGGCTCCGCTGACGATCGGGGTGCCGATGCTCACGGCGGTGCCGTCCGAGCTCAGGACCACGCGATCGAAGGTAACCGTGGAGCCGACTTCTTGGTCGATAAGGTCGGTGCGGATGACGTCGCCTTCGGCAACGCGCAGCTGCTTGCCGCCGGTCTCAATGATCGCGTACATAACCGCGGTATTTTATCAGAACGAAGGCTCCTCGTCAACGAGCAGCTCGTCGCTGATGCCCGCTTGTGTTGATTGATAAAGAGAGTGTGGCGGAGGAGCCGCGTGAGGCGCGCCGCAAGCGCCCCAAAATGACCGTGCTCACTCAATCTAGCTTGGACACCCTGCGGGTCGACATCGTCGGCAGCTTTTTGCGGCCGCCGGGCCTCAAGGCGGCCGAGACGGCCTTTGCTGCCGGCTCCGGCAACGCCGCGGAGCTCCACCGCCTCGAGGATGAGGCAATCGCCGCGCTGATCGCCCAAGAAGAGCAGCACGGCTTGCCGATCGTCTCCGACGGAGAGTACCGGCGCCGCCATTTCATGGAAAGCTTCGCTCAGGTTGCCGGTATGGAGCCGTGGTACGCCGTGCTCAACGGGGCCGCCGCGACCAAGGCGCCCGAGACGGCCGAGAAACCCAAAGTGCTCGACAAAGAGCACGGCAACGAAGTGCGCTGCCCGGTGACGCAGCGGCTGGAACTGGTGCGCAACGCGCCGCTCGATGAGTACACGTTCGCGGCGAGCGTCGCGACGCGGCCCGCCACCGTGACCTTGATCGGTCCCGATCGCATCGGTCAGCGCTACGCCTACGAAGAGTCGCGCGCGATCTACCCCGGCGGCCTGGATGAATTTCTCGGCGAGGTGGTGCGCGTCGAGCGCGAGATGATCGCCGGCCTGACGGCCGCGGGTTGCCGCTACGTGCACATCGACGGCCCGGGCTACACCGCCTACGTCGACGACGACACGCTCGCCGCGATGCGCGGCCGCGGCGAAGATCCGGCGAGCAATCTCGAGCGTTCGATTCGCGCCGACAACGCGGTGGTGGCGAACTTCCCCGGCACGACGTTCGGCATCCATCTCTGCCGTGGGAACAGCCGCAGCCAGTGGCACCGCAAGGGCAGCTACGAAGCCGTGGCCGAGAAACTCTTCGGCAGCCTCGCGCACCAGCGGTTTTTGCTCGAATACGACGACGAACGTTCGGGCGGTTTCGAACCGCTGCGCTTCGTGCCGAAGGGCAAAGTCGTCGTGCTCGGTTTGATTACGACCAAGCGCGGCGCGCTCGAATCGATGGACGAGTTGCAGCGCCGGATCGAAGAAGCGAGCAAATATTTGCCGCTCGAACAACTTGCGCTTAGCCCGCAGTGCGGCTTTGCGTCGGGACTTGCCGGTAATCAGTTAACCGAAGACGAGCAATGGCGCAAAG
>PLRU01000033.1 GCA_003164045.1 Candidatus Lustribacter telmatis
ATCTCATCGCCGAAAAACTCGATGCGGTGGACGAGCTCTTCCTCGACGCCCACGAACTCGAGCGTGTCGCCGCGCACGCGAAACGTACCGCGCACGAGGTTGAGATCGTTGCGCCGGTACTGCATGCCGATGAGCTTGCGCAAGAAGTCGTCGCGGTCGATCGTGTCGCCGATCTTGACGTCGGCCGAGAGTTCCATATAGTCGGCCGGCGAACCCAAACCGTAGATGCACGAGACCGAGGCCACGATCAGGGTGTCGGGCCGGGTCAGCAGCGACTGGGTGGCCGAATGCCGCAGACGCTCGATCTCATCGTTGATCGAGGAGTCCTTGGCGATGTAGGTATCCGTGTGGGCGATGTACGCCTCGGGCTGATAGTAGTCGAAATAGGAGACGAAGTACTCGACCGCGTTGTGCGGGAGAAAATCGCGGAACTCGGCGCACAACTGGGCGGCGAGCGTCTTGTTGTGGCACAGGACGAGCGTGGGCTTCTGGACCAGCTCGACGACCCGCGCCATCGCCATCGTCTTGCCGCTGCCCGTAACGCCCAGCAGCGTTTGGGCGTGGTCGCCCTCCAGGACCCCCCGGGCCAGGGCGTCGGTCGCCGCCGGCTGATCGCCGGCGAGCGCATACGGGCTGACCAACTCGAATTTGGGCATAAGAACTCCCCATAACACCCAGCCGGGTCCAAACCGCTTCAGGAGGGCGCACGTCGCCTGGGCGAGGAAAGGTCCGGGCTTCCCCCGTGCGCTCAGGCGATCTTGGGAAGCGTTAGGAGTACCCCGTGATCCAGCCGCCGCTGCTCTTTAGCGGGACATCGAACCGCGAGCTTGCCGACGAAATTGCCAAGAAGATGCAGACGCGCATCGGCAATGCGCTCGTCGACCGTTTCAAGAACGACGAATGTCGCATCGAAATACGCGAGAACGTCCGTGGGGCGGAAGTCTTCGTGTTGCAATCGCTCTGCCGCACCCCCTGGGGCGGTTCGGTGAACGATGCCATCATGGAGTTGCTGCTGATGATCGACGCGTTGCGCCGTGCATCGGCCAACCGCATCACGGCCGTGATCCCGTATTACGGCTACGCCAAGCAAGACAAAAAGACGAAAGGCCGCGAACCGATCTCGGCCAAGCTGCTGGCCAACATGCTGCAGACGGCGGGCGCCGAGCGAATCGTAACGCTCGACTTGCACGCCGCGCAGATTCAAGGTTTCTTCGACGTTCCGGTCGACAACCTGATGGCCGCGCCGCACATGTGCAATCACCTGCGCAACGAGAAGCTCTTCGGCGAGAAGATCGTCGTCGTCTCACCCGACGCCGGCGGCGTGCCGCGGGCCGAGTTCTTCGCCAAACGCCTGAAGTCGACGCTGGCCGTTATCATCAAGCGCCGGCCGGAACCCGACGTCTCGGAAGTAACGCACATCGTCGGTGACGTCGAGGGCAAGATCGCGGTCGTCGTCGATGACATGATCTCCACCGGCGGCACGCTCGTGAAAGCGTCCGAAGCCCTGATCAAGCGCGGCGCGACTGAAGTCTACTGCCTGGCAACGCACGGCATCTTCGCCGGCGACGCGATCAAGCAGTTCGAGCAATCGGCGATCCGCAAAGTGATCGTCACCAACACCATTCCCACGTCCGCGCATCCCAACGGCATCGGCAACCGCATCGAGCAGCTCTCGATCGCGCAGATCCTGGCCGACGCGATCAAGCGCATCACCGCCAACCGTTCGGTTTCCGAGCTGTTCGCCGGCGATGAATTCCTCGAACCTTCCTCCACCTCAACTACTGAAGAAGCTCCACAGCCCGAAGCGAACGCCGAAGCGGCGATTGCGGCTGCGGTTTAAGGAACCACGTACCCCGTCATGGCGAAACAAGAACGCATCACCAGCGTGACCATCCACCAACGAGCCGAGATCGGCACCACCGGTGCCAAGAAGGCGCGGCGCGAGGGCCGGATTCCCGGCGCCCTCTACGGTCACGGCGGCTCAGAGGCGATCTCGGTCGACGCAAAGACCCTCAACGACCTGCTATCGAGCGGCGGCCAAAGCCATATCGTCGACGCGACGATCGGCGGCAAGAAAGAATCGGTTTTGCTGCGTGAAGTGCAGCGCGACCCGATCTCGCATCGTCCGATCGCGGCTGACTTCCAGCGCGTGTCCTCGACCGAAGCGATCAACGCATCGGTCCACATCATTACGGTCGGCGTCGCGCCGGGCGTGAAAGAGGGCGGCGGTGTCATGGACGTCGTCACGCATTCGCTCGAGGTCAAGGGGCCGGCAGGCAAACTGCCGGAGCACTTCGAGATCGACGTCAGCGCGCTCAACGTCAACGATCACATCACTGCGGGTGACGTGAAATTGCCGGCCGGCTTCACGCTGATCACGCCGGCTGAAACCGTCGTCGTCGCCGTCGAAGGCTCGCGTACTGCATCCGACGATGCCGCCATCACGGCCGCCGCGCCGGTTGCCGCTCCCGCCGAACCGGCAACACCCGCCGCCGAGTAGCGGCCCATCGACGACCTTCGGCTCATCGTCGGACTCGGCAACCCCGGGTCCGAATATGCGCGCACCCGGCACAACATCGGGTTCATCGTCGTCGAGGAATTGGCGCGCCGCTGGCATCTCGAGGAATGGACCAAGCGGCGCAACGCGCGGCTGCTGCTCGACCGTAGCCGTCACGCCGTCATCGTCGAACCGCTCGCGTACATGAACGAGAGCGGGCCGCCGGCGCTTGGCGTGGCGACGTTCTACAAGGTTCCGCCGCCGCGCATTCTGGTGATCGTCGATGATCTGGATTTGCCGTTCGCGCGCTTACGGCTGCGCATGGATGGAAGTTCCGGCGGCCACAACGGGCTCAAGTCGCTGATCGAAGTATTCGGCACCGGGTTCCCCCGTTTGCGCATCGGGATCGGTCGCGATCGCCAGAGCGGTGAGGCGATCCGGCACGTGCTCGGCGCGTTCTCACCCGAAGAAACGCAAGCGCTGCCGGCCGTCATCGACCGCTGCATCGACGGCATCGAGCTGTGGCTGCGTGGCGACATGCAGGGCGCGCTGAACCGCGTCAACACGACAAATACAAAGAGGAACGAAGGCGAAGAGCCCAAAGACGCTTAGATGATCGTCGTTCGGATCGACGAGTCGACACTCGCGGCCGATGGCACTACGCTCTTTGCGGACCTCGCGTTCCTGGTCGAACGCGGTCAGCAGCCGATCATCGTTGCGCCCACGGCCGACGCGGCGCGCACGATCGTGAAGACGATCAACCGCACGAGCGATTCCGCCGTCGGCGTTTCCGGCGCGGATGCGGGCATGCTGCCCGCCGCCGGCGATTCGCTCGGCGCAGTGCAGACGCGGCTCTTGCACACGCTGCTTGCCGCGGGCTACATTCCGGTCGTCGAACCGCTCGCGTTCGGCATGTTCGGCGGCGACGTCGAAGTGCGCGCCGATGACGTCGCCAGCGCCGTCGCGCGTTCGATGGCCGCAAAACGCGCGCTCTTCTTCCACGAAAACGGCGGCGTGATCGACGCGCTTACCCGAGAATGCATCGGCGAACTGACGCCCGCCGAAGCGCTCACCCTCGCAGACGACGCAACGCTGCCGCAAGATCTACGCACCGCGATGCGCGCCGCGGCACTCGGCGTGCGCGGCGGCGTCGGCGCGGCCGACATCCTCGATGGCCGCATCGCACACGCCTCGATCGTCGAGCTCCTCACCGCCCGCCACGTCGGCACCCGCGTCATGGGAACCGTCTTCCTGAGTTAGCACCGATGGCGGCGCTCGCGAGAAAGGCTCCTCGATTCGTATTCATTTACGAGCTATCGGCAAATCGAGCGCGGGCGTTGACCTTGCTAAGTCGAGCCGGCCGCGCAGTTCGGCAACCTCCGTCTGCAATTCCGCCACCCGATACGCGGTCGCCGCCGCGTTGCACAGCCCGCGCAGCTAGAAAGCCACGCGCCAATGCCCTGCGATTCGAGCCCGTAGACCTCACCCGTCGGCAACACCGTCATCCCGTAGTCGACGCGCAACGTGAACCCCAGCACGGCGCAGGCGATGTTGATCCCAACGATCAGCAAGGTCGCGGCAAGGAGTGCGGCGGTGTCCCATCGCGGCCGGAACATCCGGGCTCGGCGCATCTAGGCCATATGGCGGGATGAGGTCGCAAACACCTCGCGGTAACAAGCACCCCTGATCCGTTCACCTTGGAAGGGAGCGCCCGTGCGTCTCAATCGCTGGTTGCTGGTTCTTGCCCTCGCCGTATCGGTCGGCGCGTTTCACGTCGTCCCGGCGCAAGCGGACGACGACACGATCCCCGTCGGCGTGATCTTGCCGCTTACCGGTGCGCTCGCACAAACCGGCGCGAGCCTGCTCGCCGGCGCACAACTGGCGGCCGACTTGGTGAACGGGCACGTCTCGTATCCGCTACCGGCCGTCGGGAAGAACGGTATCCCGAGCCTGCACAAACGCATTCGGCTCGTGATCGTCGATTCGCAAGGGAAGAACGATCAAGCCGCCAGCGTCGCGCAGCAGTTGATCACGCAAGATCACGTCGTCGCAATTCTCGGCGCGTATGCGTCGTCGAACACGGCTACCGCCTCGCAAGTCGCCGAGCGCGCCGGCATTCCGTTTGTGTGCGAAGACTCGACCGCGTCGAATCTCACCACGCGCGGCTACAAGTGGTTCTTCCGCCCGACCCCGACCGACGGCACGTTTGCGCAGAACCTGATCGACTTCATGGGCGATCTCAAGAAAAAGAAGAACATCGAGATCAAGAAGATCGCGATCTTGCACGAAGACGGTCTCTTCGGAACGGGCTCGGCCGATTCGGAAAATGCCGATGCGCTGAAAGCCGGCTACACGGTCGTTGCAAACATCGCGTATTCAGCGACCACGACCGACGTGAGCGCCGAAGTGCAGAAGATCAAAGTGGCGGCGCCCGATGTGCTGATGATTACGTCGTATCTGCCCGACTCGCTGCTCTTCATGCGCGGCCTCAAGGATCAGGACGTGCCGCTCAAAGCAATCATCGCGCAAGATGCCGGCTTCATCGATCCGAACTTCCTCAAGACGCTCGGCGCGGGCGCCGACGGTGTGTTCACCCGCGAAGTATTTTCGCTCAACATCAAAAATCGCAATCAGTCCGTGCCGCTGATCGATCAGCTCTACCGGGCCCGTTTCGGCGGGAAGCCGCTCGACGGCAATTCCGCGCGGGAGATCATGGGCGTCCTCGTTCTCGCCGACGCACTCAACCGCGCGAAGTCGCTCGCGCCCGAAGCGATCCGCGTCGCGCTCACGAAGACGAACATTCCCGGCGAACGCACGCTGATGCCGTGGAAGAACATCAGCTTCGGTCCCGACGGTCAGAACGACGGCGGCGCGGGTATCGTCGAACAAGTGCAGGGCGGCGAGTATCAGACGGTGTGGCCATTCGACGTTGCCGTGAAGCCGGTCGTTTGGCCGATGCCGGCGTGGAAGCGTTAGCGACTTTCGGTCAACTTCTCGTCAGCGGGATCCTCATCGGTCTCGTTTTCGCGTTGGTTGCGGTGGGCCTCACGCTGATCTTCGGCGTGATGAACATCGTGAATTTTGCCCACGGCGAGTTTCTCATGCTCGCGATGTACGCAACCTTCGGGCTCTCGCTGGTCGGCCTCAATCCGATCTTCGCGCTACCGTTCACCTGCATCGCGCTCTTCGTCTTCGGCTTGATCGTGTACCGGCTCGTCATCCGGCGTTTGCTGACGGGGCCGATCGAAGCAACGATGTTCGGCACCTTCGGCATGCTCGTGCTGCTGCAGGGGGCGGCGCAAGCGCTCTTCTCGAGTGACTTCCTGAGCGTCACGAACCGGCCGTTTCAAGGCACGATTCGCCTGGGCGAAATCAACATTCCCGAAGCCGCGCTGGCCGAAGGCGCGGGCGCGCTCGTGCTCACCGGCGCGCTGTTCTGGTTCATCGAGCGCACCGAAACGGGCCGCGCGATGCGCGCGCTGGCTGAAGACCGCGTCGCCGCGACGCTGATGGGCATCGACGTGCAGCGCATGAACGCGCTCGCGTTCGGCCTCGGTTCGGCCTGCGTCGGCGCGGCCGGCGCGCTGCTGATGCTCTCGTACCCGGTGTTTCCGACGGTCGGCAGCACGTTCGCGTTGACGGCGTTCGTGGTCGTAGCGCTCGGCGGCTTCGGCAGCGTCACCGGTGCGCTCGTGGCGGCGCTGATCATCGGCGTCGTCGAAGTGCTGAGCGGCTTCTACCTCTCACCCGAAGTGAAGATGATCCCGGTGTATCTGTCCTATCTGATCGTCGTGCTCGTGCGCCCCGCCGGATTGCTCGGGCGCCGATGAGGTCGCACTTCATCGCGCTTGCCGCGACCGTGGCTGCCGGCGTCGCCATTGCGCTCGGCGTGCACGATCCGGTCGCGCTCGATCTCGTCTTCTCGTTTCTCTTGTGGGCCGTGCTCGGCCAATCGTGGAATTGGGTCAGCGGTTACGGCGGCGACGTGTCGTTCGGCCACGCGATCTTCTTCGCGTGCGGCGCCTACGCGGCTGCCCTGGCGACGGTGAGTTGGCACGTCACGCCGTGGCTGGCCGTCCCCGCGGCAATCGTCGTCGCGGTGGTGTTCGCCGTGGTCATCGGCTACCCCACGCTCGGCCTGCGGGGACACTACTTCTCCATCGCCACCATTGCGGTTGCGGCTATCGCCGACGCCGTCGTGCGCACGCAGCCCTGGCTCGGCCGCGCGAACGGATTCCAACTCCCGATCGCCGACGGCTTCGCCAACCTGCAGTTCGCGGACAAAGGCCCCTACGTGCTGACCGCGCTCGCGCTGTTCGCGATCGTGCAACTCGCGACGATCCTCCTCGGCCGCTCGCGCATGGGTTACTACTTGCGCGCGCTGCGGGCCAACCACGAGGCCGCCTCGGCGCTCGGCATCAGCGAACGCCGATGGAAGTTGCTTGCCTTCAGTATCTCCGCGGCGTTCGCGGCGCTGGGCGGCGTGCTCTTCGCGCAGTACACGCTTTTCGTCGACCCGCCGTCCACGCTCGACATTTCGATCTCAGTCGACATGGCGCTCGTCGGCGTGATCGGCGGCATCGGCACCGTCTGGGGCCCAGCCGTCGGCGCGATCGTCTTCGTCGCGCTCGCGAAATTTCTCGCGCTGCAACTCGGCGGCACCGGCAAGGGCTACGACCTCATCCTCTACGGTGCGATCATCGTCCTCATCGCCACCCTCCGCCCCCGCGGCGTCGTCGGTTCGATCATCGACCGCATCCGCCGCCGCCAAGCCGTTGCGCCGCCGTAGCGCAGCGCTACTTGTGAAGCCCTAGCTCCGCCGGCCGGCGCGCGGTTTTCCACTCCGTCGTGCGGGCCGCGTCAACCGCCGAACATACCGCGGCTTGGGCGTCGCGCAAACACTCGCAGGGCCGATACCGCCCGGCGCGACATCCGCGTTCGTCGTGCAGCCCCGACGGATGCCCACAGCGGCAAAGCACCATCATGTCCATTACGTCGCGCTCCCAAAGCCGCGTCGCCGTCAAGGTCGGAGGCCATGCGTTGCTCATACCTCCGGGCGCGGGGCTTGCGTTCTGTCATACGCCAAGAAGAAAGCATGCGTCTGTACGTTCTCGCACGATAAACGTAAATGGTTGATTTCCAGTGTTGGCGGGTAATAACGGCGCAAAAATACGCTATCGAACCGGACGCTAGCGCGTTGTTGAGTTGATCTCGCCCACGGATCGAACGGAACGAATGCCTTGGAGCGGCGTGACCCGCGGTACCGGCGCATCGTTGTCGCCGTAGCGGCGCGCCAAGATCGTTTCGTTGCGCGCGCGCAGAAAAAGTTCGATCTCTTTGCGCATGAAATCCGGCGCCTTGTATTTCGGAACGCGGACCGGGGCGGGATCCGCCGCTTCGTCGCTCACGCTAGTCTCCTACCCCGTTAGCGCGGACATGGATCGGTGGTTTTGCTGATGGCCGCAATGCGCGAGCCGAGCGGCGGGCGCGATTCGAAGTACCAGCGGACCGTGCGGCGGCCGCACAAGGTAATGAGATCGTCGTCGGCGCGCCGCACGAGGAGGCGTACGCCGGAGGAGCGGTCGCTCACGGCGGTGAGGGCAACGGCGTCGGCATGCCATTCGGCGGTTCGCTCGAGCGCGTTGAAGGCCGGATAGAGCAGCAGCACGGCAATGCCGAGAAACGTTCCCACGAGCGGCAAGCGCGCGAGCGGATCGTCGTCGCGGCGGAAGCCGATGCGGTCGCTGATCAACACGGCTAAGGCCGCGGCAAACACGAACAGGGTGATGCCGGCGAGCGTGAGCAGCAGAACGTCGTGATCGCGTTCGTGCGCGTATTGGCGGGCGAGCATGAACTGACGCTCGCCGGGCGTCATGACTTGCAGGGCCTGATCGCCGATCAAGATGCGTGCGAACGGTCCGAGGCCCGACGTGCGGGCGAGCAGCGCCGACGTGCGCTGCGAGGTTCCGGTGATGACCAGCGGTACGGTCGACGTATCGAGCGCCCGCGCGATCGTATCGCCTTGCGCGACGACGGCGGCCGAGGCCGGGCCCTCGCTCGAGGTAAGGGGCGAGAGCAACACCGGTTCGACGGCAACAATGACCAGCGCCGTCACGTAGAGGATCCCGATGAAGACGAGGTACCACAGCCGCGTGCAGTCGACGAGCGCGAGGACCAAGGCCACAACGATCGCCGTGATCAGCGAGATCGTCGCGAGGCGCAAGAGCTCGTCGAGAAACCAATTCGGAATCGTCTGCTGGGTCAGCCCGACGCTGTGCGCCACGCGATATCCGGCAAAGGCAAACGGCAGCGCGGCGATCGTCGCGAGCGCCCCCAGCGCCGCACCGAACGCGCCGCGGTGCAGCCACGGGTCGCGCAGCCGGCGGCGCAACGTATCGCGCAAGCGGGCTGCTTGTCCCGCCTGCCACAACCACCAGAACGCCACGATCGGCGCGAGGGCCCATCCGGCGAAGATCAGATCCTGATAATCGGCGATCGCACGCGCGCGGCGCTGGCGGACCGGATCGACGAGTGAGACCGCCGACGTATGCAGCAGCGTCTGCACGGAGATCGCCGAAACGTGCTGATCCTCGCGCGTCTGCGCAGCGGCAATGCCCGGCACGAGCAGCGCGAGCAGCAGCGCGACCAGCGCAAGCTTACCGCGCAGCGGCGTATGCGTCGGGAAACGTCGCGGCGTGCTCCTGAGGGAACCGCTTCCGGTATTGCTCCCAGCCGATAAAATTCGCAGAACGCTGCTTCGCATCGGGCGCCGGCGTCGCGACGTGCTCGAACGGACTCCAATGCCCGTTCGCTCCACCGTCCACCAAGCGATCGTAGAGTTCGATATCGCGATCGCGGTCGCGCTTGCCGTCGTGGGTGAGGTACGACACGCGGGCGCACCGCGCGACGCTGAGCTTGCAGAGCTCCTTCTCGGGCAAACTGCGCTCGTCGGCTTGAATCAGCGGCAGATGCCAACGGCCCGCGGCAACCGGCGCCGGCGTACTGGCGCGATACTTGCCGAGCATCATGTCGGCGATGTGTTTGATCTCCGGCTGCGCATCGGGATGGCAGCGCTGGGTGAAGAAATTCGCCCACTCCGTTGCGGTGATGATCACGGTGATCCACGCGAACGGTTCGAGCAGGCGGTTCACTAGCTGCTTGTGCAAATCGATGTCTTGAGCGGCGAGCCGTTCGGCGTGACGCAGCGCGTCGTCGAGCGCCGCCTGCCATTCGGCGCGGGCACGTTCTTCGACGTCCGGCGCGACCGTTTCACGCGCGCTCATTCCGGTTTGATTGCGGCCCCAGTACACCGGCAGCGCAGGCTCCTCACGCACGGCCGCGATCATCTTCTTGATCGGGATCGCGCGCGAGCTAGCGGCGTTACGCGAGAACACGCGATGCGTCATCATTTCGCTATGAATGAAACGCGGGTAGCGCACCTCGAGCGTCGTGAGGCGCGCCCCCGCCGGAGAGCGGCTGTCTAGCAGAACCCGGGCCGAAAACGCCATCCCGGACGGCTTCGGCGCACCGCGAACGCGCTACTTCTGCGCGAGGAGTTGCGGGTAGGCTTTCTTGAGCGCGGCGAGCTTGGGCAGATCGTTGTAGACGACATACGGATAGTCCGGATGCAGCGCGACGAAGTTGCGGTGGTATTCCTCGGCCGGAAAGAACGCCTTGTACGGCTCGAGCTTCGTCACGATCGGCGCGGAGAAGCGGTGCGTCGCGGTGAGTCGTGCGATTTCGGCCTGTGCGACCGCGCGCTGATCGGCGTTCGCAACAAAGATCGCCGAGCGGTACTGCGTGCCGTCGTCGGGACCCTGACGATCGAGTTCGGTCGGATCGTGCGCGACGGTGAAATACACGTTGAGAATTTGCTGCAGCGAAATCTTCGCCGGGTCGTAGGTGACGCGGACCGACTCAGCATGTCCGGTCGTCCCGGTGCTCACCATGTCGTAGTGCGCGGTCGCGGCCGTGCCGCCGGAGTAGCCGGGCATCGCCTCGGTCACGCCGCTCAGGCCCCGGAACACGGCTTCCATGCCCCAGAAGCAACCGCCGGCTAGCACGATGGTCTGCGCAGGCGCCGCTGCGGCTGGGCTGGGTGCCCCGCCGGAGAGCGCGAGTTGCGCGATGAGTGCCAAGGCGAGACCCAGGCCGAAGCGTCTGCGTGAAGTCGTCATAATACGACTATACTACGTTCAAAGTACGGGTTTAGATGCAAGCCGCCTTACTATGCCGGGGGCGGCCGCGTCGGTCACGGCGTCGATCTTGGCGAGCGCCGGGAAGAGCCGGAAAAAGATCACCGCGACCAGGATCGTTCCGAAGCCCCCAAGCACGACCGCGCCGACCGGACCGAGCAGCGCTGCGGTAACGCCCGATTCGAACTCGCCGGCTTGGTTTGAGGTGCCGATGAAGAGCGAGTTCACCGCGTTCACGCGACCGCGCATGACGTCGGGCGTGAGGATCGCGACGAGCGACGAGCGGATCACCACGCTCACGACGTCGGAGGCACCGAGAAAGACCAGCGCCGCGAACGAGAGCCAGAACCAGTGCGAGAGCCCGAACACGACCGTGGCGATACCGAACGTCGCAACCGCCGCGAACATGATCCGGCCGGCGTGGCGCCGGATCGGATGCCGGCCGAAAAAGAGCGACAGCGTCAGCGCTCCGACGGCCGGCGCGGTGCGCAGCAAACCCAACCCCCACGGCCCGATCATCAGAATGTCGCGCGCGTAGATCGGCAGCAGCGCCGTCGCGCCGCCGAGCAGCACCGCAAACAAGTCGAGCGTGATCGCGCCGAGCACGAGCGGCGTCTCACGGATGAATTTCAAGCCGGCGAACACCGAATCGCGCGTGGGCGGACCCGACGTCACGGCGCTCGTTCCGCGCGTGCGCATCAGCGTCATCAACACGGCCGCGGCGACGAACATCGCGCCCGCGACGCCGTACGGAATCCACGGATGCCAGGCGTAGAGAATGCCGCCGATCGCCGGACCCGAGATGGAAGAGACTTGCTGCGCCGTCGCCGCGCGCGCCGAAGCGGCCGGAATGATGTTCGCCGGAACGAGGTTCGGCAACAGCGCCGACGAGGCCGGCGACTCGAAGGCGCGGCCGACGCCGAGCAGCACGACCATCGCATAAATAAGCGCCGGCTGGATCGCACCGTCGAGCGTTGCCACGCAGAGCACGATCACCGCGAGGGCTTCGACGAGTTCGCAGGCGCGAGCGATGTGGCGCCGGTCGAAGCGATCGGCCACGTGGCCGATGACGAACACGAGCAGCAGCAGCGGCGCAAACTGGGCGAGCCCCACAAACCCGAGCGCGAGCGCACTGCGCGTGAGGTCGTACATTTGCCAGCCGACCGCAACGCCGACCATCTGCCACGCCATCGACGTGCACGCGCGCGTGCAGCAGTAGTACAGAAACGACCGGTAGCGAAGCGGCTCTTCGTATTCGATCAGGTTGCGGCTTTCTTGGCACCGATCGAGCGCGCCGGGTTCCCGACGACGCGATCGCCGGCCGCCACATCGCGGATCACGACGGTTCCCGCCCCCGTCGAGGCCCCATCGCCGATCGTCACCGGCGCAACGAGCGAGCTGTTCGAGCCGATGAACACATCGCGCCCGATCGTCGTAGCGTTCTTGTTCACGCCGTCGTAGTTACACGTGATCGTACCCGCGCCGATGTTCGTGTTCTCGCCGATCGTCGCATCGCCCAAGTATGCGTGATGGTTCGCCTTCACGCCGTTGGCCAAGCGAGAGTTCTTGACTTCGACAAAATCGCCGATGTGCACGTCGCTGCCGAGTTCGTTGCCGCCGCGCAAGTGCGCGAACGGACCGACTCTCGACCGCGCGCCGATTGCCGAATCGAGGACGACGCTCTCGGTCACGATGACGTCGTCGCCGAGGCGGGCATTGTAGAGCCGCGCGTTCGGTCCGATCCGCGTGCGCTCGCCCAGCACGGAAGCGCCGCCGATCGACGTGTTCGGCCGCACGATCGAATCGGCGCCGATGATGACTTCCGGTTCGAGATACGTGGTTGCCGGATCGACGATCGTGACGCCGTTGCGCATGTGCTCCCTGCACAAGCGCTCGTTCATCGTCGCGCACGCCGTCGCTAGCTCCGCCCGGTCGTTGACGCCGAGTACCAGGCGATAGTCGACCGCCAACACCGGGACCACGCGATACGACGCGGCGACGAGTAAGCTCACCGTATCGGTAAGGTAGAGTTCGCCTTGCGCGTTCTTGTCGGTTAGCTGCCCGATGACGGCGCGCAGCGCGCGTTCGTCGAAGGCGTAGATGCCGGCGTTCATTTCTTCGATCGCGCGCTCGGCCGTGGTGGCATCGCGGAACTCGACGATTTTTTTCACCGTCGCCTCGTTGCGCACCACGCGGCCGAAGCTCGACGGCAACGGCATGCGGGCGGTGACGAGACCGAGGGCCGTGCCGGCGTCGGCATCGACCGTGGCCTGCACGTCTTCGAAGATCGTGGCATCAACCAGCGGCATATCGCCGTATGCGACGACGACCGTTTCGTCGCGCGGCTCGAGCGCCGCCAGCGCCACCTGCACCGCGTGACCGGTGCCGCGCTGCGGCGTCTGCACGACGCACCGCACGCCGAACGGCGCGAGCAGCGGCTCGAGTTCCGCGTTGCAGACGACGAGGATCTCGTCGATGCCGGTCGCGCGGAGCGCTTCGAGCACGTACCACAGCATCGGCCGCCCGCACAGATCGTGCAGTACCTTCGGCTGCGCCGACTTCATGCGCGTGCCTTTGCCCGCGGCCAGAACGATCGCGCGGCTCACGCGCGCCAGGCCTTTTGTTCCGCTGCCGTCGGCGCGCCGAGCGCGCTCAGGGCGGCGCGCAGCCGCTCGCGAACGATGTCGCGACCGAGCAACACCAAGGCGTCGTAGAGCGGCACGGACGTCGGGCTGCCCGTCAACGCCACATAGAAGACGCGCGCGATGTCGCGAAATTTTCGGCTCAGGCGTTCAGCAACGCTGCCGAGCACCGCCTCGACCGTCGCCTTATCAAACGTTTGCGATGCATCCAAATCCCACATCGCGAGCGCTAGCGCCCGGCGCATCTCGTCTTTGTCGAGCTTCTGTCCCTCGAGCAGTTGCGTTTCGGTGAGGTTGAGACGGCCGGCAAAAAAGAACGCGAGCAACGGTCCGAGATCGCTGAGCCGTTCGACGCGCGCTTGCGCCAGCGACGCCATGGCCGCGAACCGTTCCGGCTCGCCGCCCCATTCCAGCACGCGTTCGACGAACGCCTGCGGCGAGAGTTCGCGCAAGTATTTGCCGTTGAGCCAATCGAGTTTTACGAAGTCGAACACCGGGCCGCCTAAAGAGAGGTGTTCGACCTCAAAGCGCGCGATCAACTCGTCGAGCGTCATCACTTCTTGGCCTTCGGCCGACGACACCATCAACAAGCCGAGAAAGTTCAGCAGCGCTTCGGGCAGATACCCCATCGCCCGGAAAAACAAGATGCCCGTCGGGTTCTTGCGCTTACTCAGTTTGCTCTTGTCGGGATTGCGCAACAGCGGAACGTGCAAGAACGCCGGAGGCTCCCAGCCGAAATACTCATAGAGCAGCAGATGCTTGGGTGCCGACGATACCCACTCTTCGCCGCGGATCACGTGCGTGATCTCCATGAGATGATCGTCGACCACGTTCGCCAAATGATACGTCGGCAGGCCGTCCGACTTCATCAGGATTTGCATGTCGACCGTGTTCCATTCGATCTCGATCCGGCCGCGCCGCAGATCTTCGACCACGGCCGTGCCGCGATCGGGCACGCGCATGCGCACGACATACGGTTCCGCCTTCGCACGCGCTTCGGATTCGCTCGCAGGAATTGCGAGGCAGCGGCCGTCGTAACGCGGCGGGAGCTTGGCCATCTTCTGCGCTTCGCGCATCTCGTCGAGCCGTTCGGGCGTACAGAAGCAACGGAAGGCATGACCGCGGGCCAGCAGTTCGTCGATGTACGTCGTGTAAATCGCGCTGCGCTCGCTTTGCCGATACGGTCCGTGCGGGCCGCCGACGTCCGGCCCTTCATCCCACGAAAGCCCAAGCCAGCGCAACGAGGCGAGAATCGCGACTTCCGATTCCGGCGTGCTGCGCGCTTGATCCGTGTCTTCGATGCGCAGCAAGAACGTGCCGCCGTGTTTTTTCGCGAAACAGTAGTTGATCAATGCGACGTAGGCCGTGCCGACGTGGGGGTCGCCCGTAGGCGAAGGAGCGATTCGCGTACGAACCGGACGAGAGTCAGCCAACGGTTTCCCTTCGTTTACCGCATTCGCGTTCCACGAAGGCGACGATTTGCGCGAGCGGAGCGCCCGGCGTGAAAATTTCGCGTACGCCCAAGCGTTTCAACTCGGCCGCGTCGTCGGCCGGAATCGTCCCGCCGCCGAAAAAGACGATGTCGCCGGCGCCCTGCGCCGCGAGTTGTTCGACGACCAGCGGAAAGAGCGTCATGTGAGCGCCCGAGAGGATCGAGAGACCGATCCCGTCGGCATCTTCTTGGATCGCGGTGCGCACGATCTGTTCCGGCGTTTGGAATAGGCCGGTGTAGATCACTTCCATGCCGGCGTCGCGCAGGGCTCGCGCGATCACCTTCGCACCCCGGTCGTGGCCGTCCAAACCGGCCTTGGCAACGATGACGCGGAACGGGCGCCGCGCCTCGTTAGACACGCTCATAGCATTTATCTTATCGACCGTCGCGGCGACGGCCTCCGCTCACTAGAAAGACGCGCGCTCGATATACCGGCCGAACACGTCCGCCATGGCATCGACGATCTCGCCCTCGGTCGCGAGCGCCCGGCAGGCCTCGATCAGGGCCGGCATCACGTTTTCGTCGGAGCGGCACGCGCGTTTGAGCTTCGCCAGCGCGGCTTCCACCGCAGCACCGTCGCGCGAACCGCGGACCGACTGCACCTCGCGCGCTTGCCCGAGTTCGATCTCGCGACCGATCTTGAGCAAGTTCAAATCGCCCGGCGTTTCCTCGCGTTCGAACGCGTTGACGCCCACCACGACCCGGTCTTTGGCCTCGAGCGAACGCTGATAGCGATACGACGCGTCGGCGATCTCGCGCTGGAAGAAGCCCGCTTCGATCGCCTCGATCACGCCGCCGAAGTCTTCGATCTGGCGGAAGTAATCGAGCGCTTGGCGCTCCATTTCGCTGGTGAGCGCTTCGATGAAGTACGAACCGCCCAGCGGATCGGCCACGTTCGTCACGTTCGTTTCGTACGCTAATACTTGCTGCGTGCGCAGCGCGATCTCGACCGATTTTTCCGTCGGTAGCGCGAGCACTTCGTCCATCGAGTTCGTGTGCAGCGACTGCGTGCCGCCGAGTACGGCCGAGAGCGCTTCGTAGGCGACCCGTACGATGTTGTTCTCGGGTTGCTGGGCGGTCGCGCTGCAGCCGGCGGTTTGCGTGTGGAAACGGAGCATCCACGAACGCGGGTCCTTCGCCCCATAGACGTCGCGCATCCGGTGCGCATAGACGCGGCGGGCGGCGCGGAACTTGCAGATCTCCTCAAAGAAATCGATGTGCGCGTTGAAGAAAAACGACAGGCGCGGGGCGAACGAATCGATGTCCATGCCGGCCTTGAGCGCCGCTTCGACATACGCGAACCCGTCGGCTAAGGTAAACGCGAGTTCCTGAACGGCGGTCGATCCGGCCTCACGGATGTGATAGCCCGAGATCGAGATCGTGTTCCACTTGGGCATCTCGGCCGTGCAGAACTTCATCATGTCGACGATGATGCGCACGTGCGGGCGCGGCGGAAAGATCCACTCTTTCTGCGCGATGTATTCTTTGAGGATGTCGGCTTGCAGCGTGCCGCCGAGGCTCGCGCGCGGCACGCCGGAGTTTTCGGCGGCGACGATGTACTGCGCGAGCGCGATCGCGGCCGGACCGTTGATCGTCATCGACGTCGTGATCGCGCCCATGTCGATCCCGGCGAAGAGCGTCTCCATGTCGCGCACGGAGTCGATCGCGACACCGCACTTGCCCACTTCCCCGAGCGCGTGCGGCGAATCGGAGTCGTAGCCCATCAACGTCGGCATGTCGAACGCGACCGACAAGCCCATCTGGCCTTGCGCGAGCAAAAAATGGTAGCGTTCGTTGGTCTGGCGCGCGTTGCCGAAGCCGGCGAATTGGCGCATCGTCCACAGCCGGTCGCGATACATCCCCGCGTGGATGCCGCGCGTATACGGAAAATCGCCCGGTTCGGGCACGTCGCGCGCCAAGTCGAGCCCGGCCACGTCGGCCGGACCGTAAACCGGCTTGAGCGGGAGATCCGAGATCGTCCGGTCGACCGCGCCGGAACCGGGACCCGTCCGGCCGTGCGAGTCGATCATCTTGGCCACAGACGGACCTTCGTCAGGCAGCCTGCACAATCCCGAGGCGAGCGTACGCTAGGACCAAACCATTCGGGTGGAGCCGGCCGTGCTGGCCGTAACGAGAAAATCCGATCCCGCTTCGGCGATGTTTCCGCTGGGATCGAGGCCCATCGCGTCGAGATACGCGATCCGCACGCTCTCGGGCTGCCCCGCCTGGTTGATAAAGCCGTTGCGCGGATCGATCGAGGGGTCCGCGAGCATGTCGGCGAGCGGCAACCCGTCGAGGAGCATTACGCGGCTGACGATCGGCAGTTCGATGCGCACGTTGCGTGCCGGGTCGCGCACGAGCCCTTTGGGATCCTCGCCGCGTTCGATGCGCGCGAGATCGTCGAGATATTGCTTGCGCATCAGGATGACGCCGCGGTCGCTGACGCCGAGGTGTTCCTTGGTCCGGTCGGTCGTTCGCCCCTGACCCGCCCAGGCGACAAAATCCTGATTCGCGATGTGACTCGTAATGAACCGGCCGGTCAACGGATCGGTGACGGGGCCTTCCCACGACGGAATGCTCGTTTGCACGTACGGCTCGCGTTCTTTCGGAACGCGCGCGAAGTGCCACATGACGAAGAGCGTGTTGTCGTCGTCGATCGGTACGCGCCACTCGAAATGCTGGTTGGGGCCAAGGCAATTCGGCCAGAGCGCAATCCGCCCGACCGTCCAGCGTTCGTGATCTTCGGGCATCCCTTCCACCAGCCGGTGATAGGTATAGCCGAACTCGAACTCTTTGAAATCAATCCGGACGTGCTTCTTCCCGTACGGACCGTTCTCGCCGTTGAGCCGTACGGTCCAGTTCCGGTGCATCCACTCGAAGTGCACGGGATCGATCGCATTTTCCTGACACTGCAGCCAGTTGCACGGAATCTGCGACGTCGTGATTTGCACGAACCCGTTGGGCCAGGAAAAGGGCTCCCAATCCGGCAGCAGCGGTGCCGGCTGCGGACCCATGTAGGCCCACAACAGTCCGCCCTTTGCTTCGATCGGATATGACGTGATACGGATTTTGTCGCGGAAGTGCGCGTCGGGATTCGCGACGTCTTCATAGGGCTGCTCGAGACAGCGCCCCGCCTCGTCGAAGCGCCACCCGTGGTAGTTGCAGCGGATGCCGCAGTCCTCGACAAAGCCGTACGACAGATCGGCACGGCGGTGCGGACAATGGCGGTCGACCAAACCGAACGTGCCGCTCATATCCTTGTAGAGCACGAGGTCTTCGCCGAACAAACGCAGCGGCTTGATCGAGATCGTCTCGAACTCGCTCACGCCCGCGATCGGCATCCAGTACCGGCGCAGCAAGTTGCCCATCGGGGTGCCCGGGCCGACTTGGGTCAACAGGCGATTTTGCTCGGCAGTTAACATAACGCTACCTGAGACGATAGCGGAAAGGCGATGGATCGTCAAACGCTAGACATCGCTTGGCGTAGGAGAGTAACGTGCGACGTATGCGTATCACCGGAATGCTTTTGGCACTTGCTTGTGCGCTCACGGTATCGAGCGCGGCGCCCGTCGCTGCGGCCGATCCGTTCGAGATCAACGTCATCCTCTCGCTGACCGGCCCCGGTTCGTTCCTCGGCAAAAACGAAGCGAGCGCGGTGGCGCTGGTCGAGCAGAACATCAACAAAGCCGGCGGCATCGAGGGACGCCAGATCAAGTTCGTCGTCGCCGACGATCAATCGAGCCCGCAGGTCGACGTGCAGCTGGCGAACGCGCTGATCGCGAAGAACGTCTCGATCATCATGGGCCCCTCGCTGACGGCGGGCTGCAACGCGATCACCGCGCTGCTCAAATCGAATGGGCCCGCGCTGTACTGCCTCACTGCGGGTGCGCATCCCGAAAAGGGCTCGTATGCCTTCACCTACGGTGTGTCGACCGGCGACTTGATCGCCGTCAACTTACGGTACTTTCACGATCGCGGCTGGAAGAAAATCGGCTTGATCACCTCGACCGACGCGAGCGGCCAAGACGGCGAAACCGGCGTCGATGCG
This sequence comes from Candidatus Lustribacter telmatis, assembly GCA_003164045.1. Taxonomy (GTDB): domain Bacteria; phylum Vulcanimicrobiota; class Vulcanimicrobiia; order Vulcanimicrobiales; family Vulcanimicrobiaceae; genus Lustribacter; species Lustribacter telmatis. The sequence continues at coordinate 18,875 of PLRU01000033.1, forward strand.
GCGTTGGCACGACCGGCGTTCAAAGACATGACGCTCGTGGCACGCGAGCATTACGGTGTGAGCGATCAGACGGTGGCGGCCCAAATCTCGCGCATCAAAGCGTCGGGCGCGCAGGCGATCCTCGCCTGGGGTACCGGCAGTCCGATCGGGACGGTGCTGCGCGGCATCTCCGAAGTCGGACTGGACGTCCCGGTCGGCGTATCGGCCTCGAATCTGATCTACGCCGAGATGAAACAGTTCGCGACGATCTTACCGGCGGGCTTCATGTCGGCCGGCCTACCGTGCGTTGCGCTCGATTCGATTCCGGCCGGCGATCTGCACAACGCCGTGCGCGAGTACGCCGACTCGTTCAAGGCCACGGGCGTTCACGCCGACGTCGCGCAGGCGATCGGTTGGGATCCGGCGCTCATCACGCTCGGCGCTTTCAAGAAACTCGGCCTGAACGCAAGTGCGAGCGATATCAAGGCGTACCTCTCGCAATTGCACGGCTTCGCCGGCGCGAACGGCGTGTACGACTTTCGCGACGGCAGCCAGCGCGGCCTAACCGAATCGAACGGCATCATGGTCCGCTGGGACGCCGGACGTGACACCTGGGTCGCGATCAGCAAATTCGGCGGCGCGCCGCTACGCTGAGGCGTTAGGCACGACGCAGAAACGCCGCCGCCGAACGCGCAAAGCGGTCGAACGCGGTGCGGTGCAGCGTGTGACCTTCACCGGCGAACACGTCGATCGCGACGTTCGCGCCGCCGTGTTCGCGCACGAACGTCACGTCTTCGGGAAACACGACCGAGTCCGAGGGATCGGCCAACAGCAATAACAGCGGCTTCGGATAGCCGCGGACCGTCTCGCGCAAATCCCATTTGCCGCCGTCGGCGCCGTTTTCGTCTCCCAGCGCGACGATCGGGCCGATGCTCATGTTTCGCAAGGCGTGGACCTTCGCGTCGATTTCGACGGGCGGCAGGCCCGCAAACATCTCGCGGATCGCCGCTTCACGCCGCGCAACCGGGCCGGCGAGCAGCGGCTCGAGATCTTCCACGAAATCCGCCGCCCACGCGCCCGCAGCTTGGTGAATCATCGGATCGATTGCGATCACACGGTCGACGGCAACCTCGTGCCCACCCTTGAGAACGATCGCTCCGCCCCACGAATGTCCGATCAGCGCGAAGACGTCGCCGTCGATCGCGCGCGCGACCGCTTGCAGATCGAGTACGGACTGCTCGTGCGTCATCGGACCGGCAATGGCCGCGGAATCGCCGTGCCCGCGCTGGTCGTAGGCAAACACGCGATACGATTTGGCCAGCACCTCGGCCGTGCGCACCCACGACTTGCGCGAACTCGCGATGCCGTGCACGCAGAGAATCGCGGGTCCGCTCTCACCCCATTGTTCGAGCGTCGTAACGTCACCATCGCCCAGGTCGATCGTACGCTGGGTGCTAGCCGGCATTAACCGTCCGACAGATTGCTGGGACGGCGGTCGTTGAACGTCAACTCCGCGATGCCGGATTTATCCAGATCGCCGAGACCCGATTCGACCATCAGGTCGTACTGGCTCTTCGTCGCGGCGGCGAGCGGCATGATCACGCCGGCCGAGTGACCCAGCTCGAACGCAATGCCGGAATCTTTCGCCGCATGCGCACCGGAGAAGTACGTCTCGTGCTCGCGATTTTGCATGTCTTCGCCGTCGGTAGCGAGCACGCGCGAGTTGGCGCCGGTTTGGGAGAACACTTCGCGCAGCATCGTGAGATCGAGACCCAGTGCATCGCCGAGACCGAGCGCTTCCGCAAGCCCCGCCGTGTTGATGTTCATCAGCATGTTGACGAGCGCTTTGACCTGGGCGGCCTTTCCCGGCCCGCCGATCCAGCGCATCGACGACGACATCTTCTCGAGCATCGGCTTGACGCGCCCGTAGGCGCCCTCGTCGCCCGCGCACATCAAGTACAGCTCGCCGTTCCGCGCCTGCGGGATCGAACTCGCCATGCACGCTTCGATCGCCGCCCCGCCCGCTGCGGCGATCAGCTTGTCGACCGCGACGTGAACGCTCGGCGTGACCGTGGCCGCATTGATGAAGATCTTGCCCTTCGCACCGGTCAGCAGCGAGTCGCCGCTCGTCGCGTAAATACCGTGCATCGCGGCATCGTCGGTGACGACGGTGATGATGATGTCGCTGGCGGCCGTGACCGCGGCGAGCTTCTCGGGCGCGATCGCCCCGATCTCTCCGGCGAGTTCGCGCGCGCGCGCATGATCCACATCGAACACGGCACTCACCGTATAGCCGACGTCCTTGAGACGGCGCGCCATGTTCGCGCCCATGCGGCCGACGCCGACAAACCCGATCTTTTCACTCATCACGTCCAACATTTGCCACCCGGCTCGCACGCTCCCACGAACGCTTGCCTTGGCCGTTACTTAGCGGCGCGGTCGAATCCGTCCCACGGCGCATCGGCCCGGGCGAGTTCGCGGGCGCGCGATTGCAAGTAGCGCGCGGCTTCGTCGTGGCTGTCTACTTCCAGCACGCCGTCGAAGCGCGCCGCGGCATCGTCGAACGCTCCGTCCACAAACGCGCTTACGGCGGCGGCAAAATCCGCCGCCGTGGCATGTTTCGCGACCAGGCGTTCCGGCGGATCGCCATCGATCACTTCGTACATTCCAACGCCCGCGCTCGTACCTTTGACCGCAATGCGTCCGAGATAGCGCATCTCGTAGTCGTTCGGATCCGCGAGCGCACTGCGAACGCTATCGGTCACCATCACCCGCGCACCGAAATATTTCGTGAGGCCCTCGACGCGCGATGCAATGTTTACCGCGTCGGCGATGACCGTGCCGTCCATGCGCTCGTGCTCGCCGATCGTGCCCAACATCAACGAACCGCGGTGCAGACCCACCCCGACCACGATCGGCAATTGGCGCTCTTCCGCTCGCTCGCGGTTGTGCGCCGTCACGGCTTCTTGCAAGCCGATTGCCGCCCGCAGCGCGTCGTCGGCGTTCGTCGGAAAGAGCGCCATGATCGCATCGCCGACGTACTTGTCGACGATCCCGCCGTGCTTGCGCACGACCGGTCCGGTCGCCGAGAGCAGGCCGTTGATGAACCCAAACGTTTCATTCGGCGAGAGCGATTCGGAGATCGTGGTGAACGAACGCACGTCGCTGAAGAGCACGGTCATCTCGCGCTCGATGCCGTCGCCGAGCCGGACGTCGCGCACGTCGTCCTTTCCGAGCAGATCGAGAAAGGCGCGGGGCACGAAGCGCGAGTACGCCACGTTGAGCGTGCTGATCTCATCGATCGTCCGGCGCTGCGCGCGATCGCGTTCTTCGTTGGCGAAGGCGATCCGGTCGGCGAGCCCGAGCGCGAGGGTCAGCGCTTGGAACACCGTTCCGAACTCGACGCCGTGTTCGAACGTGTAGGCGAACGCACCGAGGCTCGCGCCGGCGATGTTCCATACGAACCACATCACCGCGCCGATAAAGAACCCGGCATAGGCGATGCCGAAAAACGTAGCGACGCGCACGCCCATGCGCACGGCGGCAACCAGCGCGCAGCCGGCGACGATCAGGTCGGCCAGCGCGAACGCTTTGGCGCCCTCGCCGAACCACGCGTTCAGCGGTGCGAGCGCCGCCGTCACGGCCAGGACACACGTGAGCGCAAAGAAGACGCGCTCCAGCCGCGGCTGCATCGTCCGCAGCGAAAGAAACGAGTGAAACAGCCAGTACCCTAGGAACGCGAGGAGCGAAAAGCTCAGCCAGAAGAGCGTATTCCCATCGACGTGGAGGCCGAGCACGGCGAGATATTGCGGTTCGCGGCCGAGCTGAAAGATCGCGAGCGCCGCGAGATACGCGCCATACGACAGAAATTCCGGCACGCGCAGTACCGCATACATCAGCAGATGATAGATCGCGACGGCGGAAATCAATCCGAAGAATGCGCCGAAAAACATCGCCTCGAGCGTCGAGGTCACGACGAGCTTAGAGGCCCTTCACCGTGGCCCGCACCGATGCGCGGCGCAGCGGGGCTTCACCCACGGCGGCATCGTCGCCGAAACGCGCGAGCACGTCGTGGGCGGCGGCATACGGATCGCGGCCGTCGGGAATGCCCGCTACCACAGCCTCGACGCGCCGCTCGAGCGCGCCCAAGGCCAGCGCGCGGACGCGGTGTTCGTAGGCGCCGCGCCGTTTGTGCGCGATCTCGCCGGACGTGCGCAGATACGCGTCGTGTTCCACGATCGCGTCCCACAACGCCTCGATGCCTTGAGCTGCGATCGCCTGCGTCGCAACGAGCTGCGGCACCCAGCCGCCATAGTCGAGCATTTCCATCATGGAACGAATTTCGCGTTGCAGTTGGATTGCCATCGGGTGATCGCGCTTGTTGACCACGAACACGTCGGCGATCTCGAGGATGCCGGCTTTGAGCATCTGGACCGTATCGCCCGAGCCGGGCTGCAGCGCAACGAGAATCGTGTCGGCGATCTCGGCGATCTCGATTTCCGACTGTCCGACGCCGACCGTCTCGACGATCACGACGTCGTAGCCGAACGCGTCCATCAGCGTCGCCGCGTCGGCCGTCGCACCGGCCACGCCGCCGAGGTGGCCGCGGCTCGCCATCGATCGAATGAACACGCCCGGATCGACGAAATGTTCGGTCAGCCGGATGCGGTCGCCGAGCAGCGCACCGTGCGAGAACGGCGAGCTCGGATCGACCGAAATCACGCCGACGGTCTTGCCGAGCCGGCGAACGTGCGCCACGAGGGCCGCGGTCAGCGTCGATTTGCCGACCCCCGGCGGTCCGGTCAGCCCGATCGTCATCGCCCGTCCGGCGCGGTCGAACAGCGCGCGGATCAGCGGTTCACCCTCACCCGATTCGCAGCGCGTGATCGCCCGCGCGAGCGCGCGCTGCTCGCCGCGGTCGAACGCCGCGAGCAAGTCGTCGTTCATAGCGGGAAGCGCATTCCGACTTGGATCACCGGATAGACGACGAGTGGGGCGAGGTCGGTCGTGAGCTGACGCCGGCCCTCGTCGAAATACGGCTGAAACTTGGTGTAATTCGCGGCGATCGCGCCGGTCGCCGAAAACTCGACCCGCGCACGTCCCTGATAGTACAGCCCCGCATCGCCGAAGAGTCCGGCCCGGCGGCCCTTGCCGCGCGGACCAAAACCGAAGCCGAGATACGGCGCGATCGCGGGCCAGCGCACGACGGTAAATATTTCGCCGGCGTTCGCCTGCGAATAGCTCGTGCCGTCGATAACGACCGACGAATCCGTCGGGATGCTCGTGCCGTCGATGCGGTTCGAATTGGAAACCAGTCCCCCAGTGACGTAAAACGATCCGTGAAGCGTGTGATCGGCGTACAACCCCAACGACCGGACGTGAAAGGTTTCGTGCACAGCCAGATTTGCGGTAACGTCGATGACCAGGTTGCTGAAGCTCGCCGTCCGCGTAAAATCGACGCCGCCGTACGCCAACCGCAGATCGGTCGCCGGTCCGGTCGGCTGCACGAACGCTCCGGCGATTCCGAGCGTGCCCAGCGACACTTCCAACTCGCCGCCGGCGGCGCTTGCGGCCACCGGCCTTAAGAGTGCGCAAAGCAAAAGACCGAAGACCGCTATGCGCCTCACCTCCCACGACTTCGTTTCAGCCGTTCGCCGCACCTCACGCGAAGGTCGAGAAGGGAACCGATCTTCCGTCCGCTTAATCAAGGAGCCCAACGCACGGTTCTGCATCGGAGCGCTTCTCGTGAATTTCCGCAATGGTTTGATCGCCGCCACCATGGCTTTGACGGCGCTCGCCGTTGCGGCATGCGGCGGCGGCAGCGTCAACACGACCCCGATCAGTCCGGCGGCCCCCACCGCTCCCGCCATCCAGGCGCTCTCGTTCACCCCGGTGGCCGGGGCCTCAGCGATCCCCGCAACCGGGGGCACGCTGCCGACGCTGACCGCGACCGGCGGCACGGCGGCGACGCTCACCCTGCCGGCACAAGCCGCCGGCGGCGTGACGGCCCTCGCGGCGGCTCTTCTGTCGGCGACCGCGCCGGCAGGGCCGCCCGTGCTCTCGAGCATCGATCGTCGCAGCGCGCAGAGCGAGTCGTCTCCGATCAGCGGGATCCTCTACATCAGCTTCTCGTTGGCGGTGCCCCCGCCGGCGACGAGCATCACGCTCACGGCCGCCCCGTCGTTCTCGTTCACCTTGCCCGCATCGTACTTCAGCCTTCCGAATACGTCGTTCTACCTGGCCGTGTACGACCCGTCGCACCCCTCGCTCGGCTGGCAGAGCCGCCAAGAAACGTGCACCCCGGCCGCCGCGACCCTCACCCTCGCGTGCGGCCCTCCGCAGCCGCCGTCGCCGGTGACGATCCTCAACAACGTGACCTATACGATCGCGCTCTACGCCGTCTCGACGTCGGCCGTAGCGCCGACGCCGCAACCGTCGGCGAACCCGACGGCCGTCGCGACCAACACCCCCGCCGCTTTCGCGAGCGGCACGGTGACGCTCGTAGCCGGGACGCCGATCGCTCTCCCCTCGGCCGCCGGCGCGAGCGGAACGCTGACGCTCGGCGCGGTCAGCGCGTCGACGACCGCCACGGTCGCGCTCTACCTGCAAGTGCCGCCGGGATTCCCCGCGCCGGCGACCACCTACCCGGCACCGCTCTTCTACGTCTTCACCCCAGCTGCGACGATCACAGTCTCCGGATCGTCGAGCGGAACGTTCAACCCCCCCACCGGCTATAACACGAACGGCGCCGGTAGCAACACGTGCCCATTTATCGAGATGTACGATACGAGCCGCACGACCGGCTGGTACCTCAAAGCGCTCGGGCCGGGCACGTGCACCGGAGGGAACACGACGTTCACGACCACGCAGCCGATGACGTTGACGGGCGGCGTAACGTACGCGTTCGGCGTCTACCCGTCCAACTAGGCGCACTGCGGCGCCGCGCCGCATATTCGGTCCTGCTCGTCTCCCTCGCCGCCGGCTGCGGCGGCGGCGGGGGCGGCGGAGCGAGCACGCCCGCGGTTACCGCTCCGGCCGCTTCGCCGGCGAACGTCACGCCCGCGCCGCTCGTCACGACGTTTCCAATCACGCAGAACGGCACCCTGACCGAGCCGTTTCCGACCTATGCGGGCGGCTACACGGGCCAGCTCGTCGCGCAACAAGTGCTGCTGACATCGGCATCGGCGACGATGCAGTCCGCATTGTCGATCGGCGCGCCGCCCGCACTCTCGCAGGCGGTGAACGCGCCCAAACCCGTCGTCGCGTACGCGGGCAGCAACGGCACGACGCCGACGGTGCTGAGCTACGCCGAACTGACGCCGTCGAACGATCTCACGGTCAACGGTGCGGTTACCCTCACGTTCGGCTATCCGCCGGGAACGCTCGATCCGAAATATCCGTACTTGTACGCGTTCTGGTTCGGGCAGCTTACCGGAGTGAGCTGGATCGACGGCTATAACGTCTCGACCGTCGACTTCACCGCGCAAACCGTCACGATTAGCGGCACGCCCGCGGCCTTCAACTTCAATCAGTTTCGGGGCGGCTTCATCTACGGATTCGCCATCTACCACAATTAGCGCGCGCGCCGAGGACGTCGTTCCTTAGCGGCCAATCCCGCGGCGATGGATTCCCGTGGCTACTACCGCACCCCGACGATCGCCGGTGAGACGATCGTCTTCGTTTGTGAGGACGATCTCTGGAGCGTCGATGCGCGCGGCGGCCTCGCACGCCGTCTGACCGCCGGTCCGGGAGCGGTGACGCTGCCGCGCCTCTCGCCCGACGGCTCGACGATCGCGTACGTCGGCAGCGATGAAGGCACGCCCGAAGTCTACACCATCCCCGCCCTTGGCGGTCCGCCGCAGCGGCTGACGTTCTTCGGCAGCGGCGCTCTCTACCTCAGCGGCTGGTCGCGCGACGGTCGCGAGATCTTTTTTACCTCGGACGCCGGCGTGCCGTTTGTCAAGGAAAGTCTCGCCTGGGCGATCGGCCGCGACGGCGGTGAAGCGCGGCGGTTGCCGGTCGGCCATGCGATGTCGCTCGATGTCGCCGCGAACGGCGCGATGCTGCTCGGGCGCAACAACCTCGACCCCGCGCGCTGGAAACGCTATCGCGGCGGCACGGCCGGACATCTGTGGGCCGACGCGACCGGTAAGGGAGCGTTTGCGCGTCTCGGCGCCGAGCTCGGCGGCAACCTCGTGTGGCCGATGTGGCACGGCGACCGCGTCGTGTTTCTCTCCGATCACGAGGGCATCGGCAATCTCTACTCGGTGAACGCCGACGGTTCGGACGTGAAACGGCTCACCGACGAGCGCGAATACTTCGCCCGCTATCCCGCGACCGACGGCAAGCGCATCGTCTATGCATGCGGTGGCGAGATCGTCTTGCTCGATCCCGCCGCCGGCGCGCCCGTGCGCGTGGCGATCGAGACACCGTCGGCCGCGCCGCAAACCGCGCGCCGCTTCGTCGATGCGGGCGATCTGCTCGAAACGTTCGTGCCGTCGCCCGATGGAAAGGCGCTGGCGATCGTCTCGCGCGGACATGCGTACACGATGCCGCTCTGGGAAGCGGCGGTCAGCGAACTCGGCGGCGGCGTCACGACGCGCCGGCGCGAGATCGTGTGGCTGCACGACGGCACGCGCGTCGCGTACATCGACGACAGCGCAGGGTTCGAACGCATCGCGGTCGAGCCGGTCGATCAGAGCGGACCGCCGGCATACGTGACGGCCGCCGACGTCGGCCGCATCACCGAACTCGTTGCCTCGCCGTGCGGCGAGCGCCTTGCGTTTGCCAATCACCGGCACGAGCTCTTCGTGCTCGATCTCGGGCAAGAGCCGCGCAAGCTCGACACGAGTGAAGCCTGGCGCTGCATCGAATTGGCGTTTTCGCCCGACGGCCGCTGGCTGGCGTACGTGTGGTCGCCGAAGGCGAGCACGATGATCGTGCGCATCGCCGATTGCGAGAGCGGCACGGTCGCCGATGCGACCGAAGCCCTGCGAGAAGATCGTTCGCCCGCCTGGGATCCCGAAGGCAAGTACCTCTACTTCATCTCCGCGCGCGACTTCAATCCGATCTACGACGCGTTGCAATTCGACCTGAGCTTCCCGCACGCGATGCGGCCGTTCGTCGTGACGTTACGGCGCGACGTGCCCAACCCGTTCGTCGCGGTGCCCGCTCCGCTGCACCACGCCAAGGACGATGACGACGAGGACGACGACGACGACGNNGAAGGCAACTACGCGCAGGTCGCGGGCGTGAAGGGCCGCGCGCTCTTCTCGCGGTTCCCGGTGAACGGCATCAAGCCGTCGCGCCACGACGACGACGAAGAAGGCGGCGTGCTCGTTGCCTACGACTTCACCGCGGAACGCAGCGCCACGCTGGCCGGCGACATCGACGGCTTCGTGCTCGGCAGCGACGCGCGCACGCTGGTGTACGAATCGCACGGCAAACTGCGCGCGATTGACGCCGGCGGCGAACTGCCCGAAGACGATCCCGAAGAAAAGCCCGCGACCGAAACCAACCGCCGCAGCGGCTGGCTCGATTTGGGCCGCATCGGCGTATTGATCGAACCGCGCACGGAATGGGCGCAGATGCTGCGCGAAGCGTGGCGCCTGCAGCGCGAACAATTTTGGGATCCGCAGATGTCGGGCGTCGATTGGAACGCCGTGCTGACGCGGTACGAAGCGCTGCTGCCGCGCATTCGCACGCGGGCCGAACTCTCCGATCTGATTTGGGAGATGCAGGGCGAACTCGGCACCTCGCACGCCTATGAAATGGGCGGCGACCTGCGCGTGCCGCCGCAATATAAACGCGGCTTTCTGGGCGCGGATTACAACTGGGATGCCAAGCGCAAGGGCTATCGCATCGATACGATCCTGCGCGGCGATTCGTGGAACCGCAGCGACGATTCCCCGCTGGCCGAGCCCGGCCTCGACGTTGCGGCCGGCGACGTCATCGTTGCCATTGCCGGCGCGCGCACCTCGCAAACGCGGACACCCGACGAACTGCTCGTGAACCTCGCCAACCGCGACGTGGCGATCGACATCGAACGCGGCGGAAAAATGCGCCGCGTGCTGGTGCACGCCTTGCGTGACGAACGGATGTTACGCTACCGCTCGTGGGTCAACGCGAACCGCCGCCTCGTGCACGAACGCACGAACGGGCGCGTCGGCTACGTGCACATTCCGGATATGGGGCCGTGGGGGTTCGCCGAGTTCCATCGCGGTTACCTGACCGAGTTCGAACGCGACGGTTTGATCGTCGACGTGCGTTACAATCGCGGCGGCCACGTGTCGCCGCTCTTGCTCGAAAAGCTGGCGCGCAAACGCGTCGGCTACGACGTTTCGCGCTACGGGCCGCCGCAGCCATATCCACCGGAATCGTTGGCGGGTCCGATGATCGCGCTCACCAACCAATTTGCCGGTTCGGACGGCGACATCTTCTCCCACTGCTTCAAGCTCTACGGGCTCGGCACGCTCGTCGGCATGCGCACGTGGGGCGGCGTGGTCGGCATCAATCCGTATCACGAGCTCGTCGACGGCACCGTCACGACGCAGCCGGAATACTCGTTCTGGTTCGTCGATGCGGGCTGGCAGGTCGAGAATTACGGCACCGATCCCGACGTCGAGATCGATATCGCACCGCAAGACAGCGCGGCCGGCCGCGACCCGCAAATGGAAGCCGCGCTCAAGCTCATCGGCGAAGCGATGACGCACACGCCGGCGCAACCGGTCTTCCCGCCCTACCCGAATCGCGGCTACCGCCCGCAATGATGCGCGGGGAGCGGTGATCGGTCCGGAAATTCGCCGCGCGGTGCTGGCGAGTTTTCCGGCCGGTGCCGCGTTCGCCGATGCCGCCGGCGGCGCCGAAGCACTCGATGCAACCGCGCCGCACGTGCTGCTCGAAGGACTCGACGCCATCGACGACCCGCGCGCGTTCTTGGCCGCCGTGCGCGAACGCATGCCGCACGCCCGCCTCTTTGCACTCGTCGCCAATGCCGCGCATCTCGCGGCGCTGGGCGCATTCTACGCCGGCGTCGCACCGGCCGCCGCGCACCCACTCGTCCGCGCTGAGATCGAACCGCTCTTCCTCGCCGCGGGCTGGCAAACGACGGCCATTACGCCGATCGTCGATGGCTCGCTGCCGCCGCCCGAAGCCGCGCCGTTGGAAATCAACGCGGGCGCGATCATCTTCCAGATCGCCGATGCGGCGACGCTGGAACGCACGCGCGACGCCGCGTTCTTCATCGTCGCCGATCCGCGATGATCGTCGACTGCTTCACGTTCTTCGATGAGTTCGATCTGCTCGAGCTGCGCTTGCGCATTCTCGGCGGCGTGGTCGATCGTTTCGTGCTGTGCGAGGCGCCGTTCACGTTTCGCGGCGATCCCAAACCGCTGCATTTTGCGAGCGCGCCGCCGGAACGCTTTGCGCGCTGGCGCGAACGGATCACCGTGCTCGCCTATCCCGGCCCGGCGGACGAAAACCCGTGGCAGAACGAGTGGGGGCAACGCGATTATCTCGCCACGGGCCTGACCGGGTGCGCGAGCGAGGATCTCATCCTCATCGGCGACTGCGACGAAATTCCCGATCCGCGCCTCGCGGCGAAGCGGCCGCGCGACGGCGGCATCCTGATGCATCGCATGATGTATGCGCAAGGCTACGTCAATCGCGTAGCCTGGTCGGGAACGCACGCCTGGAACGGTACGCGCGCGTTAACGTATGCGAACCTCGCGCGTTACGGGACGCTGAGCAACGTGCGCAAATCGACCGGCGCTGAAATCGAAGCGGTCGACGGCGGCTGGCACTTCACGTCGCTCGGGGGAGCGGCGGCGATGGAACGCAAGATTCGCGCGTACTCGCACGTCGAGCTCGACATTCCCTATTTTCGCGACCGCCGGCGGCTCGACGTGACCTACGGGAGCAGCGAAGAGATGCACTGGCTGCCGCTCGACGACCGCTTCCCGCAAGCGCTGCGCGACGACGCGCGCTGGCAGCCGTTCGTTTTGGAGCGACCGCCCGGCGCCGGCGGTCCCTCCGCGCACGGATTGGCACATGCGCACGGCGCTCTCGCTTACGTGCCCGCGGACGCGGCCCCGGTCGCCGTCATCGCGAACGACGCCGCCGCGTGGCAAGCGGCCGCGCAAGAACGCCTCGGCACCGCATTCGCCGGCGTCTTTTCCGATGCGCCCGCGCTGCTGGCAGCCGTTGCGACGCCGGACTGGGTCGTGGTCGACCGGCCCGAAGCGTTGCCGCGCGGCACGCTTCGTGCGCTGGCCGCCGCCGGCGCCGCCGTCGTCGCGTTCGCCGCCAACGCGCGTTCGTTCGAAGTGTTTCGCGGTGTCCTCGGGGGCACCGGCGCCTTTCCGGCCGGACGGGCGTTTGGGCGGGCCGAGCACGAGGCGGATATCCGGGCGGCCGGCTATCGTATCGTGGCGGACGACCGCGTGTTCTCAACCCAGCTGGCGATCCCGATCACCAGCCAAGCGCAGACGAGCCTCTCGATCGAGGGCTTCGCGTTTGCCGAAATCGCGGCCGGCGCGCTGCACGACTTTCTGTCCAACGCTTTCATCTTCACGCTCGCGCCGGTTAATGCGCCGCCGCCCGCGGCCGAACACTGAAGCATGTCCGAGAACGTCACCATGACGATCCCGATCGTTACGGTCAGCGATATCACGCTGCCGCGCTGGATGACGCCGTTCGCGAAGCATCTCTTCGGCATCCCGACGCACATGACGATGCAAGAGCGACTGGTGCTGCTGCAGTCCGCCCTCGAGCTGCCGGCCGGATTTGCCGCGGTCGAGATCGGGAGCTACCTCGGTGCGAGCACCGCGTTCTTGGGCTTTGCCGCCCTCCACCGGGGCGGCACCGTGCATGCCGTCGACCCTTGGACCAACGACGCGATGGGCGCTGAGGGTACCCGCGATACCTTCGGCGAGTTCCGGCGCAACACCGAACCGTTCGCCCACTTCATCGTGCCGCACCACGGCTTTTCGGCCGACGTCCAGGCGCGCGAAGGCGGGATCGCCTGCGATCTGCTCTTCATCGACGGCGACCACAGCTATCCGGCCGTAGCCGCCGATCTGCGCCTGTGGCTGCCCTCGCTCAAGCCCGGCGGCATCCTCGCCATGCACGATATCGACTCGCCGGGAGTCAAGCAAGCGTTCGATGAGGTCGTCGGCGAGGGCGGGCTTAGCGCGCCGCCCAAGGTCGTCGATCGCCTGCTGGTGGGCCGCCTGCCGGTTTGATTTTCCCCCGGCCGCGTGGTATGATCCCCAGGCCGAAGCAGGGCCGAGAGGCTCTCACCGGATGCCTCACGGCGATCCGGTCGCAACCTCAGGAGACCCGTCGGCACGGGACTCATGACGAGCGGAGATGTTTCGGCATCCCGTTCTTTTTGTTTTTGTCAGGAGTAAAGCCCATAGCACGACCGCTACGCGTCAACGACCAGATCCGTATCCGCACCGTTCGAGTAATCGACGATGAAGGAACGCAGCTCGGCGTCATGCCGACTGAGGAAGCGATGAACCTCGCGCGCTCGAAAGGGCTCGACCTCATCGAAGTCTCGCCCACTGCAGTTCCGCCGGTCTGTCGCATTGGTGATTACGGCCGTCTCAAGTACGAGCAATCGAAGAAAGACAAAGACGCGCGCAAGAAGCAGAAAAACTTCGAACTGCGCGAGGTCAAATTGCGACCGAAAATCGACACCCACGACTACGAAGTCAAAGCGAAGATGGCCGAACGGCTGCTTCTCGACGGCGGCAAAGTCAAAGTGACGATCATGTTCCGCGGCCGCGAGATCACCTACACGTCGTACGGTAAACGGTTGCTCGATCGCATCTCGGTCGATCTCGCGAACAGCGCGATCGTCGAGCGCGACGCGAAGCTCGAAGGCAAGAACATGTTCCTCATCCTCGCCCCGCGGCAGACGCCGCTCGGCCCGCCGCGATTCGTTCACCACAAGGATGAAGCCGCGCCGACCGTCGAGCAGGCCGAGCACATCGGCGAGCACGTGGAAGAAGAACATCACGACGAAGAACATCACGCAGACGTGCTTGCCGATAATCACGTCGAAGCCCAAGCGGAACACGAAACACCACCAGTCGAGGGAGCTCATGCCTAAGATCAAGACGCACCGCGGGACCGCGAAGCGAGTGAAGGTTAGCGCGAACGGCATCGTTACGCACCGTCACCAATTCAGCGGCTGCGGCCACATCCTCAGCAAAAAGTCGCGTAAGCGCAAGCGGAATTTCCGCAAGGACCAGCCCGTTTTCGCCGGCGATCTGAAGCGCTTCGCGCCCCAGATCCCCTACCTGCTTTAGTGGAGTAACGATCAATGGCAAGAATTAAGCGCGGCGTACACGGCATCAAGCACCGCCGCAAAGTGATGAAGCTCGTCAAGGGCTTCCGAGCGGCTCGCCGCCGCAACTACCGCGTCGCGAACGAAGCGCTGCTCCATTCGCTGGCGTACTCGTATCGCGATCGCCGCGTGCGCAAGCGCGACTTCCGCTCGCTCTGGATCGCCCGCATCAACGCGGCCGCCCGGGCCGAGGGTCTGTCGTATTCGCGTCTGATCTCCGGCCTCAAGAAGAGCGGCGTCGTCGTCAACCGCAAGACGCTGGCCGAACTCGCCGTCCACGACCAAGCCGCGTTCGCGCAGCTGCTCACGACCGCCAAAAACGCCAACGGAGCCACCACCGCCGCTTAGTCGCGACCGAGTTGACCAAAGCCGCCTCGATTATCGGGGCGGTTTTTCTTTTGCGCCGAATGTCGAGACGGCACGGTGCCGTTCGTCTAAGGAGAGCTATGACGTATATGCTTCTGATCTACACCCCCGACATCGGACGTGACCGCACCGACGAGGAGTGGGCGCAAATGGCCGAGCCGTTNNGCCGAGCTGAGCACCGCGACCACCGTGCGTTTGCGCGACGGCAAGCGCGTGATCACCGACGGGCCGTTCGCTGAGACCAAAGAGTTTCTCGGCGGCTTCTACATGGTGGAGTGCCCGTCGATCGATCAGGCGATCGAACTGGCGGCGGCCTGTCCGGCGGCGGCGTTCGGTTCGGTTGAGGTGCGGCCGGTCATGGACGGACCGTCCAGCGTGGATGCAGGCTAACGTCGAGGAACGGATCGCGCGCTGCTTCCGTGACGACGCGGGCCGCGCGGTGGCGTCGCTGGCCCGCGCGGTCGGCGATCTCGGCCTCGCCGAAGACGCCGTCGCCGACGCGTACGTCGTTGCGCTCGAGCGCTGGCCGCTCGACGGCTTTCCGGCGCATCCATCGGCCTGGATCCTCACCACCGCGCGCCGCCGCGCGATCGATCGCCTGCGGCGCGAGCGCGTCGGCCGCGAGAAACTCGCGCGGCTTGCGGCGTTCGACGCCGCCGCGGCGACCGGGAGCAGCGACGACGCGGAGATGAACGCGATCGACGACCGGCTCGGCCTCATCTTCGCCTGCTGCCATCCGGCGCTCGGTCTCGAAGCGCGCATCGCGCTTACGCTGCACGCCCTCGGCGGACTCACCACGCTCGAGATCGCCGATGCGTTTCTCGTTCCGCCCGCGACGATGGCGCAGCGTCTGGTGCGCGTCAAACGCAAGATTCGCGACGCCGCCATCCCGTTCGGCGTGCCGCCCGAACCGCAACTAGCCGAACGCCTCGACGACGTGTGCAGCGTCGTGTACTTGATCTTCAACGAAGGCTACGCCGCAACGTCGGGCCGGCAGTTGATTCGCACCGAGTTGTGCAGCGAGGCGATTCGCCTGGCGCGCGTGCTCGGCAGTTTGATGCCGCAAGAGCCGGAAGTCATGGGCCTGCTCGCGCTGTTGCTCTATCACGATTCGCGCCGGCCGGCTCGCACCGACGCCGCCGGCAACATCATCACGCTCGCACGGCAAGACCGGGCGCTCTGGAATCGCGATGCAATCGCGGAGGCCAATCGATGGCTGGCCGCCGCCGCGCGCCATCACTGCATCGGTCCGTATCAACTCGAAGCGGCAATCGCCGGCGTACACGCGCATGCGCCGTCAGCCGAAACCGTGGATTGGACCGCAATCGTCACGCTGTACGATCGGTTGTGCGCCCTCGCGCCCTCACCGGTTGCCGCGCTCAATCGCGCCGTCGCGATATCCTACGCGCTCGGGCCCGCGGCCGGCTCTACGGCGCTGGACGCCTTACCGCTCGACGACCTGCAAACGTATCATCTCTACCACGTCGCGCGCGCCGACGCGTTGCGCCGGTTAGGCGATGCGGCCGGTGCGCGCGCCGCCTACGAACGCGCGCTGCAGCACGCCCAGCATCCGAGCGAACAGGCCTTCCTGCAGCGCACGCTCGCGGAGTTCGGCGCCGGCTAAACACCGCAGTAACGCGCGCTTGATGCGCAGTTCACGGATCTCCGCGTCGACCGCGGCAATGCGCTCCGCCGCGACACCGCTCCACGAACCCTCGCCGGTCAGCGCCGCCTTGACGTCCGCGAGCGATAGACCGAGCCCACGCGCGACGAGCGCGCGGCGCAACCGGTCGACGGCGCCCGGTTCGTAGACCCGCGCGCCGCTGATGCGCGCCGGCGGCGGGATGACGCCGCGCGCTTCATAGTAACGCACGAGTGACGGGGCGACGCCGGCGGCGGCGGCAAGATCACCGATTCGCATCGCTGCTCCTTGCGTTAAAGGCGGCTTGAACTCGTATGCTGACGAGCATGAACATAGCCGAAACAATGCAGCGCTGGGTCGATGAATCCCCGTTCGGCCCTTGGTGGGGATTACGGGTCGAATCGAGCGCGCAAACGGGTCCTCGGGTTCGCCTCCCCTACCGGCCCGAATTGCAGCGGCTGGGCGGCGTGCTGCACGGCGGTTGCGCGATGGTGACCGCCGATGTCGCGATGTGGGTGGCGATCATCGCCGCAGTCGAGGGCGGCGAACGTGCCGTTACCGTGAACCTCGCAACTGACTTTCTTGCGCCTGCACGCGGAGACATCATTGCCGCGGCCACGCTGTTGAAGGTTGGGCGCCGTTTGGTCGTGGGATCGGTCGACACGCGAACGGATGACGGAATGCTCGTGGCCGTTCACCGCGTCACCTACGCTATGCCGGGGCGCGCCTAATCTTTTTCGGCCGCGAAAATCCGCTTGCCGATATACACCAGCAAACCGCCGAGGATCAGTACGCCGAGAATGAAGACGACGGCGTCGAGGATGATGCCTTGCGGTGAGATGCCGCCGCCGACCGGGACTTCGGGCGCGGTCAGCTTCGGTGCGGCATCGGCGAGTGCAACCAGCACGTGCATCATATCGGCCGCACCTCGACCGGAACCGTCTTCCAGCCGGCCGCGGCAAAGTGCAGCTGCAAGGTGAAGCGTTCGTTTGGATGCAGATCGTGACGTAAGCCGATCGCCATCAGATGATATCCGCCGGGCGCGAACGTCACGCTGCCGTGCGCGGGGATCGTCACCGCCGGCACGCGTTCCATCGACATCACGCCGCTCATGCGCATCCCATCCATCGAAGCGTGGCCGTCGATCGAGCGATGCACTTCGACCGTGCGTGCGACCGGCGTCCGCGCCGCATCGAGCCGGTCGGAGACCGCGCCGCGATTCGCGATGCGCAGATAGACAACGCCGGTGCCGATCGCCGGCCGCGACCATGCATTCGAAATCACGATCGCCGCGAGCGCGAGCGCGTTCACGACTGCGCCTGCTTCATCAAAACCGCGAGTTCGTCGGGCGAGTCGCTCCAGTCGCCCGTCCCCCGCAGCCGTCCGCCGGGCGAAATGAACTGCACGGCCGAACTGTGCGCGACGATGTAGCCGTTCGCGCTGCCCTTGCCCGAACCGATCTCATGATAGACGTGGTACGCCGCATAGACCGGATCGAGTTGCGCCTCGGTTCCGGTGAGACCGGCAAAGGCCGGATCGAACAGATGCACGTAGCGTTTGAGCGTGGCCGGATCGTCGCGCGCCGGATCGACCGTGACGAGCACGACGTCGAACGGCTCGCTTCCCGGGGCGAGCTTACGTTTTGCCCGGGCGAGCGCCGAGAGCGTGGTCGGACACACGTCCGGGCAATGTGCGTAGCCGAAAAACAGCGCGATCGGATGTCCGCGATGCGCCGAGAGCGTGTAGGGGTGTCCGTCTTGATCGGTCAGCGTAAAATCCGGCGCGAGCGGCCCGCTCGGCAGCAGCACGCGCAGCAGCACGGCGGCCGCGCATGCCAGCACCAGCAACGTAACCGCAAGCGCAACGATTCGATTGCTCGACATCAGAGCTCAGTCATACCCGTTTCGCGCGCCGCGCGCAAAGAGAAGTGTCGGCGCCTTAGAACTTTGCGATCACCGCGGGCGCCGCAACCGGCTTTTCGATGGCGTGATAACTCGCGGCGATGTCGAGTACCGGTTGAAGCAAGCGCGGATCGAGACTCGTCTCGTATCGCGCGCGGCGCATCCCGGCCGTCTTGTCGGGATCGAGCTTGGCGTACTTCACCAGCATCGGCAGGGTGAGATCGCGGTGCGCGTTGGCCCATTTCGCCGCCTCGCCGATCNNCCCGCGATCGCATCGTAGGGGCTCGCAACGATGCGCAACTCCGGGAGCACCTGCGACATCACCGGCTCGGCCAGGTACGCGCCCGCAACCGTGCCGCGCGCGATGGCCGGCGCCATTTCGGCAAACGGCATCTCGACGAGCTTGACCTTTTGTGCATCCGCCCCGTGCTGCGTCAGCCACGCGCGCACCGCCACCGCGCTGATCGACGCCAGCGTAATCACGCCGATCGTTTGACCTTCGAAGTCTTTCGCGGTGCGAATCGTGGAGTTTTTCCCGACGCAGAGTTCGGTCGTGCTGTCTTGGGGCGCATAGAGACCGCCGCCGCAGATCGCGGCGAGCGGAACGCCGCGGTTATACGCGTTCGCGAGCTGCACGAGATCGGTCAAGCCGACATCCAGCGCGCCGCCGGCGACGGCCGTCGTCACGGGCCCACTGCCCGGAAACACCGCGACGCTAACGTCGAGGCCCGCACGTTGGTAGAACCCTCCGTCGGCGGCAAAGAACGCGATCGCAAACGTGTCGGACGCCGGCGCGCCGATGCGAATCTTGGCGGTTTGCGCCGTTGCGATGCGCGGAGCGAGTACCGATGCGCCGAGGAGTGAGAGCGCGGTGCGGCGTGCGATCAAGAGATCACGGCCTCACGCCGCTCGAGCGCTGCAAGTTGCTTGACGACTTTCCGCGCGGCGAGCGCAGCCGCGTCACCCGGAATGCTCAATTCGATGTGGTCGGCGGGTAAGCGCTGCAGGCGCGCTTCTTGCGCGTTGAGCGCCGCCACGTCTTGATCGAAGATCCAGCTCGAACCCGTTTGCCACGCTTCGCTCACCGCCGGATCGTCGAGCGCGTAGTCGCGCGCGACGGCCCAGTTGTACCGCGTGCGCGTTGCGGTCTCGGGTGTGACGCAGTGGATCACGACGAAGTTCAGCGTCGGGAAACCCGGTTCGGTTGAAGCTGCCGTCGCCCGCGTGAGCACCATGTATGGCGGATGAAATTCCGCGATCTGCGTGCGGTCGATGCGCGGGCTCACGCCGAACTTGGCGAACAGCGCCGGCGGCGCGATGTTCTTCATCAGCCGCGTCGCGCGCACGCAATCGGGCAGCACTTCCGTCAGGATCGGCGTTTCGGCGACCGAGCTGTTGCCGATCGTTTCCGGGTGCAAGAACGCTTCGTGCGAGAGGTCCATCAGGTTCTCGATCAGCAACTGCGCGCGGCCTTCGAGAATTTTCGTGCCGTGCACCGCGGTCCACGCCGGTTTGCCGAGCCATTGCTCCGTGATCTTCGCCGGATCGGCGCCGCCCGGGTCGCCGGCGTAGAGCCAGATCAACCCGCCGCGCTCGTGCAGCGGGAACGACCGCACGCGCATCGCCGCCGGGGCGCGCTGCTCGCCCGGAACGCGCGCGCACGCGCCGTCGCAGCCGAACGTGATCCCGTGGTAGCCGCACTCGATCTGATCGCCTTTGAGGCGCCCGAGCGCGAGCGGATATTGGCGGTGCGGGCACGTGCCTTCGAGGGCCGCCGCCGTGCCGTCTTCACGGCGGAAGAACACGATCGGAATGCCGCAAATCCAGCGCTCGACGAGCTCGCGGCCGATCTCCTCGCTCCACGCGGCCGCATACCAGGCATTCCGGACGAAGGGAATCTGCTCCATCTGGGCTGCTGCGACGCGGCAACCGGACGGCCCTGGCGCGTCAGTCGCCGCCGATGCGGTGCTCGCGGTCGGCCGGCGTGTGGTCGCTATCGATGATCTCCAGCAGCGTCGCGAGCGCACGCTGCGCGGGCGCCCGCGCCGGTTCGATGATATCGTGGGACCAGCCGAGGCCGCTGAGGCGATGCACGGCGATCGATGCGCCGGCTTTGCGCCAGTCATCGGCCAAGCGCTGCGCCGTGCGGTTGTTCACCGACGTCTCGGCGTCGTTGATCACGATGTCGATCGCGCGGACGTGCGGCGCGCGGTGCGCGTCGTCGCGTGCGCGGTCGGCAATCGTCAATCCAGCTTGCAATGCGGCTAGCGGATAGCGCGGATAGCCGTGCAGCGGTTCGAGCCGGTCGCGCAACACGGGATCCCACCACAAGAACACGTTGGGCACGAGCGCCAGCGCGCCGAGCAGCGCGGGATGCAGTTCGTGCGGCAGCCCGGCGATGCCCAAGAACGGCGCGACCGCGACGACGCGCGCGGTCGCCGGTCCGCGCGACGCCGCATCGAGCGCCAGCGTTGCGCCGAGCGAGTGTCCGACGATCGTCACGTCTTCGCCGAGTTCCCCGACGGCGCGCACGATCGCGGCAACGTCGTCGATCAGCGCTTGCGCGCGGAGGCCGCGCAGCGCACCGGTCATGCGATCGGCGTAGCCGTGCAACAGCAATCGCGGCACGACCACGGTGCGCCCGCGGGCCGCCAGCGCCTCGGCAACCGCGCGCCACGCCGGCGGACTCGCCGTGAGTCCGTGCAGCAAGATGACGGCGCCCCCGCCCGCCGTGCCGGGATAGAGTTGCGAGCGCATCGCAACCGCAACCTCGGGTTCGGCGGCGTCGCGCGCTTCAAGAAACGCCGCCAGCCCCGATGTCGTCACCTATTGCCGAAGCGCCCACAGTACGGCGACTTGCGTTTTTGCGTCGCGCAGTTCGTCGCGCTCGATCATCTCGCGGACGCGCGAGAGCGGAAAGGTCGCGACTTCGATCTCTTCTTCCGCATCCGGTTCGGGCTCGCCGACGTCGTAGGCGTCGGTGTGGTAAAAATGCAGTAATTCATTGCAAAATCCGGGCGCCGAGTAGGCCGACCAGAGGCGCCGAATCGTGCGCGCGCGGTAGCCGGTTTCCTCGCGCAGTTCGCGAATCGCGGCCGCTTCCGGCGTTTCGCCGGCATCGATGCCGCCCGCGCACACTTCCCACGTATCCTCGCCGATCGCGTGCCGGTGCTGACGCACGAGGACGATCTCGTCGGGTGCGGGCTGCGCGATGACCACGACCGCTCCGCTATGCTCGACGATCTCGAGTTTGTGCGTGCCGCCGTGCGCTTCGACCGTGTCGACGCGCAGGTTGATCACGCGGCCCTCGTAGATGCGCGTGGAGGAAACGACCTTCATCGCTTATGGAACGACCGTGTTGGCGAGTTCTTCGAGCACCGTCGGCCGATGCGGATTCCACCCAAGTTCGCGGCGCGCTTTCTCGCTGCTCACTTGCAGATCCATCGCGAACGCTTCGGCGCGCACACCCATCGCGGTCCGCGCGTTCTCATACGTCAAGTGTTCGATCGAGCCGTCACCGCCGCCGGCGCGCGAAGCCGCGCGCGCGATTTCCACGTACGGCACGGGCGCGCCGTTGATGGCGTTGTAGATGCCGCTCGCCGCGGACTGCTCGCACGCCGCAGCATAGAGTTCGGCCAGCGCATCGACGCGCACGGTCGACCAGCGGTTGGTGCCGTCGCCGACGACGCGCACGGGTCCCGGATTCGCGCTCGCAACGATCATGCCGATGAGACCGCCGCCATCGCCGTACACGACCGTGGGGCGAATCACGACGACGCGAATGCCGCGTTTGGCCAGCGCCAGCACGCGCTCTTCATGCGCGGGCCGCCAAGCCACGATCGCGATCGGCTTCAGCGGCGCCTCTTCATCGACCACCGCATCGCCGCGGTCGCCGTACACCCACGCGCCGCTCGTATACACGATCGCGTGATCGTTCGGCGCAACGCTCGCGAGTGTGTCGATCATGCGCGATTCCGCAGCAACGTTTTCGGGCGACGACATCCCGGCCATGTGCACGGTCACGTCGTGTTCGCGCGTTGCAAGTTCGATCACGTCGAGCGAGTCGAGCGAACCGTGAACCGGTTCCGCACCGAGTTCGCGCACCATAGCGGCGGCGGCGCTCGTGCGTGCGAGGGCCGCCACGTGATGGCCGCGCCGGCGCAGTTCGAGCACCACCGACCGGCCGATGTACCCGCTGCCGCCGGTAACGAAGATCCGCATCAATTTCCTCCGGCGGCGCGCTGTGGCGCCGCGAGCGTAATAAGGTCGAAGACGAGCGCAATTTCGGCCGCCACGATACACGAGCCGAACACCCAGCGCGCCGGGACCAGCACGGCCCACAGCGCCAGGATCGCGGCGCACAGATAGGCGCCGGACTTGGTCACGTTGACCCGCGCCTCCGGGCGCGTGGGGTCGTACGACGCCCGCACGCCGTTCACGGCGAGGTAGACTAGGCCGGCCGCAATCAGCCAGCCCCACGGTTTATGCCCGTTGAGCATCACGAGCAAGTTGTGGCCGCCGAAAGCAACGAAAACGGCAATGACCGCCAGTGCCCCCATCTCCACGATTCGTGCCCGTTTCATCCGGCCCCACGGCTTCGGCAAGGCGGTGGGGAGTCCGCCGTGAAGGTCGCGCGGTGCCCACTCCCCTGAGCCCGCACAACCCCCGCATCGAGCTCGTCCGCGACCTCCGGACGCCGAAAGTGCGACGCGAACGCGGCCGGTTCGTCTTCGAAGGGCCGACACTGCTGGCCGAAGCCACCGGCAGCGGCCTCCGGATCGAGGAGCTCTACGGCACGGAGGTGGCCCTGGCCGCCCACGCCGAGCTCGTCGCGGGGCTCGAGGCTGCCGGCACGCCCGTCTTCGCGGTCGCAGAACGCACGCTGGCGCGCCTCTCGGACGTCGAGACGCCGCCGGGCCTCATCGCTGTGGCCGCACAGCCTGCAGGCGATACGGCGACGATCCTGGAGCGCGCGGGGCCCGTGCTGCTGCTCGCCGGGATCAACGATCCCGGCAATGCCGGGACGCTCTTGCGGTCGGCCGAGGCCTTCGGCGCAGCCGGCGTGCTGTTCGGCCGTGGCGGCGTCGATCCGTTCGCTCCCAAGGTCATCCGGGCGGCGATGGGATCGCTCTTTCGGCTCCCCGTCGCCGCCGTTACCCCCGAAGAGCTCCTGGAAGCCGCGCAGCGCGCCGGACGGCCCGTGGTGGCCGCAACCCTCGACGGAGAGCCCCTCTCGACCGCCAGGCTCCCTGAGAATGCGATCCTGGCCATCGGCAACGAGCGGCACGGCGTGAGCGGGTTCCTGGCGCGGTGGGATCGGGCCGTCCGCATCGAGCAAGCGAGCGCAACCGAGAGTCTGAACGCCGCCGTCGCCGGGAGCATCCTGCTCTACGCCATGTCTTTGCGCCGTTGAAGCCCGATTTACAGCAAAAGGGCCAAAAATAAGCGCTTGTCAAGACTTGGCGGCGGTTATCCACAGGGCGTATACTCCGCCTAGATTTCGCGAACACCCACTCGACCGAGAGAGGAATCGTTGACCGATGCGCACTTCGGAGCTTTTCTGGAAATTGTTCGCCACGACCGGATCGATCAATGCGTATTTGGTCTATCGACGCTTGAACCCGACGGCCACGGCCAGCGCGGGCTAGCACACCCGGGAGCGACCTAACGAAAACCCTCAAGATCCCGCGTATGAACGCCTGGTCGAAGGACCGGGCGTTTTGCTTTGTCCAACACCGGCGTTCGGAATGACGGACCTCGAAACGAACCTCTCGGCGCTCGAAGGCCGGCTCACCGCCGAGCTAGCAGGCGTCGCCGACGAACGCGCGCTCGAGGAGCTGCGCGTGCGCTATCTCGGCCGCAGCGGCGAGGTGACCACGATCCGGCGCGGCATCGGCGCCCTGCCGCCCCAGGAACGCCCGAATGCCGGCAAGGTGATCAACGCCGCGGTCGAGCGCATGGAATCGGCCCTGGCCGTCGCCGTCCACCGGCTCGGGAACGCGCAACTCGAATCGCAGCTTTCCGAGACGATCGACGTCACGCTGCCCGGACCTCCGGCGCGCACCGGTTCGATCCACCCGATCCGGCGCGTGATGCAAGACGTCGGGCGCTACTTCACGCGCCTCGGCTTCGCCGTGCTGCAAGGCCCCGAGATCGAGACCGACGCCAACAACTTCGATGCGCTGAACATTCCGCCCGATCATCCGGCGCGCGAGGGACTCGATTCGTTTTACTTGCGGCCGGATCTCGTGCTACGTACGCATACGTCGCCGATGCAAGTGCGCGCGATGCGCGAATCCGGTCCGCCGATCGCGATCATCGTGCCGGGCAAAGCGTACCGCCGCGACGCGGTCGATGCACGGCATCTCTACCAGTTCCATCAAGTCGAAGGTTTGATGATCGGCTCGGACATCCACTTCGGTCATCTCAAAGGTATCCTCACCGGCATGATGCGCGAACTGTTCGGCCCGAATCAAGAAGTGCGTTTCCGGCCGTCGTTCTTTCCGTTCACCGAACCCAGCGCCGAGATCGACACGACGTGTCCCGGCTGTGCCGGCAGCGGAACAAGAGGTGATGCGACGTGCCGCACGTGCGGCGGTTCGGGCTGGATCGAGATCGGCGGTTCGGGCATGGTGCATCCGAACGTCTTACGCGAAGTCGGCTACGATCCCGAAAAAGTTGCGGGCTGGGCCTTCGGCTGCGGTCTCGAGCGCTTCGCGATGGTGCGTTACGAAATGAACGACATCCGCGAATTCGTAGAAAACACGCCGTCCTTCTTGGAACAAACCGCGTAGTGCGCGTTCCGATTGCTTGGCTGCGCGATTACGTGCAGTTGCCGGCTGATGCGAACGTTATCGTCGAACGCCTGGCGACGCTCGGCTTTCCGGTGGATGCCGTCGAGACGCGGCCGCTCATTACCGGCGTCGTTGTCGGAAAACTTACGGCCATCGAAAAGCACCCCAACGCCGACCGGCTCGTCGTGTGTACGGTCGACATCGGCGCGAACCGTACGCTGACGATTGCGACCGCGGCGACGAACGTCGCGGTGGGCCAAGTGATCCCGGTGGCGACGATCGGCGCGAAGCTCCCCGAACTGACGATCGAACCGCGCAAGATGCGCGGCATCGCATCGGAGGGCATGCTGTGCTCCGCCGGTGAGTTGGCGCTCGAGGCGGATTGGTTCGAAGACGGCATCATGCAGATCGACCACGATCTGCCGCTTGGCGCGAACGCCGTCGAACTGCTCGGCCTCTCCGACCCGGTGCTCGACGTCGATATCACGCCCAACCGGGTGGATGCGATGTCGATGCTCGGGCTCGCGCGCGAACTCGCCGCCTCGTTCGAGGTGCCGCTGCGCGAACCGGCGATGACCGTTGCGCACAGTGGCGAAACCGATGACGTGCGCGTAACGCTCGAGAGCGTCGATGCCCGGCGCTACGTCGCGCAGCGCGTGAGCGGCCTGCGCGTGCGGCCGGCGTCGTCCTTCATTCGCATTCGGCTCGCGCTTGCCGGTCAGCGCCCGATCAACAACCTCGTCGACATCTCGAATTTCGTCATGCTCGAGGTCGGCCAGCCGCTCCACTTCTTCGACTACGAGAAGATCGCGAACGCACACATCATCGTACGCGATGCAAAACCCGGCGAGCACCTCACGACCCTCGACGGCGTCGATCGCACGCTCGACGCGACGGCACTCTTGATCGCCGACGAGGCGCAGCCCACCGGCCTCGCAGGCCTCATGGGCGGCCAGATCAGCGAAGTCGGCGCGGAGACGCGCGAGATCGTGATCGAGAGCGCGAACTTCACCGGGCCGCGCGTGCGCCGCATGAGCGTGAAGCTCGCTTTGCGCAGCGAAGCCTCGACGCGCAACGAAAAGAATCTCCCGCCCGCCCTCACCGATATCGGCGCGGCCCGCGCGGCCGTGCTGCTCGCCGCCGAAGGCGGCACCGTCCGCGCACCCAAACCGTACGGCGCGCAACTCACCGCACCGGCGCCGATCGCGCTGCGGAAGAGCGACGTCGAACGTTTGCTCGGCTTCACGCTCGAAGATGCGGCCGTGACGCGGGCCCTGCAATCGCTCGGCTTTACCGTCGAGGATCGCGGCGCGACGTTTGCCGTGACGGCGCCGGCGTGGCGCAGCGATATCGCGATTCCGGCCGATATCGTCGAAGAGATCGCGCGCTTCGTCGGATACGACCGGCTCCAAGGCGCGATGCCGTCGGTCGGCGTGCAGCCGCTCACCAGCGACGTGTTCGATCGCGACAACGCGCTCGCCGCGACGCTGGCCGGCCTCGGCTATCGCGAGTGCATGACGCTGGCCCTGCAACCGGCGGCCATTGCCGAACGCGATCGCGCGCTCGGTTTCGAAATACCCGCGGTCGTCGAGATCATGAACCCGCTCTCCGACGATCAGCGCTATCTGCGGTATGCCATGATCCACGCGCATCTCGCCATGGTCGCACGCGACCGCTTGCGCCCATATCGCACGTTCGAGCTCGGGCATATTTTTTCCGATGCGAAACCACAGCCGTCGGAACGCAACGTCGCAATCATGGTTGCAGCAACCGCGCGCATCGACGAACCGGCCTGGCGCAGCACCCCGTATGCGGCGCTGCTTTCCGACGTGCTCGCCGCCGTTCGCGCGCTAACCGGCAAGACCGCCGAGGTGAAACGCACGACGGCGCCGTGGCTGCATCCCGGCAAGACGGCCGCGTTGTACGTGGACGGCCTTCACGTCGCAACGGTCGGCGTCGTCGACCCGCGCTTGCTGCGCGCGTACGACATCGACGACGACGTGGTTTCGGCCGGCATCGATATCGAGGCGCTGCCGAAGCGCACGATCGCGCCGTTCCTGGCACCGTCGCGCTTCCCGCCCATCGAACGCGACATCGCGATCGTCCTCGGGACGGAAGTCGCCGCCGCCGACGTGCTCGGCGCCGTGCGCGCGCACCACAACGTGCGCTCGGCCGTCATCTTCGATGAATATCGCGGCGCGCAGATCGACGTAGCGAAGAAATCGCTGGCCGTACGCGTGACGCTGCAACGCGAGGACGCAACGCTGACCGACGCGATCGCCGATGAAACGCTTTCGGCGATCGTCGGCGACCTGCGTCAACGCTTCGGAGCGACCCTGCGCGGGTGAGTTTGGCGTGGCCCGATCTGATCATCGGCGGGATCACGATCTTCTTTGCGATCCGCGGTTTTGCGAAAGGCTTCGTCTCGGAACTTGCCGGCGCGGTGGCGGTATTCGTTGCGATCATCGCCGCGTTCCGTTACACGGGCGCGCTCGACGGCATCGTTACATCGATCACCGGACTCACCCAAGGTTCCGCGCACGCGGTCGGTCTGCTGATCTTTGCGATCGTCGCCTACGCGATCGTCATGCTGATCTCGTACTTGCTCGGCCGCATCGCGAAGCTGCCGGTTATCGGCGTCGCCAACGGCATCGCGGGCGCGCTCCTCGGCGGGTGTAAGGCACTCTTCGGCGCGTTCGTCGTGCTCTACGTGATCCTGTTCTTTCCGATCCCCGGCGACTTGCGCACGGATCTGCGCCATTCCGCGCTCGTGTCGCTCGTGACGCAGCCCGACCGCTCGGTCGACGACGCCGTACGCGGCCTGATGCCGTGGTTCGTACGCCCGATCGTGAACCCGTTCTTCGATCGTCATCACGTTTAGCGAAAGGGGCGGCGCTCACGCAGGAGCGGCCCCGCTCCGCGCGTCAAGTCCGCCCCACGAGGTAACAGGATGAAGACGAAGATTACGGGCGAGACTTTGCCGGTCTTGGAGATCGGACTCGAAGCAGGCGACAAGATCGTCGCGGAACCCGGCGAGTTCGCATGGATGACGCAAACCGTCGCCATGAACACGACGCCGATGGCCGCGGGGGCCAAGGGACTCTTCGGCGTGCTCGGCCGGGCGATGTCCGGCGGCGGCTTGTTCATGACCGAGTTCACCGCACCCGCCGGGCCGGGGCTCGTTGCCTTTGCGGCCAAAGTGCCGGGCCGCATCATGGAACTCGACGTCACGCCGGGCCAGGGCTACCTGATCCACCGGCACGGCTTTCTGTGCGCGACCGCCGGGGTCGAGTTGGGCGTCGGTTTTCAGCGCTCGCTCGGTGCGGGCGTCTTCGGGGGCGACGGCTTCATCATGCAAAAGCTGACCGGCACGTGCAAAGCGTGGGTCGAGCTTGGCGGCGAGGTCATCACCTACGATCTCGCGCCGGGCGAATCGCTGCAAGTGCATCCCGGACACGTCGGAATGTTCAGCGAGTCGATCAACTTCGACGTGACGCTGCTGCCGGGTTTTGCGAACATGATCTTCGGTGGCGACGGCTTGTTCGTGGCGCGGCTCACGGGCCCCGGAAAAGTATGGCTGCAGTCGCTGACGCTGCCGAATCTCGCGCACGCGATCTCGCCGTATCTCGGCAAAGAACAACAGCAAACCGTCGCGCAAACCGGCATCGCCGGCGGCATCGCGGGCTCCGTTCTGGGTGGACTCTTCGGAAACAATCGATAGCCTTGTGAGCGCGTGAGCGCGCGGCGCATCGTCAGCCTGTTGCCGAGCGCGACGGAGATCCTCTTCGCGATCGGCGCGGGTGACCGCGTCGTGGGCGTGACGCATGAGTGCGACTTTCCACCCGAAGCGCGCACGCGCGCGGCGTTGACCTCATCGCTGTTGCCGGGCGATGCCGTAACGGCCGGCGCGATCGACCGGCACGTGCGCGCGAGCGTGCATTCCGGTTCGAGTCTCTATGCACTCGATGCCGATCGCCTAGCGCAGCTCGATCCGGATCTGATCGTCACCCAAGAATTGTGCGCGGTCTGCGCCGTATCGTATGAGATCGTCCAGCGCGCGGCAAAACGCTTGCGCGGCGACCCGCGCGTGATCTCGCTCGAACCGTCGTCGCTCGAGGACGTCTATGCGACGATCGGCTTCCTCGGCGAACTCTGCGGCCGCGAGCGCGGTGCGGCGGAAGTGGTCGCCGGACTGCGCGCGCGCGAAGCCGTGCTGCGCAACACGCCGCGCGACGTGAGGCCGCGAGCGCTGATCCTGGAATGGACCGACCCGCCGATGAGCGGCGGCCACTGGACGCCGGGCTTGGTCGAGATCGCCGGCGGGATTCCACTGCTCGCGCACCCCGGCGCAAACTCGCAAACGTTGGCCTGGGATGCGATCGCGCAGGCCGATCCCGATGTCGTCATCGTCGTGCCGTGCGGCTTCGACCTCGCCCACGCGCAATCGGCCGTCCGCGAACTCGCGGCGAACGCAACGTGGAATGCGCTACGGGCAAAGACGAGCGGTCACGCATACGTCATGGACGGTAACGCCTACGTCAACCGCCCGGGCCCACGGTTGATCGATAGCGCCGACCGCTTCGCCTGGGCCTTCGACGATGCAACCCTTGTGGCAAACCCGGCACCGATGCCGTCGGGCATCGCACGCATCGCACGCTGAACTAGTCGTCTTCCACGAATGCTCGCAGGCGATCGATTGCAGCGTCCCACTGGGCGGACACGTGGTCGAGATAGCGGCGCGCTTCGGCTAGCCGTTTCGTCTCGATGTTCCAGATGCGTTCGCGGCCCTCGCGCTTACTGCGCACGAGTCCGGCGCCGGCCAATGCGTCGAGATGCTTGGTGATGCCTTGACGCGAGATACTCGTACCGTCGGTGAGCCGCGAGATCGACAGCGGGCCGTGTTTGCAGAGCCGGGCGACGATCTGCAGCCGCGTCTCGTCGCCCAGCGCTGCAAATACCGGAGCCGCATTCATGCGGGCGGCAGCGCGAGATACTTCTCGATGAACTCGACCTGATCGGTCCAACCGCCCGAATTCGCCTGAAACGCTGCGACGCGGCGCTCGAGCGGGATGCTGTCAAAACCCGACTCGGTAATGGTCAGCTTCGTTCCGCCGGCGGCGTCTTCGAGTTCGAACGTCACGAGCGTCATCGGTTCGCTCGAATAATCAACGTTCGGATCGAGCGCGCAGGGGTGCCAGCGATAGGAGAACAGCCGCATCGGTTCGATGTGCTCGATCTTGAAATCGAACGCGAAACCTTCGTATTTTCCCGGCGGATCGGGGTCGACCACGGACCGGGTGAGCTTGCCCGCTATTGCCGCGCCGGGAACGAACGCTCCGTCGAAGCGGATTCCGAACCACTTCCCAAATTGGGTCGCGTCGCTGATCGCCCGCCACACGCGCTCGTGCGGCGCGTTCAGCACGATGATCTTCTGGATTTGATCGGTCGCTGTCGTCAACGTATGCAACCTCCTAGTTGCATATTAGCAATTATCCAAGAGACGCGCAACCCCCTGGTTGCACGATTTGTGTCGGCCTAGTGGCCGGCTTTCTTCGGTCCCGGGGCGATTTTGTCGATTTCGTGCAGCTCGTCGGCGGTGAACGTCCAGGTAGCGGCTTTGACGTTCTGTTCGATCTGCTGCGGGTTGCTCGCACCGGCGATCACGCTGGCGACCGTCGGCCGCGCTAAGAGCCATGAGAACGCGAGCTCGAGCGGCGTATGCCCGTGCGCTTCGGCAAAATCGCTGAGCGCATCGGCCTTCGCGAGGTTGTCGTCGTTGAGAAACTGATCGATCAGCGATTTCGTCGTCGTCAGGCGCGAGCCGGCGGGCAGGTTCCCGCCGCGGTATTTGCCGCTGAGCAAACCGCTGGCGAGCGGAAAGTACGGCAAGAAGCCGAGGCCGTGCGCGACCATCGCCGGCACGAGTTCGCGCTCGATGTCGCGGGCGAGCAAACTGTATTCGTCTTGGCACGAAATGAAGGCCGGGCGGTTCAGGCTCTTCGCCGTCCACACCGCGTCGGTCACTTGCCAGGCGGCAAAATTCGAACAGCCGGCATAGCGAATTTTGCCCTGCGTTATCAGGTCGTCGAGCGTGCAGATCGTCTCTTCGATCGGCGTGAGCGGATCGGGCGTATGCACCTGATAGAGATCGATCCAGTCGGTCTTCAAGCGGCGCAAACTCGCTTCGACCGCCGTCATGATGTAGCGTCGCGACGCGCCTTTTTGCAAACCGGCAGCATCCATCGGCAAGCCGAACTTTGTCGCCACCACGACGTCGGCGCGGCGCCGCCCGAGCGCGTCACCGAGCAGTTCTTCCGACTTGCCCGCCGACGTCACCGG
Source organism: Candidatus Lustribacter telmatis (assembly GCA_003164045.1). GTDB lineage: Bacteria > Vulcanimicrobiota > Vulcanimicrobiia > Vulcanimicrobiales > Vulcanimicrobiaceae > Lustribacter > Lustribacter telmatis. Next base: position 50,249 of record PLRU01000033.1, read on the forward strand.
GTAGCGATCGGCGGTGTCGAACAGCGTGATGCCGTTCACCAGCGCCGCTTGCACGACGACGCGCGAGGCCGACGGATCGAGCCGGCCGCCGAGGTTGTTGCAGCCCAGACCCACCGCCGAAACGCGCAGTCCCGACGTGCCGAGATTACGCAGTTCCACTAGTAGTTCTCCAATGGGTCTTTGACCATCTTATAGGTTTCGAGCTCGGTGTTCACCATGCGGCCACCCTTGCGCTCCGTCCGCCGGATATAGATATTCTGATCGATGTCGCGCGTCTTCGGATCGATCATGATCGGACCGCGCGG
>PLRU01000069.1 GCA_003164045.1 Candidatus Lustribacter telmatis
GACGAGAGGATGCTATCGGTGTTGTCGATATCTTCCCCGCGCAGCGTGCCGGTCACGTGCAGCGATTGCGGGATGCCGTTGATCGTGAGCTTCTGATCGCCGGCCACCACCATCGCGCCGCTCGGCAGCACGTTCGTGACGATGGCCGTCATCGAGCTCGTGAAGGTTTGCACGATGGTCTGCGTTTTCGCGAGACCCGTCGTGCTGCCGGCGCCGAGCGATCCGGGCAGCCGCAAGATCGGCAAGTTGAAGAGCCCGGTGCCGCCCGCGATCGTGTTGGTGTAGTTGTTCGAGGTGGTCGCCGCGTCCGAGTTGTTCGCGTTGCCGTTGAAGTTGAAGACGATGTGAACCAAGTCGCCGACTTGCGTCGCGCGATGATCGGCGCCGAGATGCATCGGATGACCCGGGGCGGCCGGCGGCGGACCCGCGACGTAGAGCGAATCGGCGGCAGCGGGGCCGGCAAGTGCCAACACCGCAGCGGCGATCAGCGAGGCCTGCTTGATCATTCGGATTCTCCTCCCGGGAGCACGAGTTCGACACGGTCGGGACCGGTGACGGTCCCGTTGAGAATTTTGTTGGTCTGCGCGTTGTAGACGGTGACCGATTCGCCGAGGCCGCCGCCGGTCCGCGCGATCACGTCGGCCGTCAGCGCGACCGGACCGTCGTGGACGACGAGGATCGCGCCCGAGCCGGCTTTTACCAGCTGGTTGATCGCGGTCTGCTCGACGAAGATCGCGCCGCCGCGCGGGGTGGCCGCGCGCAGTTTGCGCCCGATGAGTGACGTCAGGTCGACCGATGGCCGCCCGGTGGATAGGACGCGCGCAAGCACGACGTCGTCGCTCGTGAGCAACTCGCCCGGCGTGAGATCGTGCGCGGCAACGGCCGTGTGTATGTACTGTTGCACGCGATAACCGGCCGTGATCGTTTTAGCGACGCGGCCGTCGACGGTGATTTGCAGCGGGACCGCCACGTACGTCGTGTAGACGAGCGGCTTGAGCGGCGTGATCTCAACTTGTCCCAGCGGAACGGCTTGATCGGCGACGCGGAACGCCGGCACGATCGAGCGGTCGGGATCGTTGACGAGCCCGAAGGCGAGTTTGTCGGCGATCGCCGCAATCGTCGTTCCCGCAACGCTTTGCGAAACGATGGGCGCCAGTGCAACGACGCTCGTCGCGGCCAAAGCGACCGCCGTCGTGGCGCAAACCACGAACGGCAGAAGCATGACGGCGGCGAAGCGGCGCAGCATCCTAGTCTATTGAGCCTTCGTATTGACCGCGGTCGCGAGCACTTGGTCGGCGGTCGAGACGGCTTTCGAATTCGCTTCGAACGCGCGCTGGGCCGTGATCAAGTTGACGATCTCGGTAACCACCGAGACGTTGCTCTGCTCGAGGTAGCCGCCCTGAATCGATCCGGTGCCGTTGAGTTCCGGCGCCGAGATCTGCGGCGCGCCCGAGGCGGCGGTTTGGATGTACAAGTTCTGCCCTTGCGGTGAGAGACCGGCCGGGTTCGAGAAGCGAACCAGCGTGATCTGTCCGAGCTGCGTCGGCGCGAGCTGTCCCGGCGTCAGCGCGGTCACGGTGCCGTCTTGACCGACCGCGACTTGCGTCGCGTTTGCCGGGATCGTGATCTGCGGGCTCAGGAAGTAGCCGTCGGCCGTAACGATCGAGCCGTTCGAGTCCTTCTTGAACGAACCGTCGCGGGTGTACGCGGACGTGCCGTCGGGCAGCGTCACTTGGAAGAAGCCGTCGCCTTCGATCGCGAGATCGAGCGGGTTGGACGTCTGCTGCAGCACGCCTTGCGTGAATTCTTTTTCCGACGCACCGATTTTCACACCGAGACCGACGTCTTGACCGACGGCAATCTGCGAGGCGCCGACCGGCGTACCGGGAGCGCGCAATTGCTGATAGATCAAATCCTGGAAATGCGCGAGGTTGTCGCGAAACCCGGTGGTGTTTACGTTCGCCAAGTTATTGGAGATCGTATCGATGTTGTACTGTTGGGCGATCATGCCGCTGGCAGCGGTGAAGAGTGCGCGCATCATGGCGGTGTATAGGCTCCCTTAGCTCGTGCGGCCGACGGTGGCGATGGCCTGGTTACTGGCGTCGTCTTGGGTCGAGATCGATTTTTCGTTGGCGTCGAACCAACGTTCGGCTGTGATGAGGTCGACGATCGATTTCACGACATCGCCGTTACTTTTTTCTTCGGCGTACTGAAGAACGCTGGTCTGCGTTGCCGGCCGGATGCCGGCGGTTTGCCCCGGGATGACCGTGTAGGCGGTCGCGCCTTGCGGCTGCAGTGCGTTGACGTTGTTGAATTCGAACGTGCCAATTTGACCCGAGGTCACGCCGTCGACGTTGATGTTGCCTTGCGTATCGACTTCAACTTTGCCGAGCGCCGGCATCGGGATCGAATGGCCCGCGGGGTCGAGCACGGTCGCGCCGTCGATGGTGGTCAACGTGCCGTCGGCGCTGCGCTGAAACGAGCCGTCACGCGTGTACGAGATCTGACCCGACGTCGGATCTTGGATCGCGAAGAAGCCCGGCCCGGAAAGTGCGAACGAATACGAGTTGCCGTTTATCGCGATCTGGCCTTGCTCGAAGTTGGTCGGCGTCGCGTAGACGTCCGAACCACTCCCGAGCGTGCCGATCGGCTGTTGCACGGAAACGCCGGGCAAACGGTTGGTCGGATCCTGACCGGCATCCGTCTGGAAGCGGTAGATCTCGGTCTGCGGCTGCGATTCAACTTGCAGCAATGTCCGCTTGAAACCATTGGTCGACGAGTTTGCGAGATTATTCGAAACGTTGTCGATCATGGCTTCTGCGACCATCGCGCCCGCAGCCGAAGTATATAACCCGCGAATCAAAAGAAAAAACCCTCCGCACACCAGGATGCCGCCGTTACCGGGCGACTACAAAGCCGTCAATCAATCGAGCTCTGTCGCGGCCCCCACCGTGCGAGGGTAGTCCAGCCGCGTTCTTATTAGTCATCGGCATGAACAGGAGCGACTTTAGCCGAGGGGGGTCTGGGGCGGGTTAAGGTCCGGCTCCCGCGCATCGGCCAGACACCTCGCGCCTTCGCGCTCGGCCTCTCGCGCAGACCATTATCATTTGTCATCCAGAGCGCAGCGCGAGGTGGTCGGCCGACGCGCGAAGGCGCGAGGTGTCCGGGCCGGCCCCCGGGGGCGGCGGGAAACGAAAACGGCGCTCGCGTTGAGCGCCGTTTTGAGGCTGGGGCGGAGCGCCTTTAGACTTGCAGGCGCGAGATTTCCGAGTATGCGTCCAGCAGCTTGGTACGGATGGACATCATGTACTGCATGGCAAGGTTCGCTTCTTCGACCGAGGTGACGACCTTCTGGACATCGCCGGAGGCGCCGGTGGCGAAGTCCTGGGAGTTCTGGTCGGAGGTGTTGATCTTGTCGTTGACGTCGCCCAGCAGCTTCTGGAGGGTGTTCTTGAAGGTGACGTTCGGATCGGAACCCTCGCCGCCCGGGATCGCCGAGACAACGGGCTTCTCGTCGTTCTTTCCGAGATCGGGGACGAACGAGGCGGTCGGGATGCTGCTGAGAGCGCTTGCGTAGTCCATCAGGATTTCAGCAGGTTCATAGCGGCGTTGCCCATGTTGCGGGACTCTTGGATGGCCGTGACGTTGGCCTGGTAGGCGCGGGAGGCGGCGATCATGTCGACCATCTCCTTGACCACGTCGATGTTGGGCATGTGGACGTAGCCGTTGGCGTCGGCGTCGGGGTGAGTCGGATCGTAGACCATGCGGTCGGGACCGGGATCGCTCATGATGCCCACGGCCGCGACGCCGTCGCGGGACTTGCCCGGATCGTCTTCGGTGTCGAGCGGGTTCATGCTGGCGTTGTCGGACTGCTCTTGCTTCTGCGCGAAAATGACCAGCTGGCGCTTGAACGCGCCGCCTTCGGGCGTACGCGTCGTGTTGACGTTGGCCAAGTTGTTGGCGATGACGTCCATCGCGAGGCGTTCGGCGGAGAGGCCGGACGCGCTGACTTCGATCGAGCTGTACATACCCATGGCTAGCCTAGCTTCTCCTGAATCGCTTCACGGATGCGCGTGTACTGCGTCGAGAGCAGCGTGTGCATCGTTTGCGAATACGATGAATTGATCGACAATTTCGCCATTTCCTGATCGAGATCGACGTTCGAGCCATCGACGCGCATCGCTTGCGTGTCGTCGAGTTGGGTCGTGATCGCGAAGGGTTTGGCTTCGAAATCGGGGCCGGCGGGGATCTGTTTATCGTTATCCGTCACGAGCGCGAGCTCGGAGGAATCATCGTAGCGCGGCAGCTCGGACGCAAGCGCCTCGCGGAAGTTGACGTCCGTGCGCTTGAAACCCGGCGTGTTGATGTTGGCGATGTTGTTCGCAATCGCGTCGTGGGTCTCACGCGCGCCGCGACCGGCATCTTTCAACATATTCACGGTGTCGCCAAACCCAATCATGCTGTCGGCCATTACCTGGTACTTCGGCGTCCGAGCCACGAATCTTAGCAGCTTGCCTGGCCTTGCGAAGGGTTTACACCGAGAACTGGGCCGCGTGGAGGCCGGCGTAGGAGCCGCCTGAGGCGAGGAGCGCGTCGTGGGTGCCCGTTTCGCGGAGCTGGCCGGCTTCTATATAGAGGATCTTGGTGGCGCGGCGGATCGTTGAGAGGCGGTGGGCGATGATCAGGGTCGTCCGGCCCGGGAGAATACGATCGAGCGCTTCCTCGATTAGGTGCTCGGAGTGACTGTCGAGGGCGCTGGTGGCCTCGTCGAGGATCAGGATCCGGGGGTCGCGCAGAATCGCCCGCGCGATCGCGATGCGCTGGCGCTGGCCGCCGGAGAGCCGCACGCCGCGCTCGCCGACCTTGGTGTTGTACCCCTCGGGCAGGGCCGCGACGAACTCGGCGACGTTGGCCTCACGGGCGGCGACCAGGACCTCATCGTCGGTCGCCTCGAGCCGGCCATAGCGGATATTGTCGGCAATCGTGCCGTTGAAGAGCTGGGTCTCCTGGGGCACGAGGGCGATCGCGCCGCGCAGATCGTCGAGCTTCACGGTGGCGATGTCGATCCCGTCGAGCGTGATCCGGCCGCCTTGCGGGGCGTAGAAGCGTGGGACCAGATTCACGATCGTCGACTTGCCGGCGCCCGACGGGCCGACCAGCGCCACCGTCTCGCCATGGAGCATTTCGGCGGTAAACCCGGCCAGCACCGGCGGCCCGTCGTCCGCGTAGGCGAAGCGGACGTCCTCGAAGCGGACGTCGCCCACGATCGCGGGCAGCCGCACCGCACCCGGCGGGTCGTCGGCTTCGATCGGCAGATCGAGGATCGCGAACACGCGCGACGCGCCGACGAGCGCACGCGAGAAGTCGCCCAAGAAAATCGAGAAGCGGTTCATCGGGTTGATCGTCAGCGCCATCGCTCCGAAAAATGCAATCGCCTGCGCCGGCTCGATGCGGCCCGCGCCGATTTCGCGCACCACCATCACCACGATCGCGATGATCGCGAGCGACACGATCGTCGCGATCACCGGGGACTGCGTTTGGTTGAGCTGCGTGACTTTCATCTGCGCACCGAAGTACGCATCGTTCGCGCCGGCAAAGCGATCGCGCTCGAAATTTTCGCGCCGGAACGCTTTCACGACGCGCTGATTTGACAGTACCTCAGCGAGATTCGACGCCAGATCCGCGATGCGTTCTTGCGCCGAACGCGTGCTTACCGTAACGAGCCGGTTGAATTTCCCAATCACGATCGAGACGACGGGTGTGCACGCGAGCAGCACGACCGCGAGCAGCCAATCGATCGACACCATCCAGATCAGCGCGGCGACGAACGTCACCGTGACTTGCACCATCTGCGGCAGCGAGATGCTGACGGCGTCCGTCATCAAACCGAGATCGTTGGAAAAGCGCGACATGAATTCGCCCGGGCGCCAGCGGTCGAAATCCGCCAGCGCCATGCGGTTCACATGATCGAACATCCGCGCGCGCAGCGTGGCGATCATGCGCTGACCGCTCCACGCCGTGAGATAGCTTTGGCCGTAGCCGGCCAGATTGCCGACGATCTGCGAGAGAAAGATCAGCCCGCACACGATCCAGAGTGCGCCCCAGTCGACGCTCGTCGGAACCGCCCCGTGCTGATAATGGATCACCCGCGTCATCAGCAGGCCCGGCAGTTGCAGCAGCACGGTCGGGGCGATGCCGGCGATCACGCCCATGAGCATCGCCAGCGCTACCCGGCCGAGATACGGCCGAGCCTCACGGAAAATGCGCTGCAAGACCTCCGAGCGTTCCACCGATTCGCGCTTTGCGTGCCAAGTCGCGAAACCTTCGCTCCCGTCGCCCGGTACGTCCGGTAAGTTCCCCACGGGAGGCGAGAGCATGGACTGTTACTTTCATCATGCGGTGCCGTCGGTGGCCCGTTGCACGGGTTGCGGCAAATCGATTTGCGCCACGTGTCGCGCGGAGTCGGCGGATTGCCCGAGCTGCCGTTTAGCGGCGCGCATCGACCAGGCCGCGGCTCAGCGTCAAACCCTCGCCGGGGGCGTCGGACCGTCTTCCGAACCAAGCGGCGGTTACGCGTATCAGCAGCAGCGCCAGTGGCAGCCGCAGGCGCAACCGCCGCCGCGCAACGCCGCCGTCGCCAACGTACGGCCGGAATCGCGCGCCCTCGTCGCGCTCGGCTATCCGTTCTGGCCGCTCGCGCTCATCGCGCTCTTCGATCAGTCGGGCTCGGACTTCGTGCGCCGCAACGCTTGGCAAGCACTTGGATTCAACGCCGGGATGTACGGCTTAGGCTGGCTCTTTTCGTCGATCGCGATGATCCCGTTTATCGGGATCTCGGCGTGGCCGCTGCTGCCGTTCATCGTGCCGGTGACGATCGTCGCCTCGGTCGTGTACGCGATCAAGGTATGGCACGGCGACGATGTGCGCGTGCCGTTCGTCTCCGACATCGTCGACCAGAAGCTCAACCCGACGGCTTAAACGGCGACCACCTCGGCCCGGTAGCGCGCGAGAAACGCGCGCGCCGCGGCCTCGTGATCGAGGATCGGCGCGGGATACGCGCGCGCGCCGAAGAGCGGCAACGACAGCTGCGGTTGCGGCCGTTCGCCGCGCTCGAAGATCGTGGCGTCGGGCAGCCCCGCGAGTTCGGGAATCCAGCGCCGCACGTAGCCCGCAGCGGGATCGAAGCGATGCGCCTGCTTCACCGGATTGTAGATGCGCGGATACGCCGCGAGATCGGCGCCGACGCCCGCCACCCATTGCCAGTTGCCGGTGGCTAGGGCGGGATCGTCTTCGATCAGCAGGCGGTCCCACTCGTCGCGGCCGACGCGCCAGTCGACGCCCAAATCGAAACAGAGAAACGACGCCACGATCGCGCGCACGCGCGGGTGCATGCGGCCGGTAGCGCGCAGTTCGCGAATCCCCGCATCGACCAGCGGAAAACCCGTCGTGCCGCTGCGCCACGCATCGAGTTGCGGATGCGTGCGGGCAAACGCGAAGCGCCGCATCTTCTCTTGCAGCGGGGCCTCATCGAGCGCGTCGTTATACCAGCCGAGCTGCAAAAAGAAATCGCGCTGGGCGAGCGCCCGCAGCCACAGCCGCACGGCCGTGGTTTCTTCGATCAGCAGAAACGGATCGCTCGCGCGCGCGCACGCCCCGCGCACGGCGCTGCGGGCCGACACCGTGCCGAACGAGAGCTCCGCCGAGAGATCCGACGTCGCGCCCGCGTCGGGCACGTTTCGCGCGATCCCGTAGCCGAGGATCGGACCGTTCAGAAAAGCAGCCAGCTTTTGCGCACTCGCGGCCGGAGAGACGGGGCCGACTTCGATCTCGCGCGCGCCGAAGTCCGCGGGTACGGGCAAGGCTTCGCTCGCGATCTCCGACTGCGCGAACTGCACGGCGGGAAGTGCGTCGGGCGGAATGAGCGTACGCCAGCGCTCGAAGTAGGGAACGAACGCGCGCCAGCCGTCACCGCGGCGATGCGAGAGGGCGAGGTCCTCCGGCGGCACGACCGAGGCATCGTGAACGGCCACGACGCGGATGCCCGACTCCTCGAGCGCCGCCTGCACGTCGCGGTCGGCCCGAATTTCTTTCGCGTCGTAGCGCACGCTCCACGCCACCGTCTCGGCCCCGATGCCCCGCGCGAGCGAGCGCAACGTCCCCGCCGTCGGACCGCGGCGAACGATCAGCCGGCCGCCGCGGGCCCGGATCGCCGCGTCCAGGGCGGTCACCGCGGCACAGTAGTAGGCGGCGCGGCGCGGCGAGGAGCGCAAACGGGCCGAGCGGGCCGGATCGAGGACGAGCACCGGCACGACGTCGCCGAATTGCGCGGCCTGCGCGAGTCCGAGATGATCGTCGACGCGCAAATCGCGCGTGAACGCGAAGAGCGTCTTCAGCGCGCGAACCGGCGGTCGATCATAGCCCGCCGTTCTTCGCAGCGGCGCTAACCTTCCTTTGCTCACCGGGGCTTGGGCTCACAATGTGTCCCAGACAAGAGGAGAACTGTAAAATTCTTGCTCAATCCTGATGTGTGCCTCGACTTGCTTTGCGCGCCTGCGCGACGCGTGACGTCCAGCGCTTGATCAGCGACGGCGTCCTTGCGGGTGCCCTCCCGGCCGGTGAGACGTGGCCCAACCGTGCTAACCAATGGCTCGAGGAGATGCAGGCCGGACGCCGCCTCGTGATGGTCGCGGATTTCGGCGGGACGCTCGTGGGCTTAGGGCAACTCGTCTTCCGCTTCGCCAACGGGTATCAAGATGCGGAAGCGGCCAACGGCGCCGAGATCGCGATGATCGACTCGATCCGCATGCGCCCGGACGCGCCCGCGAATCTCTCCACGCACATTATCGTCGAACTCGAGAAGTACGCTAAGAAGCATCGCATCAAAGTGCTGACGTTCCTCGTGCCCATGGACAACAACCGCGCACTCAATCAAGTGAAGAGCTGGGGCTTCGAAGAGTTCCGCATCATGCCCGAAGGCGGCAAACTACTCGCGTTCTTCCGCAAACGCATCGGGTAGATTTGCGCCTCCTTGCAATCGCGCTGTGCGGCTTCATCGTCGCATCAGCGATGGCGCGCGCAACGGCGCAGTTGCCGTCGTACCCGGTGACGGTGCCGTCCGAAAGCGGCGCCCCGGTGACCATCACCGACATCGCCAATTACAGCCGCAGCACGACTCGCGGCGGTGTGCCGTTGTCGAACGACTACCTCTATTGCGTTTCATTCCACGCCGAGACGGCCGACGTGCACTCGGTGACATTTGAGATCTATCACGCGCGCGCGGATGGGAGCATCACCAACGTGAAGACGCTCACGCGCGACGGCGATTTCGCCCCCGGCGTAGAGATCCGCAGCTATCAAGGGGAGAAAGTGGCGGGAGGCGGCGACCGGCACGCACTTGCGAACTGCATCCCGTTCTCGCCCGCATTCGGTGACGAACGCACCACAGTCGTCCGCCCGATTCGCGCCGAACTCGCCGACGGAACGAACTGGGTTTCGAAGACGCCGCCGGCGGCCGTTGCACCGCCGATCGAGGTGACCGATACCGCCGTTCCGCCGCCGTGGGATGGAGCGCACCACAGCGGCTACATCGCCGTCGCTTCCGGCGGCGGATCCATTATCAAGCCGGAGCCGCAGCAAATCGCGATCTTCGCGCCACAGCGCCAACGCGCGTCCGCTACGATCACGATTGCAAAATGCTGCGTTTCGCAGTATGGATTCGACGGGAGCGGCAACCTCATCGCCGCATCGACGGCAGAAGGCGTGCTGGTCTTTGCACCGGGCGCGACGACGGCAACACGCCGGCTCCCCGACCACGTCGGCTACGTTCTCGCAATCAATCACCGCGGCGACATCGCGATCGGCGGCGTGAATCGTAGCCCGGATGTCGCCGTGTATCCAGCGGGCGGTAGCCCCTACCGGATTGCAGCTGCACCTCCGGCCGGCGGGCTTGCGCTATCGGAAAGCGGCGAACTCGCCGTGATCGATCAGGCGACGAATACGGTCAGATGCTACCCGCGCGGCGCCGTCGAGCCCAGCCGATCGTTCGCGTTCAGCGGTGTGCCGTACGCGCGAATCGCCATGGGGAGTCTCGCGTACAGCCACCAGGGTATCCTCGCCGTCCAAAGTACGACCGAACATCTCATCCGTCTTTATTTGCCGGGCCAATCGACGCCGGTGAAAACAGCCCCCGCTGCCGGCGCGTTCGCATTCGACGGCGACGATGACATGATCGGCATTTCAACGCTGCAGACGCAAATTATGTCGCCGAACCCGAGCGTTCCGCCGCGCATGATCGCCCACGGCGGAGCGGCGATTGCTGCGGAATACGCATCACGCCGCTTCGCCGTTCGAGATGCCTTTCGCAATGAGTTGACGATTTACGAAACCGACGGCACGCAAACGCTCGTGCCACAGCTCTTCCGCGGAACCGGCGTCGCCATCTCCCCATAGGTCAAAGGAGCGGATCGCTAGGATGCGCGGGCAGTGCGGCTGATCGTGGCGAGTGTCGTCGCGACCGCTCGCATGAAACCGGCGTCATAATCGTGCGCATAACATCGTGGCTACGGAAGTCGTAGGTTTTACTATGTCATGCCGAGCGCAAGTTCGCGGAGCGAACTGTAGTCGAGGGACAGTTTCAATCGGGATACTTGGTGGCAGTCCTTCGACTCCGCGCCTGCGGCGCTGCGCTCTGGATGACAAATAATAAGGGTTTGCGCGAGAGGCCGATGCGCGAAGGCGCGACGTGTTCGGCCGAGCGCGAAGCCGCGAGGTTAGCCGCCGATTTCGCTTAGGGCACGCATGGCGCTGGCGGTTGTGCCGATGTCGAGGTGATGGCGTTCCGGTTTGACGTACATTGAGCCGCGCAGGATCGCGATGAGTGCATCTTCGCCGGCGTGATCGCGGACCGGGGTGCGCAGATCGATAAAGTGGTCGCCGAAAAGGCACAGTTTGAGGCGTCCGTCGGCTGAGAGCCGGACGCGATTGCACGTGTCGCAGTAGTCGTGTGAGAGTGGCGAGATCACGCCGACGCTGCCGGCGGCGCCGTCAAAGGCGTAGTAGCGCGCGGGACCGTTGCCTTTGGGGCCGTCGACCGGACGCAGATCGCCGATCGCACCGATGCGCTCGAGAATCTCTTGCGCGCTGATGTACTGGCTGACGTGACCTTCGACGTTTTCTTGGACCGGCATCACTTCGATGAAGCGCACGGCGACCGCGCGGTCGCGGGTCATCTGGGCGAAGGCCTCGACTTCATCGTCGTTTTGGCCGCGCATCACGACGCAGTTGAGTTTGATCGGGCCGAGGCCCGCGGCGAACGCTGCATCGATGCCGTCGAGCACGCGCTGCAATCCCGGGCGGCGCGCGATCGCCTCGAAGCGGTCTTCGCGCAGCGTGTCGAGCGAAATATTTGCGCGCGTGAGACCTGCCGCAACTAAGCCTTGCACTTGGTCGGCCAAGAGCAGTCCGTTGGTGGAGAGCGCGATGTCGTCGATGCCGGGCGTGGCGGCAATCATGGCCACGAGCCGATCGAGGTCTTTGCGGATCAGCGGCTCGCCGCCGGTGAGGCGGATGCTGCGCACGCCGACCTTGGCGGCCGCGCGCACGATCTCGGCGATCTCCTCATAGCTGAGGATTTCCGCCTTGTTGATCCACGGCAAGCCTTCTTCGGGCATGCAGTAGACGCAGCGCAGGTTGCAGCGATCCGTTACCGAGATCCGGAGATAGGTAATCGGCCGATGAAAGGCGTCGGCGAGCTGCGGCTCGAGCGGCCGCGCAATCAGATCGATCATTGACCAGCTACCATTCGGCGCCGGGCAGCGCTAATCCGTCGCGAAGACCTGCTGGTCGATCCGGACGTTGAGCTTGTAGTTGGTGAATGACGAGGCCACGTCGGCGTGGTACTGCGGAAGATCGACCTTGCCGGACTGCGACTTGATCACGTAGTTGCCGTCTAGGACGGCGTAGGTTTGCTGGAACGAGATGGTCCCTCCATCTTTGTAGATGTAGGCCATCGAGGTGACCGTTGCGGTCCGGTCGTCGACGGCCACATCGACATGGTCGATCCGGCCGTTTTTCTTGCGGACGAGGCGGAACTGGGCCGTCGTACCGTCGTCCGACACCGGGGTCACGTCGTAGGTTTGCGACCATTCACTCGGCGGTTCGAGCTGCGGGTAGACTTTCTTGAACTGGCTGGCCAGCGCCGGCACCGTTTCGAAGACGACCGCGTTCTTATCGGGTTGCTCGAAATAGGCTTTGCCGTCGAGCGAGGGGCTGATGAACGGGAATCCGTGCGTGGTCACATCGACGTGCAGATCGGCCTGATACGATTTTAGGCCCGCGTTGACTTTCTGCATACGGGCATAAACGGCCGCAGCATCGCCGCCCGGGGCGGGCGCCGCAGCGAGCGAGCCCACCGTGAGGGCGGCCGCAAGGGCGAGGCGAGTATACATCGCGAGCATCGCACCTATTCTACCGGAGCTCCCTGAGAATGGGATAGCAGTGCGGCCCGAATCTCATCGAAAACCAATTCGTCGGTCTCCTGTTCCGACCGTACCCGGAGCGCAGCGAGCGCTCGCGGCGAACCGATGCGGCCGAGGGCCCAAGCGGCGTGACCGCGCACCAACGGATGCGGGTCGCCGGCGACCGCCTCCTCGAGCGCGGGCACGTCGGCGCGGTCGAGCAGGTTGCCCATAGCAACCGCTGCATTGCGCCGCAGGATCGCGCCGCCGCGCCAACCGATCGCCGTGCGCGCGTAGCGGCGCTTGAATTCACCGCTCTTGAGGCGCAGCAGCGACGCCAGCGACGGCGCCCGCGTTTCGTCGTCGACCGGCGCGAAGGCCGCCGCCGTGCGCGGCGCGCGGTTCGTGGGCGGACACGCGTCTTGGCACAGATCGCAGCCCCACACCCACGTGCCGATCAGCGGCCGCAGCTCGCGCGGGATCGGTCCGGTGCGTTGCGTGAGATCGGAGATGCAGCGGTTCGCATCGATCGTGTAGTCACCGCGCAGCGCGCCGGTGGGGCAGGCGGTGACGCAACGCGTACACGCGCCGCAGCTCTTCTTCAGCGGCACATCCGGTGCGATCGCAAGCGACGTGACGACTTCGCCGAGGAACACGTACGAACCCAGGCCGGGCGCGATGAGGTTCGTGTGTTTGCCGATCCAGCCGACGCCGGCGCGTTCGGCAAACGCGCGTTCGGCGACCGGCGCCGTGTCGCACGCAATCGCCGTCGTTGCGCCGAGCGCTTCCAGCTCGCCGGCCAGCGTGCCGAGCAGCACGCGCATGCGCCGGTGATAATCGTCCGACCAGGCGTAATTCGAGACGCGGCCGCGACCGTGCTGCGCCTTCTCCGGCGGCGAAGCATACGCGACCGCAACGCACACGACGCTGCGTGCAGCGGCGAGGAGGGTGCGCGGATCGGCCGCTTTCGCCGCGTAGCGTTCGTCGTAGGGCCACGTTTGCAGGTCGCCGCGGCCGAACGAGGCGGACATGCGCTCGTGCGTCCAGGCTTGCGGTTCGGCCGGCGCGATGCGCACCGCATCCGCTCCGCACTTGCGAGCTGCGGCGAGCACGTTCTCCCGCAGCTCGACGGCCGTCATAGCGAAGGCAAACCGCCGCGGCGTTTGCGCGCCGGAAAGGCGCGATCGATCGCCGCGATCTCATCGGGCGTCAGGCGGAAATTGCCGGCGGCGGCGTTATCGCCGACGTGCGCGGGCTTGGAGGCCTTGGGAATAGCGAACGTCAGTTCCTCGCGCGTGAGAAAAGCGAGGATCACCGCGTGCGCCGTGACGCCGTGCGCTTTCGCGATGCGCTCGAGTTCCTTCGCACCGGGCGAGCCATTCCAGTCGCCACGGCCGAACGGCGTGTAGGCTACGGTCGCGATGCCGGCCTTTTGACTGAACGGAATTTCGTGTTCTTCGATCGTCCGTTCGCCCAAATGATAGAGCACCTGATTGCAGGCGATCTTCTCCCGTTTGAGGGCGCCCTGCGCTTCGCGCAAATCGGCGACGTCGAAATTACTCACCCCGAGCGAACGAATCGCGCCGTCGGCTACGAGCTGCTCGAGGGCACGCATCGTTTCGGAAAGCGGCACGCTACCGCGCCAGTGCAGCAGATAACAATCGAGATAGTCGACGCGCATGCGCTTCATCGAGGCATGACACGCCTTGATCGTACCGTTGAACGACGCGTTCGACGGCAGCACTTTGGAGACGAGAAACAGCTGCTCGCGCGGCAGACCGGCAATCGCGTCGCCGACGAGCGTCTCCGCGCCGCCGTCACCGTACATCTCCGCCGTATCGATGTGCACCATGCCCAACTCAACACCGGCACGCAACGAGGCGATGGCCTCATCGCGCGCGCTGCCGCGCAGCGGCACGTTCCATGTCCCTTGACCGATGACCGGAACGTCCGGGAAGCCGGCACCAAACGGGCGTGCAATCATGAGGCGGGGTTCCAAGGATCGTAGAGCTCGATTCCCGTGGCCCTAAAATCTCCGGTGTCCCGGCTGACGAGGGTGAGACCGTACGTTTGTGCAGTCGCGGCAAAGAACGCGTCCATCGTGGCTATCGGGACACCAGCTTTTTTGCTGCGCGCCCTCACCTGGCCCCAAGCTAGGGCGACGTGCTGATCGATGTTTAGGATGCGCCCCTCGAAGCGCGCCGGCAAATCATCCTCGAGCCATGAAGCCAACTGCTCGCGCCGGCGTCCGGCCGACATGGCATCAATGCCGTAACGTATTTCTGCAAGAGAAACGACACTGAGAAAAACCCGGTCCTCGTCGACGTCAGCTAGCCATGACACGACCCTGGGCTCGGGACGCGGCTTCAGCCACTCCGAAACAACGTTCGTATCGACTAAGAATTTCATAGATCGATGTCGCGCGGCTCGTCCTTTGTGCGTTCGATTCGCAATTTTGCGCCCCGCAGGGGCGAGGCTGCGAAAAATTCAGCGAGGTTGCCCACGCGCTTCGTTTTGCGCTCCCATTCCGCGGTCGACACGACGACCACGGCATCGCGACCCTTGCGCGTAATGACCTGCGGACCATCGAGGAGTGCCCGATCGATCAGCTCACTCAGGCGTGCCTTGGCTTCAGCAACCGGCCACGCTTCGCCGGAAGCCCTGTCTGGGCG
>PLRU01000085.1 GCA_003164045.1 Candidatus Lustribacter telmatis
GATTTGCGACGGCGGCAGTCGGAGCACGAGAGCGTACGTCACGAGCCAGATCAGAATTGCAGCATTGAGGAACGTCAGGTTGCGGACCAGGCCGAATACGGCTTTTTCCTCAGAGCTCTCGAAATGCGCCACGCGCACCAGCTCTGCGGCGCGTCCGAAATACGTGCTTGCGCCCGTCGCCGTCACCAAGCCGATCGCTTCCCCGCGCCTCACTTGCGCGCCGGCATAGGTGACGGTTCCGGCGACGGCTTCGATGGGAACGGATTCGCCGGTGAGCATCGACTGATCGACGAGTATCGAACCGGAAACGATCTTGATGTCGGCTGGGACGACGGTACCGAGCGAGAGCTGCACGATATCGCCCTGCACCAGAACTCGTGCAAGCAGGTCGGTCCAATTGCCGTCTCGACGCACGCGCGCTTTCAACGGCAGACTCTGTTTGAGTAATTCGAGCGCGGCTTTCGCACGGCTCTCTTGAAACGTGCCCAATAAGACGTTGAAGACGAGCACGGCCGCGATCAGGCTCGCGGCAACGTATTCCCTCATCGCGATCTGGATGATGACGGCTATTTCGAGCATCCAGGGGACGGGTGCCCAGAAATGCCGCACGATGCGCTGGAGAAGACCGTCCTGTTCCGTCGCGGCCTCGTTCGGACCACGCTCCGCCAGCAGCCGCGCCGCTTCATCCGAGGTCAGGCCTTTTGCGTCAGTCGCTGTATCAGTCAACGTCATGTGCCGGTTACGTTTGCTGTTCGCGCAACGTTACCGGCGTATTCCTAAACGATCGATGCTCATTTGCTTTGGTTTCGGCTGGGTCAGCCTCGCGTTCGTGCTCGTCCAATCAGTGCTTTGGCCCGTCGCGCTGAACACGCATAGGGGCTTTCTCGCCGTCTCACCAACGCTGCGCATGGTCGGCCGTAATTACGGCCTACGCAGGCTCGCCTACGTCGCGACGATTCTGGTCCCGGCGGCGTTTCCGAGCATCCTAGCGGGCCTCAAGATCGGCTGGGCGTTTGGCTGGTGCACGCTCATCGCAGCGGAACTCATCTTTGGCGTTAGTTTTCCGAACCGTCGAGGACCGTACGATTCGGCGCTGGGGCATGGCGGGCTAGGAAGCGGGCTACGAGATTCGCCTGCTCGCGAACTTCGGGCAGGGTAATTCGACATCAAGCCGGAGACGCCGAAGACAACGCGCACGACAGCGTTCCATTACCGAACATGCTCCCACATGTGAGCCCATTTTCGACGCACACCGTTCAGGAACGGGCTCAGCGCATAAACTACTCCGCTTTCTCCGACCGGAGCAATCGCGCCGACGTTCGTCGCATTCAATGAAAAGAACGTCGCTGTCGAGCTCGAAGCTCCGATGGAAGGCCGGCGGAACCACACGTTAATGTGACCTTCATATGCAACGCGTATTTGTGACAATGGCAGTCCTAGTAAGCCCGCAACCTGTCGTTTGAAAGGTTGGCCATCGGGTATGATCGGAACGTCTGCCGTTCTCGACGGCTCTCAAGTTGCGGTCGCATGCCCCGCATTAGGGGAAGCGGGTTAACGAGGTCGTCAATGTTCGATCCTACCGGATTCATCTTTCCGTTCATCGTCCTCATCGCGCTGTTGCTTATCGGGTCAGCATCGATCAAAGTGCTGCGCGAATACGAGCGTGCCGTTATGTTCACGCTCGGACGCTTTTCGCACGTGAGGGGGCCCGGCTTGATCCTCATGCTGCCATACATCCAGCAGATGGTGCGCGTCGACTTGCGGACTGTCGTCATGGAGGTCCCTAGCCAAGACCTCATCTCTCGCGACAATGTCTCCGTCAAAGTGGATGCGGTCCTGTATTTCCATGTCACGGATCCGGCAAAATCCGTCATACAGGTCGAGCAATTCATTCCGGCGACAAATATGCTAGCGCAGACGACCCTGCGCTCGGTGCTGGGGCAGCACGATCTCGACGAGATGCTCTCCGAGCGCACCAAGCTCAATACGGATGTTCAAGACATTCTCGATACCCGCACGAAAGATTGGGGGATCGAAGTGAGCGCGGTCGAGATTCGCGACGTTCAGCTTACCGATAACATGGTCAAGGCAATTGCAAAGCAAGCCGAAGCCGAACGGGACCGCCGAGCGAAGGTCATTCATGCGGATGCCGAGTTCCAAGCCGCTCAAACGCTCGTTAACGCCGCCACCATTCTCGCTTCCGTTCCGGCCGCAATGCAGCTGCGTTATCTGCAAACGCTCTCGGAAATCGGTGGTGAACACAATACGACCGTCGTGTTCCCGATGCCGCTGGACATCGTCAAGCCGTTCTTGGATATCCTCGACAAGAAAGCAGCCCTAGCACCGACTGCGAACGGACTCAAGGTCCCCGCGCTGTGAGCGTCACCGGGGCTCGCGGCAGAGGTTCTTCTCGCCGCCGATGCCCGGGCAGTCGCCGTTATCGCGCATAGCGTCTACGGCGAAGAGCTGATGCGCGGAACGTGAAAGCGACTGCCGATCAACCCGAGTCGAAGCCGGGAGCCGAACCGGGGTCCAAGGATGACTTAAAATCGCTTCCCATGCCGGAACTGCTGGCAAAATTGGGGTCATCAGCGGACGGTCTGAGCCAAGCCGAGGCGCAGAAGCGCCTGACGCAATATGGTCCGAACGAGATCGCGGAGAAGACCGACAATCCGTTGTTGAAGTTCCTCACGTATTTTTGGGGCCCCATCCCGTGGATGATCGAAGCGGCAGTCGTGCTGTCGGGGATCGTTCAGCACTGGCTCGACTTCGTCATCATCCTCGTTCTACTGTGTTCGAACGCGGTAGTTGGATTCTGGGAAGAGCACCAAGCCGGCAACGCGATTGCCGCACTGAAGTCCAAACTGGCGGTCAAGGCCCGCGTCAAGCGCGACGGCAAGTGGGCCGATCCGAAAGCATCCGACTTGGTTCTCGGTGACGTCATCCGTCTGCGGCTCGGCGATATCGTCCCCGCGGATGCGCGCTTGCTAAACGGAGATCCGGTAGAAGTCGATCAGTCCGCGTTAACCGGTGAATCCTTGCCGGCGACGCGCAAGCCTGGTGAAACCGTGTTTTCCGGCTCGATCATGCGTCAGGGCGAAATCGATGCGATGGTGTACGCCACCGGTGCGAACACCTATTTTGGCAAGACCGCCCAACTGGTGCAAGAGGCCCAAACCGTCAGCCATTTCCAACGCGCCGTGCTGAAGATTGGCGATTACCTGATCATTCTCGCGGTAGCGCTAGTCGTATTGATCGTAGCCGTTGCCTTTTTCCGTGGCGACCCGATCCTCGACACGTTGGAATTCGCTCTGGTGCTTCTTGTGGCCGCAATTCCTGTAGCGATGCCCACCGTGCTCTCGGTAACAATGGCCGTCGGCGCGCGTCTCCTGGCGAAGAAGGAAGCGATCGTCACCCGTTTGGCAGCGATCGAGGAACTCGCCGGCGTCGACATCTTGTGTTGCGACAAGACCGGTACGCTGACGGAGAACAAGCTGACGTTAGGCGACCCATTCAGCGTCAACGGCATCCCGGCCGACCAGGTCATTCTCGACGCCGCACTTGCGTCGCGCGCAGAAGACAAAGATACCATCGACCTCGCCGTCATCGGCGGCCTCAAGAACGATCAAGCCTTAAAAGGCTATCAGGTCACCCATTTTCAGCCGTTCGACCCGGTGCATAAAC
>PLRU01000051.1:0-136033 GCA_003164045.1 Candidatus Lustribacter telmatis
CTGCAAGCCTGCGAGGGCGCGCTGCTCGTGATCGACGCGGCGCAGGGCATCGAGGCCCAGACGCTCGCCAACTACCATCTGGCGCTCGAGCAGAACCTGACGATCATCCCGGTGATCAACAAGATCGATCTGCCCTCGGCCGACGTGCCGCGCGTGCGCCACGAGATCGAGGAGCTGCTGATCATCGAGGGCAGCGAAGCGATCGCGTGCAGCGCGAAGGAAGGCATCGGGATCGAGGATATCCTCGAGGCGATCGTCACGCGGATTCCGCCGCCCAAGGGCAACAACGATCACCTGCGCGGGCTGATTTTCGACGCGCAGTTCGACCCGTATCGCGGCGTCGTGGCCTACGTGCGCATCGTCGACGGCGAGCTGCGGCAGGGCATGAAGTTCATGTCGATGGCCCACGAGCGCGTGTATGAAGCAACCGAGGTCGGCGTCTTCAAGCCGGAGATGCGCAAGACCGAAGAGCTGACGATCGGCAACGTCGGCTATGTGATCGCGAACATCAAGTCGCTGGGCGACATGGACGTCGGCGATACGATCACCAACCCCGCGAATGCGGCACCGACCCCGCTGCCCGGCTACAAGCCGATCGTGCCGATGGTGTACTGCGGGCTGTATCCGAACGAAGGCGTCGAGGTCTCCGACCTGCGCGACGCGCTGGAGAAGCTCGCGCTCAACGATTCGGCGCTGCACTTCGAGCCCGAGAGTTCGATCGCGCTCGGCTTCGGTTTCCGGTGCGGGTTCTTGGGGCTCTTGCACATGGAGATCGTGCAAGAGCGGCTCGAGCGCAACTACAACCTCGATCTGATCGCCACGTCGCCGTCGGTCGTGTTTCGTGTGACGCTGACGAACGGCGCGGTCGAGATGATCGACAACCCGGCCAAGCTGCCGGCGCGCGACAAGATCACGCTGATGGAAGAGCCGTTCGTCAAGGCGACGGTGATCACGCCGCCCGAGTATGTCGGCGCGATCATGGAGCTGACCCAGAATCGCCGCGGCACGCTCGCCAACATGGAGTACCTGGTCGACGGTCGCGTGATCCTGACGTACGAGATGCCCCTGATCGAGCTGATCATCGACTACTTCGACCGGCTCAAGTCCAGCACCAAGGGCTATGCGTCGCTCGATTATGAACTGATCGGGTATCGCGAAGGCGATTTGGTGAAGCTCGAGATCATGCTCAACGGCGAACCGGTCGACGCGCTTTCGTTCATCGTCGCGCGCGACAAGGCTCCCGCTCGCGGGCGGGCCCTGACGGAGAAGCTCAAAGAGCTGATCCCGCGGCAGATGTTCGACGTGCCGATTCAGGCCGTCATCGGCGGTAAGGTCGTGGCGCGTGAAACGGTCGGCGCGATGCGCAAGANNAGCTGTTGGAGAAGCAGAAGGTCGGTAAGGAGCGCATGAAGCGCGTCGGCCGCGTCGATCTCCCGCAAGAAGCGTTCATGGCCGTGCTCCAGCTCGACGAGCCGTAGCCGCCGCTTTTCCATTGCGCGTCTATCTCGCCTCGAAGAACGCCGGTAAGCGGGCCGAGTTCCAAGCGCTCCTCGAGGGCACGGGAATCGAGCTGCTGGAGTTCCCCGGCTATCGCGATGTGGTCGAAGGCGAGACGGACTACGCCGAAAACGCCGCGCTCAAGGCGCGCGCTCTTCGGGAGCAGCTTCTATCGGCCGGCATCGAAGCGGCGGTGTTAGCGGATGATTCAGGGCTCGAGATCGACGCGCTGGATGGTCGACCCGGGGTGATCACGGCGTACTACGGCGGCGAGCATCTCACGTGGCCGGAACGGCGCGAGTACGTGCTTTCGGAACTCTCGCGCGTGGACGGCGACGATCGTAGCGCGCGGTTTGTCTGCTATCTGCACTTCATTGACGAAGATGGTCGCGAGATTGCGGTGGACGCATCCGTCAGCGGCACGATCGCAATGCGCGATCGCGGCGAACACGGTTTCTCGTTCGATCCGATCTTCGTGTACCCCGCAGCGCAAAAGACATTTTCCGAACTAACAGCAACGGAAAAGAATGCCGTAAGTCATCGCCGCCGCGCGGTATCCGCACTGCTACACGAGTTNNTGCCATGAGTGATGAAACAAAACGTTGTGCAATGTGCGAATGTGTTCTACCGAGAGAGCGCTTCAACAAACGACCGAATGGACGATGCGTTGCCTATTGCAAGGCCTGTCAGTCGGTGTATTCACGCAATCATTACGTCAAGGACCCGGAGCCCTACAAGAAGCGGCGTCTTGAGTCAAATCGCCGCTATCTGATCCGCAACCGGTCTTATGCGATCGAGTATTTGCGTCACCATCCGTGTGTCGATTGCGGCGAATCTGATCCTTTAGTTCTCGAGTTCGATCACGTCCAACCTGAGCAAAAGGAACTGAATGTTTCGGATATCATCCGCTGCGCCTATAGCTTAGACCGCGTGAAGCGCGAAATCGACCGATGCGTTGTGCGCTGTATCCATTGCCATCGCCGGCGGACGGCAAGGCAATTTTCATGGAAAGGCCGGACCCCATGAGAGTCGAGACTCGGCATTGCCCCAAGTGCGACACCGATTTACCGGCGGCCAAATTCGATCGCGCGCCAAATGGGCGCTGGAGTTCGTACTGCAAAGCATGCCTCTCTTTGTACTGCCACCAGCACTATGTGAGAAATGCAAAGTTGCACAACGCTCGACGGATGGCGGCACGACAGCGGTATCGTGTTCGAAATAGAGCTTTCATCCTCGAATACTTGAATTCGCATCCGTGTGTCGATTGTGGGGAAGAAGACCCGCTACTGCTCGACTTCGACCATGTGGTGCTTCAGAGCAAGAAGGTCGAGGTTTCAAAGCTGAGTTGCGAAGGCCGCGGACTCGCGCAAATACAGCGGGAAATGAGCCTCTGTGTTGTGCGATGTGCTCATTGCCACCGCCGGCGTACGGCGAGGCAGTTCGGCTGGGTAAAGGGAATAAGTCTTTTCCGGGATGTAGCTCAGTTTGGTAGAGCGCCCGCTTTGGGAGCGGGAGGATCCGCAGGTTCAAATCCTGTCATCCCGACCACTTTCGCGCCTGTGGTCTAACTGGATAAGGCATCGGCCTTCTAAGCCGAACGATGGGGGTTCGATTCCCTCCGGGCGCACCAAGGTACGAACCGGGGCGCCTCGAAAATGCGTCGGTCGTCCCCGCATGGTGGTTGTAGCTCAGTCGGTTAGAGCGTCGGGTTGTGATTCCGAAGGTCGCCGGTTCGATCCCGGTCAGCCACCCCAAGTACGAAGAGGCAGTCTCCGCCGCCGGCGCGAGGCTGCTTTTTTCTTTGTTCGAGCACCCGCTCGATTGCTGTGCCATAATGATGGCACAACGAGGTGAGACGATCGCAACATGAAGCGTTGAGACGAAGCCGCTCGATGCATTTTTCAAGAAGCGCGATCGTCTCGCGAGTTCGTATTGCAAGCCGTGTCAATTGGAATATGTACGCGAACACTACCGCCGCACGAAGGGTGCCTCCAACGCACGACGCTACGTACTCGCCGAGATTTATAAAGAACGAAACCGCCGTCTCGTGTATGCCCATCTTGCGGGACATCCGTGCGTAGATTGCGCTGAGAGCGACATTATCGTGCTGGACTTCGACCATATACGAGGCTCGAAGCTTTCAAGCATCAGCCGCATGATCAACGACTGCGTATCGATCGCGAAGTTGCGCGCCGAGATGGAAAAATGCGAGGTGCGCTGCGCAAATTGCCACCGCCGGAAAACGGCGTTCGAGTGCGATTCGTATCGTACGAAGCCGTGGCTTTACGAAGCGCTGGCTGCGGCGCATGACGCTAAGCAGCAGTTGAAACTGTGGGACGGCCGGGGCTCGAACCCGGAACCAATAGCTTAAAAGGCTACTGCTCTACCATTGAGCTACCGTCCCGTAGCTGCTCGCATGGGCTTCAGCGAACGATCTTGCCAGAGTTCGCCGTCGTCGTCAAGAATCCGCGACGGCTTGACGTATGCCGCCTCCACCTGTATTTTTAGGAACGGTCTGCACCGCTAGCTCAATGGTAGAGCAGTTGACTCTTAATCAATTGGTTGAAGGTTCGAGTCCTTCGCGGTGCACCAGATAACGAAAAGGGACGGAGATCGATCTCCGTCCCTTTTTCCATCCTCGGCTGCCTCAGTTATCGAGGCTGTGCCCGAAGGGGTGCGTGTGCTCGCGGCGGTGCCGTACCGCACGCAGGCTGAAGTACACGATCGCGGCCACGACGGCCGCCAAGAAGATCAGCCAGAAATCTCTGGCCGCCGTATTGGAGTTCCGGAAGTTGGTCGTCGCGCCGAGGTTGAAAAGTGCGGAGAACAGTTGCGCGATTGTCATGGGTATATTATGCCACAAACCGTCTAGTAATAACAAGGATCAACCTTCTTTGCTCCAGCGCACGGTTTTGCCGTCCGTGAGCAAACTAGGCCAGGCCAAGCAGGCAAGCCGGCCAGAAGACCACGGGCCCGTGGCGGAATTGGTAGACGCGCTGGATTTAGGTTCCAGTGTCGCAAGACGTCCGAGTTCGAGTCTCGGCGGGCCCAAAGCAGTTAGGGACGGCAATCGAGGGCGGCTTGGGCGCCGCCGCCGGCGCCCAAACGCGAAGTCTGGACCGCAGCGCAACGAAGCGCAGCGCAGTGCAGCCGAGGACCAGACAGGTGTGTACCGCAGCGGAGCGGAGTCGAGGAACACACATCTGGGCCCGCCGAGACTCGAACTCGGACACCTCGCGGTACTGGAACCTAAATCCAGCGCGTCTACCAATTCCGCCACGGGCCCTGGGGTGGTCGCCGCTTGCTTCGGGGCGGCGTCACGATTCTAGCACGGCCCGTCCCCCAATCGCTCCGACCCTCGGGGTGACAGTGGCCACAAAAGAGGTGACTCCTTGTTAAAATGGAGACACCCTGGGCATACTATACCTATGACAATCGCGGGACTGCTTTCAGCACTTTTCAACCTCGGCGCCCAGACCGACTTCTGGAACTCGAACCAAGCGGCGCGCGACTTCTGGCTGATCTTCGGAGTGGCCGTGCTCGCGGCGATCGTCTACTTCAGCCTCCGCGCGATGCGACACCGGCGGGAGCGGAATCACCCCTTCGGTCATAGCCTCTAAGGGTTCGGTTGTCGGGCAAGAGAAAAAGAGCCGGCGTTTTTGCGCCGGCCCTTTTTGTATCTGGTGCACCGCGAAGGACTCGAACCTTCAACCAATTGATTAAGAGTCAACTGCTCTACCATTGAGCTAGCGGTGCCGGAACCGTTTCTAAAAATACCGGTGCGAGGTCGTGCCGTCAAGTTCCCGTCGGCAGACTCGTTCCCCGCTGCTTGGGAAACTGGTTGATCGACGGCGAAGAGCAGCAAGTCGCCGGGGACGGTAGCTCAGCCGGTAGAGCAGCGGCCTTTTAAGCCGTTTGTCGGGAGTTCGATCCTCCCCCGTCCCAGAGACTCATCGATTGGCCGGCAGCAGAATCATTGCTGCCGGCCTCTTGATATAGCCAGAGCGTGGTGCGATAACTTCCGCTTTCGACGGCGGTCTTGCGACGATGGCAGTTTGCGCAGCGAACGACGCATTTTCTATTTCGGTGAGTAACCGTTGCGCGGAAGTACCACCGACGATCATGCGGCTGACGGCTCCGTGTTTGGTACCGCGCACGTGATCGAAGTCGAGAACCAGGATGTCGCTCTCGCCGCAATCGACGCCCGGATGCTGCGCTAAGTGGTCTAGTACCAGCTTCCGATTGCGCATTGTATACGCAAGATGGAGAGCGTAGCGGCGCGCGTTATAGACAGCGGATGTCTTCAGGTAGTGCTCACGGACGTAAGCGTGTTGGCAAGGCTTACAATACGAACCGGCCGCACGATCTTTCTTGCGATAAAATTCGTCGAGCGACTTTTTCTCTTTGCAGCGTGGGCAAATTTTCATATACAAATCTTCGTAAAACGCTGTGCCACCTGGTTGGCATACATCAATCTTTAATGCTATAATCGCGGCATAAATATGGCAAACAGCCCGCGGTTACCGACCGGGACGGTTACCTTTTTGTTCACGGACATCGAGGGTAGCACGCGGCTGTGGGAAGCGCACCCCGACACGATGCGCGATGCGCTGGCAGCCCACGACGCGATCTTTCGCGAGACCGTTCCGCGAAATAACGGCGTCATTTTCAAAACGGTCGGCGACGCAGTCTGCGCGGCGTTCGAACGTCCAGATGATGCACTGCGGGCCGCAGTGGAATCGCAGCGGCAGCTAACGGGCCATGTCTGGCCCGACGACATCGGTGTCGTCCGCGTACGCATGGGAATTCATACCGGCATGGCGCAGGAGCGCGACGACGATTATTTTGGGCCGGCCGTCAATCGCGTCGCGCGTTTCATGTCCATCGCGCACGGCGGGCAGATTCTCGTTTCCGGCGCGACGCACGAACTGCTCCGTCATGCATCGATCGACGTAATGCTGCGCGAACTCGGCGAGCACCGCCTCAAAGACCTCAGCGAGCCCGAAGCGGCCTTTCAAGTCGTCGCGGCCGGGCTGCTTGCCGATTTCCCAAGCCTGACATCGCTCGATGCCCAACCTAACAACCTGCCGGCGTCAATATCGAACTTTGTCGGTCGCGTTCGCGAACTGAACGAACTTCGGACCGCTCTGACACACGAGCGACTAGTTACGATCGTGGGCGCCGGTGGCATCGGCAAAACCCGCCTCGCGCTCCAACTCGCCGCCGATGTCGTCAGGAGCTTCCGCGATGGCGCATGGATCGTCGAATTGGCGCCGATCGACGATGCCGGCCTCATCGCGCAAACCATCGCGCACGCGCTTCGGCTCCGCGAACAGCCCGAATCGACGATCGACGAACAGCTCGTCGATCACTTGCACGCAAAAAAGCTCTTACTGGTCCTCGACAACTCTGAACATTTGCTGGCCGAGACCGCGAGGCTCACGAAGACACTCTTGAGCCGTTGCCCCGGTCTCGTCGTCGTTGCGACGAGCCGCGAGCCGCTGTTCCTCACCGGCGAGCACGTCTTTCGGCTTGCCGCGCTCGCGCTGGACGGCGACGGCCCGAGTGAAGCCGTCGAGCTGTTCGTCGCGCGCGCACAGGGGATGGATGCGTCCATCACGCCCGGTGCGGTCGCGGCGATCGACCGGATCTGCCGCCGGCTCGAGGGGATTCCGCTGGCGATCGAGCTCGCAGCCGCTCGAAGCACGGCTCTCTCGCTCGACGACATCGAAGCCCGTCTTTCGAATCGCCTCGCGCTGCTGGTGTCGCGCGATAGCACCCGCGGCGAACGTCATCGCACGCTGCGCGCCACGATCGACTGGAGCTACCAGCTCCTCACCCCCGAAGAGCGCCGGTTCGCCCGCGCCGTCTCCGCGTTCGAAGGCGGCTTCACCATCGCGGCTGCAGAGAGCGTTGCCGGCGTCGCCGATGCTGCGGATCTGCTCGAGTCGTTGCACAATAAATCCTTGATCGCATCGGTTCGCGGCGCATCGCACCGTTACGTCATCACCGATATGATCGGGGATTATCTTCACGAGGCCCTTACTGCCACGGGCGAAAACGACGCGGTGGCCGAGCGCCATTTTGCCTATTGGCACGCCGCCGTTGAGGCCGGCTCCAAAGATAGCGCGCCTGAAGCGCGCGCCGGCTGGATCAAGTCAATTGACGCTGAGGCCGCGAACGTGCGCGTCGCTCTCCAATGGGGGCTGGTCCACCGGCTCGACGACACGGTCAAGTTCGCCATCGCGCTTGCAACGTATTGGCAGTTCGGCGGCCACTTCATCGAAGCCGAAACGTGGCTTGCGCGATTGCTCGCCAAGCCCGAAATCGCGGATGTGGATCGGGCGCCCTTGCTGCGCCGCGCGTCGACGTTCGCTACCATGCGGTCGCAGCACGAACACGCCCGAGAACTGATCGTAGCGGCAAGAAACGCCTACGAGCGCCTCGCCGATCGGTCCGGCGTAGCCGAGACGACCTACAACATCGCGGTCATCGAACACCGGCTGGGAAACGCAGGTGTCGCTGAAGAGCGGTACGTCGAAGCGCTGGCGGCATTTGAAGCGACGAACCATCTCATGGGACGAATCCGTACTTCGATGAACCTCGTGCTGCTCGCACTCGACCGGCACGACCTCACACTGGCGGAAACCCAACTCGTTCGTGCCGAAGCGGCGGCGACAGAAACGGACGACGGAGATATCCGAAGCGATCTCGCCGGCCTGCGCGCCACCCTGCTGCGTAATCTTGGATCTTTTGCCGAGGCCATCGCACTCTATCAAACGATCATCAGTCAAAAGCGCGAGCTCGGCAACCGCTATGCGGTGGCGGATCTGCTGCTCTGCGTAGCGGAAGCATCGATCTACAACGATGACGTGCACGGCGCGATCGACGCGCTGCGCGAAGTGTTTCAAATCGAGACGGAGATCGGAGCAACGGCACACGTGATCACCGCCTTCGAGGCTGCGGCCGAAGCGCTCGCGCGGCTTTCCCTCGACGCGCGCGCCGCGCAGGCGCACAATCTCGCCGAGCGGCTTCGCGCGAAGTACGGCTTTCTCACTTCGTATACGTGGGACAACGGCGCGCGCGAGCGCTTACTGCGGGAACGTGCTCATGGCGACCCGCAGATACTCCACGTGCTCAATGATGTCACGGACATCGATTGGCCGGCAGCGCTTTCCGCCGGAACGATGCTGGACGGCCTGGTCGATACGAAAACCTATTGAGCGCCCTTAGGGCACCTTCGGGCCGATCACGATGAAGAAGTCATTTTTGAGCGCCTTGGAGTTTGCCTCGCCCGCGTGGTCGAGTCCGGTCTCGTCGGAGCCGGAGATGTACGGATTCGGAACTTGAAACACGTACTGGACCGAGCTCGCCGGCATCGTCACATCGCTCAGTTTGCCGACGATTTCGACTTCAACGATCGGCTGCGTCGCAACCAGTTTCGCCGACGGTCCCTGTTTGGTTTTCACGGTCGAGCTGTTTGCAATAGTCAGGTTGAACGGATGCTGCGTTGCGTCAGCCTCACCCTCGACCGCAACGACGCCGGCAACGACGCCGGCGCCGGCGATGCCGATTTGCTTCAGAAGCGCTGAACGCTTGATCGAGTCCGGATCGTGTTCGCTCATATCCACCTCGCCAAATGAGAAGCGGGCGGCGGCACAAAGAAAGGCCACCGCTTCCGGTGACCTCTTTTGCGCCTGCTTGCTTGGAAAGCCTCTCAAGCGAACACTGGGGTGGCTGACCGGGATCGAACCGGCGACCTTCGGAATCACAACCCGACGCTCTAACCGACTGAGCTACAACCACCGCGCGGTGCGACCGAAGCCTGTTCTAGACGTCCCCGCCGGTCCCTTGGATTCGCGGGCGGTAACAGGGACAATGTCCACGGGCCCAGAGATAAATATCAGCTTTTTCCTTTAAGGGGCCCGTATGTCGTTGACCCGTCAATCGTTCGTGCTCGGAACCGCAGCCTTTGCCAGCATCGCCATCATCACGCCGGTGCGTGCCGCCGACTTCGATGTGAAGTTCGGGTCGGATCTTCCGCAAGAGCATCCGGTCAACGTCCGCTCCGTCGAAGCGTTCGCGCGAATCGCCAAAGCGACGAACGGACGCATGCAAGCCAAAACCTTCCCGGCCAGCGTGCTGGGAAGCGACGCGTCAATGATCTCGCAGCTCCGCTCGGGTGCAGTCGAGATGTTGGCGATGCCGGGCGCGTTTCTCACGTTCTCGCCGGTCGCGAGCATCGAGAACCTGGCGTTTGCGTATAAGGATCGCGAAACGGTGTTCCGAGCGATGGACGGCGATCTCGGGAAATTGATTCGCGACGATATCGGCTCCAAAGGCGTCGTGTGTTTGGATAAGATTTGGGAGAACGGCTTTCGCGACATCACCACTTCGAACAAACCGATTCGCACGGCATCCGACCTCGCCGGCCTGAAAATTCGCGTCTCGCCCGGCAAGATTCGCATCGACACGTTTCAGTCGCTCGGCGCGTCGCCGACGCCGATTGCGCTGAGCGAGCTCTACACGGCCCTGCAGACGCACGTCGTCGATGCGCAAGAGAACCCGCCGATCCTCATCAATCAGCAAAAATTCTTTGAAGTGCAGAAGTTCGTCTCGCTCTCCGAGCACATCTGGTCGGGGTATTGGACCCTCGTCAACCAAGACGTCTGGAAGCGCATGGGCCCGGGCATTCAGGCGATTGTAGCGCGGGAAATGGGCGCATCGACCCTGGCTGCGCGCAACGACATGATCAATCTCAACGCCGCTGTTACCGATCAGTTGACGCGCCGCGGGATGAAGTTCAATACGGTGGACAAGCAGAGCTTCAAGCAAAAATTGAGCGACGCGAAATACTACGACCGCTGGAAGACGGAATTCGGGACGCCGGCTTGGACGGCGCTCGAGAAATACGCGAACAAGCTCGCCTAACCGACGTGATCACCGCTGAAGCGGGTCTCGACGCTCAGGACCTGGGATTTCGCCGGCCGTGGGCAGCGGCGATCGATCGTGCGATCGGCGCGGTTGTCGAGCCGGCCGCCGCGTTCCTCGTACTGGTCGAGATCGCCATTCTGGCAGCCGGAGTTTTCACGCGCTACGTCATCCATCAGCCCCTGGTGTGGACCGACGAGCTCGCGACGATCCTCTTGCTGTGGCTGGCCATGCTGGGCGCCGTGGTCGCCTACCGGCGGGGCGAACATATCCGCCTGCTGGTGGTGTTGCGCCGCTGCTCGCCGGCCCGGCGCGCCGTGCTCGAAACCATCGGCTCGGTCGTCACCGCGATCTTCGTTCTGGAGTTGATGCCCGCCAGCATCACGTTTTTCCAGCAAGAACAAACCGATCCGACGCCGGCCTTGAATCTGCCGCACTCCTACGTCGTCTTGGCCGTGATCGTCGGCTTGGCACTTATCCTCGTGCTCGCGTTGCTGCGACTGAGCGAAGGCGATCCGAAGACGGTGGTGGCTGCGGTTGCCGGCGCGGTGATCCTAAGCGCGATCGCGTTATTCGGGCGCGATCTGTTTGCTACGCTCGGGAATCTCAACCTCATTATCTTCTTCGTCCTCCTCGTCGGTGCGTGCGTGATTATCGGCATTCCGATCGCGTTCGCGTTCGGCGTCGGAACGCTCAGCTATCTCGCCGTCACGACGCACGTTCCGCTCAGCACGGTCGCGGAGCGAATGAACGAAGGCGTCTCCAACATCGTTTTGCTCGCCGTACCCCTCTTCGTGTTTCTCGGACTGCTGATGGAGACCGCGGGCATCGCGCGGCGGCTCGTCGAGGCGCTGGCAAGTTTGGTCGGTCACGTTCGCGGCGGGCTCTCGATCGTGCTGGTCGCCGCGATGTATTTGGTGTCGGGCGTATCGGGATCGAAGATCGCCGACATGGCGGCGGTGGCGCCGGTGCTGTTTCCGGACATGGAACGCCGCGGTCAGAAGCGCAGTTCGATGATCGCGTTGCTCGCAACCTCGGGCGCGATGGCGGAGACGATTCCTCCGAGCCTCGTGCTGATTATCATCGGGTCGGTCACCGGCGTATCGATTGCGGCGTTGTTTACCGCGGGCTTGCTGCCGGCAGCGCTTTCGTCGCTGCTGCTCATCGCCGTGGCGCTCTGGAGTGCGAAACGCGAAAACCTCGCGCTCGCGAAACGCGCGCCGCTGACGGTCGTGGGTCGCGCGTTTCTGTTTGCGATTCCGGGCTTGTTGCTGCCGCTGCTGATCCGGTACTTCGTCGTTTCTGGCATCGCCACGGCGACGGAAGTCAGCGTCGTCGGTATCTTCTACACGGTGCTCGTGGGCGTGTTTATATATCGCGAGTTCGACTGGGGCCGCATGTACCCGATCTTGCTCGACACCGTCGCCCTCAGCGGCGCGATCCTCTTGATCATTGCCACCGCTACCGCGATGGGTTGGGCGCTGACCCAGTCCGGTTTCGCGCAACAGCTCGCCGCGATGCTCGCAGCCGCACCCGGCGGGACCGTCGGCATCATGCTCTTCTCGATCGTGCTCTTCATCGTGCTCGGGTCGGTCCTCGAAGGCATCCCCGCCATGGTGCTCTTCGGGCCGCTGCTCTTTCCGGTCGCGAAGGCCGCCGGCATCAACGAGGTCCACTATGCGATCGTGGCCGTGCTCGCGATGGGCATCGGCCTCTTCGCCCCGCCGGTCGGCGTCGGGTTCTTCAGCGCCAGCGCCATCGGCAAGGCGAACCCGGAGAACGTCGTCAGGCCGATCTTGCCCTATCTGGCGGCCCTGCTGATCTCGCTGCTGCTGATCGCCTTCATCCCCTGGATCTCGCTCGGCTTCTTGCCTAACGCCACGGGGCAGTAGCCGAACGACCTGGTGCGCCCGGAGGGAATCGAACCCCCATCGTTCGGCTTAGAAGGCCGATGCCTTATCCAGTTAGACCACAGGCGCCAGAAAAGTGGTCGGGATGACCGGATTTGAACCGATGGCTTTTGCGTCCCAAACGCAACGCTCTACCAAGCTGAGCTACATCCCGAGCATGAGACTTATTCCTTTTACCCACCCAAACTGCCTCGCGGTCCGGCGCCGGTGGCAATTCACGCACCGCACTATGCACTTTGCCATTTCCCGTTTCAGCTTTTCCAGACTGTGCCCCGTGCGACTGAGCAAAGCCATCGTGTATTGCTTCAGGTCCGGGTCGACGTGATCGAATTCAAGTACCGTCGGATCTGCCTCGCTGCAGTCCACGCACGGGTGCGTTCGAAGGTGCTCGACAACGTACGCCCGGTTTCGTATGCGGTAGCGGCGCCTCGCTAAGCGCCGTCGAGCGTTATGTGCCTTTGCATTCCTGGCATAGTGGTCCCGACAATAGAGCGACATGCATGGCTTGCAGTATGAGCTGACCCTGCCGTTCTTGCGGACGGTAAAGCTCGACATCTGGAGTTCGAGGTTGCATTTTGGACAGAGCTTGCAATCGGAATCGATCATGCGTTCCAACCAAACTCCGCTGCGGTTTTCCGCCGATGACAACACGCGCAGCGAACGACACAACGCTCTATCTCGCGCTTCACGCGTTCAAGGCTGCACCCCCATCGAACCACGTTCGAAACCTCGTATTCTTTAGTCGACCGATCGATATGATCGAAGTCCAACACGACCGGGTCTGTCTCGCCACAGTCGACGCATGGATGAGTTGCGAGAAAGTCGATCATGTAGCTGCGATTTCGGCCTCGATAGCGTCGGCCCGACTCTAGTCGCCTTTGGCTATAGGCAGCGGTGTTTCGTAAATAGTGGTCTCGCAGATATGAAGATTGGCATGCACGACAGTATGCGTAGCAAGTTTCCATTGGATCGCTTATTGAACTGATCTGTTGACAGTTCGTGTTCGCACTTTGGGCAACGTTTTGTTTCATTACTCATAGCAAAGCTATGGTATATAAATTGAGTGCCAACTGTATGGCACTGCGAAATACGCTTATCGCGTTTGTTGTTTTCGCAATTCGTGAAGCAGTGTCGATACTGCGCGACGGCGATGACTTACCGCATTCTTTTCCGTTGCGGATAATTCGGAGAACGACTTTTGCTTTGCCGGATAAACGAAGATCGGATCGAAGCCGAAACCGTGTTCGCCGCGATCGTGCGTCGCGATCGTTCCGTCGACCGACGCATCAACTGCCGTCTCTGCGCCGTGTTCATCGATAAAATGCAAGTAGCACACAAAGCGCGCGGACCGATCCGGATGCAGTTGCAACGCCAACTCGTCGAGCACATACTTCCGCCGCTGCGGCCACGACAGCGCCGCGCCGCCATAGTACGCCGTCACGACACCGGGCCGGCCATCGAGCGCGTCGATCTCAAGCCCTGAGTCATCCGCCAGCACCGCCGCCTCGATCCCCGCCGAGAGCAACTGCTCGCGCAGCGCACGCGCCTTCAACGCAGCGTTTTCGGCATAATCCGACTCGCCCTCAACCACATCGCGATAGCCGGCAAACTCGAGCAGCTCGATACCCGTCCCGGCGAGCAGCGCCTGGAACTCATCGCGTTTCCCGGCGTTTTTCGACGCTAAATAAACCCGCACAACGCTACGGAATTATTTTTCGTCGAGCTGGAGGACGGCCATGAACGCTTCTTGCGGGAGGTCGACGCGGCCGACGCGCTTCATGCGCTCCTTGCCGACCTTCTGCTTCTCCAGCAGCTTGCGTTTGCGCGTGATGTCGCCGCCGTAGCACTTCGCCAGCACGTTCTTGCGCATCGCGCCGACCGTTTCGCGGGCCACGACCTTGCCGCCGATGATCGCTTGAATCGGAACGTCGAACATCTGGCGCGGGATCAGTTCCTTGAGTTTTTCGGTCAAGGCGCGACCGCGGCTCTGCGCCTTATCGCGCGCTACGATGAACGAAAGCGCGTCGACGGGTTCGCCGTTGAGTAAGATCTCAAGCTTCACCAGATCGCCTTCGCGATAGCCGATCAACTCATAGTCCAGCGAGGCGTAGCCTTTGCTGCTCGACTTGAGCCGGTCGAAGTAGTCGATGATCAACTCGATGAGCGGCATCTCGTAGGTCAGGATCACGCGGCCGTCAACCAGATACTCCATGTTGGCGAGGGTGCCGCGGCGATTTTGCGTGAGCTCCATGATCGCGCCGACATAGTCGGGCGGCGTGATCACCGTCGCCTTGACGAACGGCTCTTCCATCAGCGTGATCTTGTCGCGCGCCGGCAGCTTCGCCGGGTTGTCGATCAGCTCGACGCTGCCGTTCGTCAACGTCACGCGGAACACGACCGACGGCGACGTCGCGATCAGGTCGAGGTTGTAATTGCGTTCGAGCCGCTCTTGCACGATTTCCATGTGCAGTAAGCCCAAGAATCCGCAGCGGAACCCGAAGCCGAGCGCAATCGAACTCTCCGGCTCGAAGTGCAGCGCCGAATCGTTGAGCGCGAGCTTCTCCAGCGCGTCGCGCAGTTCGGATACCTCGACGCCTTCGTTCGGATACAGACCGCAATAGACCATCGGTACGATCGGCTTGTAGCCGGGCAACGCGGTCGGCGCCGGGTTCACCGGATTGGTGATCGTATCGCCGACATCCATATCGCCGAGCGACTTGATGTTCGCAATGACGTAACCAACGTTGCCGATCGTCAGTTCCTCGGTCTTGCGCATTTCCGGCTTAAAGACGCCCACCTCGGTCGCCTCATACACCCGCTCGTGCGCCATCGACATGAACTTCATGCCCTGACGCAACTCGCCGTCAACGATGCGCACGTAGGCGACGACGCCGCGATACGAATCGAACTGCGCATCGAAGATCAAGCCGCGCAGATGATCGTTATTGCCCTTGGGCGGGGGAATCCGCGTCACGATCGCCTCGAGGATATCCTCGATGCCGATGCCCTCTTTCGCGCTGCACGCGATCGCATCGCTGCCCTCAATGATCAGCAGCTCTTCGATCTCGTGGCGCACGCGCGGCACGTCGGCCGACGGCAAATCGATCTTATTGATCACCGGGATGATCGTGAGGTTCTGCTCGAGCGCCAGATGGTAGTTGGCGAGCGTCTGCGCTTCGATGCCCTGCGCCGCGTCGATCACGAGCAGCGCGCCCTCGCAGGCTTGCAGCGANNGGCGTGTCGATGAAGTTCAGCTCGTAGGTCTGACCGTCTTTGGCGTGATAGGTCAGCGTGACCGGATGCATCTTGATCGTGATCCCGCGCTCGCGCTCGAGGTCCATGGCATCGAGCATCTGCTCGCCGATCTCGCGTTCGGCGATGGTGCGCGTGATCTCGAGCAGACGATCGGAGAGGGTCGTCTTGCCATGATCGATATGCGCGATAATGCAGAAATTGCGCACGTTCGCCGCTCCCTTCGGAACGGCGAGTGGCTGGGATTCGATCACGATAGTCCGGTCGTTAGAAAGGTGTGCAGAAGGCCGCTTGCCGGAGCGCTTGGTTTGCGACGAGTTGAATCACGAGGAGGACGACGATGAACGAAATATCGAGACCCCCCATTGGTGGAATGATTCGCCGCACGGGCGTTAACACCGGTTCGACCAGCATCGCGACATATTCGGTCCAGCGGCCGCGCAGACTCGGCACCCAGGAGACCAGCGCATACACCAGCATGATCAGCCCGTAGAGCTGGAGCAGCTTGCCGACGATTAAGTAGAGTTCACACATACGTACCTACTGTACGCGCCCCGACGACGGAAGTGTCGCCAGCACCTTGGCCGGCACGCCGTACAGATACGGCGCGGGGTCGATCGCTTGACCGCCCAGCATCACCTGATAGTGCAGATGCGGGCCGGTCGCCTCACCGGTCGCGCCGACGAAAGCGATGACGTCGCCCTTGCGCACGCGCATACCGGCGGAGACCGCGAAGCGCGAGAGGTGCGCATACCAGGTGTGGTAGCCGTTCTCGTGGTTCACGTCGACCTTGTTGCCGAAGCCGCCGTCCCAGCCGGCCGAGCTCACGACGCCGTCCGCGGCCGCATGCACCGGGGTGCCGTAATTCGCCGCCAAATCGAGGCCGCGGTGAAATTCCGGCCACGGGTTGACCCGCCAGCCGTAGCCGGCCGAAATGGAACCGCCGACCGGGTTCAGCGACGGGAGCGCCGCGATCATCCGTTGGCGCGCGACGATCGCCAAGCGGCGCAGGTTGAGTACGCGATGGGCTAGCCGATCGAAGGCGCCGCTATCGGAAAGGCGTTGCTCTGAGGCATGGACGAGCCGCGCCAGGCGCGCCTGGACCAGCGCCACCGTCGGGGCAGCGCCCGGCAGAAAGCCGTGCGTTGGGCGCGTCCGGCCGGCGGGCGCCGCTCCGACGCCCAGGAGTTTGCGAATCTCGGCGTCTTGCCGCTGGATGTCGCGCAACTGACCGGCCAGGGCGTCGGCCTGGTGGTCGATGGCCTGGAGCTTCTCCCGCTGGGCAGCCGTCGTCGCTTGCAGGGCCCGGACGTCGTCTTCGGCCAGATGAAGCTGCCAGGCATGCGCCCCGAGGGCGCCGGCGATGAGCGCGATCAGCGCCAGGGCGATCACGATGGCCAGCGTGCGGCTGAAATGCAGCCGGTAGACGTTGTAGCCCTCGGGCGGGATGATCTTGATCAGGAACGCGTTGTTGGTCACGACGCGGCGGCCTTGGCCTGGGCGATCGCGGAGCGTTCCTCGTCGGAGGCTTCCTGCGCGGTCTGAAATTTCAGCACGGCCTTGCCGTACGTGCGGGTCTCTTCGCGCGAGTAGATGCTCGAGAGCACCACGCCGTCGCCGTCGCGGGTGAGCAGGGCCAGCGCATAAGACTGGTCCGATCCAACGTCCGCAAAGGCGTTATAGCGCATGAAGCCGATTCGCGGGGTCTCACTCTGCGCGACCTTTTCCAGCGCCGCAATGCGCGCGGCCGCTTGCGCGATCTCGCGCTCGGCGGTGGCCGCCCCGGTCTCGAGCGTCTCGACGCGCCGGCTGGCCGGCTCGGCGCCGCCCCCGCCGAGTAGCCCGTCGTGGGTGCCCAGCATGGTCCGAACCCGCTTCAGCCGCGGCCCGGCCACAAGAAAATGGTACCCGCCCAAAACGATGAGCGCGCTGCCAAACCCGGCGAGCACCGAGGCGGTGAGATCCGGCACGTTTCTCCTAAAAAAGTAAAACCTTGACGAGGGCCAGGTGACTTGCGGCACACGGGAGTGACCGCTTACCGTTGCTCCCTTCCGGTCCTGGCGGGGTTCACGGTTTTCCGTTGCGCGAGGCCCAACCCTCGTCGAAGGCTCCGCCATAGTACCATACGGGTGAAGACGCCCTCTTCCGCCGAATGTCGAGCCCCCTATGCCGATCGCCGTTTTTTCGCCCCGTTGGCTGGCCGCTTGCTGTGCCGGCGCCTCGCTCCTCGCCGGCCTGCCAAGCGTCACGACCGCCGCACCACGCACCGTGCCGCTGGCTATCACGTGGAACCTGACTCCGGCCCAAATCGCCTCCACCTGCAGCGCGCAAATCGCCAGTGCGAAGAAACGCATCGATGCGATCGTGCACCAGCGTTCCGCCCGTACGTTCGAGACGGTGGTCGGGGCACTTGAAGACGTGGAATCCGACGTCAACGATAACCTCGCCGCGCAACAGCTTCTGTTCCAGATCGCCCCGGCTGCCGACGTACGCAACGCCTCGCAAAAGTGCGGCATCGACGTCAGCAACGTCTTCAACGAAGAGCAAGCGCGGCCCGATCTCTACGCCGCACTCGTAGCCGCACAAAAAAGCAAGACGGCCGCCGGCACGGTGCAGCTCAAGCTCCAGCAATATTACCTGACCGGATCGCAGCGTTCGGGTGCGGGCCTCGGCACGGCGCAACGCCGCGAGTTTGTCGGGCTCGAAGGCAAGATCAACGATTACGAAGCCAAGTTCAACGCGAACCTCGGCAACGCCGCCGCCTCCGTGACGATCACGCCCGCGCAAGCTTCGCCGCTGCCGGCCGCCTTTCTCGGCACGTTCAAGAAGGACGCCGCCGGCAACACGATCGTGCCGGTCAACGAAAGCACGATCGAAACGTTCCTTTCGAACGAACCCGATTCCGACGCGCGCAAGGCGTTCTACATCGCTTACTATCAGCGCGGCGGACAGGCCAACGTCGACCTCTTACAGCAAGCGATCGTCGCGCGGGACCGCGTCGCGAGACTGCTCGGTTTTCCGAACTTCGCTGCCTACGTTCTCGCCGACCGCATGGCCGGCACGCCGGGGCGGGTCGCGACGTTCCTGAAAAATCTCGACACGGCGCTCTTGCCGAAAGCGCGCGCCGAACGCGCGGAGCTCTCCGCGGCGAAGGGCTCGTACGCTGAGAACTGGGACACCGGCTACTATCAGGACCAAATTCGCAAAACGAAATATAGCGTCGATGAAGACGCGATCAAGCAATACTTTCCCGCGCCGCACGTCATCACGGTCGTGCTGCACATCTATTCGCATCTGCTCGGCATCACGTTCACGCCGGCGCCGAAGCTCCCGATTTGGGCCCCGGGCATCATGGCATACAACGTGACCGATACGAAGACCGGAGAATTCCGCGGCACGTTCTACCTCGATCTGTATCCGCGGCCCGGCAAATTCAGTCACTTTGCCAATATCGGACCGACCACACGCCGGGTGTTGCCCGACGGAACGATCCGCCCGACGGTCAACGTGATCGCCGGCAATTGGCCGCTCCCGGCCAACGGCAAACCCTCGCTGCTCTCGCACGACGACGTCGTCACGTTCTTCCACGAGTTCGGACACAATGTCGCCGCGCTGCTCAGCAACACGCCGTACGAAACGCTCAACTCCGGCTTCCGCTTGGACTTCATCGAAGCGCCCTCGCAGATGCTCGAGAACTTCGTCTGGGATCCCACGATCCTCAAGGAGATTTCATCGAACGTCGACACCGGCTCGCCGCTGCCCGACGATTTAATCCAGAAAATGATCGCCGCGCGCTACTTCGACGAAGCGACCGGCACGGTCGTGCAAGACTTTTACGCGACGATCGATCAACGTTTTCACACGCTGCCGCCGCCCGTCGACACGACCGCGGTGTGGAAAGCAACCTACAACGCGCAGACGCCCGGGAAGTTCGTCGACGGCGTCTTTCCGCAGGCAAGCTTCGGCCATCTGATGGGCGGCTACGAGGCCGGTTACTATGGTTATCTGTGGGCGAAAGTCTACGCCCAAGACATGTTCACCGCGTTCAAAAAAGGCGGACTCGAAAATCCGGCCGTCGGCGCGCGCTACCGTAACGATATCTTAGCACCGGCGCGTTCACTCGAACCGGACGTTGAAGTGCGGAATTTCCTCGGACGTCCCATGGATCCAAGCGCGTTTTACCGCGAAGAAGGCATTACCGGCAAGCCCTAAATGCGGCGGGACCTCCGTCCGATAACTTCGACATGAACAATCGCTCGTTCGCCGACCTTATGGCCGGCGTACTGGCCTACGTCTCACTCAGCGGACTCGCCGCGATCGCCGCCGAGCCGGCCGCGGCACCGCGCTCGGACGAGCGCTGGTTGCTGCCGGTCAAACGCCGGCGGCGCCGCGTACGCGAAGATGCTTGCCGCCACTGCAGCGGAAGCGGGCAGTGCGATGCGTGCCGGCCCGCCACATGCCGCGTCTGCCGCGGTACCGGTCTCCAGCCCCGCGATGAGACGCTCGTTCCGCGCCTCACCGAACTCTGGAACGGCGCCGGTTAAACCTTAACGGTCGCCTTCGCGCGATCGATGAAGCGGTTGTCGTAGATCGTTGCCGCATCGATCTTCGCATCGCTGCTGAGAAAGTACGCGTTCGTCTGGATCACGGCGCGCACGCCTTCGAGCGGAATCTCGCCGTTCTTCGTGTACGCGGGCGAGGAGTGCGTATACCCGGGCGTCCAGGCATCTTTCGCCATTCCGCCGCGAAACTCGTCGGTTAAGGCGCCGGAGATTTCGTCGGCTGAGTGAATCTGCATGTACTTCTGTGCGCGCACCAGCGCGTTGACGACCTTTTGCGTGCGCGCCGGGTTCTTCGCGATCACATCGCCGCGCGTTAGCGCGCCGGTGAAACAGTAGCTCGAAAACCCGATCGCCCGCTTGACGTCGGCCGGATGAAAGAGTTCGAGCCACGCCGCGGCGCGGCCGTCGCGAATCATCTGCGTGGCGAACGGATCGTTTCCGATCGCCGCGTCGACCTGACCGCCGGAAAGCGCCGCTTGTACGGTAGCGCCGGCGCCGACGCCCACGAACTTGATGTCGTCCCGCGAAATTCCGGCTTGCTTGGCCATCCAAACGCCGAGTACGTGCGTGGCCGAGCCGGGCGACGTGACGCCGATCGTCTTGCCCTTCATGTCTTTGAACGACGCATACTTGCCCTTGTCTTGCGGACGGATCAGAAACGTCACGCCGGGCTCGTCCATGAAATCGGCGATCATCACGAGGCTCTTGCCGTGTTGCGCCGCGGCAATCGCATGATCGATCGCGTTGCCCGAATAGTCGACGCTGCCGGATACGAGCGCTTCGGCCGCTTCGGAGCCGCCCTTCATGTAGATCAGCTCGACTTCCAAGCCTTCGCGGTCGAAGTAGCCTAGGCGCTGGGCGAGATCGAACGGAAAATACACGAGCGCGTGCTCGCCGCCGACGGACATCGTCAGCTTCTCTTTCGGGTCCGCGGCGATCACGATCGTCGGCACGCCGAACACGGCCGATGCCCCAAGCGCCGCCGCTCCGGCCAGCACCGTGCGCCGCGAGATGACCGGCTGGGTCGCGTCTTCGTTCATGAAGTCTCCTTCGAGAGTGTGCGGCCGCCTAGAGCGCCGCAGGTTTCCAATTGATGAATCGGCGCTGGATCGCCCGAATTCCCGTATCGACGACAAACACCAGCGCCATGAGAATCGCAAGCCCGCCGAACACACCGCTCGTGTCCAACTGCGATTCGGAGGCCTGAATGCGATAGCCGACGCCCGCATTGGCGCCCAGGTACTCGGCCACGACCGCGCCGATGAGCGCGAAACCCACGGCCGAACGCAGCGATGCGAAAATCCAGGTCAGGGCGCTAGGCACCAGAACGTGGCGCACGACGTCGATCGGTTTCGCGCCGAGCACGCGCGCGCTCGCGACGAGCGCCGGATCCACGTCCTTGATTCCGGCATACGTCGCGAAAAAGACGACGAAGAGCACGAGCACGATCGCGCCCATGACCTTCGACCAGATCGTGAAGCCGAACCATAGGATGAAGAGCGGCACCAGCGTGACGCGCGGCATCGCATTGAGCACGACCAGCAGTGGTTCGAAGATCGCGCCGAGCCACCGGCTCGAAGCCAGGATGACGCCGAGTACGATGCCCGCGAAACCGCCGATCACCAGACCCAGCAGCGTTTCCGACATCGTCACCCAGATGTCGTTGAGCACGTAGTTGTGACTCCACCACTTCGCAATCATCGCGCCGATTTGCAGCGGGCTGGAAAAGAAAAACGTGTCGATGCGGCCCGTGTTAGCGCCCCATTGCCATGCCCCAAGGAAGCCCAGCGTCAGGACGATCTGCGCCGCCAGCACGACGTACCGGTTAGGGGGCTTGGCGTGAACGCTCATAGCTCTCTAAAACTTCATCGCGCAGGTCGTTCCACATCGCGGTGTTCAGATCGGCGAAGCGCCGGTCGAACCGCACTTCCTGCACGTTGCGCGGCCGCGGCAGATCGACTTCATAGGTGGCCTTGACGCGCGCCGGGCCGGCCGTCATGACGACGACCTCATCGGCCAGCGCGATCGCCTCCTCGAGATCGTGCGTCACGAAGATCACGGTCTTGCCCGAGCCCTGCCAGAGCGCCAGCAGTTCGTCTTCC
This sequence comes from Candidatus Lustribacter telmatis, assembly GCA_003164045.1. Classification (GTDB taxonomy): domain Bacteria; phylum Vulcanimicrobiota; class Vulcanimicrobiia; order Vulcanimicrobiales; family Vulcanimicrobiaceae; genus Lustribacter; species Lustribacter telmatis. The sequence goes on from PLRU01000051.1 coordinate 22,255, forward strand.
ATCAAGTTGCGCGTTTGCACGTCGAGCGCGGAGAACGGTTCGTCCATCAGTAGAATCTCGGGGTCGTACACGAGCGTCTGGGCGAGCGCTACGCGCTTGCGCATGCCGCCGGAAAGTTCGTGCGGATAGCGCGCCTCGAAGCCGCGCAATCCGACCCGTGAGATGAAGTCGGCGGTCCGGTCTGCCGCCTCGGCCCCGCGGATGCCGCGCAGCAGCAGCGGCAGGCCGACGTTCTCGCGGACCGTCTTCCACGGTAAGAGGGCGTCGCGCTGGAACAAAAAACCGACGCCGTCGCTGATCCCGGTCACCGGTTTCCCGCGGACCGTCACCGTCCCGGCGGTCGGGACGTCGAGCCCGGCGATCAAGGCCAGCGAGGTCGACTTGCCGCAGCCCGACGGGCCGACCAGCGCAACGAACCGGTGCGGGCAGATCACGAGATCGACATCCCGTAACGCGGTGTACCCGGTGCCGAACGTCTTGGTCACGTGCGAAAAGCCAATGATTGGTTCGGTCACACTTCCGGCGGAGGTCACAGGGCGCGAGTTTCGCGAACCCGTCTGAAATGCTTGCGTTCGCCTCATCCCCGGCCGTCGATGCGGTCATGCTGGAAGCTCGCGCTGCTGATTTCTCCAAGCGTTCCCTCAAGCGCGAGACGAAGCGCGCCGCGATCGATCTGGCCATCCGCTGCATCGATCTGACCACCCTCGAAGGCAAAGATTCGCCGGGCAAGGTGCAGTCGATGTGCGCGAAGGCCGTGTATCCGGGTTTCGGCGCACCGTCGGTTGCGGCCGTCTGCGTGTATCCGAACATGGTGCCGATCGCGAAGGCAGCGGTTGCCGGCAGCGGCGTGAAGGTCGCATCGGTGGCCACCGCCTTCCCGAGCGGGCTTTCCTCACTCGATGTCAAGCTGCGCGACACCGAAGCGGCATTAACCGACGGCGCGGATGAGATCGACATGGTCATCAATCGTGGCGCGTTCTTAGCCGGCGACGAGCAGCTCGTCTATAATGAAGTTGCCGCGGTGAAACGCCTGTGCGGCGACGTGCACGTGAAGGCGATCCTCGAAGCGGGCGAACTCGGTTCGTACGATGCCGTCCGGCGCGCCAGCGACTTGTGCCTCGACGCCGGGGCCGATACGATCAAGACCTCGACCGGCAAGATCGGCATCTCGGCGACGTTGCCGATTTCGCTTGTGATGTGCCAGTCGATCCATGCGTTCTACCATCGCACCGGCGTTCGCCGCGGCTTCAAGGCCGCGGGCGGCATCCGCACCTCGAAGGTTGCGCTGTCGTATCTCGTTTTGATCGACGAAGTGCTCGGCGGCGACTGGCTCGATCCGGATCTCTTCCGGATCGGTGCGTCATCGCTGCTCGACGATTTGCTGCTGCAGCGCGAAAAAGAACGCACCGGCCGCTATCCCTCGCCCGACATCATACCGAAAGACTAAAGCGGCGACTATGATCAAGAGCGAACCGGCTGCCCCTGCAGCCCGCAACGGAAACGGCAACGCTGCCAAGCCCGGATCGAAGCGGCTGCAGTACGCAACGTCGCGCGAATCGACGCCGGCGAACATCGCTGAATCGTATGGCCACTTCATCGGCGGGAAGTTTGTACCGTCGAGCGGCGGCGAAACCTTCGCCACCACGAACCCCGCCACCGGCGAACTGCTTTCACGCGTCGCCACCGGCACGCCCGAAGACGTCGACCGGGCGGTTGCCGCCGCGCGCAAAGCGTACGATAAGTATTGGAAGCCGCTGAGCCCCGCGCGCCGCGCAGCCTATGTATATCGCATCGCGCGCGCGATTTCCGAACGCGCCCGCGAACTCGCCGTGCTCGAAACGCTCGACAACGGCAAACCGATCAAGGAATCGCGCGACTTCGACGTCCCGATGGCGTCGGCGCACTTCTTCTATTACGCCGGGTGGGCGGATAAACTCGAATACGCCGCGCGCGGCGGACGCCTGCCGCACTCACGCGGCGTGGTCGGCGCGATCGTGCCGTGGAATTTCCCGCTCCTTATGGCTGCGTGGAAAATTGCGCCGGCGCTTGCGGCCGGCAACACGATCGTGCTCAAGCCCGCTGAAACGACGCCGCTCTCGGCGCTGCGTTTGGCCGAGATCTGCGCCGAGGCCGACCTGCCGCCGGGCGTGCTCAACATCGTGACCGGCGACGGCGTTGCGGGTGCGGCACTCGCCGCGCATACCGGCATCGACAAGATCGCCTTCACCGGTTCGACCGAAGTCGGCAAAGCGATCCAGCGCAGCCGCGCCGGGTCGCGCATTCCGATCACGCTCGAACTCGGCGGCAAAGCCGCGAACATCGTGTTCGCCGACGCGCCGCTCGACTCGGCCATCGAAGGCATCGTCTCCGGGATCTACTTCAATCAGGGCCATGTTTGCTGCGCCGGATCGCGTCTGCTGGTGCAAGAATCCATCCACGACGAAGTCGTCGCGCGCTTAACGGAGCGCCTCGAAACGATGCGCATCGGCGATCCGCTCGATAAGAACACCGACATCGGCGCGATCAATTCGCAAGCGCAGCTCGACCGGATCAAGGAACTCGTCGCAAGCGGCATCGCCGAGGGCGCAACGCTGCACAGTCAAACGGCGGCGCTGCCGGAGAACGGCTGCTTCTTCCCGGCCTCGTTCTTTACGGGCGTCGGTCCGGGGATGCGGATCGCGCGCGAAGAGATCTTCGGCCCCGTGCTCTCGATACTCACGTTTCGCACGGCCGATGAGGCGATCGAGAAAGCCAATAATACGCGTTACGGTCTGAGCGCCGGCGTCTGGACGGATAAGGGCTCGAAGAGCATGTACGTCGCCGGCAAACTCAAAGCCGGCGTCGTGTGGTGCTCGACGTTCAACAAATTCGATCCGAGTTCGCCCTTCGGCGGCTATCGTGAATCCGGTTTCGGGCGCGAGGGCGGCCTCGAAGGGCTCCGGCCATATCTCGAGCTCGATCCCTAGTCCACGCGTGCGCACGTCCTTGGATGTCCCCGAGAACCTGCTCCAGCTGTATGTGGAGAACAGTCCCCTCGCGCTGATTCAGTTCGACACGGACTTGCGCATCGTCGCGTGGTCGGAACGCGCCACCGCCATGTTCGGCTGGGCCGAAGACGACGTGCGCGGCAAGACGATGGACGAATTCGGGTTCGTGCAGGAAGACGATTGGGCCGGCGTCGCCAAGCTGTTCGCCGACCTCGCGGGCGGCCCCGAGAACTGGCGCGCCAACACCAACCGCAATCGGCGCAGCGACGGTACGATCGTGCATTGCCGCTGGTTCAACGCCTATCTCGTCTCCGACCGCTTTAGCGGCTACGTGTCGCTGGCCGAAGACGTTACCGAAACGACGCTGGCGCACGAAGCCGCGCAAGCCAGCGAAGAACGCCTGCGCGCGCTCTTTGAAGCGACGCCCGACGCACTGACGTTCTTCGATGCGCAAGGCAACATCACCGATTCCAATCCGGCCTCCGAGCGTCTGATGGGCGTGAGCCGCGAAGAACTCAGGAATCATCCGTTCAGCGATTTCATCATTCCCGACGAACTGTCGTTGGCCGCCGATCTCCTGGACCGCGTGCTGCAAGGCGAGACCGTAACGGCCGTTCTGACCGTGCGCCGGCTCGACGGCCAGACATTCCCGGTCGATTTGGTCGCCGGCCCGATGCGCGAGCACGGCGCCATCACCGGCGCGTATTGTTCCGCGCGCGATATCACTGAGAAAACCGAAGCGTTGGAACGCGTCGAGGCGAGCGAAGAACGCTTCCGTTCGATCTTCGACAACAATCCCGATCCGATGATCGCGTTCGATGCAGACGGCACGGTGACGCGCGCCAACGCCGCGGCCGGACGCGTGCTCGAAATCGATCCCGAGACGCTCGTCGGCCAAACCCTCGGCGACGTCGCGACCGACGGAGACGTTACCGAGGCCCTCGCCTGTTTCAATCGCGCACTCGCCGGCATGGCGGGCGGCGTCGAACTGCACGTGCGCCACGCGCGCGAACATTCGCTGCCCGCCTTCGTCACGATGATCCCGATCCGGTTCCACGGCCTCGCCGCCGGCGTGCACTTGCACGTGCGCGACCTGCGGGCCACGATCGCCCAGCAGCGCCAGATTGCCGCGCACGCCGAACGCATCCGCGACCTCTATATGAGCGCGGCCGCCGCGAGCGAGAACGCCGAGCAGCAGATCACCGCGACGCTGGAAGCCGGTTGCCGCATTCTGGGCCTCTCTTCCGGCGCGCTCTACGAGAGCGAATTCGACCGGGTGAGTGAAACCTACGGCGAATCGATGGGCGCGGGGCTCGCGCGCTTGGCGCTCGGTTCGGACCGCGCGCTCGCGATCGACGACGTGCGCGGCATGCCGCAACTCGAGGGCGACGCCGACGCCGCACCGTTCGTGGCGTTCATCGGCACGCCGGTCGACGTCAGCGGGAATCGTTACGGAACGCTCAGCTTCGCCGATCGCCGGCGCCGCCGCACGCCGTTCGACGACGTCGACCGCGACCTCGTGCAACTGATGGGTGCACTCGTCAGCTCGGCGATCGAACGCGGCCGCTCGCGCGCGCGCCTGCAAACGCTGGCGTACAGCGACACCGTGACGGCATTGCCGAACCGCGCGTGGCTGGTCGATCATCTGCGCGCGCTGCTCGACGAAGCGCGCCGCACGGAGAGCACCGTCGGCGTGCTCTTCCTCGACCTCGATCGCTTCAAAGACATCAACGATACGATGGGGCACGACAGCGGTGACCGTTTGCTGCGTATCATCGGCGAGCGGCTCGGCAAAGCGATCCGCACGAGCGACGTCGTTGCGCGCATGGGCGGCGATGAATTCGTCGTGCTCGCCGGCGATGGCCCGGATATGGCGGCGCTCGGTGGCCTGGCCGAACGCATCGTCGCGACGGTCGAAGAACCGATCTCGATGGAAGGCTCGGAATTCTTCGTCACTACGAGTATCGGTATCGCGTCGTTCCCCGCCGACGGAACCGACGCCGAGACGCTGGTGAAACACGCCGACGTTGCGATGTATCGCGCCAAAGACCGCGGCCGTAACACCTACCAATTCTTCACGCCCGCGCTCAATGCCACGCTGCACACGCGGCTTTCGCAAGAAAAGTCTTTGCGCAAAGCCCTCGATAACGGCGAGTTCGTCGTCTACTATCAGCCGCAGCACGACCTCATCACGGGCGGACTGATCGCCGTCGAAGCGCTAGTGCGCTGGAATCATCCGCGCTCCGGACTCGTGCTGCCGGGTCAGTTCATTCCGAATGCGGAGCTGAGCGGACTGATCGTCGCGCTCGGCGACTTCATACTCGAGACGGCGTGCAGCGATATCAGCGGCTTGCGTAAAACCATCGCGCCGGATTTGCGGCTGGCGGTCAACCTCAGTGCGCGCCAGTTCCATCAACAGCGCCTGGCCGCGAAGGTTCGCGGTTACGTCGAACGCACCGGGCTCGATCCGACGGCGCTCGAACTCGAGATCACCGAGTCCGTCGCGATGAACGATGCGGCGCTAACGGTGAGCATCATGCGCGACATCGGCGCCGAGGGCATGAGCCTTGCGGTCGACGACTTCGGCACGGGCTATTCGTCGCTCGGTTACCTGCGGCGCTTTCCGCTCGACTCGATCAAGATCGATCGGTCGTTCGTCACCGACCTGGCGCACGAACCGGACGATGCGACGATCGTGCGCACTGTCATCGCAATGGCCCATTCGCTCGACCTCGAGGTCATCGCCGAAGGCGTCGAGACCGCCGATCAGCTGGCATTCCTCGCCGCCGAGAAGTGCGACCGCGTTCAGGGCTTCTACTTCTCACAGGCGGTGCCGCTCGACACCCTCGAGGGCTACATCATCCGTGGAACGGAAGCGACCGCAGCGGGGTAATAAGCCTTCGTGGACACCCTCAGTCTTCTGCTCGACCGGGCCGCGCTGGTCGACCGGTACCGCGCCGGCCGGGCACGCACCGCCGCCATCTTCGCCTCCATCGCGCCCTCAGCGTACTACGACGCACCGATCCCGCTGCGCCACCCGTTCGTGTTCTACGAAGGACACTTGCCCGGGTTCGCCTACCTCGTGCTCCATCAACGCGCGCTGAAGGGCGGTTCGATCGATCCGCGTCTCGAGCTGCTCTTCGAACGCGGCATCGATCCGGCCACGATCGACGTCGCAAGCCGCCACCTGCGCAACGATTGGCCCGATCGCGCCGAGGTCCGCCGCTTCGGTGCAGCCTGCGACGCCGCGCTGATCGACGACATCGCGCACGCCAGGCTCGACGATCCGTCGAACCCGCTGCTCGTGGGCGCCGAAGCGCTGTTCAACATTCTCGAACACGAAGAGATGCACCACGAAACGCTGACGTACATCATCCATCGTTTGCCCGCCGATGCGAAACATGCGCCGGCAATCGAGGTCCGCGACGTGATGCCCGCGCGGCGCGATCCGATCGCGATTGCGGCCGGCCGTGCGACACTCGGTCAACGCCGCGGCGAGGCGTTCGGCTGGGACAACGAATTCGAGCAGCACGTCGTCGACGTGCCGGCATTCCACATCGATGCGTACGACGTCACCAACGGCGACTATCTCGCGTTCGTGCGCGACGGCGGCACGCCGCCGCCGTTCTGGATCGAGCGCGACGGCGCGTGGCATTTGCGCGGCGTCTATCACGAAATTCCGTTGCCGCTCAGCTGGCCCGTCTATGCCAGCCACGACGATGCCGAAGCCTACGCTACGTGGTCCGGCGCGCGCTTGCCGAGCGAGGCCGAATATCATCGCGCCGCCTACGGCACGCCGGCCGGCGACGAACGTATCTTCCCATGGGGCTCGGCGGCGCCCGTGGCCGAGCACGGCAACTTCGGTTTCCGCCGCTACGATCCCGAACCCGTCGGCAGTTCGCCCGCGGGCGCCAGCGCCTGGGGCGTCGAGGATCTGATCGGCAACGGCTGGGAGTGGACGTCTACGCCGTTCGCACCGTTCGACGGGTTCCGCCCGATGGCGTCCTACCCGCAGTACTCGGCCGACTTCTTCGACGGCCGCCACTACGTGATGAAGGGCGCCTCGCCCGTCACCTCGCCCAACCTGATCCGGCGCAGCTTCCGCAACTGGTTCTTTGCCGACTACGCCTACATGTACGCGACGTTCCGCCGCACTCACTCTTAAAAGTAAAGTAAGGCCACCGTCCGGCCCAACGCTTTAAAGAGAGTTTAGGACGCCCGCCGATTACTGGCGCGGCGTTTCGCTTTCTTTGGGGTGGTGTCTATGCGCGGTCGTAACGGTGTGGGGACGTGGGCCCTTCGCGGGGTTTTTGTCGGGGTCGCCCTCTTCGCGGCCGCGTGCAGCGGCGGCGGTGTGAAGACGACGCCGATACCCGTGCCGACTGCCACGCCCACCATTGCCCCGACCTCGGCGCCGACGCCGGCGTCAATCGCCACGAGCGTGCCGCTTGCGATCAGCACCGGCGCTCCCGGACCGATCGCCACGCCGTTTCCGGCGCCGACGGGCTACACGACGCACGTCACCATTCCACTCGTGAGTTCCGCCAGCGGCACCGTGACGTTCGCGTTCACCAGCAGCATCGCGCTGCCCACTGCGCTCCCGGTACTGCAAAGCAAGACACGCATATCTACGTCGGTCCGCATTCCGCAAGCGACGGGAAATCTGGTACCGATCTTCTTCGATTCGATCGTGCCGAGTGCCAACGTCACGGTGGCCGGTGCGGTCAGCATTTCACAGGGCTTTCCGGCCGGCGTGCTGAGCTCGTCGACGCAATATTACGTCGGATTTTATGACAGCACGCAGCCGACGCCCGCCTGGCAAACGATCCTCGGACCCGTCTCGACAACCGACGGACTGAACCTCACGCTCAGCGGCAACGTTGCATCGTTTACATTCCAGGCAAACAAGCTGTACGGCTTCGCGATCTTCTCGCTCTCGACGCCGAGCGTCACGCCGCCGCCGGCTCCGCAAACGCTGGCTTACATTCCCAACCCGAACGGTAACGTGGTCGAGGTCAGCGCTGCCGCCGCGGTCGCGACGACGCTCCCGCTTAACGCTGAAGACTTAGGCCTCGACGATTCCGGCAACGCATATACGATCCAAGTCAACACACCGGCACCCGTACCGTCGGGATCGCCGACGGCGTCACCGCTCCCCCCGACGATTTCCAAATACACCGCGGCAACGAAAGCGATAACCACCTACACGCCCTCGAATACAGGCGGCGGCTTCCTCGTCTCGTCGGGCGCCGGTGCGTTTGCGGTCATCGGCCAAGTCCAGGGTACGGGCTTAGTGTTCGATGTCTGGGATCCGGGCGCAGGCAGCACGCCGAGCCGCACGATCGTCGAAAATTCCCCGCCCTTCGGTATCATGGGCCACGACGGAACTCTGTTCACGGCAACGTACAGCCCGGATGGTTCGACGATCACGTACCCCGTGTACGCAGCGTCATCGTCAACCGTTGTCCGGACGATCCCGGAAACGATCGTTCCGGCCGGCGCCGACCATAACGGCCTTGAGCAAGGCGACTTCGCGCCGAATTACTCGGCGATCGGTCCCGACGGCACGCTCTACGTCACGGAATACTCGTTCTTTCAACCGGATCACCTGGCCGGTCTGTACATCTATCCCCCGGCCGGCAAAGAGACGTTCGTTGCCACCACGAGTGATGCGAACGGCGCCGGTCCGGAAGGCGTCGACGTCGATGCTTCCGGTAACGTCTATGTTATGAATAACAACGCCGCGTATGCCAACTGCAACATCGACCCCACCAATTGTCCGGCGTCGGGCGATTCGCTGCACGACATCGAGGTCTTCGGTCCTGGGGGCGTCGGTGGTCCGAACGGCGCGTCGTCGCCGCGCCACATCACCGGCAACTTCACCGGCTATCCGATCGCGGTAGCCGGCGGCGGAACGATCTTCTTCTCGAGCTTCGATAGCTTCAACCTCGGGACGGGCGTCAACGCGTCGTTCGCGGTTGCGTCGGGCACGACGACCGTCACGCAGATCACGTCGTTTGGTGCGACCGGATTCGCGCTCTACGACGGCAATCGTGAGACGACCGGCGCGCGTCGCTCGCAAAGCATCGCCTCCGGCGTAAGCTCGCGGGGACCCGGCGGTCCGCGCTTCGGGGCGGCTGCCATCGCCCGGCGCATCGCGGCGCTGAAAGCGAAGCGCCACCTCTAGGACCCCTGACCCGCTACCGCGTAAAACGCGGGATGTGCGTTAGCGAAAGCCGCTCGGCGTTATTCAACCGGGCGGCTTTTTTTGGGGTCGCGGCCACCGTTGCGGCGCCGCTCGTGTTGGGGCCGGAGGCGATCGCCGAAGCGGCCGATGCGCGCTATCCGCTGCCGATGCCGCTCGGCCCGCTCTCGCCCGGCAACGCGCACGCGATGCGGCTGGCCGAGCGCTCACCGTATGTGCGCACGCTGTATTCGAACGTCGAATCGCTCGCGCGGACGATCGGCGCGACCGACCTGCGCGAATCCGTGCTGCGCTTCTTACGCAACTCCACGCCCGACTTTGCGGCTAGCGCACCGACGCCGGAAAAGCGTACGGCCGTGCGCGACGCACTCGCGGCCGCGGGGTTCGTGAAAGCGGACGCGCCCGTGAGCGGCATCTTTCCTGCCGGAACGGAACCGAACAGCCCGACGGCAATGCAGCCGTTCTGGTCGACGCCGGGTTCCGGCAACGGCTCGCATCACGCCTATCCCGGCGGTCTTGCGACGCATGAGTACTTCAACGCGTCGATGTCCGATGCGTTCGCAAAGAACTACGACTCGCACTACTTCGGCGGCCGGCCGACGGTCGACCGCGACACGATCATCGCCGCCGCGCTCTATCACGACATCATGAAGACCGCGGTGTTCCAGTGGCGCGATGACGGCACGATGTTCGAGGAAGCGACGATTGCGGGAACTGGTGCGCACCACACGCTCTCCGGCGCCCAAGCGATCGTGCACGGCCGCACGCCGCGCTTCGTCACGACGCTGCTCTCAGCGCATGCCGCGCCCTCGCTCGGCGATGAAAAGCAAGTCACGGATTGGTGCCGCGCAGCGGCGATCATCGCCGGCGTGGATCCGGTTGCATACGGCCTCGTGAAGGCCGACGGCGCGGGCTGGAAGCTCGCCGCCGATCCGGTGCCGACCGAGTGTTTCATCAACTATCTCAGCGACCACGACTACGTGTACTCGGTGCACGCGGCGCACGTGGTCGACGAGGAACTCAAAGCGCGTTACGCGCAGTGGCAGCCCCCGACCACGCTAGCGTGGTATCACGCCGCCGTGCTCTCGCAATCGACCGCGATCGCACTCTACGATACGCTCGCCCGCAACGGCGAGTCCGCTTTCGCGAACGCACTGCAGCGAGTAGAAGCGAACCTAGCCTTTACCTAACGGGCGCCCACGCGCCCTGCGAAGCCCTGCGAGGCCCTGCGGCGCGAGGATCGAAAGCGCGCTCATAGCACCCCCGCTTGTCTTTAGAGAGAGTCTGAGTAGAATGTCCACCACGTCGAATATCATCTACACGCTCACCGACGAGGCGCCGGCACTGGCGACGCGCTCGCTCTTGCCGATCATCCAGGCTTTCTCGAGTACCGCGGGAGTCGGGCTCGAAATGCGCGACATCTCGCTTGCAGGCCGCATCCTGGCGGGCTTCCCCGAAGCGCTCACGCCGGCGCAGCGGCAACCGGACGAGCTCGCCTATCTCGGCGAGCTCACGACACAGCCCGAAGCCAACATCATCAAGCTGCCCAACATCAGCGCGTCGACGTCGCAGTTGAAGGCCGCGATCAAGGAACTGCAGAGCCAGGGCTACGCGCTGCCGGAGTACCCGGACGAGCCGAAGACGGACGCCGACAAAGACGTCCGCACGCGCTACAACAAGGTCACGGGGAGCGCGGTCAACCCGGTGCTGCGCGAAGGCAACTCCGATCGCCGCGCGCCGCTGTCGGTGAAGAACTACGCCCGCAAACATCCGCACAAGATGGGCGCCTGGGCGGCCGACTCCAAGTCGCATGTCGCGCACATGGACGGCGGCGACTTCTTCGGCAGCGAGAAATCGGTGCTGATCGAACGGCCCGGCAATCTCAAGATTGAGTTCACGGATGCCGGCGGTGCGAAAACCGTCTTGAAAGAAAAGACGCCGGTACTCGCGGGCGAGGTCGTGGACGCCGCCGTGATGAGCCGCAAGGCGCTGAGCTCGTTCCTCGAAGCGCAAGTCGCCGACGCCAAGGCGAAGGGTGTCGTCTTCATCGCGGAACTCAAAGCGACGATGATGAAGGTCTCGGATCCGCTCATCTTCGGCGCGGTCGTTTCGGTCTTTTTTTCCGACGTCTTCACGAAGCACGCCGAAACGTTCAAGCAACTCGGCGTCGACCCGAATCAAGGCCTCGGCGATCTCTACGCGCGCATCAAAACGTTGCCGGCTGAAAAGCAAGCCGAGATCGAAGCCGACATCCGGACGGAATACGCGAAGCGTCCGCAGCTCGCGATGGTGGATTCCGATAAGGGGATCACGAGCCTGCACGTCTCGAGCGACATCATTATCGATGCCTCGATGCCCGCGATGATTCGCGAATCGGGCAAGCTGTGGGGCCCCGACGGTACGTTGCACGACGCAAAAGCCGTGATCCCGGATCGCAGCTACGCGGGCGTTTACGCGACGGTCATCGAGGACTGCAAGAAGCACGGCGCGTTCGATCCGGTCACGATGGGCGACGTGCCCAACGTCGGCTTGATGGCACAAGCGGCCGAAGAATACGGCTCGCATGACAAGACGTTCCTCATCCCCGCCGCCGGCGTCGTGCGCGTGCTCGACGAATCGGGGAACGCACTCATCGAACAGAACGTCGAAGCGGGCGACATCTTCCGCGCCTGCCAAGTGAAAGACGCGCCCGTGCGCGATTGGGTCAAACTCGCCGTGAACCGTGCGCGCGCTACCAAGACGCCGACCGTGTTCTGGCTCGATCCCAAGCGCGCGCACGACGCTCAGCTCATCAAAAAAGTCGAGACGTACCTGAAAGACCACGACACCGCGGGCCTCGACATCCGCATCATGGCGCCGAACGACGCGACGCAGTTCTCGATCGATCGCATTCGCAAGGGTCAGGACACGATCTCGGTAACCGGCAACGTGCTGCGCGACTACCTCACCGATCTCTTCCCGATCATGGAACTCGGCACGAGCGCGAAGATGCTCTCGATCGTGCCGTTGATGGCCGGCGGCGGTCTGTTCGAGACCGGCGCGGGCGGCTCGGCGCCCAAGCACGTGCAACAGTTTACCGAGGAAGACTTCCTGCGTTGGGATTCGCTCGGCGAGTTTCTCGCGCTGGCCGCATCATTCGAACATCTTGGCGACGTGAGCGGCAACGCAAAGGCGAAGGTGCTCGCCAAGACGCTCGACGCCGCGACCGGCAAGTTCCTCGACCAGGACAAATCGCCGGCGCGTAAGGTCGGCGGGATCGACAACCGCGGCAGCCACTTCTATCTTGCGATGTACTGGGCGCAAGCCTTGGCCGAACAGACCGACGACAAAGAGCTGCAAGTAGCGTTCACCGGTCTCGCCAAGACCTTGACCGAGAACGAAGCCAAGATCCTCGCCGAACTCGCTGCCGTTCAAGGCAAACCGGTCGACATCAAGGGCTATTACCATGGCGATGAAGCGCTCATCCGCAAGGCGATGCGCCCCAGCCCCACGTTCAACGCTGCACTGGAGTCGCTCAGCCCGGCACTGACCTAACGAGACGTTCGACCGGCCTTCCCGTATGTCGAACGGGTTTCACTCGGGTCGAAAGCCAATCTGCCCGAAGTAATAGGGGAGATGTTTTTGGGAGGACTCCTAGCGGTAGCCGATGGCTCGTGGCCTTTGTGGGCCACGATCAGCATCGCCGTGCTCGCCGTTCTCGTCATCGCCGGCGTACTCGTCCGGCTGCTCGGTGCGACCGTACGCTCGCTATCCTTGCGTAACGAGTCGGAACGGGTGAAGTCGGAGGTCGCCCTCGCGCGCGCCGAAGCACGTTTCCGAACGGTCTTCGAGGGCGCCCCGCTGGGCATCGTCGTGGTCGACGTCGACGGCACCCTGCGCGAGACAAACGCCGCCTTCGACGTGATGCTCGGCTACGAGCGCCGCGAACTCGTCGGCAAGACGATGAAGGACCTCAGCGACGAATCCGATCGCGAGCGGACGCTCGAAGCCTTCGGGGCGCTGGTCCGGGGCGAGGTGTCCTCCTACGAACACGAGATGCGCTACAAGCGCAAGAACGGCTCGACCCTCTGGGCCGACGTGAGCGTCACCTACGTCCCCGAGGACGACGAACCGTTCGCGATCGCCGTCATCGACGACGTGAGCGATCGCATCGTCATCCGCGACCGGCTCATCCACGAAGCGACGCATGACGCCCTCACGAGTCTCCCCAACCGCGGCCTCTTCTCCGCCCAGCTCGGCGATGCGCTGCGCTCGCGCTTGCCCGGTCTCGCGGTCGCCTTCGTCGACCTCGACCACTTCAAGGTCGTCAACGACAGCCTCGGCCATCTCGCCGGCGATGCGCTGCTGCGCGCGGTCGCGCAGCGCTTGCGTTCGATCATGCGGCCCGGCGAAATGGTCGCGCGGCTGGGCGGCGATGAATTCGGCGTCATCTTCCTCGATGAAGATATCGAAGCGCGCGTCGAGTGGCTGCACGCCACCGTTGCCGAACCGGCGAACATCGAAGGCCGCCGCCTCTACACGACGGCCAGCGTCGGCGTTGCGGTCGCGCACGCGCGCTACGAGCGGGCCGAAGATTTGCTGCGCGACGCCGACATCGCGCTCTACCGCTCCAAAGCCGACGGCCGCGCGACCTATACGATCTTCAACGAAGTCATGCACGAGAGCGCCGTGCGCCGGCTGCAGATTTCCTCCGACGTGCGCGATGCGATCAACGAACCGGATCAGTTTCGGGTGGCGTTTCAGCCGCTCGTGCGTTTGACCGACTGGAAAACCGTCGGTTACGAAGCGCTCGTGCGTTGGCAGCATCCGCGCGAGGGGATGATCCAGCCGGATCTCTTCATTCCTGCGGCGGAAGAAACGGGCGTCATCGTGCGCCTCGGCCGCGAAGTGCTCATCCGTTCGCTCGAGCGCTTAGCGCAAGAACAGCGCGACGATCCGACCCTCACGATGCACGTCAACGTCTCGGTGCAAGAGATCATGCACGGCGATCTTCCCGAGCACGTGTTCGCGGCGATTAAAGCCACCGGCGTGCGGCCCGAAACGGTGACGCTGGAAATTACCGAAAACGCGATTATTGATACCAGCACCGGCGCCGGCGCCGTTCTGGAACGCTTGCGCGCCGGCGGCGTGAAGATTTGCGTCGACGATTTCGGCATCGGCTACTCGTCGCTGCGCTATTTGAGTTTGTTCCCGATCAACAGCTTGAAGATCGATCGCAGCTTCGTGTCCGGTACGGGTTCCGGGATTGCAAGCGAACCCATCTGCCGCATGCTGCTCGACCTCGCGCGGTCGCTGGACTTGACGGTCGTGGCGGAAGGCATCGAGACGACGGAGCAAGCGGAGCGTCTGTGCGGTCTCGGTGCGACGACCGGCCAAGGCTATATCTTCTCGCGCCCGATTATCCCCGAACGCGGCGGCCCGTTAATACTCCCGCCCAACCTACTCGCCGGCCGCCCGATGCAAATTTCCGCTTAGAGTTTGTTTTCGTCGAAGCGGTCTGCGGCTTCCATGATGATGCGGCGCGCTTCACCCGCGTCGGACCAGCCGTGCGTGCTCGTTTTCTTGCCTTCGAGCAGTTTGTAGGTTGCGAAGAAATGCTCGATCTTGCGCAGCTGGTGCGCAAAGATCTGCGTGTAGTTGTGCACGTCGGCGTACTCGGGCTCACCGACCGGAACGGCCAGCACCTTATCGTCCGACTTGCCGTCGTCGATCATCGAGAGGATGCCGATCGGACGGGCGACGACGAGACAGCCGCTGAACGTCGGCTCCGATACGAGGATCAGCACGTCGAGGGGATCGTCGTCGAGCGCGAGCGTGCGCGGCACGAACCCGTAGTCGCCGGGATAGTACACCGGAGAATGAAGCGCGCGGTCGAGACGAAAGATGTCCATCGATTTGTCGTACTCGTACTTGTTGCGCGAGCCGCTCGGTATCTCGACGATCACGTTGATCGCCTCCGGCGCGCGGTCGCCGAGCGGGAGCATGAGCCGGTTTTGCCGGGAATCCAAAGCCACGGGTTTGCGGTTCCCCCCGCCAGGACGATGCCCTTGCGTCTGACGGTTAAGGTGAAGCCTGGATCGCGCCACCCGGGAATAACCGCCGCGGACGGGATGCTGGTCGTCGCCGTGCGGGAACGCGCCGTCGATGGGCGGGCCAACGAGGCGGTCATTGCGGCCGTCGCCGCGCGCTTCGGCGTCGCGCCGAGCCGCGTCACGATCGAACGCGGCGCCGGTGCCCGAGTGAAGCAGCTCGCTGTTGAAGGGCTAGACTAGCGCGGCGCAACACCGGCCTAGGCGAAGGTCTTCATCTCGCGGACCATGCGAGCGGCGGCTTCGATCAACGGCAGTGCTAGCGCAGCGCCGCTGGCTTCCCCGAGCCGGAGATCCAAGTCAAGCAGCGGTTCGAGATGCAGTGCCCCGAGCGCGAGCCCGTGCCCGGGTTCCTCCGAACGGTGCGCCGCGATGAAGTAGTCGCGTACGTTCGGGGCGATATCCGCCGCGATCAGCGCCGCCGCGGCGACGATGAAGCCGTCGAGCACGATCGGAATGCGAGCCTCCGCAGCCGCGAGCATCACGCCGGCCAGCCCCACAATTTCGTAGCCGCCCATTTCGCTGGCGATTTCGTCCCAGCCGAAATCGCTGCAGCGCGCGAGCGCCGCTTCGATGGCGTCCGTTTTCCGCTGCAGCCGGGCATCATCGACGCCCGTTCCACGTCCCGCAACCGAAGCTGCCGGCGAACCCGTAAACGCCGCGACGATGGCTGCGGCACTGGTCGAATTTCCGATCCCGATTTCGCCCAACGCCAAGACGTCGAACGGCGCACGCCGGCGCAACGTCTCGAACGCCGAGCGTCCGGCGGCGAGCACGCCCTCGAGCGCCGCGCGCGGAATGGCCGGCTCGCGCGCAAGGTTCGCCGTGCCCAATCCGGCGTTGACGTCGATCAAACGCTCGTGCGGCGCGAGCGGTACGCGCACGCCGAAATTCGCCACGTACACTTCGGCCCGCACGGCGCGCGCGAAGGCGCCGATTGCGGCCGTGCCCGCGAGAACTCCACCGACCATCTGCGCCGTGACGTCCGGCGGATACGCGCTCACGCCGTCGGCCGCAAGGCCGTGATCGCCCGCGGCGATGAGGATCGCCCGGCGCTCGAAATTATGCGCCGGCACGCCGCCCGCAATCGCGCACAACTGCACGGCCAGTGTCTCGATCCGGCCCAGGCTGCCGCGCGGTTTAGCAAGCCGATCGATCCGTTCGCGCGCGGCTTGCGCGACGGCCGGATCGGTTGCATCGATCATGCAGCCGTCCCCGCGTCCGCCGTTTCGTTGATCGCCGTCAGTTCCCAACCGGCGGCAAACGAACCGCGCGCCCGGATGATGCCGCCGGGCGAAAAGCGTATCGTCGTGGTCGGCTCGCCGGTCAGGCTGCGCACGATCCCGTGCATCACGCCGGCGTGACTTACGATGAGCGCCCGATCGCCGGCGCCCATGCGCCCGGCGAGGTCGCGCAACGCCGCATCGACCCGCGCGCAGAGCGCGTCCCACGATTCGCCGCCCTCGGCCGTGTAATGCATCGGAACTTTTTCGCCGCTGATGTCGAGCTCGGGCCAGCGGCCGAGAATCTCATCCCACGTCAGCCCTTCCCACTGCCCGAAGTGCATCTCGCGAAATTCCGGCGAGAGTTCGAGTACCACATCGCGGTCGCCCAAGATCGCTTCGGCCGTCGTCCGCGCGCGCGTGAGATCGCTCGCCAGCGCGAGATCGAAGCGTTCGTCGCGTAAATGTGCAGCGAGGGCCTGCGCTTGCGCGAGGCCCTCGTCGTCGAGCGGGATGTCGGTTTGCCCTTGGAAGCGGCGCAGCGCATTCCAGGCCGTGCGCCCGTGCCGGACGCAGATCAATTCCATCCGGCCTACTTCTTGATGAACGGACGTCCCTCATGCGACACGAGCAGATCGTGCATGTCGTTCGCATGCTCTTCTTCCACCGCAAGAATGCCTTCGAGCATCGTGCGCGTGGTCGAGTCCTTGACGCCGAAGTAGTTGATCAACTCGCGGTAGTGGTCGATCGCGATCCGTTCGGCAACCAGATTTTCTTTGAGCATCTCGACCAGGTTCGCATCGGAGGGGCCGTACTGCGAGGCCGAACGTGAGACGAGATTTTTCGGGTCGAAGTCGGGCGTGCCGCCGAGCTGGTTGATGCGCTCGGCGAGTTGCATCATGTGGCCTTGTTCTTCTTTCGCGTGCTGCAAGAACTCGGCTTTGGGACCTTCGCTCGCAATGCCGGTCGCGGCGACGGCGTGCATCGTGTAACGCAGGACGCACACGATCTCGGTCGCGAGCGCACCCTGCAGCAAATCGATTGCGGTCTGCACGCTGCCCTCGTACGTATCGGTGACGGCGCCCTTGGCAATACGGGCACGCGCGTTTTTACGCAGCGTTGCAACGTCGGTGAGAAACGGCTTGGTGGCGGCGCCATTGCGCGCCTTCGCTGTGGTAGGCATGCGACTCGGTTACCCGGCGTGCTTGGTGGCGAAACAGGCCCGTCCCGGCAAGCGCGGGAGAGGCCTGCCCGGCGCTTGGCGAAGCTTCCGGCCATGAGTGGCGATCGTGTCGCGGTCAGGAAGACCTACAAGCTCTACGTGAACGGAGCGTTCGTGCGCAGCGAATCGGGCCGGACCGACGGCGTGGGCGGCGAGAACGTCGTCCGCGGCTCCCGTAAGGACGTCCGCGATGCCGTGATCGCCGCGCGTGCCGCGCACGAAAAATGGGCCGGTCAGACGCCCTCCAACCGCGGGCTCGTCCTGTATCGCCTCGCCGAGATGATGGAGGCCCGCGCCAGCAGCCTGGCCGAGCAGCTCGTCTTGGGCGGCACCGTCGATGCTGCCGCGGCGCGGCGCGAGGTCGATGCCGCGATCGACCGCGCGGTATGGTACGCCGGCTGGTGCGACAAGTACGTCGCTTTGGCATCGGCGCGCAATCCCGTCTCCGGTCCGCACTTCAATTTCTCGACCACCGAGCCGACCGGCGTTATCGGGGTCATCGCGCCCGAGGAGCCGGCGCTCCTCGGCCTGGTTACGGCGATTCTTCCGGCTCTCGTCAGCGGCAACGCCGTTATCGTGGTCGCCTCGGAACGCGACCCGCGCACGGCCGTGGTCTTTGCCGAGTGTTTGGCCACGAGCGACCTCCCGGGCGGCGTGTGCAACGTCATCACCGGGACGCGCGCCGAGCTCGGCCCGGCGCTCGCCGGGCACATGGACGTCGACGGCCTGCACGCCTTCGGGGTCGGCCACGACGCCGAAGTTGCCCTCGGGCAGCTCGCGTCCGAAAGCGTCACGCGGACGCGCTTCGAGGATGCCCCATCCGCCAAGGCGTGGTTTTCCGCATCGTACGATAACCTCGATCGCGTGCTGACGTTCACCGAGATGAAGACGATCTGGCACCCCGCCAAGATCTGACGCAAGAAAAAGAGCCCCACGCCGAAGCGTGAGGCTCTTCTCGTTCGTAGACCGGCCTGCTAGATGTGCAGGTTGAGGTCCATGTGCACGTAGCGCGGCGAGGCCGGCACGAGCGACGTCGGAGAATTCCCCTGTTGGATCGAGTTCCCGACCACGTTGTTCGTGATGAGCGGCGTGCCCGCGTTCGGAATCGGCAAGTACAGGCCGTAGTTGTTGGTGTTGAGCAGGTTCTGCACCGACACTTGCAGCGTGACGTGTTTCGCGATCGCTTGCCGGGCGACGAAGTCGACTTGGGCAAATGGCGGCGAGAAGTACGCGTTGTTGTTACCGTAGTACTGCGCGCCGAGCGCGAGGAACGTCTTCGCTGCAGTCCACGTGAATTGCCCGTAGCCTTGCAGATACGGGATGCACGTCGACTGACCGACCGTCGTGCCTGAGCCGCAGGTCTGGATGTTGTTGGCCGGGAGCAGCGGTGCGTTCGCCGCCGTGAAGCCGGAGATGATCGAGCTCTCCGCCGATGCGGCGAGGTTGAAGCCGAGGCCCTTCGGCGGTGCGTAGGTGTACTTGAGGTTCACCGACTGCGCGACGAGTCGCGCGACGTTGGCCGGCAAGAAGATGCCTTCCGTCGACGGCTGCCCCGGCAAGCAGAGATTCGGGCTGGCCGACGGCACCGCGGAGGTGATGTTCGCAAATACACCGTGGACGACCGTCTCTTGGAGATCGACGCTCACGACCGAGCTGTTCGAGAACTTGTGATCCGCACCGACGTCGTAGGCGATGCTGGTTTCCGGATTCAAGTTCGGGTTTTTCTCGGTCAGCGTGCCGCCGTCGGCAAACGGGGCACCAAGCGAACATGCCGGCGGCTCGAACGTTGCGAGTCCGCTGACTTGTCCGACGAACGGGAACGTCGTCGACGTACCGGCGGCGATACGAATCGAGTTGTTCGCATCGGGACGGATCACGAACGCGCCGTGCGGATCGAAATGCGATACCGTGCGCGAGAACCCGACCAGCGTCGGGTCGACGTTGCTGGCCGGCTTCGTGCCGATCACGTTCCACAACGTGTCGTACAAACCGACATTGAACGTAGCACGCGGCGCCACCGCGATGCTGCCCGTGAGCGCGAACGTCGAGTAACGATCGGTCGAGAGCGGCACCGATACGAACGCCGGCTGGTCGATGTACGCGAACGTGCTTTGACCGTGGAAATCGTACGTCAGCTGGAGGAAGTTGCCGTTATCGCCCAGCGGTTGGGTGAACGACGTCGTCATGCCGTAGAGTTTGTCTTGTTCGTACGTGGTGTACGGGTTACCGAAGCACTGGAACTGGTTGTTGACCGTGGTGTAGTTGCCGGCCGGATTGGTGATGCTGCCGAACGATCCCAAGCAATTGGCCTCGGCCGAACCGGCCGTCGGCGTATAACCCGGGGGGATTGGTTGTCCGGGAACCAGCGTACCACTGGGATTGCTATCAAAGACGCCCGGCGCGCCGTAGAATTTTTGGTAGCCTTCGCTACCGGCATCGACGATGATCTCGGGTTCGATCTGGCCGATGTACGGACGAATGAGCAGCGTTCCCGAACCGATCGCGGTGCGGAATTCGCCGTCCCACAGTGTCTGGTTGTTGTAGATCGACGAACCCGTGTACCACTGGTAGCCGTTGATGGTCTTACCGATGTACGGGTTGTTCGGAACGCCGCAGATCGTCGACGTGGTTTGGCAGTTTTCGATGGTCGTCGGCCCGAGCGCGGTGCCCCAGGCGGTGCCTTGCGGGTTGTACCCGCCGTACGCACCGACATAGCTCGCCGTGAACGATGTCGTCGGCGTGAAGTCGTAGCGCAGTTTGAACGCGTAGCCGCGCTGATAAAGGTTGCCGTCTGCCGGACCGCAGCCGGAAATGACGGAGAAGCCCGTATTGCCGTCGGGCAGCGTGATGCAGTCCGTCTTGCCGGTGAACGGCGTGTTCTGACCGAGCGTGCCCGCGTCGACCACGTAGCTCAGGTGACCGACCGAACCCGTCCCGAGAAATACGGACGAGAGCGAGCCGTAGTTGTCGATGCTTTGCGTGAGTGAGGCATGCGTCGCTTTGGTGAACCCCGGCGTTACGAGGTTGACCGTGCCGCCGACTGCGAGGTTGGCGAACGGCGTCGTGTTGCCGGGACCGGACTGGACCTCGGCACTGCCGATGAGAAACGACGGGAAATACGTGCTGACCCACACGCCATACTGACCTTGCGCGACGGGATGGCCGTCGATCAGCACCTGCGTCTCATACGGCTGCACGCCGCCGATAACGATCGTGCGATCTTGCTGGCTGCCCATCTGTTGAACGGTCAGGCCGGGGATGCGTTGCAACACGCTGTTGATTTGCGGGTCGCCCAGATCTTGGAAGGCTTGCGCCGAAATGACCGTCGTTTGCGCGGGGCCCGCATTGATCGAGCTGCCGCGCGTCGTCGAGGTCACGGTGCCGATCGTCTGCAACGAATTCAGCGACGCTTGCGTCATCGTGACCGCGAGCGGCGTCGATGTGCCTTCCGCTGCCGTGACGTCGGGAAGCGCTACGGAGTTGAAACCGCCCTTGGCGATTGAGACCCGGTAGATGCCCGCCGGGACGCTAACGGAAAAGTTTCCGTCGGCATCCGTCGTGGTCGTCGCGGTGGTAGGACCGGTGACCGTCACGGCTGCGTTCGGCACCGAGGCGCCGGTTTGATCGTGGACCGATCCGCTGAACGTTGCCTGCGACGTTGCCTGGGCTACGACCGGGGCCGTTGCGGCTCCGGCCGGTACGATCGAGGCCAACAACGCGAGAACGAGGGCTAAGCCGCCGATCGCGCGCGGGCTCCTGAAAATGCTCATAAAAACCTCATGAATAGAGATGCCACCGGCGCTCAAATGCGACCCGGCGGACTATCTTCAACTTTCCTTAACCTTCATGTTTATCTTCTCTTCAGCATTGGACAAATGAGACATCGACGATGCCGCCGGGCGCCGTTTTTGCGGACATGAACCGCGCCCGGTTTGCCCTCCTCGGTGCGGCTGGGCTCCTCGTCGCGTGTGCACGCCGGCTGCCCGGACCGCAGCCGGTCCGCATCGGCATGGTCTCCGATCTCGGCGGCCTCGGCGATCACTCGTACAACGATTCGGCGTACGCTGGGCTCTTGGCGGCACGAGCGCGCCTGCACGTCGCGATCGCCGTGCTGCAATCGCGCTCGGCCGCCGACTACCAGCCGAATCTCATGGTCTTTGCCAGCAAAGGCTACGATGAAGTCTTTGCGATCGGCTACGATCAGGCGCCGGATCTCGCCGAGGTCGCCGCGCGCTTTGCAACGCGGCATTTCGCCATCGTCGACGCCGTTCTCGATGCGCCGAACGTCACGTCGGTCACGTTCAAATCAGCCGAGGCGTCGTTCCTCGCCGGCGCACTCGCCGCGATGGTGACGCGCACGAAAGCGATCGGCTTTCTCGGCGGCATCGACGTTCCGATCGTTCGCGAATTCGAAGTCGGCTACGCCGCCGGCGCGCGGGCCGTGGATCCGAACGTGCGCGTGCTGGTGAAGTATATCGGCGACTTCGACGACGTCGCCGCGGGCAGCGAACTCGCCGCACTTCTCTACGGCCAAGGTGCGGACATCGTGTACGCGGCCGCCGGCAAAGCGGGCCTAGGTGCCATCGGGGAAGTCCGATCCCGCAGCGGCGTTTTTGCCATCGGCGTCGATGCCGATCAAGATGGTTTGGCGCCCGGGAAGATCCTCACCAGCGTCATCAAACGCATCGACAACAGCGTCGTTCTGCTGGCCACGTTAGCGGCACAGCGCCGGCCGCGTCCGGCCGTACTGGCACTCGGTTTGAAGGAGCACGGCGTCGGTCTCACCGATTTTCAGTATACGCGTAACGTCGTGACCGCGGCGATGATCGAGCGGCTCGATGCTCTCACGCGCGCCGTCAGCGCCGGCCGCGTCGTCGTACCGCAAACGCGCGCCGCACTTGCCGCGTTCCGCGGAGTTTAAGCGCGCGACGCGGCGCTGAGGATCGACGTATCGACGAGACGATCGACCGGGGGCAGCGCCGTGCGGCCGGTGGCCCGCAGCGATGCGTAAATGGGGCCGGCAACGCGGACCTTGTCGATCCAGAGCATACCGTGCGCGCGGGTTTCCGGGCCGATCAAAAGCGGGATTTGCGCGCGGCTGGTCGCGAGTTCTTTGCGTTCGTCGAGACCGAGTTCGACGCCGTATTTCGAAACGGCCAGGTGCGCGGCGAGGGCCGGATCGCGGGTGCTCTCGAGCCACCCGCGCCGCAGCGCGCGCGTATAGTGCACGAGGGTTGCGCGATTGGCTTTGAGATAGTCGCGCGTGCAAAACAAACAGTCGGTGTACGTCGCGTAGCCGAGATCGTCGAACGTTGCGACCACGCTCGCGATTCCCCGCTCGGCGAGTTGGAGCGGCTGGTTCGTCACGAAGCACACGTAGGCATCGCACGCGCCCTGCAGCAGCGGGTCCGGCGTTGCCCCGACCACGACTTCGGTATAGTTCGGCGGCAGATGGTTGACCGCCATGATCGCGTCGATGTAGACCTTGCCGCCTTGCTGAACGCCGACGCGTTTCCCCAACAGGTCGCGCGCGGTGCGGACGGGATGCGCCGGCAGCGACAGCAGCGCCGCCGGGTTCTTCTGATAGAGCGCGGCGAATATGACGAAGTCCGCGCCGGCGGCGTTTGCGTCGATGACGCGCTCGAATTGATCCATGCCGATGTCGGCCCGGCCGGCTGCAACGACGGCTTCAACGCTAGCGAGGTTCGGGCCGCCGGCGAGCGCGTTCGACTCGATGCCTTCGCTGCGAAAGTAGCCGTTTGCATCGGCAACCCACCAGCCGGCGTTCTGGACGTCCTTGATCCACTGCAGTTGCGTCGTCACCATCGTCGCGGCGCTCGCGGGCCCCGCAAAAGCTGCGAGGCCGGCTGCCGCCGCCGCACCCCGGAGCAGATCGCCGCGTCGCATCATGCCGTAAACCGCTTTCCGTAACGTTCGAAGCGGCGTGCAGCCGCATATGCCGCAACCGACAAGACGGTTGCGACCAAACTCGCGGCCCACGAACGCGAGGTGAGAAACTGACTCTGCGCGTCGGCAAAAAGCCGGCCGAGTCCGAACTGCCCGATCAGATACTCGGCGATCAAGGCGGCAAGGATGCTGTTCGCCGCCGCGATGCGGATCGCGACGAGTGTGCTCGGCACCGCTGCCGGAAGCGCGAGCAATACGAGCCGCGCACGGCGGCTCGCCCCGAGCGCGGCGAACACCCCCTCCGCCCCCGCCGGCGACGTGCGAAGGCCCGCGCCGACGAGGACGAACGTCGGCAAGAACGTGATCACGACCGCCGCCGCAATGACGGTTTGTTCACCATAGCCGAGCAGACGCGCCAGCACCGGCAGCGTGGCGATCAGCGGCGTCGATTGCACCAGCAGCGCCGGTACCGTCATCGCCCCGGCGGCAAAGGGCGTGAGCCAGATCGCGACCGCGAGCGCGACGCCGAGCATCGTCCCGAGAGCGAGGCCAAGTACGGCAACGCCGATCGTCGCGAGCGCTGCGTGTCCGTACAGCAGCGGATCGTGCGCCAATTCGACGAGCACGGCCCACGGCGACGGTGCGACGATCGAGGGCACGTTGCCCGCGACGATCCAAAGCTGCCACGCGAGCACGAGCAGGACGATCGGCCAGCCCACGGCAACGGCGCGCATCAATCGAGGCGCGCGGCCGCGGCGAACTGCGCGGCACCGAGAACGCCGTAGAGCGCGATCGACAAGCACGTCCCGGCAAGCGCCACGGCCCACAGTTGATCGATGGCATAGTTCTGCATCGCCGCCACCAGCAACGGCCCGAGACCGTGCTCCGAGGCAAACCATTCACCGACGATCGCGCCGACGACCGCAGCCGGCGCGGCCGATCGCACGGCATCGAGCAGGGCGGGAACGGCGCCCGGAACGTCGAGCCGCGCGAACGTGGTGAAACGCGATGCGCCGAGCACGGCAAACAGGTCGCGATGCGCCGCCGAAGCCGTTGCGAGCGCCGCGCTGCCGGCAACGAACACGATGAACGACACGGCCAGGGCTGCAACGACGACCGGCGTGGCGTCGCGCGGCAACGTGAGCACGCACACGCCGGCGACCGCAATGATCGGAATGCCGTTGACGATGCTCGCCAGCGCCGCGAGTCCCGGCGCCGCCGCCGGCAGCAACACGCTCAGGCTCGCAAGGCCGATGGCGACGGCGCTCCCGGCGATAAGACCCGCGACCGCTTCGCTGCCGGTTCGGGCGAGTGCGACGCCGAGCAATTCGCGGTGTTCGGGCGCGAAGAGATACCGCAGCACCGAGCTCAGCGCCGGCCAGGTCGTGCCGAACAGTTGGAAATGTCCGATGCCTTCCCACACGAGCGCAACGGCGAACGCGCCGCAAACAATCGCTGCGGCGTATTTCACGGCGGCGTAACCTCATCGAGTGCGCGAGCCAGCTCGTCGGTGAGCGCATGAAACGCCGGATCGCTCAAGAGCGTGCGGTCGCGCGGCCGGGCGAACGGAATGCCCTCGTCGCGCCGGATCCGTCCCGGCCGAGGCGACATAACCACGACGCGGTCACCGAGAAACACGGCTTCGTCGATCGAGTGCGTCACGAGCACGGTCGTGATGCGCTGCGTCGACCAAATGCGCTGGAGTTCGATGTTGAGCTGCCGCCGCGTCACGGCGTCGAGCGCGCCGAACGGTTCGTCGAGCAGCAAAATGCGTGGACGCAAAACGAGCGCGCGCGCGATGGCCACACGTTGGCGCATGCCGCCCGAGAGCTGGCGCGGACGTGCGTGCGCAAATTCGGCCATGCCGACGAGCGCTAGGAGCTCCGCAATCCGCGCGCCGTCCACGGCCGCGCCGGCGATGCGAAACGGTAATGCGACGTTTTCGGACACGGTCAGCCACGGCAGCAGCGCGTGATCCTGAAACGCTATTCCGAGTTTGTGGCGCGCGACGAGCGCGTGCGGCGAATCCTCACCGACCGTAACGCTTCCCGCGCTGGGATCCGTTAGTCCCGCGATCACGCGCAGCAAGGTCGACTTGCCGCAGCCCGACGGTCCGATGATCGAGAGGAAGCTGCCGGCGGCAACATCGAGATCGACACCTTCGAGCGCCGTCACCGAGCGTTCACGATCGAGGGCGAAGCTGACCCGCAGGCCGCGCACCGCAATGGCGGGAGCGTCATGTGTTATGGGCGGTGCGCCGAGCGTTGCGACCTGCGCTATGACGTCACCGCGAACCGGCTATCGGAAAATAGCATGCCGTCGGGAACCGCCGGCGCTTCCGTCGTCCAGGCCCAGATGCGCCACAGCGTGCGCTCGGTATCGTCGAATCCGGTCCGGCCGTGCAGCATGCGGTAGTTGTCGAGGCACATCGTCTCGCCCGGCTGCAGCGTAAAGCGCGGCGCTTGCAGCGAAGCTTCGTGCGCAATATCGCGCCAGCGCGTTAACCACGCGGCGTGCTGCTGCTGCACCGCGCTCGGCAACGATGCATCCGGCCGCTGCACGGGAGTCCAACGTGACATCCGGCGGCCGGTCGCGTTGCGGCCGATTACCGGCGCGAGCGAGCTTTGGAAACCCGGCTCCGTTTGTTCGACGGGAATCGTCGTCAAGAACTGATGAAATGCGCGGTCTTCCGGCGACGCCGAAGCGGCAAGCTCGTCGAGCAAGCGATACGTGTCGACGACAAACGATTCACCACCGGCCACGGACGGGCGCACGCACAGCAGAAAGATGAAATCAGGATAGCGATCGCCGTACGCGAAGCCGTCCGTGTGACCCGTTTGGAACGGCACGACGAGTCCCGCCTCGGCGCCGGGTTGATTGTCGTACGTGCGGTCGGCGTTTCCGCCGCCTTCTTTGATCGGCGCGGGATCGGGCACGACCGGCGTCAACGTCGCCAAGACCCGTAGCGCGATCCCACGGGCCTCCTCCCGGGCGGCGCCGCAACCGGTGAGGATCGCGGCGCCGTCGCGCCGCAATGCGGCAAACGTCTCCTCGGCGCCGGCTAAGCGCTGCGGTAAAAATGGCGCATCGGTACGCTGCATGTCTTCTCTACCATACGCCGCCGGGCGTCCGCACTCAAGCAGCGAGCGGCGCGTCCGGGCTCCGATACGTTCGACCTTTGTCGAGCAAACCGCACGGGAGCTCCGCGTCCCCAACCGAACGGACCCGCATGGAGCGAGTACCCATCGTCGATCTGCAGCCCCTGCGCGACGGCTCGGAAGCCGGCCTCGCAAGCGTCGCGGCGCAGATCGGCGCAGCGGCGCGCGACATCGGCTTCTTTGCCGTCAGCAATCACGGCGTGCCCGAAACGGCGATCGCGGAACTCTTCCGGGCCGCGCAGACATTTTTCGCGTTGCCGGATGACGTCAAGGGTGAGATTCCCATCGAACGTTCGCCGCACTATCTCGGCTATGCACGGATGGCGCTCGAAAAACTCGACCCGAACCGGCCGGGCGACGCGAAAGAGTCGTTCAACATGGGTCGCGAGCACAACCAATGGCCGCGCTTGCCGGGTTTCCGCGAGAGCCTCGTTGCGTACTTCGACCGTTTGCTCGTGGTCGGCGCACTGATTCATCGCGCGATCGCCGTCGATCTTGGCGAGGACGCGGACTATTTCGCGGCCGCCTACGACCGGTCGATATCGGCGCTGCGCGTGCTGCACTATCCGCCGCATCCCGGCGAATTCGACGGCACGCTCTACGGCGCGGGGCCGCACACGGATTACGGCGGCGTGACACTGCTCGCGCAAGACGCGAACGGCGGCCTCGAAGTGCGCCGTCGCGACGGCGAGTGGATCGCGGTCCAACCGGTGCCGGGCACGTTCGTCTGCAACATCGGCGACGCGATGATGCGCTGGACCAACGACATCTACGTTTCCAACGCGCACCGCGTCGTCAACCGCTCCGGACGCGAACGCTATTCGGCCGCCTTCTTCTGCGAACCCAATCCCGATACGCTGATCACGTGTATTCCCGGTTGCGCGGGGCCCGAACATCCGGCGAAGTATCCGCCCATCCGGTTCGGCGACTACCTGCGGTCGCGCCTCGAACCGACGTACGCCGGTTCCTGAACGCTCAGTAGTGCGCCTCGAAACGCGCGAAGGCGACTTCTTCTTTCCATTCCAGCTGCGCCCGTAGGCTCGCGCCGAGAAACGCACGGCAGGCGAGGCTTGCCGGCTGCGGCGCGAGCGTTTGTCCCGCACACGCCGGCACCATGCGATCGAAGCCTTCGGGTGCATGCCAGAGATCTGCGCCGCCCATGAAGCCATGTTCGAGGCTGTCGCGCACCATCTGCTTGAGTCCGTAGTAGTCGATGTTATAGCCCTGCACGGCGCGCGCGAACGTCTGCGTCAGGTTGCTGCGGATGCCGCCTTCGTCGTCGGTCGCAAGCGAGACCGGCACGCCGGCCGCGCGATAGATCGGCAACAGATCGCCGCCCACGACGCCGGGGCCCAGCAACTCGTGAATGGCGATCGGGTCCTCGACTAAGATGTGCCGGCGCGCCATCATCGCGAGCAATCCGCGCGGATCGCGCTCGTAGAGCACGTCGAGCCCGTGACCGATGCGGACGGCGCCGGCGATCTCGATCGTATCGCGGATATGCGAGGGGTTCTCCATGTCTTCCGGCTTGCCGACGCCGGGAAAGAGTTCGCCCGCGTGCATCGTCAGCTGCACCTTCGGATAGAGTTTGTGGAAGTAGCCGAACATTCGCATGTGCAGTTCGAAGTCGCTCATCGGCAGGTAATCCTCTTGCGGCTGCACCGGGTTGACCGAAACGACGCGCGGATCGGCATTTGCCAGCTCGAACGCGGTCTGAATCTGCGCGAATACTTGCTCTTTCGGCTCGTCGCGCAGCACCTGATGGATGTAGCGCACGGTCAGCGCACACCCTGGGTCGGGCGTGGACGTGCCGCAGCCGAGAATCTTCCGCTCGCCCGCTTCGGCGTCATCGAGATTCTTGCGGCTCTCGGCGACGAGCGCCGGGACCCCGGCCGCATCGAGCTTCGCCCGCATGCGATCGAAATTGGGATCCCAGCCTACCTTGGCGCCGAGCGGCAGCGACTTGAACTTGTCCGGCGAGAGCATCGTCTCGAGATACACTTCGTGCTGGATCGCAGCTCGGTGGATCACCTCGGCAAACTCTTCGGGCCAATGGCCGTTGGTCACCAAATCGAACTTGAAGAAGGTCAGGAAAAAGTGGACCAGGATGCTCGCATCCCCCGCAACCGGAGCGTAGTCGCGCGCCGAGAGCGCATTGATCGTCAGGTTCCGGAATAAATAGTCCGTGACGGCGCGTGACGCCGGCGACATTCCTTTGGAGGCATCGCACGGCGGCGGCACCATCGTGAACGTCGCATCGAAGCAATCGCCGTCTTCGGCGGCGTACTGAATGTAGCTCTCCGCATACACCGCGCCGGTCAGGTGATGATGGAGGTCACCGCCCTTCGGAATCTCGGCCAGGAACAAGGTCAACTTGGTCGGATGCGCGGGCGCGGCGGCGACCGCCGCCGCCAAGTAGGCTTCGGTCCGCGCGGCCGGCGTTGCGGCTTTGGGTGCTTGTGCGGCGGCCGTTTCGAATGCGAAGAGGAGCGCGATACACGCGCACATGCGGAGCATCACGCGAGCTTCGCAGCGACCCCACGCGACTCTTTTGATCAAAGGGCCGATTCGAAACGTGCGAACGCAACCTCTTCGCGCCATTCGGTACGCGCCCGTTCGTTCGCTGCGAGGAAACTCCGGCACGCTCGCGAGGCCGGAACATCGCGCAACGCGTCGCGCGCACATGCCGGCACGCGCACGAAGTTCTCGGGCGCTTGCCACAGGCTCGCACCAGGCATGAACGCATGATCGAGACTGTCGCGCACCATCGTTTTGAGCCGCACGTAGCCGATGCCGTAGCCTTCGATCGCACGGACGAACGAGGTTGTCAGGTCAGCCCGAGTCACGCCCTCGTCGTCGGTCGCGAGCGCCACCGGAACACCGGCTCGCAGGTAGATCGGCAACACGTTGTCGCGGCCGCGCATGCCGCGCACCAGTTCGTGACTGTAGAGGCAGTCCTCGACGAGCACGTGCCGGCGGGCCATTTCCGCGAGCAATCCCGGGGCATCGCGTTCGTAGACGACGTCGAGCCCGTGACCGATGCGCTCGGCGTGGCCGAGCTCGATCGAAGCACGGATATGCGACGCGCGCAGTTCTTCGGGCGGAACTTCGCCGGGAGTGAGCTCGCCCGCATGCAGCGAGATGTGCACGCGCGGGTAGATGCCGTGCAGGTAGTCGAGCATCCGGAGCTGGAGGCCGAAGTCGTTGAGCGCGTTGTACTCGTCTTGCGACTGAACGAGGTTGATCGCGACCACGCGTGAATCGACGCTCGCCATCTCGAAACCGGCCAGCATCTGGGCGAATACCGACGTCTTCGGAAATGCGCGCAACACCTGGTATTGGAAGCGCAGCGTCAGCCGGCAGCCCGGATCGGGATGCGCGGTTCCGCAGCCGAGGATCGCCCGCATGGCCGACTCGCCCGCGTCGAGATTCCGCCGGCCGGCGGCGACGGCGGTCGCCATTCCGGCCGCCAGCAACCGTCGCCGCAGTTCGCTGAAATCGTCGCTCCACTCGACCGTCTGGGCCAGGTGCATCGCCGCGCCTTGGTCTGGGGTGAGCATCGTCTCGAGATACACTTCGTTTTGCGCTGCCGCGCGCGCAACGACTTCGGCAAGCATCTCGCCCCAGTGTCCGTTCGTGACCAAATCGAACTTGTCGAACGCCGCAAAGAAGTGCAGCCGGATGTCAGGGTCCGCCGGACTCGGCGTAAAGTCGCGCGCCGAGAGCGCGTCGATCGTCCGGCTGCGAAACGCGAAATCGCTCAGCGCACGGCTTGCCGGGTAACGTCCCTCCGCCGGAACGCACGGCGGTGCGACGATCGCGAAGGTCGTGCCGTCGATGCAATCGCCGTCTTCGACCGCGTAGCGGATGTAGCTCTCGGCGTAGACGGCACCGGTGAGGTGATGGTGCAGGTCGGCGCCCTTGGGCATCCGCTCGAGAAAATGCATGAGGAGCGGGCGATCCGACCGGATGCGCTCGAGATATGCCGCGGCATGCGCCGCCGGAGTCACCGCGGCGGACGCGCCCCGCACCGTGGCGATCAGCATGAGGAACGCGAGCACCGCTTCAAACGAGCGGCGGAACCGACGGCACATCGATCTCTCTTCGCATCTACCGGCGTTCTTTCATGGTTGGGCAAAGGGATGAAGCACGTCACCAGCATCGACGACTTACGCACGCTCGCCCGGCGGCGCGTGCCGAAGGCGTTCTTCGAATACGCCGACCACGGCTCGTACACGCAATCGACGATGCGGGCAAACCGCATCGATCTCGATGCGATCAAGCTGCGGCAGCGGGTCGGTATCGACGTCGACCGGCGCGATCTGACGACGACGATTGCAGGCGAGGCGGCAGCGCTGCCGCTCGTGCTGGCACCGATCGGGCTCTCCGGCATGCAGCACGGCGACGGCGAAATCCTCGCCTGCCGCGCGGCGCAAGCGGCCGGCATTCCCTATACGCTGAGCACGATGTCGATCGATTCGATCGAAGACGTTGCGAGCGCCGTCGAGAAGCCGTTCTGGTTCCAGCTTTACGTGATGCGGGATCGCGGCTTCGTGCGCGAACTCATCGAACGGGCCATCGCCGCGAAGTGCAGCGTGCTGATGCCCACGCTCGACTTGAACATCCTCGGCCAACGGCATTGCGACGTGAAGAACGGCATGACGGTGCCGCCGGAGATTACGCTCGCCAACCTGCTCGATATCGCAAGCAAACCGGCTTGGGCGTGGAGCATCTTGCGCGGCAAGCGCAAGACGTTCGGCAACCTCGCCGGACACGTGACCGGCATGGACGGCGTGACCTCGCTTGCAACCTGGGTCTCGCGTCAATTCGATCCGACGATGACCTGGAAAGACATCGAGTGGATACGCAGCATCTGGCCCGGGAAGATCGTGCTCAAGGGCATCCTCGACGTTGAGGATGCAAAGATTGCCGCCGCCACCGGCGTGTCCGCGATCGTCGTCTCCAATCACGGCGGGCGGCAGCTCGACGGCGCACCGTCATCGATTGCGGCGCTGCCCGCTATTGCCGACGCCGTCGGCGACGCCGTGGAGTTGCTCTTCGACGGCGGTATCCGCACGGGCGCCGACGTCTTGCGCGCGCTCGCACTAGGCGCGCATGCGTGCCTGATCGGCCGCGCATACGTCTACGGGCTCGGCGCGGGCGGCGCGGCGGGCGTGACGAAGGCGATCGAGATCTTACGCAAAGAGCTCGACGTCGCCATGGCGCTCACCGGCACGACGTCGGTCAACCACGTCGGCCGCGAGGTCATCTCCAACCTTACTCGGTAATCGCGGCGAACTCGTCCTCGGAGAGTTTCGAGCGATCGTTGCGCATAAAGAGCGCGTACGTGCCGAGCGCGACGACGAGTCCGAAGAACCAGCCGCCCGACCAGAAAAAGCCCAGCGGCGGATAGACGAGGCCAATCAACGGTAGCACCCAGCCGGCGAGCAGCGCGGCGACGGCGCGGCCGTTCAGGCCGCCCGAATATGCGTAGCGGCTGCCGCTTTGATAGAGACCGACGAGGTCGAGGTGCAGCGCGCGCACGAGCCAATAATCCGCGATCGCTATGCCGTCGAACGGTCCGAGCAGCGTGCCGTACGAACCGAGCCAGGTGAAGATGTACGTGCTGAACGCGGAGAGCACGTACCACGGCTGCATTACGAGCGAGAGCAGTCCGGTGAGGATCGCGCCGATGCCGAAGGTGATCACGCGCGGCCAAAGATTCTCGAACGCGCGCGCCGGCGCCATCACGTTCGCCCCCACGTTGATCGTGATCGACGACAGAATGACAACGATGCCGCCGATCAGCACGACCGGCGTCGGAAACGTCAGCAGCAAATCGACCGGGTTCCACAGCGCTTTTCCGTCGACCACGACCGTCGCCGACGTCACCGCGATGCCGACGAACGCGAACGCCGCCATGACGATCGGCATCACGAGCTGGCCGCGGAGTTGTCCGCGCTGCGATTCTGCGTAACGCGAGTAGTCGGGGATGTTCAATGCGAGCGTGGCCCAGAAGGAGACGACGCCGATGACCGACGGGAAAAACGCCATCCAGAACGCGCCGCCCACCAGCGTTCCCGGCGCGGCGAGCATGTTGCCCACGCCGTGCACGGCGCTCGCACCCCACACGAAAAGCGCAACCGCCGCAATGCCGAGCGTGGGTGCCGCGAGTGCTGCCAGCCGGCCGATGGCCTGCGGCCCGCGCATGGCGATGCCGACGTTCAAGATCCAGAACACGCCG
The DNA here is from genome assembly GCA_003164045.1 of Candidatus Lustribacter telmatis. Classification (GTDB taxonomy): domain Bacteria; phylum Vulcanimicrobiota; class Vulcanimicrobiia; order Vulcanimicrobiales; family Vulcanimicrobiaceae; genus Lustribacter; species Lustribacter telmatis. The sequence goes on from PLRU01000051.1 coordinate 55,290, forward strand.
AACGCCACCCACAGGTGAATGCCGATGCCGAGCCATACCGGCGCGAGCCGGCCGAGGATCGCGTCGAGCGCCTGACCGCCGAACCAGGAGTTGATGCCGAACCACCCGGCGGCAATCACCGCGCGCGCAAGGGCCGGCAGATGCGCGCCGCGCAGCCCGAACCACAAGCGCGCGAAGACCGGATACGGGATGCCGTAGCGCGTGCCGGCGTGCGCGACGAGCAAGATCGGGATCAGCACGATCAGGCTGCCGGTGAACACCGTGAGGACCGATTGCCACCAGTTCATGCCCAGCGAAATCATGCCGCTGGCCAGCGAGTAGGTGGGGATGCATAAACACATCCCGATCCATAACGATGCGAAGCGATTCGAGCCCCAGTTATGTTCCTCGCGCGTGCACGGCCGCAGGTCCTCGTTCCACAGTTCCGCATTTCCGGCCACCGCCGCCACGCCCTCGGGCGTCAGCGTGACGATGCCGTCTTGTAGAACCTGCGTCGCAGGCACTAGATCTCGACCATGTCACCGTACGTCTCGGGACGCCGGTCGCGGTAGAACTGCCACGTGTTGCGCACTTCTTCGATCACGCGCTTGTCCATATCGCCGATAACGACTTCATCTTTGTCGCGGCTGCCCATGGCGACGAACTGACCGCGCGGATCGACCAGATACGACTGGCCGTAAAACTCGCCCATGTTCCACGGCGCTTCGAGCCCGACGCGATTGATCGCACCGACGTAGTAGCCGTTCGCGACCGCGTGCGCCGGCTGTTCGAGTTTCCAGAGGTACTCGGAGAGGCCGGCGACCGTCGCCGACGGATTGAACACGATCTCGGCGCCGTTGAGGCCGAGCAGACGCGCGCCTTCCGGGAAATGCCGGTCGTAACAGATGTACGCGCCGATACGCGCGAACTTCGTTTGGAACGTTTGATAACCGGCGTTCCCTGGCTTGAAGTAGTACTTCTCCCAAAACCCACAGCCGGCCGGGCCCGCCGCCACTTGCGGGATGTGGTGCTTGCGATAGATGCCGAGCACGGAACCGTCGGCATCGATGATCACGGCGGTGTTATAGTACACGCCGCTGATCGTACGTTCGTAGAGCGGCACGACGAGGGCGATCCCGAGCTCGCGCGCGAGATCTTGCATCAAGCGCGTCGTCGGACCGTCGGGGACGAGTTCGGTCGCCTCATACCATTTCGGATCTTGCTCGGTACAGAAGTACGGCCCATAGAAGAGCTCTTGCAGACACACGATCTTCGCGCCGCGTTTAGCGGCCTCACGGATCATGCGCACGTGCTTCTCGATCGCGACGCGCTTGTGCACTTCGACGGGCTCGCCGCCGGGCGTATCGTGATGGGCCTGGATCAAACCGATGGTGACGATGTCGCTCACAGTGATGTCGTTCCTAGCCTTATAATTGCACGGGGCGGAATGGGGCGGATTTTTGACGGATGCCTTTGCCGGTTTCCCCGACGTACTTGCCGTCTTTGGCGAGGACGCGGCCGCGCGAGATGACGTAGCGCGGCGTTCCCTTTACCGTCATGCCTTCGAAAATGCTGTTGTCGGCTTTCATGTGGTGCGTCGACGCGGAGATCGTGCGGGACGCGTTCGGATCCCAAACCACGACGTCGCCGTCGCTGCCGACGGCGATCGTGCCCTTGCGCGGGAAGAGGCCGAAGAGTTTAGCGGGATTGGTCGAGGTCAGCGCGACGAACTGGTTGAGTCCGACGACGCCGCCGTTGACGATCCGCTCGTAAACGATCGCGACGCGGTCTTCGATCGTCGGCGCGCCGTTGGGGATTTTCGAGAAGTCGTCTTTGCCGAGCTCTTTCTGCTCGCACAAAAACGAACAGTGGTCGGAGCCGATGCTCTGCAGCTCGCCGTTCTTGAGCTTGCCGATCAGCACGTTCTGATTCCACTTATCGCGCAGCGGCGGCGACATCACGTAGTTCGCGCCGGCGAAGTCCGGCCGGTCGTAGTCGCTCGTATCGCAGACCAGATACTGCGGGCAGGTTTCGCCGTAGATCGAGAGACCGCGTTTCCGCCCGTCGCTGATCGCATCGGCCGCACCGGCGCTCGACACGTGTACGACGTAGAGCGGCGAACCCGACACCTCGGCGAGATAGATGGCCCGTGCGGTCGCTTCCATTTCGAGTTGCACGGGGCGCGTGAGGGCGTGATACTTCGGCGCCGTGTGGCCGGCATCGAGCGCCTCCTTGACGGTCACTTCGATGACGTCGCCGTTCTCGGCGTGCACTTGCACCAAACCGCCGAACTTCGCGGCGGCCTGCATCACCCGGAAGATCGTCTCGTCATCGACTTGCAAGACGTGTTTGTAGGCCATGAAGCACTTGAACGAGTTGACGCCCTCGCGCTCGATCATCAGCGGGATCTCTTCGAGCGTCTCGCGCCGGCCATCGGCGATCGTCAAGTGGAACGCGTAGTCGATGGAGGCCTTTCCGGCGGCCTTCTTCTCCCACGTCTTGAGTGCGTTGGCGAGCGAATCGCCTTTCGTGTGCAGCGCGAAGTCGACGATCGTGGTCGTGCCGCCGAGGGCCGCTGCCGCCGTACCGCTGGCAAAGTCGTCGGCCGTGACGGTGCCGCCGAACGGCATGTCGAGATGCGTGTGCGGATCGATGAAGCCCGGGAACACGTAGCTTCCCGAAGCGTCCACGACGTCCGGACCCGTGCCCGGGATCGACGTGGCGATCGTCGTGATCGTGCCGTTCTCGATGAGAATGTCGGCGACGAACTTATCCGTCGCGGTAACGATCGTGCCGCCCTTTACGATGGTACTGATAGCCGTTCGCTCCACGTGTGCACGGTCTCACCGGAATCGACGCGCACCATCGTGATGCACTCGTCAACCGGGCAGACCATGCTGCACAGATTGCAGCCGACGCAATGTTCTTCGTCGACCTTGAGGGTAGTTGCGCCGCGTTCGTCGACCAGCCGGTCGATGCATTGATGGGCCGCGTCTTCGCAGGCGATCCAGCAGCGGTTGCAGTTGATGCACGTTGCGGGATCGATGTTCGCGACGATCTTGTAGTCGAGGTTGAGGTCGTTCCAGTTGACGAAACGCGGAACGGTCTTGCCCACGAGTTCCGACACCGAGGCCAAGCCGCGGTCGTCGAGATAGTTGTTGAGACCCTCGATCATGTCGCCGACGATGCGGAAGCCGTCGCGCATCACCGCCGTGCACACTTGCACGTTGCTCGATCCGATCAGCATGAACTCGACGGCGTCGCGCCAGTCGGCGATGCCGCCGATCCCCGAGATCGGGATCCCCACTTCCTCGTCGCGCGCGCACTGTCCGACCATATTCAGGGCAATCGGCTTGACGGCCGGGCCGCAGAAGCCGCCGTGCGACGATTTCCCGTCCACGTGCGGGATCGGATTCCAGGTGTCGAGATCGATGCCCATGAGACTATTGATCGTGTTGATCAGGGAGATCGCATCGGCGCCGCCGCGCGCCGCCGCGCGCGCGGTATAACGTACGTCCGTGATGTTGGGCGTGAGCTTCACGATCACGGGGACCTTGGCGGCCTCCTTCGTCCAACGCGTGATCTGCTCGACCAGCTCCGGATCCTGACCAACCGCCGACCCCATGCCGCGCTCCGACATGCCGTGCGGACAGCCGAAGTTCAATTCGAAACCGTCGATCGGCACCGTCTGCACCGCGTTGACGAGGTCGTGCCACGCCTTCTGATTGCAGTCGGTCATCAGCGAGGCGACGATCGCGCGGTCGGGATACGCCGCTTTGCACTCCGCGATCTCACGCAGGTTGTCCTCGAGCGGACGGTCGGTGATCAGCTCGATGTTGTTCATGCCGACCATCTTGCTCGGGCCGATGTTCAAACCGGCAAAGCGCGACGTCACGTTGACGATCGGATCGCCGAGCGTCTTCCATACCACGCCGCCCCAACCGGCTGCAAACGCGCGCATCACTTGGTAGCCCGAGTTCGTCGGCGGCGCGGATGCGAGCCAGAACGGATTGGGGCTGCGAATGCCCGCCAGATTGCTCGATAGGTCGGCCATCAGTGCGCTCCTCCCCGCAGAAAGACGTCGATGCTATGGGCTGCCGTTTTGCCGCGTTCGGCTGCTTCGACAACCATTGCATCGCTCGCTCCCGCGCGGAACATGCAGTCGCCGGCGGCAAACACGCCGGCCTTGTTCGTGTGCATGCCGGTGTCGACGATCGCGACGCCGTGCTCGTGCACGACCCCGAACGCATCGAGCAGCGCGGCGAACTTCGATTGCCCGATTGCCGGGATCACGTTGTCGATCGGGATCGTGTACTCGGTACCGGCGATCGGCCGCGCCGTACCCTTGGGATCCGTGCGGATCAATTCGAGTCCGGTCACGCGTCCGCCGGTCGTGATGATGCGGTGCGGCAGCACGTCATAGCGAAACTCGACGCCTTCACTCTTGGCGAACTCGATCTCGAAGCCGTACGCCGTCATCCGCTCGGGGCCGCGCCGGTAGAACATCGTCACCGAACGGGCTCCCAAGCGTTTCGAGCACGTCGCGGCGTCGATCGCGGTGTTGCCGCCGCCGATGACGGCGACCGCGTCGCCGAGTCCGGGTACGATGCCGTCTTCTTTCGCGACGCGAATGAAATCGAGCGCGTCCCAAACGCCCTCGGCGTCTTCGCCCGGGATGCCGAGTTTGGGCACCTGACCCATGCCGCACGCGATCACGACCGCGTCGTAATCGGCCAGCAGCTTCTCCGGCGCGACGTCGGTGCCGACGCTCACGCCGGTTTGAATGTCGACGCCCAAGCGCCGCACTTGCTCGGCCTCCCAAACGGCCACGTCCGTCGGCAAGCGGAACGGCACGATGCCGTACGTATTGAGTCCGCCCGCAAGTTCTTCGCGCTCGAAAATCGTAACGGCGTGACCCATCACGGCGAGGTCGCGCGCGGCGGAGAGTCCCGCCGGCCCGCCGCCGACGATCGCAACGCGTTTACCCGTCGCAGGGCCGGGCGCGAAGAGCATTCGGCCGTCGGCGATCAGCCAATCCGTCGCATGCTGCTGGAGTTGGCCGATGCGAATGGGCGAGTTGTCCGGCGCGTAGACGCACGCACCCTCGCATAATTCGTCGGTCGGGCAGACGCGCGCACAGCTGGCGCCCATGGGGTTCGCTTCCATGATCGTGCGGGCGCTGCCGGCCAGATCGCCGGCGGCGATGCGCCGGATGAAGCGCGGAATATCGATCGACGTCGGACACGCGACGGTGCACGGAGCGTCGTAACAGTTGAGACAACGATTCGCCTCGACTCTAACGTCGAGGGGTGTCATCGGTTCGGCCATCGGAGGGCCGAGTCCGCGGGGCGAGTCCATCCGGGGAGGAACGAGACGGGGCCGCCGTAATCCTCTTTGTTTCCGACTTCCGACCTGCTGGAGAACCGCGCGTGATCGTCGCCGAAGACCTTAAAACCCTACACCGTGACTACGTCCTGACGCCTTGGATCGCACAAGGTAACGTCGATGTCCCGGTGATCGTGCGCGGTGAGGGCGTGTATCTCTTCGACGCCGACGGCAAGCGCTACACCGACCTCTCGTCTGGCCTCGTTGCAGCCAACCTCGGTCACGGCTACAAGTCCGTGCTCGATGCGATGCACGCGCAAATCGACCGGCTCTGCTTCAGCCCGACGAACTGGTTCCAAGACGGGCGCGCAAAGCTCGGGCAGTCGCTGGTCGCAATTTCGCCGTGGGCCGGCAAAGAGGGCGGCCGTGTGTTCTACACGACCAGCGGCGCGCAGGCCAACGAAGACGCGGTAAAGTTCGCCCGCATGCTCACCGGGCGGCATAAAATTCTTACGGCGTATCGTTCGTTTCATGGTTCCGCTGCCGGCGCGGCCGCGCTCACGGGTGAGAATCGCCGTTGGAACAACGAACCCGAAATCATGCCCGGCGTCGTGCGTTTCTGGGCCAACTATCCGTATCGCAGCCCGTTCCATACCGACGATCCGAAGGTTGAAGTGGAACGCGCCCTGCAGCACGTGCGCGACGTGATCGCCGCCGAAAACGCCGACTCCGTCGCGGCGCTGCTGATCGAGCCCGTCGTCGGTTCGAACGGCGTCATCGTGCCGGCCGACGGTTACTTGGCCGGGCTGCGCGCCCTGTGCGACGAGCACGGCATCCTGTTGATTTTCGATGAGGTCATGACGGGCTTCGGCCGCACGGGCGCCGCGTTCGCCGCGATTCGCTTCAACGTCGTCCCCGACATGATCACGTTCGCGAAGGGCGTGACGTCGGCATATGCGCCGCTCGGCGGCGTCCTGATACGCGAGAAGCTCGCGCAGACGTTCGACACGCGTCCGCTCGGCGCGGGCCACACCTACAGCGGACACCCGCTCAACATGGCCACGGCCATCGCCGCGATCGAAGCCTACCAAGCCGGCGGCTATTTCGAGCGCGGCCGCACGACCATCGAAGGCTGGCTGCGCACCAAACTCGGCAAGCTCAAAGAAAAGCACGAACTCATCGGCGACGTGCGCGGCATCGGCGCGTTCTTCGCGCTCGAGTTCGTCTCCGACCGCGCGAAACGCACGCCGCTCATCCCGTGGCAGGGCAAGAGCCAAGGCGTGATGCCCACGCTCTTCGGCGCGCTGCGCAAAGCCGGCGTCTATGCGTTCGGCCGCTACAACGTCATCCACATCGCGCCGCCGCTCGTGATCGAAGAAGCCGAACTCGACGAAGCGATCGCCAAACTCGACGGCGCGCTCGGCGAACTCGAAAGCGCCTACGCAGCATCGCTGAAGTAACTCCGGCGTTCGCCGAAGCGAACGGCCTGCGCTTCGCCTATCTCGCGAGCGGTCCGGCTGACGGGCCGCTCGCGCTGTGCCTGCATGGATTTCCCGACTCGCCCTATACCTGGCGCCATCTCACGCCGGTGCTGGCGCGCGCGGGGTTCCGGGTCGTCGCGCCGTGGCTGCGCGGATATGCGCCGACCGCAATTCCCGCCGACGGGCAATACGCGGCCGGCCCGCGTGCCGCCGATGTCAACGCATTACATGAAGCACTCGGCGGCGACCGGCGCGCGGTGCTGATCGGCCACGACTACGGCGCATCGTCGGCGTACGGCGCGGCGGCATCTGCGCCCGAGCGCTGGTCGAAGCTGGTGACGCTCGCAGTTCCGCCGCCGGCGTCGCTCGCGCCGAAGCGCACGATCTACGATCAGCTCAAGCGATCGTGGTACACGTTCTTCTTCCAACGGCCGAACGCGCCGGCCGTCGTTGCGGCCGACGATTACGCGTTCATCGGTCGCTTATGGCGCGATTGGTCGCCGGGCTACGATCCGTCGGACGATCTGCCGCACGTGAAAGCGGCGCTTGCCGGCGAGCACCTCGCGGCCGCACTGAAGTACTACCACGCGATGTATGGCGCCATTCCGCTCGACCCGCGCTACGCCGCCGAAGAAGCCGCCGCGCTGCAACTGCCGCCGCAGCCGACGCTGTATCTTCACGGCGTCGACGACGGGTGCTTGGGCATCGGTCTGATGGACGACATCGAAGACTTTCTGCCGGCGCCGGGATCGCGCGTCGAGCGCATCGCGGGCGCCGGACACTTCTTACATCTCGAAGCACACACGCGCGTCAACGCCGAAATCGCCGGCTTTATCGCCGGCTAGGGTTACTTCACCGTCGGGAAGATATATTCGGCGCCGGTTGCGGCTTTGGGCCAGCGCGTCGTCGTTGTCTTCAAGCGCGTGTAGAAACGCACGCCTTCCATACCGTGCATCGCGTGGTCGCCGAAGATCGAACGCTTCCAGCCGCCGAAGCTATGGAAGGCCATCGGTACCGGAATCGGCACGTTGATCCCGACCATGCCGGCTTGCACGTTGCGATCGAACGTGCGCGCGGTTCCGCCGTCGCGGGTGAAGATCGAGGTGCCGTTGCCGAACTCGTGCTCGTTGATCAAGCGCAACGCTTCATCGAGCGATGTGACGCGCACGATACCGAGGACGGGCCCGAAAATTTCCTCACGGTATACGCGCATCTCGGGCTTGACGCCGTCGAAGAGCGTGCCGCCGACGAAGAACCCGTCGCCCTTGATCTTGATGTCGCGGCCGTCCAGCACCGCCGTTGCGCCCTCTTTGATCCCGATCTCGATGTACGATTTCACTTTATCACGATGCACGCCGGTGACGAGCGGTCCCATCTCGACGCCGTCGTCGATCCCGCTGCCGATCTTCAGCGCGTTGATCTTGGGCCGCAAACGTTCGATGAGCGCGTCGGCGACTTCATCACCGACCGCAACGGCGATCGAGATCGCCATGCACCGTTCGCCGGCCGAACCGAATGCCGAGCCCATCAGCGCATCGACGGCCGAATCGAGATCGGCGTCCGGCATCACGACGAGGTGGTTTTTCGCGCCGCCCAGCGCTTGCACGCGCTTGCCGGCGCCCGTGCCGGTCTTGTAGACGTACTCGGCAATCGGCGTCGAGCCGACAAAGCTGATCGCGCTGATGCCGGGGTGCGCGAGCAGTGCGTCGACCGCGACTTTATCGCCGTTGACGACGTTGAACACGCCGGCCGGCAGTCCAGCTTCCGTTAGCAGCGCCGCGAGTTCGAGCGCGAGCGAGGGATCTTTCTCGCTGGGCTTCATCACGAACGTATTGCCGCACGCGAGCGCAACCGGGAACATCCACATCGGCACCATCGCCGGAAAATTGAACGGCGAAATTCCCGCGCACACGCCGAGCGGCTGACGCCGCGCGTGGCTATCCACGCCGGTGCTGACTTGCTCCGTCATCTCGCCCTTTAAGAGGTGGGGGATGCCGCAGACGAACTCGACGATTTCCAAGCCGCGCGCGAGTTCGCCCTGCGCGTCGCTGAACGTCTTGCCGTGCTCGGCCGTGATCAAACCGGCTAGCCGATCGGCATCGCGCAGAATGAGTTCGCGAAAGCGGAACATGACCGTCGCACGGCGCGCCGGAGGCAGGTCCGACCAAGCCGGAAACGCCGCCGTTGCCGCGGCGACCGCGGCATCGACTTCGGCCACGCCGGCAAACGCCACGCGCCCACTCCGCTCGCCCGTCGCCGGGTTGAATACATCACCGCTTTTGCCCGACGTGCCGGCGATGCGTTTTCCGCCGACGTAGTGCCCGATCTCGGTCACGGCAGCGGGCGGTTGAATGGTCTGCATTTGTCGGGCCTCCGGCGAGTGGTCTGGAATCAGACCATATCGCCGGAGGGCCGTTTTTTCCCTAGATTAGGCCTTGAACAAGGGGAACAGGCGCTGGGCGTTCTTCTCGAAGATGCCCTTCTTCATGTCGTCGGTCAGCCACTCGATGCTCTCGATCGTCGGCTTGATGTCGTCGTAAGCCTTGCCCGTAACGGGATCTTTGCCCGAGCCGCTACCCGGGCGCTCGGTGCCGAAGACGCACCGGTCGGGACCGACCACGTCGAAGAGCAGGTCGAGCGACTTCTTGTTGTGCAGGCACGTGTCGAACCAGAAGCGCTTGAGCGTTTGGTCGAACGTCTCGGAGCGCACCGGCGCTTTGCCGGCGACGGCGGCGCTCTTCGCTTCCGACGAACCGCGAAACTCGAAGCCGGAATCCGACTTGCCCTTGTGCATCTCGCGATTCGAGCGCCAGCGTCCGACCTGGTAGGGGATCGATCCGCCGCCATGGCTGACCATCAGGTTCAGTTCCGGATAGCGGTCGAACACGTCCGAGCGCGCGACCGACGTGATCGCCAGGCTCTCTTCGGTGACGAAATGCTCGTCGTAGGTCTCGCGTCCGCAGCAGCCGCCGCTGTGGATGTGCGCGGGGATCTTCATCTTGATGATTTTTTCGTAGAGCGGGTACCAATACGGATCCGCCAGCGTCGGCGTCTGGTCGAGGCCCTCGCCCGGATCGGGATTGAGCAAGATGCCGATGAAGCCGAGCTCGTTGATCGCATAGTCGATTTCGTCGAAGACCACATCGATCGGCAGGCCCGACAGCTGCGGGATGCCGGCAACGCCGCGGAAGCGCGTCGGATGGAACTTGACCGTCTTGGCGATCAACTCGTTGTTCGAGCGGGCCCACAAGCGCGCATCATTCAAGCGGCCGCGGTGAATCTGCATGAACGGTCGCGGCGAGATAAACTGAATGTCGGTACCGACTTCGTCCATCAATTTGACGTTGCTGTCGGCGGATTTCTTGAGGTCGTCGTCGGGAATCATCGCCAGGGCAGCGCCATGCTGGCCGCCCGAAACGATCAGGGTGCTCCGGTAGCCGTAGAGCGAGGCCGGGGCAACCAAGTGCGCGTGCGCGTCGATAATCATGAGGGCGGGCTTCGCTGCCCGCCCGCGCCTTCTTGCGCGCCGCGGCGTACCGATTCATACCCTCCGGTAATTGGACCGATGCAACCCCGTAAACCGGGCCCCGGCCGGTTGCGGGGCGTACTCCCGCGGTTACGCACACAGGAGCATCGGCATGAGCATTCTCATCACCGGGGGGACCGGATTCATCGGACTGCACACGTCGCGTGCGTTCCTAGAGCACGGCTTCGACGTGGTGTCGACCCAATTTCGCGTGCGGCGCGAACTCGCCGACGTCGAGCAGCACCGCGCGAACCGCTTCCACCGCGAAGTCGTCGACGTCACGAGCGACTATGCGCTCGACGCGCTCTTCGAGAAGCACGACATCGAGCACGTGCTGCATCTCGCGACGACGAGCGTCGGCGGACCACCGCCGGCGGAAGACTATCGGACGAACATGATGGGGCAGATCGCGATCCTCGACGCCGCTCGCCGCAATCGCGTGAAGCGCGTCGTTGTGGCAAGCTCGATCACGGCCTACTTCGGACTCGAAGGTCCGTTCCTCGAGACGATGCCGATGCCGATCGCCTCGAACGGCCCGACCGGTGCCTTCAAGAAAGCCGGCGAGATCACGGGCTTGCACTACGCCGATCGCACGGGCATGGACATCGTCTTCGCGCGCATCGCGTTCGTCTACGGTCCGCTCTATCACTCGTTCACCAACGCGCCGAGCCGCATCGCGCACACCGCGATTCGCGGCTTCGTCGACACGGCAAAACAAAAGCCACTCGCCGGCGACAACTACGATTATATGTACGTCGGCGATTGCGCCGAAGCGCTGTTCCATTTGCAAACCGCGACGACGTTGAAGGAACGCATCTACAACCTCGGCAGTGGTACGGCAACGCCGCTACCGGCGGTGCTCAAAGCGGCGCAAGCCGTGGTGCCCGGCGTCTCGTTCACGTTTGCCGACGGTCAGGACCCGTTTCACAAACCCACGTCGTATCTCGACATCGAGCGCTTCGCGCGCGACACCGGCTTCCGCCCCAAACACGACATCACCAGCGGCATGGCCGCCTACATGGAGTGGCTCCGCGACCACGAGGTCTAGCCCCACCTATGCGCGTGATTGAAACGGATCGGCTCCGCTTGCGCCCGCATGTCGCGGACGACCTTGCGGCATCGTTCGCGATGTGGTCCGACCCGCTCGTGTTCGCGCACATTCTCGCTGCTGCGTCCACCGAAGCGCAAAGCTGGTCACGCATTCTCGGCTACGCCGGCCATTGGGCGCTTGAGAAGTTCGGCTACTGGGCCGTCGAGGAACGTTCGACCGGCGATTTCGTCGGCGAAATCGGCTTCGCTGATTTCAAGCGCGACATCACGCCATCGATCCGTGGTCTGCCCGAGATGGGCTGGGTGCTCGCTTCCGCTCACCACGGAAAAGGTTATGCAACGGAAGGCGTCCGCGCCGCCCTCGCCTGGGCCGACCAACATCTACCGTCCGGCCGAACCGTCTGTCTCATCGATCCGGACAACGCGGCATCGATTCACGTCGCAGAGAAAGCCGGCTACCGCCTAGCGCACGTCACGAACTACAACAACGCACCAACCCACATGTTCGAGCGCGCCCGTTTCGCGACGTAAACTATAGGAGAGGGGGGGATTCGAACCCCCGGTCGGTTTGACCCGACTCTCGCTTTCCAAGCGAGTACATTAAACCGCTCTGCCACCTCTCCATAAAGTGCCGCCGGTCGACTCGCCTCGTTCTTCCCGGGCCGATGCGGCACCTCGAACGCGCGTTAACCGCCCAGGGCAGGAATGACATCCCAGCAACCGACCGCGATGCCCATGATCGCACGGTAGAACGGCTCGTAGTGCAAGAACGTGGGGACGGCTGGGCCCAGCGCGCCGAGCATCACGATGGTCTGGCGTAACTCGTCGTCACCGTTGGCCATCAGTTCTGCGTTGGTCAGCGCGGCGAGCGCTGCGCCGTTGCCGCTGCGCATCTCGGCCACGATGCGGCGGTCGAAATCCGCACAGACCGCACCGATCGTGAGCGGCCCGGAATATTCGCGCCACGGAAAGTCGGCCGGGAAGTGCGAGAGACCGCCCGAGGCGAGCAGCAACACGCGGCCGGCTTCGGGCGTGCGCTCGATCGCGGCGCGCAGCATGCGTCCGAACGCGTAGCAGCGCGCGGGCGAGGGCGCCGGCGGATGGATCGCGTTGACGAAGATCGGCAACACGGTTTGGGTGGCGCCGGGATCGTAGAACTGCAACGGTTCGCGATGCGCGTGCGCTTCGAGTGCGTCACCCGAGAATTGCTCGATCATTGCGGGATCGAAGCCGCTCTCGAGCGCGTACTCGATAATGGCGCGGCCGAGTTGCGGCGCGCCGCGGTACGTCGTCGCAGCGGCCGCCGTCGCACGTTCACCGGCGGTCCGGCTGACGATGCGGAAATCGGCGCCGGTATACACGGCAAACTGCGGCAGCACGTGCGACGTGAAGTTCTCGTCCTGATCGTTGCCGATAATCACCAGGGTGTCCGCGTGCACGTCCGCGAGCCGGCGGCGAATTTCTGCAAAGCCGCTGCGAATCGTCGCGAAACGTCGCTCGATCTCGGCATCTGTTTCGTTTGCGACCTCCGGCCATTCGGGCGGCACGCTGCCGTACTTGACCGCGTAGTTGTGCCGCGTGCGCGTCGAGCGCCGCGTATCCCACGTGGCGGGATCGACGAACGTATAGGCGTGTGTCGAGAGCATCGCGCCGACGATGGTGCCCATCAGGCGCTCGCCGCCCTCGGTAAAGAAGACATGATCTTCCCCTTCGCTGCCGGCGCACGTTTTTGATACTAACGACGTTTGTCGTATAGAATGATCTCACGCGTCGCGGCCGCCGTCTTGGCAGCCCTCGTTTTCTGTGCGTCCAGCCGGTCGATTGCGATCGATGCCGCCCCCCGTGCCGACGTCCTCGTCGTGGGGGGCACCCCGGCCGGCGTCGCGGCCGCGCTCGCCGCCGCCCGCCGGGGCGAGGACGTGACGCTCGTCGCGCAGCGACCGGTCTTCGGCGGCGTGCTGACCGATGCCACCATGGATCAGTGGGACCTCAACCTCGCGCCGGACGGAGCGCAAATCGAATCGGGGATCTTTAGCGAGATCCATGCGGCGCTCGGCGACGCTTTCACGCCGGCCGATGCGGCGCGCGTATTCGGTCAGCTCGTTGCCGCCGAACCGCGCATTCACGCCATCGTCAACGCGCGGCCGATCGCCGTGCGCGTCGATGACGTGCCGGGCGGCACCCAAGTCGAGGACGTCACGTTCGCGCGGCGCGGCGAAGCCGACTTGACGATTGCAGCCGGCAGTGTGATCGACGCGAGCGACGACGGCGACGTCGCCGCGCTCGCCGGCGCGCGCTACGACGTCGGCCGCCAAGACACCGGCATCGATGAGAAAATGCAGGCCGTTACGCTGATGTTCACGATCGACGGCGTGGACTGGCCCGCCGTCGTACGCGGCTACAACCCGCGCGTCGACGGGCCCGGCGGTGCGCTGGACCGTCGCGCCTGGGGGTATGCAAAAGTGATGGACGGCTACCGCACTGAGTCGCCCGACGTGCTCGTACGCGATCTCAACCTCGGACATGAGGACGACGGCAGCGTTAGCGTCAACGCCATCGACGTGCTCGGCATCGACGGCCGCTCGGCTAGCGATCTGCTGCGCGCGCGGGTGCTCACCGAAAGCGAAGCACCGCGTCTGCTGGCCTACTTGCGCGACCACGTTGCGGGCTTTTCGGACGCGCGTATCGGACGGTTTGCCGACGCCGTATACGTGCGCGAGACGCGCCACGTACTGGGCGATGAATGGCTCACGGCCGACGACGTATGGGACGGCATCATGCCCGCCGACCGGATCGGCCTGAGTTCGTATCCGCTCGACCTGCATCCGGTCACGGCGAGCGATCGGCTCGCGTACGCGCCGATCCGCCACGTGTACGGCGTACCGCTCGGGGCGCTCGTTCCGCGCGGTTTTACCAACTTGCTCCTTGCGAGCCCGTCGATCTCGGCATCGCACGAAGCCGCCGGCAGCGCGCGCGTGATCCCGACGACGATCGAAGAGGGTGAGGCCGCCGGCGCGGCCGCTGCTCAAGCCCGCGCACGGCACATCTCGATTGCGGGGCTAGCCGCGTCGCCGCCGGAGATTGCGGCACTGCAAGGTGACTTGCGACGCAACGGCGCGATCCTCGACTACAGGGCGCCCGCGAACACCGCAAACTTCTCGAACCCGCACGCGGCCGAACGGGTTTAGCGGTCGTTCACTCCGGGATCGCGCACGCGAGTTAGCCGACGCTCGTACACGTACGGTACGTCCCCCTCGCTGCCGTCTGCGTTCGTTTGCGTCGAGCGGCCGCTCGCGTAGGCGGCCGGACCGCGTAAGGCGCCTTTGACGACCTCACCCAAACCGAACGTTTCGGCAATGCCGCCGAGCATCTCGAAAAAATCACCATCCATCCGCTGTTTACCCCACGGCCTGCGGCAATTGCCGCGGCCGGCGCATCGTTCGCTCGACAACGAGCGCCGCGAGTATGCACGCCAACGTCAGCGAATAGCAGCCCGCTGCCATAACGACACCCGCGTGTGCACCCGAAGCGGCGACGAAGCGAGCGCTGAGTGCCGGCGCGATCGTTCCACCCACGCTCGCCGAGAGCAGCAAGAACGTGACCAATTGCGGCGGGGCATCCACGATCTGCTCCGATCCGATCGAGATCATCAGCTTGAACAAGCACGTCGAGGAAAAGCCGAACGCAAACGTTGCGGCAAAAAAAGCGTGCGCGTCGCCGGCGTTCGCAATGACCAGCAGGCTTACCACCGCACTCGCCGCCGCAGCAGTCATAACGATGCGCGGCGCAACGCGAGTGACGATTAGAGCAGCCGTCAACAGCCCGAAGATCGAGGGGCCCCAAAATTGTCCGATGATGCCGGCCGCGTCGAGCGGACGCATGCCGAACGCCGTCGTGAGTTCGTTCGGAGCCCAAATCAAGAACGCACCTTGGCCGCACAGATACGCGGCTAGCCCAAACGCGAACAGAGCGACGCCCACAGTCGATGCGCCGTCGAGCGGAGCCCGCAGGACCCGTTCTTCCGTCCGGCGCGCGGCCCGGCCCACGGCCGGAAACGTGATGAAGACGGCTGTGAGCAACAGCAGCGCAGCGAACGCCGCCACCGCAACGTAACCGCTTTGCCAAGCCCAGCCCGCGGCAATCGCGCTCGCGGCAAGCGCCGGAAAAACGTAGCCGGCGAGGCTGAACGTGCAATCGGTGCCCAAAAACGCAATCGCGCGCAAACGCTGCGCATAGCATTTCGCGATGATAACGGCACCCGTCGATAGGCCGACGCCGGCGCCGAAGCCGCACATGCCGATCGCCAGCGCACCCAAACGCAGGTCGTGCGTTGCGAAGAGCAGCGCAACGCCCGCGAACAGGGTCGCATATGCTAGCGCAAGCACGCCGCGTATCGGTACGACTTCAAAAATGACCATGCACACGATCAACCCGATCAGGTTGCCGCCGGTCAAATACGAAAAGAGGGCCGCCGTCGTCGTCACCGGCGCGTGAAAGTACGCCGCAGCAGCATCCAAGATCACGCCGTTCTGCGCGAAAAAACCGCCCATGACGATGTACGAGCAAATCGCGACCGCCGTGGCCCCTATCTTCGACTTCACGAGCGCAGGGCCAAGAGCGCGTCTTTTCCGGCTTGCGGCAAAAAGGCCATGGCCACGGCGTTTCGCTGCGCCGCTCGAATATCGCTTGCGCCCAGGCCCGCGGCGGGAGCGGCGATTTCCACTTCGTGCGGCCAATCGATCGCGCTGACGATCGGGTTGTCCGTGTTGATCGACGCGGTGAGCCCGTAGGCGAGGAACGCCTTGAGCGGGTGCGCGCGGAAATTCGCCGTCGCGCCGGTCTGGACGTTGCTCGTGATGTTGGCTTCGATGCCGATGCCGTGCTCGCCGAGATAGGCCATCAGCGCCGGGTCATCGGTCGCGCGCGTGGCGTGACCGATGCGGGTAGCACCGAGATGGCGCAGTGCTGCCCAAATGCTCTCCGCCGATGCCGCCTCGCCGGCGTGAGCCGTAACCCCCCAACCGGCATCGCGCGCACGGGCGAAATGCCGCGCGAAGTGCTCGGCCGGCCAGCGCTCTTCATCGCCGGCCAGATCGAGCGCGACGATATGCTCGCGTTGCGTGAGCAACGCGTCGAGTTCGATCGTGCACGCATCGGGGCCGAACGTCCGGCTGAGGATGCCGATGAGGTTCACGCCGATGCCGGTTGCCGCGCGCCCCTCGGCAACGCCGGCGACAACCGCTGCAACAACCGCCGCGGGATCGAGGTCGAACGGACGCGATTGAAAATACGGACTGAAGCGCAGCTCGACGTAGTCGAGTCCTTCGCGCGCGGCGTCCTCGACGTTCTCCCGCGCGACGCGCTGCACGGCATCGGTATCGGCGATGACGGCGGTCATCCAGTGAAGACGCGCGAGGAACGGCATCAGCCCCACCTGGTCGCCTTGCACTTCGACATGCGGACGCAGACCTTCGAGCGTTTCGGCCGGGAGCGCCACGCCGTGCTGCCGTGCAAGATCGAGAATCGTCTGCAGGCGCACGTTGCCGTCGAGATGCCGGTGCAGGTCGATCCGCGGCAGCGTGGGGTCGATCATCGCGGAAGCGAGCCGACGAAGTGCACGGTCCAGCGCGCGGCGGCGCGCGCGGCAATTTGTCCGAGCCGGCGATAATCGTTGCCGGGATTGGACTGCGTGCGATTACTGCCGGCGCGGAAGACGATGTGCGGCGTGCCGAGCTGCTGCGCGACTTGTGCGATCGCCGCGCTCTCCATCTCCATGATGTCCGGATCGAGCTTCGCCTTCATATCCGCGATTTTTTCATCGGATACACCGAACATATCGCTCGCGGAGACGACCCCGGTGAGCACGCGCGGCCGATACGTTTCGCCATCGACGGCGATCTCATCGGGCCGATAGGTCTTTAGCGCGGCCCTAGCGCGCGCGAGCAAGGCCTTATCGGGCTTGTAGAACCACGACGTCATCGTGCCGGGCAGCGGGCCGCGCACGTTGCGGTACACCATGCCGTCGCTGGTAAGACTGCCGGCCGCGTGGTGAATCGTCTTGAGCGAGATGACGGTATCGCCGGTGCGAATCCGCGGATTGAAACGCGAGCCGGTTCCGCTCACGATCAGCGCCCGCGGTTTGAAATGGTGGATGAACAGCGCCGCAACCATCGCACCGTTCGTCACCCCGACGCCGGTAACCGCGACGATAACCTTACGCCCCGCGATCGTGCCGGTGTCGTATGGGAAGCACTCGAGCGTTCCGTGGCCGCGGTGCTCAAGCGCCGCTTGAATGACGCGCACTTCCGAGGGCATGGCGCCCAGGATCAGGATCGGGCGAACGGGAGGCATTACGAACCTTTCGAGGTGAGCAAGAACGCGTCGAATTCGGACCGCGTCGCATAGGAGATTTGCGTGCCGCGGCGCGTCACCGAATCGGCCGCATAGGCCACAGCGGACCGGAGTGCCGCAGTCACATCGCGCGTGGCCACATAGTGGTGGGCGAAGCTGCCGATGAACGCGTCACCGGCGCCGGACGTATCGACCGGCGTGACGCGCGGCGCGGGCACGTGCACGACCGAATCCGCCGTTACGTAGAGCGCGCCGTCGGCTCCCAGCGTTACGACGACTGCGGCAATGCCGGCCGCAATGACGGTACGGGCAGCAGCTTCGGCCTCGGCGATCGTCGTTACCGGCTTGTCGGTCAGTAGCGCGAGTTCGGACTGATTCGGCAGCAGAAACGCGAGACCGCGTAAGCGCGAGAGGTCGAGGTCGGCGCGCGCGGGCGCCGGGTTGAGAAAGACCGGCACCCCGAGTGCAACGCCGAGCGCGACCGTTGCGTACACCGTTTCCAGCGGCACCTCGAGCTGCAGCAAAATCGCGCTCGCCTCCGCGAGTTCGGCGCGGGCGCGTTCGACATCGCCCGGGGCGAGCATCGCGTTCGCCCCCGTGACGATGAGGATGCGGTTTTCACCGCCGGGCTCAACGAAGATCGGGGCCACCCCGCTCGGCGTATCGGCGACGACGCCGACGTGCCGCGCGTCGATGCCGTGACGGCGAAAATTCTCGAGCGTCAGCGCGCCGAACGCGTCGCTCCCCACTTTGCCGACGAAGAGCACCTCGCTGCCGAGATGTGCCGCGGCGACGGCTTGATTTGCGCCCTTGCCGCCGTGCGCCATCAGGAAGCTCGGCGCCTCGACCGTTTCGCCGAGTTCCGGGAAACGGGTCACGTAGGTGACGAGGTCCATCATGTTGCTGCCGACGACGGCGATTCTCGTCACGTCCGGAATCAGTCGTTGAGCCCGATCTGGAACGTCGGCGTGATTTTCGTCTTTTCGCCGCGGCGGACGATCGACGTGCCGATCGCCAGGAACTCGATCACGTGCGGCTCCCAAACATGGTTTTTCTCGACGATGTTCATGCCGACGATGCCGGTCGCGCCGTGCGCTTCCGCTTCGGCCTGCATGCGGCTCATCGCGAGTTCGCGTGCATCGTAGAGCGCTTCGGTGTAATTCTGCAGCTCGATGTTGTTGCCGAGCGTGCGGATCGACTGCATGAAGCCCTGGTGTGCGATGTGGTACACGCAGCTGCCGAGCACGAGTTCGGCCGGCACGTATCCGGCTTGGTGCAGCTTGTAGAAATCTTGCACGTTCAGATCGCACGTGAACGGCTTGTCGTGTACCGTGCGGTACGAGGTGCCCGGCGGCGCTTTGACTGCCGTGCCGATCGCCGTGAACTCCAGGGCGTTTGGAGCCCAGATATAGCCGCCCACTTCCAACCGCACGCCGACGATGCCGTCGGCGCCGAGCACGGCGGCTTCTTCTTCCATACGGCTCATCGCCAGTTCGCGCGCCTGATACATCGCTTGCGAAAGATAGCCGAGTTCCTGATTCTGAAAGTAGTTGCCGATTTGAAACCCGACGTGGAAGATCGAACTGCCGAGGACGAGTCCCAGCGGCTGCATTTGCAGCTCGTCGAGCAGTACGAACTCGCTCACCGACAAGTCGCTGGTGAACATCGGCGCGCCGCCCTGGCCGCTCATCCGCCGCAGACGCGCGATCGCATCTTGCGGAACGCCGCCCGCCGTGACCTCGACGCTCTGCGCCTGGTTCTGTTGACCGGGACCGAAGCCGAAGAAACTCATAGTCTAACGCTCCAAAAATCGGGTGAGGGTTTCGCGCGTGCGGCGGTCGCGTTCCACGAACGCGCCGAGATTCTCATAGAGGCCGTGCAGCCACGTGTCCAAGTCAAACGATTCGGTCTTGAGGGCGATGCCCCGGACCACGTTCGTCACGCTCGCTTCGATACCGCCGCGCTGCGCCGCGAGGTTGAAGCGCAAGGCCCGGTCGCCGACCGGAATCGTCAGTTGCAGCGCTTCGATCGCGCCGAATCCCATCCGGCCCTTTTGCACGGTGAGGAGCTGCGGCACGAGCGCGGCAAATCGTTCCGCCGCGACCGCAACGAGCGAGCTGGGCTGCGGTCCGGCGTCGCGTTCGATGCCGTCGAGCAGCGTGCGCACGAGCGCTAGCGGAACCGACGTCGCGGGTGCGGCCGGCGCGGCCTCGGGCAACGCCGTCGCCGGTCCGAAGCGTTCGGTGAGGAACGCGCCGTTGGCGGCGATGCCTTCGGTGCCGCGCGCCGCCAGCTCGCGCAGACGCTGCGCGGTCGCGCGTTCGAGATGATCGAGCTGCGCGATCAAGAGTTCGTCCGGCGTACGGCCGCTCGCATCGCGTTCGCCGCGCAAACTCGGCGGGACGTCGAGATAGGCGCGCAGCGTATCCGGCAGATACCGGGCGCGCGTCTCGCGCAGGCTGAACGATGCTTCATCCACGGAACCGCCGTGCGCGAGCATCCGCTCCGCTTCGTCGAGCAGCGCTTCGATACGGCTGACGCGCTGCGCGGCCTCATCGGGAACCTGCATCATTTCCGCAGCAGCGGCCGCACCCGCTCGAACGGCAAGCCGAAGAGCGTGATGCCGTTGGCGCCGACCATCGTGCGGGCGCTGAAAATCGCGTCGTCGATCGCGGCTTCCGTTGCATCGACGGTCGCGGTGTAGAGCCCGTCGATACGCTCCTCATCCGTTTCGAGCGGCGGTCCGCTGATGCCGCCGGCGCGCGGGTAGATGTGCGTCGTCGAAAACGCGAAGAACAGATCGCCGCTCGAGGTGTGCGAGGTTGCGCCGGTGCGCGCGAGACCCATCGTCGCGCGCTTCGCCATATCGCGCAGCTTGAGCGCATCGAGCGGTGCGTCGGTCGCAACCACGATGATGATGCTGCCGTCGGCCGCGCGTCCGGTCGTCCGAACGGCTGCACGGCGCGGATAGATGGGCAGCAAGTCGTTGGCGAACGCACGTCCAACCGGTACTCCGCCGATCAGCAATTCGTTTCGCGATCCGGTGTTCACGTTGACCAGTACGCCGACCGTGTAACCGCCGAGATCCTTCGGCAGCACGCGCGATGCGGAGCCGATGCCGCCCTTGAAGCCGAACGCATGCATCCCCGTACCCGCGCCCACGTTGCCGCGCGCAAAGTCTCCGGGCGCGGCCGCGTCGAGCAGCGCAACAACGTCGCCGGGTCCGACGTGGCGGCCCTGGATGTCGTTCATGCCCTGATCGTCGCATTCGGCCACGACCGGCAAGGGCACGTCGGCGCGAATGCCGATGTCCGGATGCTTGGCGATCATCCACGAAATCACACCGTCGTCCGCGCGGCCGATGTCGAGCGTGTCGGTCAACACGATCGGAGTCTCGAGAAAGCCGGCTTGATCGACCCAATGCGCGCCGGTCATTTCACCGTTGCCGTTGAGGTCAAACGTGGCGGCTGCGACGCGGCGCATCCACGGATCGTCATTGGGCAGAATGCCGGTCGCGCCGGTGCGCACCGGGCCGGTGCCGCGCACCAGCGGACCCTCGCCCTCAATCTTCGTCACTGCGCCGACGCGCACGCCCGGAACATCGGTGATGCCGTCGATGGGACCAGGCGGAAACGCACCGACCGGAACCGGCGAGCGAGCCAGAGCGGCCGCTCCACCGGCAAGGCCGATGCATGCAGCCAACAGGGCAGCGATACGGCGCACCATCATCGCACCACCACGCGCACGCGTTCGCCGGCGCGCAGGTGCTCGCGCTCGAACGGCACGATCGCCAGTCCGTCGCTGCGGACGAGCGTGAAAATCAAGTTGGACTCGTCGAGCAGCGGCATCGCGCGCGGTGCGTCGCCGCTATAGTCGAGACGGCACGGCACGTAGTCTTCACGGCCGGCGCGCGAGGGCACATCGGCGCCGAGCAGTGCGTCGAGCGTGCCGCCGGCGTATCCGCCGGCCGCGTGTTCGCCGCCCAGCATCCGCACCAGCGGACGGACGATGCGCCAGGCAACGACCGCGGCGCTGGCCGGATTTCCCGGTAAGCCGATCACCGGTTTTCCATCGCAGAGTGCCACGATGGTGGGCTTCCCCGGCCGGATCGCAATTCCGTGCGCGAGAATTCCCGGTGCGCCGAGCAGCGCGATCACGCGCGCGGTGATGTCGCGGTGCGAGACCGACGAGCCGGCCGAAATCACCAGCGCATCGGCATCGGCCAGCGCCGCCCGGGCGCGCGCCGTCAGCGCGGTCATGTCGTCGGGCACGATGCCGCCGGGCAACGCTACGCCGCCCGCCGCTTCCACGGTCGCGGCAACGGTGACCGCATTGACGTCGCGCACTTGCGCCGCACGCGGCGCCGCATCGACCGGCACGACTTCGTCGCCGGTCGAGAGGATCGCGATGCGCGGCCGGACTCGTACGGCCACGGTTGCATAGCCGAGCGTCGCGAGTCCGCCGAGCGCGGCCACGTCGAGCCGCGTCCCGGCCGCGATGGCGATCGCGCCGGCTTGAATGTCTTCCCCCGGCAACAGCACGTTATCGCCCGGCGGTGCCGCGGCCAGGACGGAGACCTCGTCACCGGTGACATCCGTGTCTTCCAGCATCACGACCGCGTCGGCGCCCGCGGGCAACATGGCGCCGGTGTGAATGCGCAACGCCTCGCCTGGCCCTACGGGGAGCTCCGGCTGGGTACCCATCAGCACTTCGCCGGTCAAGCGCAGGCGCACCGGCGCCTCCCCCGAGGCCGCCAGCGTGTCGGCGGCCCGCACCGCGAAGCCGTCCATGAGCGCTCGCCGGAACTGGGGTACGGTCTCCGCGGCGACAATCGTCCGATCGAGGACGCGGCCGCGGGCGAGGTGCAGCGGCACGGTTTCGGCACGTTCGACGGGCGTCGCCGCGGCTAGCAGCGCCGCAAGCGCATCGCTCGGCGGCTTTACCTGAGAAAAGTCGCTCAACGTCGATCCTTGGGAGGGGTAGGCACACCCTCCTCGCCACGCGAATCCTTCACCTCTTGCCCGTCTCATAACTCGAGGAGCAGACTGATTCTCACCCTACCGAATCCCTCGCAGCAGCTCGCCGACGACTTGGCCGCTATCGGCCTCGACCGCGTCGCGACGGTTCATCGCAATTTGACGATGTCCGAACTGATGGAACACGCCATACGCAACGGCGAGGGCCGCCTCGGACCAGCCGGCCAGATGGTCGTCGAAACCGGCAAATACACGGGCCGCTCGCCGAAGGACAAAGCCTTCGTCAAAGAGCCCGGCAGCGAAACGCATATCGATTGGGGCATGAACCGGCCGATCGCGCCCGAGAAATTCGATGCGCTGCTCGGACGCGTCGGCGACTACCTCGCCGGCAAGGATATCTACGCGCTCGATTGCTACATCGGGGCTGATCCGCGCTACCGCTTGCCGGTGCGCGTGCTGACGACCTACGCGTGGCAAAATCTGTTCGCGCAAGATCTCTTCATTCGCCGCACCGCCGAGACCGATGATTTCAAGCCGGAGTTCACCGTGCTCGACGCCTCGCTCTTCGAAGCCGATCCGGCGCGCGACGGCACGCGCACGGAAACGTTCTGTTTGGTGAACTTCGCGCGCAAGATGGTCTTGATCGGCGGCACGCGCTATGCGGGCGAGGTCAAGAAGTCCGTCTTCACGCTCATGAACTACCTGATGCCGCTGCGCGAAGTGATGCCTATGCATTGCTCGGCGAATCTCGGCCCGCAAGGCGACGTCGCGATCTTCTTCGGCCTTTCCGGCACGGGCAAGACCACGCTTTCGTCGGATCCGAATCGTCCGCTCATCGGCGACGACGAACACGGCTGGTCGGCCGACGGCGTCTTCAATTTCGAAGGCGGCTGTTACGCGAAAACGATCAAGCTCTCACAGAGCGCCGAACCGGAGATCTGGGACGCCGTGCACCGCTACGGCACCGTGCTCGAAAACGTCGTCATCGATCCGGTGAAGCATGAGCTCGACCTGGATTCCGATAAGCTCACCGAAAATACGCGCGCCGCGTATCCGGTCGAGTTCATTCCGAACATCGTGCCCGGTTTGATGGCCGGACACCCCAACATGATCGTGATGCTGACCGCCGACGCGTTCGGCGTGCTGCCGCCGATCTCGAAGATGTCGGCCGCGCAAGCGATGTATCACTTCCTCTCGGGTTATACGGCCAAGGTTGCCGGCACCGAACGCGGCGTGACCGAACCGACCGCCACGTTCTCGACCTGCTTCGCAGCGCCGTTTTTGGTTCACCATCCGACGGTGTATGCAAAACTGCTCGGCGAACGCATCGCCAAACACGATGTGCAGTGCTGGCTCGTAAATACGGGTTGGACCGGCGGCTCGCCGCCGGCCGCCAAGCGTATGAAGATCGCGTACACGCGGGCGATGGTGAACGCCGCGATCGAAGGCCGGCTGCGCGACGTGCCGACGAAAAGAGAACCGTTCTTCGGCCTCGAGATCCCGCAATCGGTACCGGGCGTGCCCGACGACGTGCTCGATCCCCGCAAAGCCTGGAGCGATCCGGCGGCGTACGACGCGCAAGCAAAGAAACTCGCCGGACTCTTCGCCGAGAACTTCAAGCAATACGAAGCGGCCGCCACGCCCGACGTGCTCGCCGTTATGATCAAACCGTAACTTCTCGTCTCGGAAAGCTGGTAACCCCATGAAACGTGCTGCATTCACGGCTCTTTTGGCTGGAGCGGCGGCTGCGCCGCGGATCGCGTCGGCGCAATCCGCAGCAACCGTCATTCGCCTCGGCACGGCACCCGTCGAAAGCTACGCGCTAGCCTTTTACGGCGTCGACCGCGGCTTCTTCAAAGCGGCCGGCCTCGACGTGCAGATAACCTCGTTCTCCGGCGGCGGCGGCGTGATGGCGGCTGCGGCCGGCGGCGCGCTCGATGTCGGCTGTGCGAACGTCGGCGCACAAGCGAATGCGCACGATCACGGTCTGCCGTTCTCGATGATCGCACCGGGCGGCGACTACGTGACGAGCTCGCCGACGACCGTTCTAGCGATCGCAAAAAACGCAGCGTTCAGGACCGGCAAAGACATGAACGGCAAGACGATCGGCGTCTCGACGCTCAAGGACTTGCAGCAGGCGTCGGTCATGAAGTGGGTCGACGCGAACGGCGGCGATTCCTCGACGCTGAAATTCCTCGAGATTCCGGTTCCGAACATGGCGCCGGCGCTGACGGCCGGACGCATCGACGGCGCGTGCGTGCTCGAACCGTCGCTGACCTACTCGAAGAACGACATCCGCGTGCTGGGCAAGTGTTACGACGCGATCGCCAAACGGCTTTCGATCACGACTCACTTCGCCAACAACGACTGGCTCGCCAAGAACCCCGGCGCCGCGCACGCGTTCGCCAAAGCGCTCGGCGAAACGGCAGAATGGTGCAACAAAAACAAAGTCGCGGCCGGAACGATCCTGGCCGGCGTCACTAAGATTCCGCCCGAGACGATCGCGCAGATGAACCGCGTCGTGTACGCCGACAAGCTCGATCCGAAAACGATCCAACCCGTGATCGATGCAACCGCCGAATACAAATTCTTACCGAAGACATTCAACGTCGCCGATATGTTCTGGAAGGAAGCCAAGTGAGCAACACCGCTAAACCCGCCGCCCCGAAAGATCTGCCGCCGGCGCCCGACAAGGAAGCCGTCGAGGCGCTGATCGGGCCGTACCGCGCAAAGACCGACCGCACGGAATCCGACAACCTCTACAAAGATTTACTCGGCTTCGTGCCGCCTCGCATTCAAGGCCGCGTGCTCGTGCAGGGCGCGCTCGATCCCGAAGGCTACGACCTCACCGAGAAGATTCGCGAACACATGATGTATCCGAAGTGCTTCGATGTGAAAACGGCGCAACTGATGCTCTTCGGCATGCTGCTCACGCAGCTCTCCGACGCCGCCCAATTGCACGCGATCGGCGCGCGCAAAGCGGGCGCGACGTGGGAAGAACTCAACGCCGTCGTCGGCCTGTGCTTCCTCTTCCGCGGCATGTCCGCCGCCAATCGCGGCGCCGAAATCATCGCCGGGATGGCCCGCCGAGAGTACGAAGCCTCTACTTAACCTCGAGGTGTTCGGCGCCGTCCCAGGGGCCGGCGCGCTCGCGCACGACCGAGAGCGTGCAGCGGTCGCGGAAGTAGGCCGCGACCGTGTCCTCGGGGCAGATTTCCGCGATCCGTGAAAAGATGCGGCCGGCGGTGAGGAGCATGCCCTTACGGTATTCGGCCATGCCTGCGGCGAACTGCGGCTGCGTTTTGTCTTTGTGCTCGGCCAACTCGTGCGCGTCGTTATCGTAGCACTCGAAGATCTCGACGGCTTCCGACTTGCCCTTGGCCCGGACGGCGCCCAGCGGCCGCAGCCGGAACTTGTGTTCCTTCGGCAGATTCTCAACCACCGATCCGCTCAAGAGCAAGTTCACGCCGAACGTCTTCGTCATCCCCTCGATGCGTGAGGCCAGGTTGACGGCGTCTGCAATGACGGTCGTTTGCATCTGGTCCTCGGCACCGATCGTGCCGAGCATCAGCGATCCCCGATGCAGTCCCGTGCCGATCTTGATCGGCGCATAACCCGCCAACCGCCGGCCGTGATTGTAGCGCGCGATCTGCTGGCCGAGATCGACGGCGGCTTGCACGGCGTCGATCGCCTGGCCCGGAAAGAGCGCCATCACACCGTCGCCGAGATATTTATCGACGAAACCGCCGCGCGCGCGAATGATCGGCGTGACGTTGCGCAGATACGAGGTGAGAAAACTGAAGTTCTCTTGCGGCGTCAGCCGTTCGGAGAGTTGGGTAAAGTCGCGGATGTCGGAGAAAAACACCGTCATCTCGCGCTGCATGTGATCGCCCAGCTTGACATCGGCCAACGTCTTGCGCTCGAGCATGTCGAGAAACTCGCGCGGGATGAAGCGGTGAACCGTCTGGGCGTTCTCCCACGCCTGATCGATGACCATCTTTCCGTCACCGGCACGAATCGGCATCACTGCCGTCTCGGACATTCCCGGGCTCTTTTGCGCCGGCTGCCCGGCGTACACGCGCAAGGCCGCAGCGATGCGTTTCTGCACGAGCAGCGGGTTCGTCTCGTCATGCGGGAGGAGCACGTAATCGTCGGCACCGCGATGCAGGCAGGCTTGCACCCGGCTGGTCGAATCGACCGGCGCGACGACCAGCACCGGGACGCGTCCGGCAGCCCCGTGTTCCGTTTTGGCGCTCTTGAGCAACGCCAGCACATCGTGGCTGTGCTGCATCACGTCGATGACGAGCAGATCCGTCGTGCGCGCGACGATCGTGGCGATCGCCTCGGCGGGCACCAAGAAACGGACGCTCGTTGTACCGTCGCCTCGAACAATGCCTTCGAACGCCTGGTGCTCTTCTTCGGTGCCCCCGACGTACGTGATACGGACCTGGGACAATCAATAACCCCCGTTGGCGCGTTGGGCAAGCAAGCGCCCCGTCCCCGCTAAGGGCCCCGGGCTGGTACTAAACGTGATCGGCGACAAAAAGGGCGGCCACACCTGCGACCGCCCTTTTTCCGGGGTTATGGCATTAAATTTGGACTAGAACAGGTTCCAGAGATACTGGTTGTAGATCTCGTGGTGGTACTGGACTTCCTCGGGTTTCACGAAGGTTCCGAGGAGACGCGGGCAGCGGTCGGCGCTTGCCTGCTTGAGCTCGGCGTAGCGGCCTTTCACGTCCTCGCCGAACATCGTCGTGATCCAGGGGGACTGCTTGAAGTCCGCCAGGGCGTCGTAGATGTTGTCGGGCAGGTAACGGTCGGCCGTGCGCAAGTTCGGATCGCTCGCGATCGAACCGTCGAGCCCGGTTTTGAAGACGCTGTAGAGCACGGCGTACGGGTTGGCATCCGGACCCACCGAGCGGACCTCGACGCGCGCGCTGCGCTCGTTGCCGATCGGCACGCGGACCATCGAACCGCGGTCGACGGCCGAGGCCTTGATCTGGTTGGGCGCCTCGAAATGCGGGTCGAGCCGGCGGTAGGCGTTCACGCTGGCGTTATAGATCAGGCACGTGTCGCGGCCGACGGTGAGGATGCGGTCGATGAACTTCCAGCCGAAGTCGCTGAGCTTTTCGTTGCCCTTGGCGTCCCACATCAGGTTCTTTCCGCCCTTGCCGTTGACGGACACGTTGGTGTGCATGCCGCTGCCGTTGACACCGACGACGGGCTTGGGCAAGAAGCTCGCCGTTAAGCCGAGGTTGGTGGCGACTTGGCGGCAGATCAGCTTGTAGAGCTGAATCGTGTCGGCCGCGGCCGTGACCTCGCCGTAACTGTAGTTGATTTCGAACTGCGACGGCGCGACTTCGGGATGGTCTTTCTCGTTTTCGAAGCCCATCGCGCGTTGCACTTCGGCCACCGTATCGATGAACTTGCGCAGCGGATCGCCGGGCAGCGAGTGGTAGTAGCCGCCGGTGTTCACGTACTTGAATTCGTGCGTTTCGTGATACTTGCGTTCGGCGTCGAGGCCTTCGAACACGAAGCCTTCGATTTCGTTGGCGGCGTTGAGCGTGTAGCCGTCCTTGTCGAACTTGTCGTTGGAGAACTTCTTGAGGATACCGCGCATGTCGGCTGAGAACGGCGTGCCGTCCTTGTCGATCACCTCGCCGAAGACGAGCACTTTGCCCGAACCGAAAATGTCGGCGGGAGCCCAATAGAACGCGCTCCAATCGACGAACAGCCGCAAGTCGCTTTCTTTTTGCGCCGTGAAGCCGCGGANNCGAGCATGTGCAGGCGGCCTTCGAGATCGCTGAACAACAGCGAAACCGCCTTGATACGCTTCTCGCCGGCAAGATACTTGAGACGTTCCTCTTGCAGCTTGTGCATCGGCACGCGGTTCTTGCGCTGCTCCTTAGCCGCGAGGTTGAGCTCTTCGAGCTCGCCATACGGCAACATGAGGTAATCGCGTAGCTCGGCACTCATCGTTCTCTCTCTTGCACTCCTTGGACGTAGGTCAATAGGCCGGTTCATAGCAGGCCCAAAGACGGACCAATTGCCAGCGGAGGACCCGAACCCTCGGGCCATTTGGCGCACCGGCACGGCGGCCCGTGCACATTCTGCTTAAATGCCCCCGGTCAAAGGCCCGAACCCTCACTCTTCGACGAATTGGGGGCCGTGGCCGAACGTCTTCCAGTCGAAGCCCTGGTCGCGGAAACCCGTGTCGATTTCGACGTTCCATTCTTGCGCGGGTTCATCGACGACGACGACCGCGCCGCCGGCGAGGCTTTCTAGTACGCGCCACAGATAGCGCACGACGAGGCAGCGCGTAAACTCGTTCAGCCGCCCCCACTGATCGGTCGCGACGAGTTCGAGGCGCGTCTCGCGGCCGGCTTTCCACACGCTGTAATCGGTGAAGATGTCACCGTATTTTTGGCGCGGACCGGCGAGCACGGTTTTGATGCGCGCTTCCAGATCCAGTGCGCGTTTGCGCGGCGGCAGCGCGCGCGCCCGAGCGTCCGCGCGCCAGCGTAAGACGGCGAGAACTGCAAGCACCGCAAGGACGACAACGCCCACGATCACCAGCACGACGAGCGTGTTCATCCCTGCGCGACCCGAAACCCGCACGTATCCATTAGTAGCGGCGTACGGCATGCGCCATGCCGCTCCCTTGGCGTGCAAGCGCGATGTGACTTGACGCGTTGTGACGGAAGTCGCTCGCGCGACTCCCATCACCGCTTTACGTTAGCTGCCGGCGCCGATGCCGACTTGCAGCGAGTTGAGCATTTTCAGCCAACTCGGTTCGTCCATTTTCGATTTCATCTCCATCATGGCATGCATGTCGATCGTCTTACAGACGAGCGCTTTCGAGCCCATCATCGCGGTCGCTTTTTCGCCGCCGTCGGCGGCACGGCAGAGCATGGTAGCCATATGGGCCGGCATCGCAGCGGGCTTCATCATCGCGTCGTCGGCTAAGGCTACGGAGCCGATGCCGATCAGAGCGGCCGCCAAGGCGGTACACGCAAAGGTCATTTTCATAGGTGGGATCCCTTCATAAGGACGTGGGGGTTGAGGAGGCTCCCCACAGCCTAACCGCTCGGCGCCGGAACGGCCGTAAGATGCCTTACCGGGACGTTTCCGGGGCGGCCGGCGCCGCAACGCGGGACCCGTGAAACGGGTCGTATGGGGCGATGAACGACGCACCGAAAACCGACGCCGAATGGCGCGCGCAGCTCCCGCCCGACCGCTATGCGGTATTGCGGCAGGCCGCGACCGAACCCGCATTCAGCGGCGCGCTCTATCACAACAAAGAACAGGGAACCTATACCTGCGGCGCCTGCCGCGCGCCGCTCTTCTCGTCCGATACGAAATATGAAAGCGGCAGCGGCTGGCCGAGCTTCTTCGACCCGCTCACCAGCGACGCCGTGAAGATCGTCGAGGATCGGTCGCACGGTATGGTGCGCCGCGAAGTGCGTTGCGCCGCGTGCGACTCGCACCTCGGGCACGTCTTCGAAGACGGACCGGCGCCCACGGGCGAACGCTACTGCATGAACTCGCTCGCGCTCGAGTTCACGCCGCCGAAGAGCTAAGCGCGGCTTCGAGCCCGGCGCCGATGCGCAGCAATGCGGCATCTTCGCCGCGCCGGCCGACAACCATCAAGCCGACGGGCGCTCCGCCCGCGGCCGCGAGCGGCAACGAGAGTGCGCACCCGTCAAGCACGTTCACGGCACTCGTGTTGCGCAACACGAGCGCGTTAATCCGGGCGTACGCTTCCGCGTCTCCGGTGAGCGTTGCAATGGCGGGCGGTACGATCGCGACCGTCGGCCAGAGCAACGCGTCGTACGCGTCGGTCTCGAGCGTAAACGCGTCGATATAGGCGGTGCGGCCGCGTAAGAGATCGATGTACTCCGCGGCCGTGATCGCCTCGCCGCCGTGGATGCGGCGCGCGATCTCGACATCGTAACGCGCCTCGTCCTTCGCCAGCATCGTCCGGTGCCACCAATAGGCCTCGGCGGCCGAGATATTCAGTTTCCCTTGCAGCGCGGGCAGCCGTTCGAACGCCGCGAGCGGACGCTCGTCGATCGTCGCACCGGCTGCGCGTAGCGCAGCGAGCGCCGCTTCGAACGCGGCCGTGACGGTGTCGTCGAGTCCGGCGCGCACGTGGTTGACCGGCGCGAGCAGACGCAACCCGCGCGGCTGCCGCGCCACGGGCGTCGTGGGCGCTTCACCGGCAAGCAGTGCATCGACGGTCGCGCAACACGCGACGCTGCGCGCGAGCGGCCCGATTGAATCGAGCGTAAACGAGAGCGGGTAGGCGCCCGTAAGCGGCACGCGGCGCGCGGTCGGCTTGAAGCCGGTGAGTCCGCAGAACGCCGCCGGAATGCGCACCGAGCCGCCGGTGTCGGTGCCGATTCCCACCACCGCCATACCGTCGCCGACGGACACGGCCGCACCCGACGACGAGCCNNGAATAGGCGAACTCGGTCATGTTCGTTTTGCCGACGATGACGGCGCCCGCAGCGCGCAAACGTGCGACGATTGTCGCATCGGCCGTCGCCGGCGGCGCGCCGTCGAGCACGACAGAGCCGGCGCGCGTCTGGCGCCCGGCAATGTCGAAGAGATCCTTGACCGACACCGGCAGCCCCGCTAGCGGCGAGGAAACGAAGCCTGCGCGGCGTTGCAAGTCGGCCGCCACCGCCGCGTCGCGCGCTTCGGCGTGATACACCTCCGTAAACGCTCGCGTGCCTTCGCCCTCCGGATCGTCGATACGCGCGAGCGCCTCGTCGCAAAGCTCGCGGCTGGTGACTTCGCCTCGGTCGAGTTGCTCGCGCAACTGCTGGATCGTCATGCCGGCGCCTTTCGCGCGGCGAGCGCTCCATCCCACGCGAAGAGGGATGCCCGGAGCGGATTCCAAGAATGCCCAAGTGCAGGATACACAGGTTCTTATCGTCGGCGCCGGTCCGGTCGGACTCACCCTCGCGCTCGATCTCGCGCAACGCGGCGTTCGCGCGACGCTCGTCGAGCGCAATCCCACCTCGATTCAGTTGCCGAAGATGGAGCGCTGCAACACGCGGACGATGGAACTCTTCCGCCGCCTTGGGATCGCTGAAACCGTGCGCAATGCGGGTTTACCGCGTGATTCCCCGATGGACGTATTTCTCGCCGACTCGATGGCGGCGCCCGAAGCAATCACGCACTTACCGTATCCGTCGGTCGCAGCGGCAAAGGCGACGATTGCCGCCAACAACGACGGCCGGCCGCTCGAACCCTATCAGCTCATCTCGCAGTATACGCTCGAACCGCTGCTGCGCTCGATTGCCGAAACGCGGCCCGAACTCACGATCCGCTTCAGCTGCGAGATGACGTCGTTCGTCGAAGACGCAACCGGCATCACCGCAACGCTCGAAACGGATTCCGGCCCGGATACGATTCGCGCCGCGTACATCGTCGGCTGCGACGGCGGTTCGAGCACCGTGCGCAAACAGCTCGGCATCGCGCTTTCCGGTCAAGGCCGCATCCGCAAGCTGCGCCAGGCGCTCTTCTATGCGCCCGATCTCTACGAACGCATCCCGATGGGTAAGGGCCGCCACTACCACATTGCCAAGGGCCCAATCTTCCCCTTCATCATCATCCAAGATTCGACGAAGCATTGGACGCTGCACGCGGCCGCGGAGAGCGACGCCGAGATGACCGCGATTTTCCGCGACGCACTCGGCACGCTCGACGTGCCGTTCGAGACGCTATCGGTCAACGAGTGGACGCAGCATTTGCTGTGCGCGGATCGCTACCGCGAAGGGCGCGCGTTTATCTGCGGCGATGCCGCGCATCTGGTGATTCCCACCGGCGGCCTCGGCATGAACACCGGCGTAGGCGACGCGACCGACTTGAGCTGGAAACTTGCCGGAACGCTCGCGGGCTGGGGCGGACCGGGATTGCTCGATTCGTATGAACCGGAGCGTCGCCAGATCGGTTTGCGCAACGTGCGTGCATCGGGCGCGGCGATGGACGGCCGCACGACGTGGCGCGCCGCGACGTCGCGCGAAGAAATGGGCGTCGCGTTCGATGCCGAGCAGCGTAAGGTCACGGAGATCGCGGGCATCGAGGCCGGTTACCGCTACGTCAACTCACCGGTGCTGTGCCTGGAGCCGGGCGAGGGTCCCGATCCGGATAACCGCGCCTACGTGCCGACGACGTGGCCGGGGTTCCGCTTACCCCACGTGTGGCTTGCTGACAAAACGCCGATCCAGGATCATCTGGGTCTGGGCTACACGCTGCTCAAGCTCGGTGCCGCACCGCCGGATACGAGCGCGCTCGAGAACGCGCTGCGCGCGACCGGTGCGCCGCTCGATGTGCTGCGCGTGCCCGACGCAATCGCGCGCGAGATCTACGATCGCGATCTGGTGCTGGTGCGTCCCGATCTGCACGTTGCTTGGCGCGGCAACAGCGCGCCCGCGGACCCGCAAGCAATCGCCGCAACGATTACCGGGAAGGCCGCCGTTATCGCCGGCTAATGGCGGCGCATGAGGTCGATTTCTGTTGCGTTGATGCGGCCGCGCCGGGTGATCGTCATTGTTTCCGTTTCAGTGCTTCGTAAATGCGCTCTGCCGTGATGGGCAGCTGCGTGAGACGAACGCCGCACGCGGCGTGTACCGCGTTTGCCAGCGCTGGTCCAAAGGCCGACGTATTGACTTCACCGACCGCGCGTGCGCCGAACGGTCCGGGCCCACGATCCGATTCCAAGATGTGCACGTGCAGCGGCGGCATATCTCGCTGACACGGCAGTTTGTAGTCGGCGAACGTCAAGTTCGCGATGCGGCCTTCTTCGACGATCAATTCTTCGGTCACCGCATGCCCCAAACCCATGACGAAACCACCGTCGATTTGGCCGCGGTGCGCGGTCGGGTTGATGATCGTACCGGCATCGACGCAGAAAAAGACGTCGTCGATGGTAAACGCGCCGGTCTCGCGATCGACCGTGACGTCGACGACGTAGCCGTTGAAGTTGTTGTACTGCGGATCGCCGTGGTGCGGCTGGCCGTCGAAGGTGCCGGTGTAGATCACCGGCTCGCCGGCGCGCGATGCCGCGAGCTTTGCCGCAGCCGCGTCCCAGGTGATCGATGTTTTTCCGTCGGCCGAGACGAATGCGCCGCCGCGCAATTGCAGCGCGCCGGCCGGAAGCTTCGCTAGCTCGCAGGCCGTGGCTTCGAGATCGGCGCGCAGCTGACGCGTCGCATCGAGCACCGCACCGCCGACGATGTGCGTGGTGCGGCTCGCACCGACGCCCGGATCGAACGGCACCACGTCGGTACCGCCGCGTCCCACGCGGATGCGTCCGAGATCGAGGCCGAGATCCGCCGCAACGATGCGGTTGAGCAGCGTGAGGATGCCCATGCCTTGCTCGGTCGTTCCGGTCTGCACTTCGAGGTCGCCCGAGGGCTTGAGCACGAGGTTGAGCGACGTCTTCCCCGCGCCGATGTGCCGCACGGCAAACGCAACGCCGCGGCCCTTGCCCGCCGGAAGCGGCGTA
The DNA here is from genome assembly GCA_003164045.1 of Candidatus Lustribacter telmatis. Taxonomy (GTDB): domain Bacteria; phylum Vulcanimicrobiota; class Vulcanimicrobiia; order Vulcanimicrobiales; family Vulcanimicrobiaceae; genus Lustribacter; species Lustribacter telmatis. The sequence goes on from PLRU01000051.1 coordinate 89,496, forward strand.
CCCCACTTGGACTCGCGTTTGAGCACGTCGAGCACTTCGGCGCCGCGCGCCGCGAGATACGTGTGGCCTTCAACGTCGAGCTCGCCTTCGCGCGCGCAGTTGAGCATGCGGAATTCGAGCGGTTCGATGCCGAGTTCGCGCGCCACCAGATCCATCGCCGACTCGGCGGCGAACACGCACTGAATATCGCCCGGCGCGCGCATGAAGCCGCCGGGCACGGAGTTCGTATACACCGCCGTGCGCTCGAGGCTCTGGTTGGGAATACCGTAGGGGAACTTCGTCTCCGGCCCCGGCAGGATCGTCGGTATCACCTTACCGGCGGCATACGCGCCGCCGTCAAAGAGCGCGTTCACGTGCAGGGCGATCACTTTGCCCTCTTTGCTCACGCCGGTGCGAACGGTGATTTTCGAGGCATGGCGGACATTGGTCGAGCGGATGTCGTCGATGTAGTTGCGCACGAACTTCACCGGACGTCCGGTGGCGGCCGCAAGATAATAGCACGGGAACTCTTCGATCGAGAGCCCTTTCGCGCCGAAGTCGCCGCCGATATAGCTTGGATGCACCACGAACTTCTCTTGCGGCAAGCCGGTGGTCACGGCAAATTGTTCGCGTAGGCTGAACGGCGATTTGTTGGTCGAGATGATGTGTACGAGCCCGGCATCGTCGATCCACACCAGGGCCGCGCGCGGTTCGAGATAGCCGCCGTGATAGCGCGGCGTCGTGAACGTGTGCTCGAACACGCGATCCGCTTGCGCGAAACCCGCTGCGACATCGCCGATGGTCGTGTTCCCGTATCCTTGAATGTTCGGGTGCGCGTGTTGCGGACGCTTGGGAAACATGAACGGATATTTTTCCGGATGTTCGTGCAGCACGGGCGCATCGGGCAGCAGCGCTTCTTCGGTATCGAAGAGGCCCGGCAGTTCCTCATACTCGACCGTGATCGCAGCAATGGCCGCCTGCGCGATTTGCGGTGTTTCCGCGGCGACCGCGGCGACGAACTCGCCGATGAACCGGACGCGGTCGATCGAGAGTACCGGCCAATCGCACAGGCGGCGACCGAAGTAGTGGTCGCCGATGTCGCGCCCCGTAAGCACGGCGTGAACACCCTTCATCGCGCGCGCGGCGGCCGTATCGATCGACACGATCTTCGCATGCGCCATCGTACCGGGCAAGAAATCGGCCCACAGCATGCCGGGCATGGCGAAGTCGGAGGTGTACTTGGCTTGGCCCGACGTCTTAATATTGCCGTCGACGCGAAATTCGTCGGTTCCAAAAAGATCGGTAGCCGAAGCGGTGCGAGGCCGGTCGAGAATCGAGGTCATACCCTACCGTTCTCGCCCGGCGCCGCCCATCTCTGCCCGCTAGCGGTCGCGCACGGCGTTCTGTACCGAGAGCTCCCAGCGATAGCCGTCGGGGTCGTGGAACCACAAGCCCATGTGCGGGGAACCTGGCGCCTCGGGGCCGATCTCGTTGCCCGGGTCTTCGAGCTGCACGCCGTGTTCGCGCAGATCGGTCAGCGCTTCGCGCAGCTCCTCGAGCGAGCGGAGATGAAACGACAGGTGACCGAGCGTTCCCGGATGCGGAACTCCGCGATGCAGCGCGATCGTCACCGCATCGTTCCCCACCGCAACGACGTCGTCGAACGCGAATTGCTGTTCGAGGCCGACGTGATCCATCCACCATTTTGCGCTGCGCTTCGGCTCGCGCACCGATAAGCCGAAATGTCCGACGCCGCCCAGAGTCCATGCCATGCCGCGATGGTACCCAGGTTTCCGGCCGGCCTACCCGCGCGGACCCTTGTAGGGGCCGATCTCTTTGAGGACCTCGTTTAGGATAGACTCATCGACGACGTCTTCGACCTTCACGTTGCCGTCGATCAACCCTTGATCTTTGAAGTACTGCAGGTCCCGGCGCATGCTCGCTAGGTTGAGCTTGCCGTCGGGGTCGATCGATCCCGGCGTGAGCTTCTTGTAGGCGGCCTGATCTTTCAGTCCGGTCGTTGCGGTGAGGATCGCGATCACGTCGGCGGCGTTCGGGCCCGCAAAATGGCCGCCGTGCAGCGCCCCGATGTAGTAGCGCACGGCACGCAGATAAGCGCGCATGAACTTGCGCGCGAGGTCGCGATGTTCGCGGATGAACGCGCCGCCGTAAATCAAGACGGAGATCTCTTGGTTCGGATACCAAGCATCGTCGCCCATAACGCGCGTGACGCCGCCGCCAAGCTCCGCCTGCGAGGCTTCGGGCTCGGTCGTAATGCTCGCATCGACCTTCCCATTTTGCAGCGCCGCGACGTGTTCGGGATAATCGAGGTTGACGCGCTTGATGTCGCTCCAGGTAAGCCCGTACTTCTTGAGCAGCTCGTAGAGGGCGACGGTGGAAACGCTGCCCGGCTGATTGCCGGCGATCGTCATCCCTTTGAGATCCTTCGGTGTCTTGAAGCGGCCACTCTTGATCAACTCCGTGCGCACGAGCAGCGGATCGAAACCGTAGCCGGGCGCATCCGAGGCGCGGTCGGCGACCACTTTGACATCGATGCCGTGCGCGGCGGCGTTGTAGATGCCGACCGCCGGTGCGCCGCCGCCCACGTCGAGTTGACCCGCACTCAGCGGAACGACCATTTGTCCGGCCGACGCGAACGTGGTGAACGCGACGTTGAGGCCTTCGTCTTTGAAGTAGCCTTTTTTGTCGGCGATTAGAAACGGAGCGTCGGTGCCGACGTTGAGCACCCCGACGCGAATCGTCACCGGATCGGCGCCGCGCACCGCGGACGGTGCTGCGAACGCGGCGAAGAGACCGGCAGCCAACGCACCGGCGATGAGGCGCCTCGCGCGCATCACAAGTCGCGAACTTCGGTGTTCATCGGGACGTCGCTGCGCCGCCGGGCGATCAGCGTTTCGCCGTATTTGAAATAGTCGCCCTCGACCGCGCTCTGCGCCGCCGCGTCGAACTCATCCGACCATTCACCGAGCGAGTACCCGTACCACGGCGTTTGCGGGCGCAGCGCCGGCAACCCGAGTTCTTCCCAGATCTTCTTCGCATTTTCCATGTACTCGCGCTTGGGCAGCGAGATCGGCGGGAATTTTTCTTTGAGCATCGCGTTGACGAGCATGGCCGAATCTTGACCGTTGTTGCGTTTACTGCGCGGCCCGTGACCTTGATCTTTGTGGTCGATGATCTGAATGTCGAGCACCGGGTTCGCCCGGTAGGCGAGCGCCCACAAGAGCATGTCGGCATTTTTGGGATCGATGTCTTCGTTCACGGCGATCACGTACTTGCCCGCCGCGGCATGGAGCGACATCGCGCCGGTGAGCGCGCGCCAGATCTCCGGTTCTTTGGCCGATTCTTTCATCGTCACGATGATGAACTTGCGCAGGTTGGTGAGCGGTTCGTGCATCGATACTTTGATCACGCTGCGGCAGCCGAGCACGTCGCGCAAGTGCGCGGTGAACATCGGTTCCATCGCGACGCGTTTCATCAGGCTCGACTCGCTCGGCGTTACTTGCGAGATGATCGAGGTAAGGATCGCCTTCTTCTTGCGCGTGATCGCGGTGACTTCCATGTAGGCGTTGTACTCTTGCAAGTTCACGTGACCGTGGGACTCGCCGAACGGCGCTTCCGGTTCGAGATCCTTGGTCGAGATGTAGCCTTCGATCACGATCTCGGCTTCGGCCGGCACGAGCAGGTCGACGGTCTTCGCGCGCACGACGTTGATCGGTGCGCCGACCAGACCGCCCGCTACTTCGAACTCATCGAGCGATTCGGGGCATTTCTGCGCCGACGTAAACGCCACCGCCGGCGGGCAGCCGAGCACGACCGCGGCCGCCATCTTCTCACCGCGCTTGCGGTACTTTTCCCAGTGCACCATGATGCCGGGCCGCAATTCGAGCGAGGGATTCATCCCCAGCCGCGTCGGCGACTTCACTTGGCCGCGGTAATTGCCCATGTTCTGGATCCCGTTGTCGGGATCTTTGGTGATGTATTGCGAGAGCGTGGTGTACGGACCGTTGTCCCAGCCGGGCGTCGAGATCGGCACCGGAATGCCGTCGAGGCCGTTCCCGGGTTTGAGCAAGTCGTCTCCCGTGATGACGATCTCTTGGCACGGGGCTTCGGTGACGAGCGTCGGCTTGATCGGATGCGCCATCGCCTTCTGCCAGGTCGCGTCGATCTGGTCGAGCGGCACGCCCATCCCGATGCGGTAGATCTCTTCGTTCGCGGCGATCGCACCGACGACGACGGGGATGTCGTACTTGCGGCCCTTGCTGTCGGTCACGTTCGTGAAGAGAAACGCCTTACGGTCCCTCTCCTCGATGCCGCCGCGGAATTGCCAGCGCACCAGCGGGTGCATCTCGGTATCTTTGTTGATCGGCCGGTCGACCGTAATCAGCAAGCCGGCGTCGTCGAGCGCCTTGATGTGCTCGTGCAGGTCGGGATAGCTGCGCGGCGGCGCGGCGATGGATTTCTCAGGCGCTAACATCGCTGTTCCTCTACCTCCCGGAATGGTCTGTATCCTCGCAAAGCGAGCCAGCCGCTAAGCTGGGGCTATCCAACGCCCGACGCGGCAAGGTCCCGATATTTATTGTTTCGATCCACCTCGCATTGGGCAGACAGAGTTGTAGTCTTACTTTCTCTTCGTGTCGGGTGACATGAGGGAGTTAAACTATGTGCGTTATCGCAGTCGCGTCGGCTAAGCGTGGCACCGGTAAGACGACGGCGGCGCTGTCTCTCGCCGCCGCTCTCGCGGAACTACCGGATGGGCTTTCGACGGTCCTGATAGATCTCGACCCTTGCGGTGACGCAACACGACGTATGGGAGTGGCACGCGAAAAGACGCTGCTTCGTGCGCTGCTCGACGGAAGGCGAAACGTTGGCGACGTCGCCGGCAGTTTTACCGTGCTACATGCGGTACATCCAACCGCCGAACGTTTTGCGATCGTTCCCTCATCCGACGACATCGGCGAAGTGGAAGCGCGCTTCGCCAAAATGCGAGGTGGAACGGAGCTTCTGATCGATCGCCTGCGTTCACTGGGGCGTGAGTGCCATATCGTCATCGATACGGCTCCCGGAATTACATCGTTTCTCGGCCGAGCGGCGATTGTCGCCGCAGACATCGTCATCATCCCGGTCTTCCCGGAACCCGGTGCCGATCGCCGCGTCATCGAAGTCGTCAACCTGCTGCGCGGCATGGGCGGCGGCGGTGAGGTGTTTGTCGTCGCCGCGCAAGCCAACGGCAACGGTAGCGACGTCGATGTATTGAACGACGGACTACGCGACGATCATCTCACCGTTTGCGAATGGTTTCTTCCGGAACCATCCATTGCGCACTCCACGTCCTCGATCGGCACTCCGCTGCTGCTCGCTCCTGCGTCGCAATGTGCCGCGTCCTATCGCAGCCTTGCGCGAAAGGTTCATGCCGAGCTTGTCGAGCAACGGAGCCTCGCACTCTTGCAGCACTCGCGTTTGCCCGTGTGATCCCGCAGTTCACGATCATGATCGTCGAGCGCTTGACGGACTGGGTGACGATTTCGGACCCGGCTACTCCTCGCTCGAAGCGGTCAAGTAACCGGCGGCCGCGACACTAGAGAAAGCGCGTCGGCCACATGATCGTCCGCCACATGTGCGACGACGGCGTGGCATCGAAGCCCAACCCCTCTTCGGGCTGACGGAAATTGCGTCCGATGATATCCTCGAATTCGTCGAGTGCCACGATCACGTTCGGGTCGAAAGAATAGATGTCGTTGAGGCAGATCAGGCGCGCCGTCATATACCACTTGTGCTTGCGGTACCGTTCGTACTCGGCAACGATGTAGGGCTCGGGCTGGTAGTTTGGCCCGAAGATCTTGATGTAGTGCTCCGGATAGCTGTAGCCGACCGATTCGTCGGGGAAGAACCGCAACGATTGGTGCGCGCGAATCGCCCAGCTGACTTCTTCGGTGACATACGGCTCGAGCAACTGCGCGCCCCAATAGCCGTGATCGCTGCGAATGAAGCCCATCACCGCGATGTCGTGCAAGAGGCAAGCCAACACGACGTGTTCCGGATGGCCGCCGCGCAACGCATGCTTCGCGCTTTGCAGCAGATGGTTCGCCGGACCGATACGGTATTTAAAGAAGTCCAGCAGCGTCGGCTTGGCCGGCATCTTCTTCAGACGCGGATCGGCGCCCTGAAGCACGTACTTGCCCGGCGGCAGCGAACCGAACGGCAGTTCCATCGGGCCCGAGGGGTCGCGTTCACCCGACGTGTAGAGCACGGAGCGCGCGATCACGCGATCGAGTTCGTCGCTCATCTGCGCCTCGGCGGCATCCAAGCGTTCAGCAGCGGTCGGCGTAGCATTCACCATACGATTCCTTTCGGCGGTGCCCGGAGCGGTACTTCCTAGGCGGAGCCTGCCGGGACCAAGCGCGACTCGGCCAGCTTCGACTCGAGCAGGCGGCGACCGAGGATCGGACCCGCATCGATCTTGATCGTCACCGGAAACGCCTGCAGTGAGGGATCGCTATCGAGCACGCGCTGCTGCGCTTCGAGCAGCACCTTGTCCTGATCGAACGTCTTGATCACGTCCGCGCGGATGCCGTCGCTTAGCGCGGTATTGCCGAGTTCCCACTGCCGCGCGACGCCCCAGAAGTAGTGCGACGACGTCGCCGTCTCCGGCGTGATGAAATTGAGGATACGCCGCTGCTTGGCCGCAGCAATATCCGTGCCGGCCGGCATCGATCCGTTCTCAATCACGACGATGCCGGGCGGTTCGTAGAACGTGGTGTGCCAGCGATCGATGTTCGTGGTGAATCCGGTCGTTTGCTTATAGAACGGCGGCGGCGGGCAGTTGCTCATAAAGCGATGTACCTTGACGCGGCCATCGACGAGTTGCGCCGTAACAGGCGAATCTGCGACCGCTCCGTTTCCGATCGTGTCTTGATGGACGAACGTTTCGTGCGAGAGATCGAGGAGGTTATCGACGAGCAAGCGGTAGTCGGCTGCGATGTAATGGTAGCCGGCAACGGTCTCCCACGCCGGATTTGCAAACCACTCTGCATCCGGCACGCTCGCCGGATCGGCTGCGGCGGATTCGCCCATCCAAATCCAAATGAACCCATGCCGTTCGGCTACCGGAAACGCGGCCACGGTAGCGCGTGCGGGAATCGTGTCCTGACCTGGCACACCGGCGCACGTTCCATCCGGATGAAAGCGCATGCCGTGATAGCCGCACTGCACGAGTCCGCCGGCGAGCTTACCGCGCGAGAGCGGCAGGCAGCGGTGCGCGCAGCGGTCGAGCAGGGCGTGCGCCACGCCTGCGGGATCGCGAAACAGGATCACCGCTTCGCCGAGGAACGTGCGCGCCAGGATGCCGTCGCCGACTTCACCGGCGTACGCGGCGACTTGCCAGCAGTTGCGTAGGGCTTCCACCGTTAGCGCAGCGCGTTCGCGTCGATGATTTCGGACGCAGGGAACGATTTGGAAATTACGCCGTATTTCGCCGTTGCGTCGATCACCGGCTGCAGCAGTGCGGGATCCAAGCGTGGGCCGTAGTACGCGCGTTCCATCTTGTTTGCGACCTCCGGCGGCATCTTCGCTACCGCACTGAGGATCACGGCGCTCTGCGCGTGACTGACGTTCGCCCAGTGCGCCGTCTCGTCCATCACCGCGATGAACCGCTTGACGAGATCGGGATGCTTACGCGCCCAGTCGACGGTCGTCGCCCAGCCCGCGACGGCGAAGGCCGGCGCGAGGTTGCCTTTGACGAGGGAGATCAAGCGATATTTACCGGGTTTGGCCTGCGCGAACGTCATGAACGGTTCGACGATCGCCGCGCCATCGATCGTGCCCGCGTCAATTGCCGCGAGCATCGAGGGATAGGGCATCTCGACGAACTTCACGGTCTTCGAATTGCCGCCGTTGTTGTCGATCCAGGCATCGGTCGGGATTTCGTTGATGTTCTTGAGCCCGTTGACCGCGATCGTCTTCCCGTTGAAGTCCTTGGCCGTGCGAATCGGCGATGCGTCGGGCACCGCGATCACGTAGGTCTGCGCGCCTTTTTTGTACACGGCGGCCGGCGCCAGATACGTGAGCGGAACGCCGCGTGCATGCGCCGACGTCATCGAAACCGAGTCGGCGAGGCCGATGTCGAGCGAGCCCCCGACGACCGCGACGGCAATCGCGCCGCCGCTCGTAAACGGCGTGATCGTCACGTTCAAGCCGGCCTTCTTGAAGAAGCCCATCTCTTGCGCGTAGTAGACTTCCGCGGTCGCATCGATCGGAATCGTGCCGATCGTCAGCGTCGCATCCTGCGCGCCGGCCGGCGTTGCTTGCGGCAACAGCGCGAGCGCGGCTAACGCGGCCAGCGCCACGCGATAGTAGCGGTTCGGGGAAATCACGTCGGTCAATCCTTTACTGGTGCTCGTCGCCGGGAGCGGCTGCAACCCGTCGTTCGAGGAGCTTCGCTCCGGTTTCGAGATACCGCCCCGTCACGGCGAGGCCGGCTTCTTCTTCGTTCTCGGGTGTCCACTCGGTGAGCGGATAACCGTACCACGGTGTACGCAAATCGAGCGCCGGGAGTCCAAGTCCCTCCCAGCGCGCCTTTGCGGCCTCCATCAAATCGCGCCGCGGCAGCGAAACCGGCAGGTAGGGGTGCTCGCGGCACGCGTTGATCAGGATCGCCGAGGAACCCATGCCGTCGGGATACGTCAGCTGGCGTACGTCGCTCGACGGCGAGACGGACGGATCGAGCCGCGGAACTTTGCCGCGAATGATCTCGGCATCGCGGTGCGGCTGCATGCTATACGAAAGCGCCCACAGCACCGCGTCCATCGAATCGGGATCGACGTCAACATCGACCGCGATGAAGATCTTGCCGAGCGATGCATCGAACGCGGCGGCCGAGCGCAGGGCTTGCCAGGGCTGACCGATCGCCGGGCGGTCGAGCTGGATCACGAAGAGCATGTTGCAGCTCGCCATCTCGTGCGTCGCGACTTTGGTGACGCTCGGGATGTTACACGAATCGCGCAGATGGCGCAAATAGATCGCGTCGAAGGCGATCTTGCGAATCACCGTGCTTTCACTCGGCGGAAACTCGCTGACGATGCCCTGGTACACCGGCGCACGGCGGTGCGTGATCGCCGTGACTTCAAAGATCTTCTCGAGCTTGCGCGGTCCGAGATATCCGCTCGCTTCGCCGAACGGCGCTTCGGGTTCCAGCACGTCCGTGCGAATACGGCCTTCGATGACGATTTCGGCGTGAGCCGGCACGAGCAGATCCGACATCTCCGCTTTCACCAGTTCGATCGGCGCACCGTTGAGGGCGCCGGCAATCCCGAACTCATCGACGCCGTAGGGCACTTTACTCGCCGATGCCAAGACGAGCGCCGGCGGTCCGCCGATAAAAATTGCCGCATCGAGATGGCGGCCCATGCGGCGCGCCTTCTCCCACATGATCGCGAGGTGCTGCGTCGGTACGTCGGTCGCGCAGCCGATGCGATCGACGGCTTTGATCATGCCGCGGTAGATGCCGAGGTTGTTCGCGCCCGTTTCCGGATCGCGCGTGATCCAGCANNCACGATCTCTTTCACCGGCGCGGCTTCGCGCGCGACGACGACCGGCGCGAGCGGCGCTTGCTGGGCGCGCGCCCACAAACCCGGGATGGCGGCCGGCTCGGCATCCAGCGCCGCACCGTAGATCGTGCGCGAACTTCCGAGCGACCCGAGCACGACGGAGCCTTCGAACGCGCGGCCGCGCGCATCGGTGACGTTGCGAAACCAAAACGCCTTGCGCTGCGCTTCGGGCAAGCCACGGAACTGCAAACGCACGAGCGGGACGAGTTCGGTATCCTTGCAGACCGGCTCGTCGATCGTCTGCAACAAACCGCGGCGTTCCAGCGCAGCGATGTAGTCTCGCAAGTCACGATACGGCATGACTGCTCCTATTGCACTCGGCGGCGGGAACCTTTAAGTGCTCGCCGTAGTGTGCGCCGATGAAACTCGCGGTGCCGGACCTCATCTCCAACTCATATTTTCCGGCCGCAGCCGCCGTCGAACTCGGGTTCTTCNNCGTCGACTTCGTCGGCGGATCGGCGCACTCGGCGCTCGCGGCGTTTCCGGCATGGGACGGTGTGAAATTGCTCTGCGCGCAGGCACAGGGCATGTACTGGTTTCTGATCATGCGCGCCGATCTCAACGTCGCGCGCGGCGACATCGCCGCCGTGAAGGGACGGCGCATCGGCGCGGCGCCGTGGGTGGAAATGGGACTGCGCCGCTTGCTGATTGAAGCCGGCATCGATCTCGTGCGCGACGAGGTGACGATCCAGCCCGTTCCGGGCGCGATCGGAGAAAAGGCGAACTTCGGTCTGATGGCCGCGCAAGCGCTAGCCGATGGCAAGATCGACGGCTTTTGGGCCAACGGCATGGGCGCGGAGGTCGCACAGCGCAGCGGCGCCGGCACACTGGTGCTCGACATCCGCCGCGGCGACGGCCCCAAACCGTGTTTCAATTACACCATGGCCTCGGTCGCCGCGACCGATGCGCTCATCGCGCGCACGCCCGATGTTGCGGCTGCGGCCGTGCGGGCGATCGTCGCGACACAGCGCGCGCTCGTTGCCGACGTCAGCCTCGCGACGAGGGCCGGCAGCGCGCTCTTCCCGGCAGCAGAAGCGGCGCTGATCGCGGACATCGTGCGCCGCGACTTGCCCTATTACGATGCTGCGATCCGCCCCGACTTCGTGGCCGGCATGAATGCCTTCGCGCGCGACGTCGGCATCCTCGACCGTGACGTGCCCTATGAGGCCGTGGTGGCCACGCGGTACAGCTCGCTTTGGGCCGGCTAGTTATATGTCTAAACTCATCGACTAGACGTTGCTATCGGGCTATGCTATCATCCCGCCATGCGTAGCGGAGCCGACTATCTCTCATCCATCGCGAACGACGGCCGGCAGGTTTTCATCGATGCTGCTTGCGTCGATGACGTCACCACGCATCCGGCCTTTCGCGAGGCCACGCGTTCCATCGCCCGGCTGTTCGACGTTGCCGCCGACCCGGCGAATCGCGAACTGCTCACCTACCCGTCGCCCAAAACGGGCGAGCCGGTGAACCGGTGCTATATGATCCCGCGTTCGCGCGAAGATCTTACGCTGCGCCGAAAGGCGCTCTGGCGGCTCTCCGAGGAGTCGTTCGGCTACATGGGGCGCACGCCCGAACACGTTGCCGGCTTCTTCGCAGCGTTTGCCGGTGCGCCGAGCATCTGGGCGCGCACCGAACGCCGCTTCTACGACAACGTCGTGCGTTTTTACGAACGCATGCGCGACGAGAGCCTCTACGTCGCTTATACGATCGTACCGCCGCAGATCGATCGCTCCAAACCCGCGCACAAACAAGCCGATCCGTCGCTCTATGCGGGCGTCGTTTCGGAAAACGCCGACGGCATCACCATCAAGGGCGCGCAGATGCTCGGCACCGGTTCGGCCATCGCCGACTACATCCACCTCAGTTGCATCCATCCGCTCGTGGCAGGCGATGAGAATTACGCGATCTCGGTCGCCGTGCCGTGCAACGCGCCGGGCGTGCGCATCTACTCACGCCGCTCGTATGCCGAGGGCGCGACGAGTATGTTCGACTACCCGCTCGCGTCGCGTTTCGATGAAACCGATTCGCTGCTGGTNNCAGATTCGCTTCGCAGTAAAGATGAAATTTCTCGCCGGCCTCGCGCGCCGTGCGGTCGAAACCACCGGCGCGATTTCTTCGCCGCCGGTGCAGACGGCGCTCGGCGATCTCGCGGCGATTGCGGCGGTCGTCGAAGGCTTGGTGCTCGCGCAAGAAGCACACTCCAAGCCTGATGCCGACGGTCTCGAACGGCCGGGCGTGCAAGAACTTTATGCCGAGATGGCCCTGCAGCCGCAATTTCATAACACGATGATCGAAGCGATTCGCAATCTCGTCGGCGGCGGCGTGATTCAAGTGCCGTCATCGGTCGAAGATTTCAAGAATCCGGTCATGGCGGCCGATATCGAACGGTACATCCAATCGCCGGGAGTACCCGCNNTGGAACGCGTAAAACTGATGAAGCTGATCTGGGATGCGATCGGCTCGGAGTTCGCCGGACGGCACGCTCAATACGAGATGTTCTACGCCGGCTCGCCGTTCGTTACGAAAGGCCACATGTACCGCAACTACGACTTCGCCGGTGCGAACGATCTCGTGCAGCGCGCACTCGACGGCTACGATGCGAACGGACGGCTAGCCGACGCACCCTACGGTCATCCGGTGACGGCGTGATTTCGCGCGGCGCATTCAGCCGGCTGGCCGGCGCGAGCGCGCTCGCCGCAGCGGCCCTCAGCGCTACGCCGGCGTTCGCGCAAACGACGCAAACGCTGCGCATCGCGCTGATTCCGGGCGACATCTCGGGCGAAGCGTACTACGCCAAAGATTTGGGCTTCTTCAAGAAGGCCGGCTACGAGGTCGAGTTCACGCCGATCACCAGCGGCGCCGCGATTTCAGCGGCCGTCGCATCGGGTGCCGTCGATATCGGCTTCGCCAACGTCGTCTCGCTCTCGATCGCACACGACCACGGCGTGCCCTTCTCACTGCTCGCGCCGGCGAACCTGCACGTACCGACGCAAGTGACGGCCGGCATTCTCACCGTGCTCAAGAACAGCCCGATCAGATCCGGCAAGGATCTCAACGGAAAAGTCGTCGCGGTGAACGGCCTCAACAACATCTCGTCGGTCTCCGTGCAGGCCTGGGTCGATAAGAACGGCGGCGATTGGAAGAGCGTGAAGTTCGTCGAACTGCCGTTTCCGCAAATGCCCGATGCCGTGCGCGCGGGCCGCGTGGATGCGGCCTCAATCGACGCCGCCAACGAACAGCTCCTCGCCCGTCCCGACGGCGATCTGCGCCGTGTGGCCAACGTTTTCGACGCGGTCGGTTCGCACTTCGCGCCGTCGTCGTGGTTCACAACCGCCGCCTGGACCGACGCGCATCCCGCCGCCGCCAAAGCGTTCATCGCCGTGATGGCCGAGTCGGCCGCGTGGGGCAACGCCAACCACGCGGCATCGGCCGTCATCCTCGCGAAGTACCTCAACAAAACGCCGGCCGACATCGAAGCCGTCACGCGCGCGCCGTACGGCACGAAGATCACGCCCGATCTCGTGCAGCCGTCGATCGACGCCGCCGCCAAGTACGGCCTCATCAAGGCGGCCTTCCCCGCAGGGGAGTTGATCAGCCCGCTCGCACGCTGAGGGCATGTTTCAACGAATCTCCGTCTTTGCCGCGGCACTTCTTGCCGTAGTTCTGGTCATGCCGATCGCGGCGCACGCCCAACTGGCGCCGCCGCGAACCTTGGCGGAACTCAAAGCAGAGATTCAGTTGCGCGCCGATCATCAAGCCTATCCGGAAACGGGCTTCAAGGCCGACGACGTGCGGACCGCACTACCCGGTCTCACCGATCTCGCGCCCGAAACGTGGGCTCGCGTGTGGACGCCGCTCGGCGACCGCTACGCAAAAGCCGGCGATTTTTGGCAAGCCTATCTCTACTACGACTTCGCGCGCTGGCCCGCGCGCTCGTCGCCCGGCAAAGCCGCGGCATACGATGCATCGGTCGCAGCGTTCGTCAAATACGCCGCAACGCTCGATCCCGTCATCAACGTCGTGAAAATTCCGTTCGAAGGCAAGACCATCACCGCGTACTACCGGCTACCGAAGAATGCGACCGGCAAAGTACCACTCGTGCTGACGATCGGTGCGCTCGACGAGTGGAAAGAAAAGAGCGCGATGCGCTGGGCCGACCTCACGAACCACGGGATGGCCGAGCTCTCGGTGGATATGCCGGGCACGGGGCAAGCGCCCATCTTGATCGACGCGCATGCCGAGCGGATGTTCTCCGCGATGCTCGATTGGGTAGCGACGCGCCCCGAGATCGATGCATCCCGCGTCGCCGTCATCGGCGTAAGCTGGTCGTCGTACTGGGCCGCGAAGCTCGGCTTTGTCGAGAAGGCACGGCTCCGCGGCGTGGTCTCACAGGCGCCGATCGCCGACAAATATTTCTCGACGGGCTGGCAGAACGTCGCGCTTGGAACGCGCGAGTATCTCTTCGATCTGTTTGCGGCGCGTTCGGCGGTGTACGGCGTGAAGACGATGGATGCGTTCCTCGCCTTCGGACCGACGCTCTCGCTGATCGCGCAAGGTTACATCGGCAAGCCCTCTACCCCGATGCTGCTGGTCAACGGCGTCAAGGACACGCAAGTACCGATCGACGACCTCTTTCTGCTGCTGCGCACCGGCACGCCCAAGGATGCGTGGGTGAATCCCGACGGAAACCATACCGGGCATTCCGCCGATTGGCCGGACTACAAGATCGCCAACACCGTCATTATTCCCTGGCTCGAGCGTTTACTGAAGTAGCGCCTGCTCGTGCTCGAACGCGGTGAACGCCCGTTCGAGCTCGCGCTCCATTGCGGCTTTCTCCGTTCGCGGCAGAAAGCCGTATGCCACGCTGTTGCGCGCAAATGTCTTCAACTGCGGGTAGGTGAAACCGTAGGTCAGTGTCGCGCGCAAGAACTCGTGGGTGAGGTCCGACCGCGACACGCCGGCATCGTCGGTAACGAGCGCCACCGGCACCCCCGCCGCGAGATAAGCCGGCAACGGGTGCGCCTTGCCGCGCACGTTGAGGATCTGATCGTTGCTGGTGAGCGCGATCTCGACCAGCACGTGTTTGCTCGCCATCTCGCGCAGCAGGCCCGCGGCGTCGCGCTCGCCCAGCACGTCGACGCCGTGACCGATCCGCGTTGCACCGGCAACTTCGATCGCTTGGCGGATGTGGTCGGCCAGGGCCGCCGGCTTCACGAACGCCGGCGTGAGCTCACCGGCATGCAGCGCGATCGCGGCACGCGGGTACTTCTTGTGGAAGTATGCGATGATGCGCATGTGCAGCACGTAGTCGCGCACGGCGACGGGTGCGTCTTCCGGTGCCACGTAGTTGATCGCCACGAAACCGCTGCGCGAATCGTTCGCCAGCGCGAAGGCGAGCCGCGTTTGCGCGAACACCGACGCCGGATCGTCGACGCGAATCACCGATTGGATGTAGCGCACCATTACCAAGCAGCCCCGATCCGGCTGCGCCGACGCGCAGCGCAGCGCGGCAAGCCGCTCGGCTTCCAGCGCTCGGGCATGCGCGATTGCGGCCGGCACGATCTTTGCGAAGGCGGCGTCGAGCGCCGCATCGTCGGCATCGAAGTTCGCGGGTTCGAACGGGTGCGCAACGGCGACCGCCTTGGCCGCGTCCCGTGCAGCCCCAATGTCCACCGCCGTCATCAGTTCGAGATACTGCACGCGGCTGCGAGCGGCGTCACTCGTCGCGGCGGCGAGGATCCGATCCGGATGGCGCGCGTTGACCGCGCCGAACTTTCCGAACGTGTTGAAGAAATGATCGTGTCCGCTCTCGGTTCGTGACGCGAAGGTCTGCATCGAGAGTGCGCGCACGATCTCGGCCGAGAGGTTTGGATCCTTGCCCAGTCCATAGGCCAGAGGCACGTCGCCGCCGGCGCACGGTTCGATCAACGCCAACGTTGCGGGGGTATAGCACGCACCGTCGGCAATTGCCCACGCCAGCATGTCTTCGGCGTACACCGCGCCGTCGGCATGATCGTGCAGATCGGCGCCCTTCGGCATGTCGCTCAGAAACGCGAGCAATGCTTCCGGCTTCGCGCGCATCCCCTCGAAGCGCGCGGCAGTGCGAGCCGCGTCGGATCCGCCGCTTTGGGCGCCCGCGAGCGGCGTAAGCGCTGCAAGCAACGCGATGAGAACGAACAGGTGGCGAAACGGCATCACCCCGGTTATGGCATGGCCACGCGTCCGCCCTGCTCTACCAGGTGCTGCTCACCGCGGCCAACGCCGTCCGCGCGAGCGGAAGCTGGATCGAGCCGGTCCAATCGCGCGCGAAAAACGAAACGGTGGCACTCACCGCATCACCGTCGAGGTCGGCATCGAGGCTTGCATCGCTGGGAAAGCGGTCGCTGTTGTCGGCATCGCCCGAATAGACGAACCGCATCGTGACGTGGTGCCCGTCGAACGACATCGCCGTCGGCTCGTAGGAGCCCTCGGTCTCTTCCGCATCGGCGACGTTCGCGCACGCATCGCTCGATGCCGCACGCTGTTGCAGCGAGATGCCGAGCAACGCGCCGCGCCGGTGTGGTTGTACGAGGGCCTGGTGCGCGACGACGAACTGCAGCGTGCGCACGTCGATCGTCACCGCCACCCGGCAGCCGTCGCGCGTATAGATGAAGCGTTTCGGGGTGGCCGCTTGGACCTGCCACGAAACGACGCCGCCGGCAAAATCATGCGGGGCCGACACGGTCACCACGGCCTGCAGCGTCGCGGCCGGCTGCGGCGGAAGCACCGCCATCGGCAGCAGCGGTTCGGCAACGGCACGTAACGGCGGCATCGCTAGGGCGCGCATCGTCGCAACTGGTATGGGTCGGGGCGCGGGCGTCGGAAGTGCGGCCAGCACCACGACGGGGCGCGGCGCGGGTAGATGCGCGACGGGGGGTGCCGGAGGTGCCGCGGGCACATCGACGGCGGCGATGTGGTTCGCGATAAGAAACGGTACGACGACCAGCGTGCCCGAATCGGCGAAGCCGCCGCGGCGATCGCTCGTGCGCGACGTAACGATGCCCAAGATTTCGCCCGTACCGGGCTCGAACACGGCGCCGCCGCTGAGGCCTTCTTCGATGTGAACGTTTTCGAGTTCCAAGTAGATCCCGTTGTCGGGCCGCGAAGCGACCGTGCCCGGAAAGAGCACGCGCGGTTCTTGGCCGACCACGCCGATGAGTTCGTCGTTCTTCACGTAGCCCGCTACCGCAACGAGATTGCCCTCGATCACCGGATGCGTGCGCGGAGCGAAATGCGCCGCGTGCAATCCGCCGCGGTCGATCGAGAGCAGCGTGAGATCCCGCGGCCCCGTCCGGTCGACGTGCGCGGAGAGATCGTGGAGATCGCGGCTGACGTCGATGCGAATGCTCGCCGCGCCCGCGATAACGTGCGATGCCGTGAGCACGATCGAGTGCCGGTCGTTCGAATCGACCACGACGCCCGTGCCGCTCTGCATCGGACGTCCGGTCCGGTCGAACGACCACACCTTCACTAGCGACGGGCGAATCGACTCGTAACCAAGCGAGGCATCGTTGGCCGCGCCCGCGGCTTGCGCGAGCAGCACCGTCGCACTCAGCAGCAACGCCGCGATCCACTTACGCACGCAAGTAAATCCCGGCGGCATCGCAGGCGCCTTCGCTGCCGCGGAACACGCCCAGCGGCGGCCAATCGGTATACACGCCTGGGACCTGCGACGTCCACGTTTGCGCCGCCGTCCACTGTTTGTACTGCGGGACGATCGAAGGCGGCTCGACACGCCCGATCTCGCAATGACGCCAGACGATCCGCGGTGTGAGATCGTGCGGACCCGCGACGCCGAAATAGCTGCCGCTCACGAAACGGTCGGCGCGGCCGGTGCCGGAGCGTTTATGCCAGGTGTACGGCTGCGCGATGGAGACGATGCGCTTGAGAATCACGCCGTCATCGCGCGAGCCGCCTTCGGGCGCCCAGCCGTCGTCGGGGTGCGTATGCTGCACGGCCGTGAACGTGTGCCGGTTTCCGTCGCTGGCTACGCCGGTGGCGGAGAACACGAGCAGCGAGTCCGCAACGGGATACAACTCGAGCACCACATCCGGACCGCCGCACGGGAAGCGCTCTTCCGACGTGATCGGCTTGTTGGCGGCGAACTTCCAATAAAATGCGTAGTCGTCGTGTTCGCTCTGCGCCGAACTCTTCTGCAATCCGGCATCGACCGAAACGCCCCGCGGCCCGGCACCCCAACCGCCGATGTAGATGTAACCGGTTTCCTGATCGACGATGCCCGGCGCGCCGGTGACTTCGTTGTAGCCGGGACCGGTGACGAAATGACGCACGCCGCATGGGATCGACACCGAGACGCGCACGGCGCTCCAGCCGTTGACCGCGCGCACGCCGTGAAACGCGCCGGAATCGATGTCGAACGGCGAGCCGACTTGCGAGCGCACCGGAATGCCCGGCATCCGAACGTCGTCGCGTGATGCATCGAAGCGGTGCGCGTATAGCCACGCGAGGTCGAAGGCGGCGACTTTGGCAACGTGCCGCTGCGGCTTCGGGCCGGCTTGCGTCGGCACGTAGGTTCCGCCGAGTGCGACGCGCAGCGGTTCGACCGTTGCGCGTTGTTTGACCGGCGGTTTCGGCTTCAAGCGCAGTGCGATCATGCGCACAAGCGAGAGCACGGGCTTGGGGGTGGCGGCGCGCGCGACGGTATAGCCGCTACCAGGCGACATGAGCGGCATGAGCGCGGCGATCTGCGGATCTTGGACGACGGGATCGTAAGCAACCATGCGAATCGCGCCGTCGCGCTGCACGACGACGAGGTTCTCGCGTTGCGTAGGGCGCAGCTCGCGCAAGATGTGCAAGTCGTCGTCGACCGCTACCGGACCCGCGCCGGCGAGAACGGCACAACCGAGCAGTGCTGTTAGCACCCGCCCCGCCAGTCTCCGCAACGTGCTACCTCCTCGCTATGAGAATCGTCGGCAAATCCGGGTGTCTTCTTCAGCATGCAAGCGGCGATTTCGGCAATTGAGGATGAAAGTTCGGTGAGGAACCGCAAGTGCGCGAGCGTGCCCACCGTTTTCGGCGGCGCGATAGCTGTCGCACTCGCCCTTGCCCTTCTAGCAAGCGCAGGCGCCGGCAGCGCGCAGGCGCCTGGCATTCAAGTGGACCGCGCACGCGCCGGCATTCCTATCGGCACGAGCCTGACGATCAACGTCACCGGCGCCGTAGCTCCGCTGACCGTAGCGCCGTCGTTCGACGGCGTCGACGCCGTCTACGATCCGGTAAAGCGCCGCTTGCTTCTTACCGGGCGCAGCGCCGGCAGCGGGACGATCGTACTCACCGACCGCAACGGCAGCACGGCAACGATTACCGTGCTCGTGGGATTTCTCGCCGGCGTGATTCCAACCGATCTCGACGTCGCACTCTCCGGCACCGTCTCCGCGGCGTTCGTCACGGCGCGGATTCGCGATGCGCTCGAGCGAGCGCTCGTTCGCCAACCGGGCACCGGCCTCGACGTGCACGGCGTGACCATCCCGCCAACCATGGCCCCCGGCGACAAACTCGAAGCGCAAGCCGGCGTAAGCGTCGACGGACGCGGCACCTACGTCGATGTGAGTGCGCGCACGGCAATTCACGTGCACGTCGATCCGCTGCCCGCACTCGATCCCGCGACGCTCTTCTACAGCGACGATCCCGAATACGTCGGCGCGCAACTCTCCGGCGTGTTGATCCGCGGCACGATCGACACGCAAACGCCGGCTCGCCTCTTCGCGTATCACGTGGCCGACGGCGCACCGCGGCGGGTGTGGCTCGTGCTGCGTTCGGCGGTACCGACGCACGTCCAGATGCTGGGAACGATCAGCGGCGCTAGCCCGGCGTTCCCGTACATCGGCCAGCAATCCAGTGCGCGTTTTTTGGCCGCGCACGCCAGCGGCGAGAGCGCGATCCTCCCCATCGCCGGCGGCATGCCCTACGTGATTCCGTTCGGCCTCATGCAGCCCGGAGATTTGATCGAAGCGGTCGAGGATCTGCGCGTGGTTGACGGCGGACCGGTCGACTTCGCGGTTGCGACGAGTCCCGCGACGGCGGCGCTTCCGCCGCTCGACGGCGCCGAACTTCCCGACGATTCCCACGGCCGCCGCGGCGTATTCACGCTAACCGCCGTCGCGCCGATCGATTTAGCGTTTACCAGCGGCGCGGCCGAACCCGCACCGGTATCCATCGGTGATGCCGCGTTACCGAACAAGCGCGCGGGCGAACGTCCGCTCGGCGGCGACTACGGCGTCGTGCGCCCGTTCGCGCTGCATCTTGCAAATACGACCGCGGCCCCGCTAAGCGTCTATCTCTACGAGCTTACCAGCGGCGCGGGCGGCGCGACGGCGACGCTTTGGTTTACCGGCGATACCACGGCGACGCTGGTGCCGTGCGTCGATGATAGCGCGCAACCGCATCTCATCCGCGCGTTCACGCTTTCGCCCAGCGAAACGCGCACCGTGACCGGCTCGTTCATGACCGACGGCTCGGCCTCGTATCCGGTCCGCTTCGGCCTGACCGCAACCGCGCCGGCCGCAGCAGCGCCGAACGGCTGCGCCGCTGCGCCGGCTACGCCCCCGCCCGGGCCTTGAGAAAGAGCGCGATCGCTACGATGACGACGAAGCCGATGAACAGCGAGCGCAGCGCGCGTTCCGGCAATCGGTGCGCGACATCGACACCGATCGAGACCGTCACCACGCCGCCGATCGCAAGCGGAATGCCGACCGCCCAATCGACGTCGCCGGCAAACGCGTAGGTCGCGGTCGTCAGGACGGTCGTCGGCACGGCGAAAGCGAGCGCCATCCCCTGCGCTTCAACTTGCGTTTGTCCGAAAAACATCGTCATCGCCGGTACCGTCATGATCGCCCCGCCGATACCAAAAAATCCGGAGAACGCACCGCCTACCGCGCCGGCAACGGCGGCGAACGGCCACGGTAACGCCGCCATCGCGGGTGCTTGGGCGATGAACGTGCGACGGGCGAGATCGAGTGCGATCGCAAGCAGAAAAATGGAGAAAGCGATGCGCAGTTGTCCGCTCGGCAACAGCGTTGCGATACGCGCCGCCAGAAACGTGAAGGGCAGCGCGGTCGCTGCGAGCGTGCCGGCGAGACGCCAGTCGAGCGGCTTCTTTCGCGAATAACTCACCAAGCCGACGAGCACGTTGGGCATCCCCATCGCAAGCGCGGTGCCTTGCGCGGTTTGTTCGTTCAATCCGAACGCGATGCCCAAGACGGGAATCGCGAGGAACGCGCCGCCGATTCCAAAGAGACCGCCCACGAAGCCGAAGATGCCGCCGAGTACGACAAACGTAATGAAATGGACGATGCTCATCAACTGAGCCCAGTGCGGCCGCCGATCAAGCGCGAGGACGAAAAGCGATCGTACAACTGCATCCGCCAAAACCAGCCCAGAAACAGCGGCACGACCGTGAGCGCGCAGAACAGGGCCAGGAAGTAGCGCCAAATGCTCTGCGCGATGCCTACGCGACCGTGGTCCAGCCGAACCACGCGCAGATCGAGCACCATCATCCCGACCGTCCGGCCCGCGATCGCAACCAAGCCCGCGGCGTAGGGGAAATACCATAGCCAGGCGTTGCTCTTCAGGTAGGAATCAATGTCGGCCAACGTCAGCGAGGTGAGGCTGAATATCTTCGAGTGCACGCCCGGCGAAGCGGAGTGGCCATTCGATACCGACACGATGCCGACAGCGGCGTGAAAGATGACCGAGAGAATCGTCACGTCGATGGCAAACGCGAGAAAGCGCCGCAGATTCGAAGCGAGTTCGCGCCGATCGACCGGACCATCGCTCGGCCCGAGGGCAGCGCGAACCGGCAGAGGGTCGCGCTCGAAGCGCTCCATCCAATAGCGATAGGTTTCGCTCGTTGCAAAGGTTTCGAGCGCGCGCACGCGGTTGACCGCGTACGGCATCATGCCGGTCAACTCACCCAGCCGGAGCGTGAGGTCCGACTCGATGTCGCGGCGCTGATCGGCCAGCATCGCTGCTTCGACGTGCCGTCCGCTGGCGTGAAAGGTTGAAATAGCAATCGCTTTTACGGCCGAGCCCATCGACGCACACAGCAGGCCCGCGCGGTCGGCCGTATATTCCGTTTGCCGGATCCAGCCGCCGAACAGCGATGCGATGATCGGGTTGCTGCGGCCGGACGCGTTGATCAGCGAAAGCAGGCGCGTGTTGCCGCCCGCGATATGGCCGAGCTCGCGGCCGATCATGAACGCCATCTCGTCAGGCCCCATGAGCTGCAAGTACTGACTCGAAATGACCATCGCGTAGGGTTCGCCCAGACCAATGGCGTTGACGGGCACGAAGTAGTCGTCGCGAATGAAGACGATCGGCGCGGCGATCCCGAGCCGCTTCGCCAATCGTTCGACCGTGTCGACGACGTGCGGAAACTCTTCCCGCCGTGCCCGGATGCTGCTGCCCAGTAACCGGCCGCGCGTGAGCGAGACGAACACCATACCGACAACGAACAGCGACGCCACCTGCGTCGGCGTGATGCCGTGAAAGACGAAGCCGATAACGACCAGCGTGATCGGCACGGTCACGAGCAGCGAGAGCGCTACGCGATGCTCGCGCTGAGCCCGAATCGTCGTCCAACCCGTAAACAATCCATCAACGCGCGCGGCCATGCTATGACGCGGCGAGTGTTGCGTCGATGAGTTCGCGGATTGATGGTAGGCGTTCGATGCGGTCGACGAGTGCGCGCACGGCATCGTAGGCGGGGCCGTTCGGCGAACCGGTGGGGCCCGCGGCGAGGCTTTCCATCAGGAACGTTTCGCCTAAACCTTGCACGAGCGCGGCGCCGTCGAACGTCGGGCTCATGAGCGCGGCCAGACCGCGGCGGCCTTCGAGCGCGAGCGGCGCGGCGGTGAACTCGGCGCGCGCGAGTAGTGCGGCTTCGATGCCGTCGGCGGCGGCAGCGCCGACGATGTAAGCGGCGGTCATCGTGCCGCGCGCTTCACGCAATCCGCACGCAGCGGTGGCGGCGATCCCGAACGCATCGCGCATCGCTTCGCGCTGCAGACCCAAGACGCGCGCAGCGGCGACGGCCGCTCCGAGGCGTCCGCACGTTCCGTGCGTGTCCCAGCCACGTTCGCGATGTCCCGCGCCGAGTGCGCGCTCGACGCGCACGGCAATCTCCGTGCCCGCGACGATCGCATCGAGCACGGTTGCGCCCGGCGCGTCGAGACTCTCACCGAGCGCAAACGCAGCGCAAACCACCGGCGTCGTCAGGGTTGCCGCCTCGCCGGCAGCTACGCCCGTGACGAATGCTGCACGCAACGGCGTCGTCACGGCGGCGCGGCCGATCGCGTGCGCGCGCATCCGCGCCGGTCCCGGCGCATCGGCGGCAGCAATCTCCACGCGCGGCGCACGGGCGCTAGCCATTGCTTGCACCAGCGTGACGAGGACGAACGCGCGCGCCGGTCCGCGCACGGCATCGCGAAATGCCCAACCGTTCGCGGCAAAAGCGATGAGTTCGGCCGTCGGGTGTACGGCGCGCTCGCTCGTGCTCATGCCGACACCGCGGCGATCAGCGCCGAAAGATCGGCGGCCTTCGGCAACTCGGAAACCGCCTTGCGCAAGGCTGCCGTCCGCCCCGCGAGGATTGGTTCGACGAGCGCTTCGGCCTTGGCGTTGAGTTCCGCATCGGTCAACGGCCGCTCGAGACTGCCGCGCGCGTTCAGCACGGTTTCTTCAACCGTCGTTCCGTCGGTCAGCCGCGCCGACACGCGGGCCGACGCGCGCGGCATTTTTGCATCCGGTTCGAGCCGCACGCGCGCACGCAGCGCGACGACGTCTTCCGCCACGACCAGCGCATCCTCGTATTGCGCCAAGCCGACGCTGCCGTCGCGCAGGCCCATCGTCACGCCATGTACGGCACTAAAGCGCGCCTGCAAGCCGTCGGCCGGCGTGAGGTTGCCCATCAGCTCCGGTACCAACGGGTTGCAGTACACGACGACGGATTCGATCGCCGAGGAAGCGCCGATGCGCGCGGCGAGCGCGACGCCCGCGTCGATCGCCGGGTGCGCGACGATGCCGCACGGATAAGGCTTATACGTATTCTTCGCCAGTTCGAAGTTCGCGCGCAGATCGGTATCCAGCCTGCCGATGCGGTGCGTGGTGGCGAGCGCATCGGCAAATCCGCCGGGCGCTTCGAGCGCATCCTCGGGCGCCGTGAAACCGCGCGCCGCAAGCGTGGCCGCGAGCAGCCCGTTCGCCGCCGCCTTACCCGCATGATAGGCCTTGGTCATCCGGCCGAACGCCTCGCGCTGACCGACCGTACTCGATGCCGCAATCCCAATTGCGCGCGCCGTCGCGTGCGCATCCAAGCCGAGCAGGGCGCTCGCCGTCACCGCCGCACCGATCGTGCCGCACGTTCCGGTAATGTGCCAACCGTCGTCGTAATGTTCCGGCGAAATCGCCACGCCCACGCGCAGCTGGATCTCGCATCCGAGCACGAACGCGCGCATCGCTGCGGCGCCGTCTGGTTTGGTCGAAGGTGCTAACGCCAGGACGGTCGCCGCAATTGCGGCCGCCGGATGAATCACCGTGGCGAGATGCGTATCGTCGTAATCATCGACGTGCGCGGCAAAGCCGTTTGCGAGTGCGGCAAAGTGCGCATCGGCGAGCACGCTGCGTCCGACGATCGGCGCGACCGCCGCGCCGCCGGTATCGCGCGCGACGCGCAAGATCGCATCGACGCCCGGATGCAGACTGGCACCGACCGCAACGGAGAGCACGTTGAAGAGCGAACGCTTCGCTTCGTGCAGTACGCTCTCGGGCAAATCGGCAAGCGTAAACGCAACGATCGCTTCGGCCAAGTGACGTGTGACGGGCGGTTGCGCCACCGCCGTCGATCCAGAACTACTCACTCCGGGCGCTTCGAGCCCCCGCCCCTTACGACCCGGTAGCGCGCTGAAGCAGGAGCGAGACCGCCGCGACCGCGACCCACAGCACGAACCCGAGTGCCAGCGGGCGCGCGCCGCTGCGGGCGAGGCGAGCGACCTCCGTCTGAACGCCGATGCCGGCCAGCGCAATGCTGATCAAAAACGTCGATGCCTGCGTGATGCCGGAATGCCAGCCGCCGGGAATGATTCCGGTCGTGTTGATGCACGCAGCGACGACGAACCAGAGAATGAACCACGGTACGATGCGCCGCCACGGAACATGTATGCCGCCGGCGCGCTTCTCGCGCGCGTGCACGACGGCGACGATCGCGACGACCGGCAGTATGAACGTCGCGCGCGCGAGCTTCACGATCGTCGCATGCTGCCCCGCATCGGCCCCGAAAGCGTAGCCCGCTGCGACGACGGACGACGTGTCGTTGATCGCCGTGCCGGCCCACACGCCGAACTGGGTTTGCGTCATGTGCATCAAGCCGCCGAGAGCGGGGAACGTCAGCACGGCCACGATGTTATAGAAAAAGATCGTGGCAATGGCGAGCGCAACGTCGGATTCGAGCGGCTCGATCACCGATGCCACCGCCGCAATCGCCGAAGCGCCGCAGATCGCCGTCCCGACACCGACGAGGTGTGTGAGGACCGTATCGACTTTGAGCATGCGGCCGGCGATCGGCGCGAGTACGAGCGCAATCGCGATCGTCCCGATCGTTACCGGCAGCGTCTCCCACCCGGTCTTCACCACCGCCGCGAGCGATAGGCCGAACCCCGAGACGATGATCGCCGACTGCAGCACGTACTTTGACGAAAACGCGAAGCCGGGATAGAGCGGGCGCGGCAGGGCGATTGCGAGCCGCAGCCCGAGTCCGAACACGATCGCGAGTACCGGTGCGCCGACCAAGGGCACAAACTGGGCCGCCAGGGTCGCAGCCAATGCGATAACGGCGGCGACCAAGACTCCGGGCAGAATCGGCGGCACCCACCGAGTATACGGATGCTAGATCAATAATTCAAATAAGGCAACATGCGTGAGTGGCAATGTTTTACTTATCGCTCGCGAGGCGGGCGAAGCATCAAAGGACGGGAAGAACATGCCCATGACCGATCAGGACCGGCCGCAGAGACCGCAACTCCCCTACGATGAACTTGACGCCGCGATCGGTACCGATCAGGCGGCGCGCACCGAACTGGACGCCCTGCGCGCCCATTTGGACGATCCCGAGCCCGACCCGGCGCAGGTGCGCCGCCACGTGGACGCCTTGCGCGGGGTGCGCGACATCGAGGCCCGGATCGCGAATTGGTTCGACGATCCGGAGACCCAGCGCTGGTTCATGACCATTTCCGACGCGGGTCTCTAGTTCTCCGGGACGCGTGAGGGAATCGCTGGGATCGCCGTGCGGCGCGGTTGCGGACTGCCGGTATCGAGCACGCGCGGCGTCGCCGCCGCGGGTGCGGGTGAGGGCGTGAAGATGATCGTCGGCGGCGCCTGCGGCGCGTTCGGATCGAACGGCGGCGGCGACTTCAGTCCGGTCTCGGGCGGAACGTCGAGCGCCACGATGCGCGTGTGCGCATCGAACGCGGCGGCGCCGCCGAGCGCGCGCGTAACGTCAGCCAGCGGCACGTACGCGACGCCGTCGCGCCCGAACGGAGCAACGGGCAGCGTATGTACGGTGCCGTCGCACGAGATCACGTCCGAGCCGATGCGCAGCACGCACGTCCGGGAGCCGCGCGTCAGCGTGATCGTATCGCCGTCGAGCACGGCGCGTTCGGTGAACTGCGTGATCACGGGCGCCAGCGGCGCCATGACGTGGCCGAAAAGCAATTGCGCCGGCGGCGCGCTCGCGACGATCGCACCGTTGAGAATGACGACGACGGCTGCCGGAATCATGCGTGCGTAACTCCCTTCTCGCGGTCGTGGGTGTGTTTCGCGCGGCCGCCGTCGGGTTCTCGGCGGCGGGCGCGACGTTTCTCGCTCAGGCCATCGCTTTCAACGTGTTCTTTGCCGCTATACCGCTCTCGCTCGTAATCGTTGCGATGTTCGGCTACATCTTCGGTACCGAGACGGGCGACCTGCGCGCGCTCGATACGATCGATGAGTTTGCGCCGCAATTCTACGATCTCGTTTCGAACAACATCCAGTCGATCGTGCGCTACCGGGGCGTCTCCGGGATCATCGGCTTGGTCGGCCTCATCTGGTCGGGGAAGAACGTCTTCGGTGCCGTTTCCTACGGCCTCGACCGGTCGCTTGGCCTGCAAAGCCGGCACTTCATTTACGAGATTCTCATCGCGGTCGTACTCGTTCCGATCCTCGGCCTCGTCTTGATCGTTGCAACGGCCGGCCCGCTCGCGATCACCTACATCGAACGCTTCACCGGCCTCGAGTATTTGCGCTACGGCCCGCAGATCGGCTCGTACTCGTTCTCGCTCGCCTTCGTCTTCGTGTTCTCGACGCTCGTGTATGCCTATCTGCCGAATCGGCGCTCGAACGTGTGGTTCGGCATTCCCGGCGCGATCGTCACCGCCGTCGGCTATTCGATCGCGCAGGTCGCGTTCGGCATCTACACCGCCCACGCGAACGTCTTTCAGATCTACGGCACGCTCTCGGCAATCTTCGCCCTGATGCTCTGGGTCTATTACGTGTGCGTGATCTTTCTGTACGGTGCGCACGTAAGCGCACAATGGGAACTGCGTTTCTCGAAGGATCCGCCGGTCACGCTTGGGTCGCCGTCCGAAGCGCGATAAGGAACGCTGTCGCGACCGTTGAACCCTAGCAACGTGCACCGTTACCTGCTCGCCGTTTTCGCATGCCTGTCCGTGTTCTTGGTGGCCGCGACCCCGGCGTTCACGATCGTCCCCACGGTCATCGTCTACCCGCTTATGGCCAGCTCGGCCGAGCTCGACCGCGAGACGAGCGCCCGCATCGCGACGACGCTCGCAACGCAGATCGCGCAAGGCGGCAGCGTTAAGGTCATTGCGCCCAAGCCGGGCGTCGAGCGCGCGAACTTTCTTTCCGATGCACGCGCAGCCGGCGCGAACTACTACGTTACGGGCTTCGTGACGCCGCTTGGCCGGGGTGCGTCGGTCGTCGAGCAAGTGGTGAGCACCACCTCGGGAACGCTCGTGTTCAGCCAGACGAATTTCATCACGAGCTTGGATGAAATCGCGGCGCAAGGCGACCAATTGCGTCAGGGGATCATCGATCGCAGCACGCGCGGCATCCAAGCGTTTGAGGCACCGCCGCCACCACAGCCGACGCCCGAGCCCGAGCCTTCGAACGGCACCCAAACGCCGCTGAGCAAGCTCTTCGGCCACAAGAAGGCCGCTGCGCCCGAGAACGTCGCCGTAACGCCGGCGCAGAACGCGACCATCGCCGTGCTCACCGTCGGCGGTTCGGCGGATTCCGATCATCGCAGCGCGGCGGCGCAATCGATTGCGGCCGCGTTCGAGCGCGACGGACGGCACGCCGTGGTCGTCACCGCAAACGCGCCGTCAAACGACGTGTGCACCGCCAATAAGGCGACGGCGCTCGTCGGTGCGTGGCTCGATACGCCCGCCGGCAACCCCAACGCAACGCTTCGGCTCATCGCCTACGACTGCGGCGGCAACGTCGCATACGATCGCTCGTTTCAGCAACCGCTCGCGGCCGTGACCGGTGCGGCGGTCAACGCCTACATCAACCCGCCGAAGCGGCGCGGCTAGGGCTTAGGCTTCCTCGGCTGCCGACGGATCGAGCAATCCGTCGGGCACCGTCACGTAAATCTCCTTGCGCGCGACATCGACGCCGGCGATGAACGCCGCCACCAGCGGCAGCATCGCGCGCGCCGCGCCGATCACGAGCAGATCTTGATTCGGATAGTGCAGCACGTCGGCGACGACGCCGCGCTCGACGCCGGCCTCATCGAGGAGCCGGCAACCGACTAGATCCTCATCGAAGTATTCACGCTCGCCCAGCGGCGCATCGGCGCGCGCGATCGTCACCTGCGCGCCGACGAGCACTTCCGCCGCGCTAGCATCGTCGATGCCGGTGAGGCGAATCAGCGGCCGGTCTTTTTGCCGCCGGACGGCAGAAACGGTCACCTCGCGCGTCGTGCCGTCGCCGAGGCGTAAGGTCGCGGCGAGGCCCACCCGCATCGCGTGGTCACCAACGCGCGAGGCATCGAGCTTTAGCTCACCGTGCAGCCCAAACACGCCGGCGATACGGCCGGCGTTGACGTCAGCTCTTCTTTTTTCGTTTGGGCGCGGCGGCTGCTGTGGCACTTTTCTTCTTGGCGGCCGGCTTCTTTGCCGCGGTCGCCTTTTTCTTCGCGGCCGGCTTCTTTTTTACGGCCGTGGCTTCGGGTTCTTCGGCGATCGCATCGACGGGTTCCGCAGCACTCGTGTCGCCGGCGTGTTCGAGATCCGCTTCATGCACGTCGTCGTCTTCAACGTCGACGATATCGATCGTGACCTTGCCCTCGGCGCTGGCGCGAACGATCGTGCGCAACGCTTGCGCGACGCGGCCGCCCTTACCGATGACTTTGCCGAAATCTTCCGGATTGACTTCGAGTTCGATGATCGGTCCGCGCGCGCCGTCAACGACGGCCACGATGACGTCATCGGGTCTGGAAACGAGCCGCTTCGCGAGGAACGTCAGCAGTTCGACGGCGCGTGCTTGCGCGACGGCCGGATCGCCTGCGGGACGCGGGCCATGATCGCGGTCGCGATACGGCCGGCGTTCGCCGCCGCCGACGCGCGAATCGCTGCCGGCACCGCCCGGACGGCGCCGCGCGGGACGTTCGTCCTCGGGCTCGATATCGTCACTGAACGATTCGTTCGTGGCGATTTGGCGAGCACCGAGAGTCGACTTCCGTTCTTCTTCCGGCGCCGCTTCATCGTCGCCGAACAACCCGAATTCGTCGTCGAACGCGGACACCGGCTACTCGGCTGCTTCGGCGGGAGCGGCGGCGGCCGGCACGGCCTTCTTCGGCGGAACGAAGCCGCGCGGCACGAGACCGAGTTCGGCGAACAAGCGCCGTACCGGGTCGGACGGCTGCGCGCCCTTAGCGAGCCAGGCCTTGACCTTCTCTTCGTTCACGACGACCGTTTTCGGTTCCGTGCGCGGGTTGTAGTGTCCGAGAATCTCGATGAACGCGCCGTCGCGGGGCGACTTCGCGTCGCAGACGACGAATCGGTATGTCGGCTGCTTTTTTGCGCCCATGCGGCGCAGGCGGATTTTGACCATGATGGGTTCTGTCTGTCTTTCTAGCGAGGAAGTGCCGGCATTCGGAACCGGCCCCGCTTCCCGCCACCCATTTGTTTCATGAGTTGGCGTGAAGCTTCGAATTGCTTCACCAAACGATTGACGTCGGAAACTTGCATGCCGCTACCAGCGGCGATGCGTTTGCGGCGTGAACCGTTGAGGATATCCGGACGCGCGCGTTCGCGACGAGTCATCGAGCAGATAATCGCTTCGACGCGCTTGACGTCACCCTCGTCGATATCGACGTTGGGCATCGCCTTGGAGAGTCCGGGTATCATCTTCATGATGTCGTTCATCGACCCCATCTTGCGCACTTGGCGAATCTGGGCGAGAAAGTCATCGAGGGTGAAGTCGTTCTTGCGCAGTTTTTGCGCGAGATCTTTGGCTTGCTCTTCGGAGTAGACGCTTTGCGTTTTCTCGATGAGCGTGAGCACGTCGCCCATCCCGAGGATGCGCGAGGCTAGGCGGTCGGGATAAAATGGTTCGAGCGCGGCGAGCTTTTCGCCGACGCCGACAAACTTGATCGGCGCGCCCGTGATCTTGTGGATCGAGAGCGCCGCACCGCCGCGCGCATCGCCGTCCATCTTGGTGAGAATGATGCCCGTGATGCCCAGGCGATCGTTGAAGCCCTTGGCAACGCTGGTCGCTTCTTGGCCGGTCATCGCGTCGGCGACGAACAGGATCTCGATCGGTTTGACGGCCGCTTTGATCGCGGCCAGCTCGTCCATGAGCTTCTCGTCGATCTGCAAGCGGCCGGCGGTATCGATGATCACCGTCGGAATACCGAGGCGCCGCGCTTCAGCCACGCCGTCGCGCGCGATCTTCACCGGGTCGCCGGCGCCCTGATCGTACACCGGCAGATCGATCTGCTTGCCGAGCGTCTTGAGCTGATCGATCGCGGCGGGACGGTACACGTCGGCTGCAACGAGCAGCGTGCGGCGTCCCTGTTCTTTGAGGCGCAGCGCGAGTTTGCCCGCGTGGGTCGTCTTCCCCGAACCTTGCAAGCCGACGAGCATGTAGACCGTCGGCGGCGTATCCGCGAACTGCAGGCGCGCTTCCGCGCCGCCGAGCAGATCGACGAGCTGGTCGTGAACGATCTTGATGACCGACTGACCCGGCGTGAGCGATTGCAACACGTCGGCGCCGACGGCGCGCTCTTTGATCGCGTTGACGAAATCTTTGGCAACCGCGAGGTTGACGTCGGCTTCGAGCAACGCGATGCGCACTTCGCGCAATACCTCAGCGACGTCCGTCTCGGAGAGACGGCCGCGATTCGACAACCGATCGAAAATAGCGCCTAAGCGCTCGCTGAGGGCTTCGAGCATGCGTTACGCGCTAGCGGAACTCGCGTCGATTTTCGCAACGGCGTCGCCGACCGTTTTGATCTTCTCGGCTTCTTCGTCGGGAATGTCGATACCGAACTCGGTCTCGAATGCCATGACCAGTTCGACCTGATCGAGCGAGTCCGCGCCCAGATCTTCGGTGATCGACGCTTCGGTCGTGACTTCGTTCTCTTCGACGCCGAGCTGTTCGACGATGATCTTTTTGACGCGGGCGAAAGTGTCGTCTGCCATTGGACTCCTATTGTTTCCGGGGAAGATTAGTGGGTGAGATAACCGCCATCGACCACGATGGTTTGACCGGTGACATAACGGGCGGCATCGGATGCAAGAAACGTGACGACGCCGGCGACATCGTCGGGAGTGCCCGGCCGGCCGAGCGCGATTCCGTCGAGAAAGCCCTTGCGCGCGGCATCGGGGAGTTCGGCGGTCATCGCGGTTTCGATCAGGCCCGGGGCCACGGCGTTCACCCGAACGTTCCGGGACCCTAGCTCCTTCGCCAACGACCGGGTTAAACCAAGTAATCCGGCTTTGGTCGCAGCGTAGACGCTTTGGCCGGGGTTGCCGGCGATCCCGACGATCGAGGAAATGAGCACGATCGCGCCGCCGCGCTGCTTGAGCATCGGCTTTGCCACGGCGGCGCTCAGATAGAACGCGGACTTCAGGTTGACGTTGAGCAGGCGGTCGAGGTCGCTTGCTTTCAAGCGCAGGATCAGGCCGTCTTGCGACTGCCCGGCGTTGGCCACCGCCACGTCGATCCGGCCGAACTGGGCGAGCACGGCGGCCACGCCCGCATCCACCGCGGCTTGATCGGCAACATCGACACTATGGCGGCTGACCTGCGCATCAGCGCCGGCTGCCGCGTGGACCGCTGCGGCCGTCGCTTCAAGCGCCGCCTCATCGCGGCCGAACAGCGCGACCGCATAGCCGTGCACGGCAAGGTCGACCGCAATGGCCCGGCCGATGCCGCGCGAGGCGCCGGTGATGAGGGCAACGCGATCGGCCATCAGGAGATGCTCGCCGGCGCGAGCAGCGCGCGCAGTTTTTCCACGCCGGCAACATCGCCGACGTGCATCGCTTTGGGTGCGCCCTCGACGCGCTTCATCATCGGCGCGAGCACGGGACTGGCGCCGAACTCGACGATCATATCGATGCCCACGGCAATCATCGCCAGCGCCGCGTCATGCCAGCGCACTTCGTCGGTGACGGAGCGGATCAAGTTGGCCTTGATCTGCGCCACGCTGGTGTACGGCTTCGCGTCGACGTTTGAAATGACGCTGAAGTGCGGCATCGTTAACGGAGCGTCGGCGATATGTTTGGCGAACTCGATTTGCGCGGGTTCCATCAGCGCCGAATGCCACGCGCCGCTTACATTGAGCGGGATCACGCGCTTCGCGCCGGCTTCGAGCGCGAGTTCGCCGGCCACGCGTACGGCGTCTTCATCGCCGCTGATCACGACTTGACCGGGCTGGTTGAAGTTCGCGAGCTGGACGCGTCCGGCCCCGCGTTCGACCGCGGCTGCGACTGCCTTGCGCAACAGCGCATCGTCGAGGCCCAGCACGGCCGCCATCGCGCCGCGCGACAGCGCCGCCGCGCGGTTCATCGCAAGGCCGCGCTGGTTCACGAGCGCCAGCGCCGTTTCGAACTTCAGCGCACCGGCCATCGTAAGACTGCAGTATTCGGCAAACGAATGGGCGGCGCTCACGACCGGTGCGAGTGCGTCACCGACTGCGGCTGCAAGCGCCAGGTTCGTGACGAAGATCGCCGGCTGGCTATAACGCGTCTCGCGCAGCTTATCTTCGTCGCCCTCGGCGCACAGCGCGAGGAGGTCGTAACCCAAGATCGATTTTGCTTCGCGATAGAGCACGGCGGCCGCCGGATAGGCGGCTGCGATGTCGACGCCCATGCCGCTGGTTTGCGAGCCCTGGCCCGGAAAAACGACGGCGATCCGCATCATCGCGCGCTCCAGCGCCAAGCGACCGCGCCCCACGATAACCCGCCGCCGAAGCCGACGAATACGATGATGTCGCCGTCTTTGAGTTTCCCCGCGCCGAACGTTTCCGAGAGCGCGATCGGGATCGATGCGGAACTGGTGTTGCCGTAACGGTCGACGGTGATCACCACTTTGTCGCCGAGCATCTCGAGCTGTTTCGCGGCGGCGTCGATGATGCGGCGATTCGCTTGATGCGGAATGGCATACGCGATCTGATCGCGCGTCAAGCCGGCTTTCTTCAACGCCGCATCGGTCGCTTCGATCATCTTGGTGACGGCGAAGCGGAAGACTTCGCGGCCTTTCATGACCATTTTGTTTTGGCGTTCGTCGATGCCCGCGGAGGTCAGCGGCGTCACCGTGCCGCCGGCCGGAACGAGCAAGAGCGACGGATCGCTGCCGTCGCTGCCGAGTTCGGAGGCGAGAAAATCATTGCGTTCGGCGGCTTCGAGCACGACCGCTCCGGCGCCGTCGCCGAAGAGTACGGCCGTGCCGCGATCCGTGTAGTTGGTGATCGAGGAGAGCTTTTCGCTGCCGATGAGCAGCACGCGCTGGTAGACGCCGGACTGAATGAGGCTCGACGCAACGGTTAGACCGTAGATGAAACCGCTGCACGCGATCTCGATGTCGAAGGCGGCCGTGCCCTTGATCCCGAGCTTCGCGGCGAGCACGCTCGCGGTAGCGGGAAAGATGTAATCGGGCGTAACGGTTGCGACGATGACGCAGCCGATGCTCGAGGGTTCACACCCGGCGCGCTCGATGGCCATCTTCGCGGCGGCGAGACCCATGTCGCTGGTGGTCTCGTCATCGCGCGCGATATGCCGCTCGTGCATCCCGGTTCGCGAGACGATCCACTCATCCGTCGTATCGAGAATCTTCTCGAAGTCGGCGTTGGTCATGACGCGTTCCGGAACGTAATGCCCGACGCCCGCCATGCGGACGCCTTGCGTTAAGGGCACGTTGGCCTACAAAGGCCTCCCCGAAGGGACATTACTCGTGGTTGTGCCCGGCGTGGTCACGTTCGTCGCGGGGCGCGATGACCTGACGTCCGTCGTACGTTCCGCAGAAATCGCACACGAAATGCGGCTTCTTCGGCTGGTGGCACTGCGAGCACTCAACAACCGTCACCGGATTGAGCTTCCAGTTTGCCGCCCGGCGGCTACGCGTCTTCGACCGCGGGGTTTTCCACTTGAGATTCGCCATGATTGCCTTCCGTCGCCGGGCAGTCGCAATCGCCGCCCGGGTTTTTGCTCCGGCCGCAGGTCACGCATAACCCGCGGCATTCCTCGTTGCACACCAACCCGAAGGGAAGTGCACTCGTCACCACTTGCCGGACGAGATCGCCGACATCGAAATTCGTACCGTTCAGGACGTTGTTCTCGGCGAAGGGGTCGCTCGCCCCGTCGGGCGGATCGAACCGTTCGTCGACGACGACCCGGAGGGGGGTCGTCACGTCCTCAAGACAGCGGATGCATTCGCCCGTGACCGCTACCTCGACCAACCCGTTGATCTGTACCCCCCGATCGACGCGCTGCAAATCCAGCTCGGCGTGTGCCTTCTGGGGGAAGCAGAACGAAGAAAACGGGGGCACGTCGACGTGCTCATCGAGCGACATCGGGCGCCCCGTAACCAGTAACGAACCGATGTCTACGACCACGTGAGAACCCATACCATAGAACGAGGCTCCCCGCGAGGGAAGCCCCATGCCAACCACGGTATTGTAGACCCCCCTCCAACCCTTGTCAAACGCTTCCATCCGCGTGATGGCCGGGCGTGACAAGCATCGGGACGGTCGCCTTCGGCCCCCAAATCACCGCCGCCGCGCAGCGCAATGGCCTAGATCCGACCCTGCTGGCGGCCGTGGCCGCTCAAGAGACGGGCGGTCCGGGGGCGAATTCGGGCGCGAATGTCGTCGGCGACGGGGGCCACGGGCACGGGGTCTTCCAAATCGACGACCGCTACCACGCCTTCGCCGCGACCCCGGCGGCGATGGATCCGGCCCAAAACGCCGATTATGCGGCCGGGATGCTCTCCGGTCTTCTTCAGAAGTACGGCGGGGACGTCCATGCGGCGCTCTCCGCTTATAATGCCGGATCGCCGACCGCGACCGGGACGACGACGAATTGGGGCGGGGGCACGACCCTCGGCTATGCCGACTCGGTGATGGCCCACTATGCCCAACTCGGAGGCACGGCCAGAGACGCCGCGGTCCCTGAACTCGCGGATACGACCACCTCGGTGAACCAGCTCCAGAGCCTGGCCTCCGCGTCCTCGTCGTCCGCCGCGAACGCTGCCCCGGCCGTCTCGGCCATGCCGGCGCCCTCGCTGCCCACCACCCAGCAGCAAACCCAAGCACAGCAGAGCGCGGCCCAAGCGCCGCTCAAGCAAGATTTCTACGCCGACGGCGACGACGCCGAGTAACGGAGGAGCATCATGGGATTCAATCCGCTCAGCATGGTCGTCGGCGCGGCGACCGGATTTCTCACCGGCGGTCCGGTCGGCGCCGCGATCGGCGGCGCGGCCGGTGCGCTCGGCGGCACCAACAACGCGACCTCCGTCGTCGGCAACCTCGGCAACACCGCCTCGAGCGGCTGGCAAAGCAGCATCCTCGCGCTGCAAGATGCGCAAAACGAGCAGAACGCGATCTACAGCCTGCAGATCAATCAACAAGCCTCGCAATTCAACAACATGATGGATGAGAAATCCGAAATGATGCGCGAGAGCAACGCCTTACGCGACGTCGCGCTGGAACAGAAGAAAGCCGACACGCAAGTGATGAAGAAATTCATCGAGTCGATCATATGATCGCCCTCCAACCTGCCCCGCTTACGACACGCCCCGTCCGCACGCAAGTGTCGCAGTCGTCCTCCCCATCTGTCATCCCGAGCGTAGTCGAGGGACAGCCCCAATCGTCAACCCTCGAGGAAGCTCTCGCAAAAGTGAAAACGCCGGAAGACGACGAGCTTGCGAAACAGCAACAGGCCTTCGATCAGATGATGCAGCTCCGCACCGAACAAGCCCGCGAAGCAAACGCCATCCGCGAGTTCGGCATCGCCCAGCAGAAAAAAGAAAACGACTTCCTCAACGAGTTCATCCGCATGATCTAAGCCCGCGCGGCCGCCTTTTAGAACGGATTGAGGGTCACGCTCCACTGTTCGCCTGCGGTGTAGCTCTGCGAGTAGTCCGGATCATACAAGCCGTTGATCGGGCCTTGGCATTCGTCGTCATCCGGGAAGGCGTACGCCAAGCCGGGCAGGGTGGAGATCGGTACCTGCCCGTACTTGTGCATCAGCGCCGAATACCAGTTGGTCGTGACGCTGCTCGTCGGAATCGTACCGCCCATCGTTGCAGCGCCACCGTAGAAGTTCACCCAGTCGCTCCCACCGCAGAATGGTTGCGGTCCCGTTGGCCACGTATTCGGAAGCGGGCTGGGCACGGGAAGCGTTCCGCGCTCGATGTTGGTCACGAGCGCCCGGCCGATGTAGAGGCCGGACGTTCCCGTCGCGCCCGTCGTGAATGCTCCGGCGTTGTTGAAGATATCCCACGTGGTCGGATAAGGAATGGATCCCACCAACGCGGACGAGGTGCTGGCTGAAGCGTAGAAGTTGAACGCGTTGGTCGTCGGGTTGACGAGGCCGTATGCCGTTCCGAACTGCGGGTAGGACATCGCGAGGAAATTCGTTCCTTGATAGGCCGCCCAAATCTGAGCGATGGTCGCGTTGTAATAGGTCGCACTGAGCAGTGGCGAGCCCGCCGGATACGGCGGTGCGGCGGTGCCCCCGTCATTCGGAATATTGACCGCGTGCTGAGGACTGATGACACGCGAGACGCCAGCCGTTCCGGTTTGCTGGATCAGACCCGTCCAGGGCGAGCCCAACGTATTCAGATCGGCTTCCAGGCCGGTCACGGCGTGCGGCTTCATACCGTAGACCGGGCTGGCTGCCGGCGAACCATTCGCGTTGACGGCCTGGAATGAGATCGGTATGCCGAGTGCGTCAACCTGGCTGACATCGATGTTGAATGCGCTACCGGCGTTGGTCCACGTATATTCGAGGAAATCGTACACGACGGTGGTGTTGGCGTTTGCCGCATTGACCGACCATGGGGCCGGTGCGTTGACGCCCGAACTGGGGCCGTTCGACACGTAATCGGCCAGCGTATTTCCTCCCAGGGCCAGATACACGCGACCACTGATCAGGGGTGGGAGATCGATGCAACCGTTCGCCGGCAAGGCGAAGCCCGCGATGGCCGTGCCGCCGGCGGGAAGCGGCAGCGTCGTTCCGGCGGTTGCCGATGTAAGGTACACCCACGTCGTTGGGGCGGATGGATTGAGGCCGCTGACATAGACCGTGATCGTCCCGCCGACTCCCGTATTGTTCTGAATGGCCATGGGAAACAGTCCCGTCGCGCTAGGCGACGGGCAGATGCCGGGGGTTGCCAATGCAATGGGGTTCGGGCTCGCAGGGGTTGTCGATGAACCTGCGTTCGGACTTGCCGTGGGTACGGCTTGCACCGTCGCAACGAGCGCGTAGATGTAGGTTGACCCAGCCTGGAGCGTGACGCTGCTCGTTATTCCGAGGAACGTGATGTTTTGACCGCTGACGGTACCGGGACCGAGTACCGGCACCCAGCCGTTCGAACTCTGGGTCGGGTCGTAGAAGACGACGTAGGCGGAGGAGCCGCTCGCGATTTGAGTACCCGTCGGAAGCGTGTACGTGAAGCTCGGAACGGACGCGAACGTCGCGGTGGCGGCCGGTAGCGCGGTGAGATACACCAGCGTGGTTAGCGGTACGCCGACGTTCTGCGGTTTCACCGAACGCGACGCGCTCCGCGCGGCCAATGCCGCCGCGATCTTCACGGATTGCGGTGCAACGGCGCCGGACGGAAGCGTCGTTTGCAGGCCCGCAGCGATCGTGGATGCACTTCCGGATGTCAGCGGCGGCAGCGTGAAACGCAGCGTATAGCCGCCACCGCTGAGGACGACCGCCGACGAGGCCGGCCCCACCGGAACGATCGCACTCGGACCGGGACTTGGACTTGGGCTTGGAGTGGCAACGGGCGTTGACGCTACTCCACCTCCGCCGCATCCGCCGATGATGACGGCCAGCGTCGCGCAACCGAGAAAGAGAACATGCCGCATTGCCATGGCTGTTCTAGGTACGTCTCATACAAGCGCCTACCTGGCAGAAGGGCTTCCTTCGTTGCTCAAGCCAGTGGGGGCGGATGCCTTAGCGGACGTCGATCTTGAGCACTTCGAACGGCAGCTTCACGCGTGACACGCCGTCGGGTTGGTTGGCCGGGATACGTTGGATTTGCGATGCGGGGAAGTACAGGTAGCCGTCAGGTCCGACCGTGCCCTCGTTGGGAAAGCTCACGCGCGGGTCGGTAACGATTGTTTCGAGCTTGCCGCCGGGCCGCAGCCGCAGGATCGCGTTCTGCGAGAATGCCGATAGATAGAACGTGCCGCGCTTATCAACCATAAGTCCGGCGCAAGGTGGAATATCGATGACGCGTTCCAACTGCGCGGCTAACGCTACCGGCGCGAGTGCATCGTCCTGCAGTGCGCTCAGCGGTATACGCCAAAGCGCCGGGCCGAACAGGCACGTGAAATACAAATATGGTCCGGAGATTTCCAGCAAGTCGATCGCAACGTCGATTGGCGCTCCGCTCTTCTGCCGGAACGGGATGCCGTCGATCAACGGTTGGATCGAGTGGTCGGCCTGCACCGCGGGGTTTCCCTCGAGAAGACGACGTGCGCGGCCCGTCGTCCGATCGAGCACGATCAACGCCCCGCCTTTGGAATCGGACACGTACGCATAACGACCTTGCGCCCGGACGTGTCCGAAGTTGGCACCGGGGGGTGCCGCCATTTCATCGAAAACGAACGTGTGCACGACCGCGTTCGTCGCGAGATCGATCTGCACGAGTTTCGGACGCGCTTTGACTTGCGGCGCTTGCCGGGCGACGGCATCGTCGACGACCCACAGCTGATTGTCAGCATCGGCGTGCAGAGAGTGGACGCTGACGAAGCGGTCTTCGGTGGATTTTCCAGGTTGCCAGTCGAGCCAATAGTCGTTGGGATATCCGCGAATGCTGCCGTCCGGCATGAGCTCAGCGACGTTGGGTGACGGCGAATCGGTCCAACGCGGACAACTCGCAAACATGCGTCCGTTCGGCGCAACAGCAATGCCGTTGAGCATGAACGTCGACGACGACGCAACGCGGATGAGCTTCGCATCACCGCTTGCGGCCCTCGCCGCGCCCGGAGACGCAGCCAGCGCAACGAGACCGGCCGCACTCGCCTGGAGAAACGAACCGCGGGCAATCATGAACGGATTACTTTTGGTTGAGCAGCGGAATGTCTTTCGCCGGCTTGTCCGTCTTCACCGACTGCAGGTAGGCGATGATGTCACCCGCTTGCGCGTCGCTCAACACTTTCGTGGTGTAGATCGGCATATTGTTGGACGGGCGGCGCAGTTGACGCATGATCAGACTGGCCGGAATCGGGTTCGGCGCGATCTTCGGGCCGGCGCGGCCGCCGCCTTGACCGAACGTGCCGTGGCATTGATAGCAGCCGTCGGCAAGAAAGAGCTTCTTGCCGTTTACCGGATCACCGGCAGACGTGTTTTGCGCGAGTGCGGTTGCGGCGAACGGGAGCACGATCGAAGCGGCGATGAGGACTCGCAAGGAGGCAGCGATCATCTTCATCTCCTTACCGTCCCTGCGCGATGACGTCGACCAGTGCGGGTTCGCCGCGCTTCACCACGGCGAGGGCGCGCGCAATTGCGGGCCCGAGGTCTTTCGGATCCATGATCGGACCCTCGGAGTACACGCCCATCGCGGACGCCAATTTCGCGTAGTTGATGTTCGGTTCAATGATCGTCGTTCCGATTTTCGTGCGGTCGATACCGCGCTGCCGCTTGTTCGCGACGTATTGCACGGCCATGATCTCTTGGTGGTATGCGCGGTTGTTGTGCATCAAGTAGAGGATCGGAATCTTGTGATGCGCGGCGGTCCAGAGGACGCCGTTCGCAACCATGAGATCGCCGTCGGGCTGGATACAGACGCTCAACCGTCCGTGCTTCTTGTTGGCGAGTGCGCCGCCGAGACTCGCCGGCGCGCAATAGCCCACACCGAACGCGCCGGCATCGCCGATATACTGATAGTGTTTGTCGGCGGTCCAGAGCTGCTGCGGCCAACGGCTTTGGAAGTCGGTGCCGGAGAGCAGCGACCAATCGTCGTTCTTGATCTGCGCATACAACTCGGCGCACATCCGGGCCGTCGTAATCGGGCTATCGTCCCAGCCGATCGCGGCGTTTACGCGCGAGAGCGCGAGCGAACTTTGATGCTGCGCCGCGAGCGCTTTGCCGCGCGCATCGAAGAACCGCTGCCGATCGGGCGTGATCAGGCGCTTCACGGCCTCGATCAGCGACGGAAGCGTCGCTTCGGCATCGGCTGCGATCGGAAGATCGACATCGACGTAGCGTTCGAAGTCTTGGAAGTTCGACTTCATGTAGAGCGAGATGCTGCTGATCGTGATCGTCTTGCAGCCGGGCTTGAGCTGCGAGGTCGTCTCGAAATTGCGATTCGTGACGAAGCGGTTCACCGATTGCCAGAAGTCCGACATCTCCATGCCGAGAACGAGATCGGCTTGGGCGACCAGCGGCCGCTGCATGACGGTTTGGTTGAGCGGATGGCGCCAGGGGAAGTTCATGCGTCCCGTTGCGTCGATCACGGGCGCCTGAAGCACTTCGGCAAGTTCGACGAGATGTGCGATGCCGGCCGGCGTGCGCGCCACGCGGTCGGCGAAGATCACGGGGCGGTCGGCGGCAACCAGCATTTGCGCAGCCTGCGCAACGGCGGCTGACTCACCCTGCGGCGGCGCGTTGAGACGCAGCCGCGGAATCTTGGGTTTGCTTGCGGCCGGCAAATCGTCTTCTTGCAGATCCGTGTCGAGCGTCAGCAGCACCGGCCCGTACGGCGGCGTCATCGCATATTGATACGCGCGCACGGCCGACTCGGTGAAGTGCTGCGGGCTGCCGGGCGCATCATCCCACTTGATGAAATCGCGCACGATCGCAGCGCCGTCCACGGCCGTATGCTCCCACGGCACCGTGAAGCGGCGTTTAGCCAGATCGGTCTGATTGCACGTGATCATGAAGATCGCGGCGCGATCGGCCCAGGCGTTGTAGATCGCCATCGAGCCGTGCTGCAGACCGACGGCCGTGTGCATCATGCACGCCATCGGCTTGCCTTCGATCTTGGAATAGCCGTGCGACATCGCGACCGACGCTTCTTCATGCGTGCAGGTGATGAGCTCCATCGACGGCGCGTTCGGCATCCCGTAGTTAATGATCGATTCGTGCAATCCACGGAAACTCGAACCGGGCATCGCGGCCACGTACTCGATCCCGAGGCTCTTCATCACGTCGACCATGTGGTCGCTCACGCACGTCGATTGCGTGTAGCCATCATCGGACGGCGCCCCCCGCTCACCAACCGGCGATGGCGAAGCCGGAACGCTCGGCGGCCGAGCCGCGGGGGCAGCGGGGGCTTGGGCAGCGGCTGCGACCGGCGCGGCCATCGCCGCCGTACCGGCAACGGCGACTCCCTTAAGGAAGCCGCCGCGCCCGACCGATCCATCGCCAGAGCCCTTCGCCATGCTATTCCCCTTCGTCACGCCGGTGAGTTTACGAAAACTTCTTCCGCCCGGCGAAGCAACCCCCTGGGCACGTTTAGACGCTCACGGTTGACAAGGGGACGCCCGCGACCTACGATTACCTCCGTTCTGCGACGGGCCCAACCCGCCAAAGCGCACGGGCCATTAGCTCAGTTGGTTAGAGCGCATGCTTGATAAGCATGAGGTCCCTGGTTCGAACCCAGGATGGCCCACCATGAAAACCCCGTAAACACGGGGTTTTTTTGATGATTCGGACGAACCAATGCGGCCGAGTCGATTAACCTTGCTTCTTCAAATCTTCGATGCGCGCGCGCAGCAGCTCCAGCCAGCGCTCGTCTTCCCACTCACTCACATCCACCGGTAGGCCGAGAGCGGGGAAAAACATTACCTGAAAGTCAGTTGTTGCATGCTCGTGAGTCGGAAGCGACGCGGGCTCGGGGAGCAGTGCGAGTTCGCCGTCAGGTAAGCCCAAACGGTAGTCGCGCGTGAGTCGCGGGAAGCCGGCCGGCACGAGCAGTTTGTTCGCTTCAGCGAGGTCGTGGAGACGTTCTTTGCGCTTTTGCGCTGCCATTCTCTGCATGAGTTTAGTTCGCGGCGATAGCCCTAGCGACGGAGATCGACGGTCCAGGCTGCGCGACTCCCTCTAACCTCAATATGCGGCGTGCGCAGTTCGTGCGTCGGCAAATTCGCGAATTGGCGCATTAGCGGGCCGGCGATCGACATGGAGCATTGACCCGGACCGTTGCGCGGATAGACCCAAAGACCGGTTATCGCGCCCTGGAAAACCGTGCTGTGCCGGATCCCGTCGTTCCCCACGCACCACGTTCTCAACGACGAACTGCCGACAATCGCGATCTGGATGATCACCGCGAGGTCCGGCGTACTGACGGTTGCCGCGAGGGGATAGCCCACAGCCGCCGGCGCCGGCGCCGGCGCGATAAGCGCCACGAGGAGGCATGAAACCGTCGCGATGCTACTTGCAAGAACGTGTCGTAACATACGATATTCAGATTTCTGCGGAAACGTGTCCGCGGCGAATTTATCAGCCCGTAAAATTAGGCGGCTTGATAGGTGTAGTGCAGTTCCTGCGCTACGACGAGCGCCTGCGAGCCGGACGGGACGATCAGCGTGCCCGGCAGCAGATGCGCCTTGAGCTGTGCGAAGTTCGTTGCCGGGTCGCCGTCGCCGAGCCGCGCGAGTTCGCGTGAGGCCGTGTGCAGCGCTTCGGTGCAAATGAACCAGTGTACGCCGCGCTTCGTCACGGCCTCGACCGAATAGTCGTGCCAGTATCCGTTGACGTCGCTCGGATCGTCGTGCGGATTCAACGACGAGTGCGCGTGATAGAACGGATTGCGGTCGGTCTTCAGCATTCCGGTGGGCATGTCGCCGAGTTCGGCCGCGAGTTCGTAGGCTTTCGATTTGGCCCAGAACGCGTCGTTCATCAGCATCAGGACCGAACTCGGACCATAGAGCGAGACCAGCACATTGATGGTGCCCGGCCCCTCGCCGAACGCGAATTGGAAGCCGCCCATGATG
Organism: Candidatus Lustribacter telmatis; assembly: GCA_003164045.1. GTDB lineage: Bacteria > Vulcanimicrobiota > Vulcanimicrobiia > Vulcanimicrobiales > Vulcanimicrobiaceae > Lustribacter > Lustribacter telmatis. The sequence goes on from PLRU01000051.1 coordinate 132,828, forward strand.
TGCGCTGCCGAGCGCATGGCGGCGAATCCGTTGATGCGCGGCGAGCCGATGATCAGATGATGCCGGGCCGGCTTGCGGAGGATCGCATCCATCGCCGTCCGGTCGTACGTCCCCGCGGCGGCATCGGCCCGCTGCCCGTCGGCCAGGAGCGTTGCGCCCACAGCCGCGGCCGCGAGAAAGGCGCCTCGATTCGTTTTCATGATGCCGTCCGTTATCGATTGACCGGCAAAAGCCGTCTGACGTGCGCGCGACGTTTCGGTATGCGAGTCAAATGAAGGCCTACTCGACTTTAGGGGGTACTAAGTAGGTACAAGGACACGTCCCGTATAGGACGTGTCCCTTCATGATTTTCGAGAGGAACGACCGTGGATATGGTGACCCGGCCGCTGAGCGCATTACTCAGCGGCCTTCTGCTGATCGGCGCGATGGCCGCGTGTGGTGGGGGTGGGGTCGCTACGACGCCCGTCGCGTCGCCGACACCGGCGTCGCAATCCGTCACGACGAGCACGACGACGTCGACGACGATCCCGACTGCGTACGTGGCCGGGTTCTCCGCCATCACGACCTTGCCGTCGACCAACGTCGCCGCTGCGATCACGGAGAGCCTAAGCATCTCGAGCTTCTCCGGGACGCCGGCACTCAGCACGGCCCGCAGCGCGATGAACGCGGCGCGCACGCCGCAAGACCTGACCCAGACCGCCATCCTCTACGTCGAGTTTGTCACCTCGACGAGCGTTACGCTCAACGGCACGCCCGGAATCAGCATCACGCTCCCGTCGATCACCGCCGGCGCATCCTACTACCTGGCCGACTATAGCGCGACCGCCGGCTGGCAGGCGCCGGTCGCCGGCCCGGGCACGACCAGCGGCAATACTGTCTCGTTCGCCTCGAACGCGACCGCGACGCTGCAGCTCTCGGCAACGGTTCCGCTGGAGATCGCGCTCTACAGTGTGACCGGCTCGGCAACGCCTACGCCGACGCCTTCCCCGTCAGGGTCGCCGTCGCCGTCACCGTCACCCACGCCGACACTGGCCCCAACCCCGGTCGCCTCGCCCGCCTTGCTGACGTTCGACGCCGGCACGCCGACGTCGGCTCCGTTCACGGTCAGCGAAACGGGCGATACCGCGGCCTTCACCGCGGGCATCAACTGCACGGTCGCTCCGTCACCCTCGCCGCATCCGACCAGCAGCGCGTCACCGCTGCCCACTCCAACGCCGACGCCGAGCGGATCCGGATTCGTCGCGGCGCTCGCCGCGACGAGCGCAACGCCCACCGGCGGCGTTGCAACCTTCACGGTCAACTCGGGCAGCGTACCCGGTACCTGCACGGTCACGGTAACCGACGCTCGCAGCGCGACGACGATGGTCACCGTCGACGTCGACTCTGCCTCGATCGGCATCTTCTCTTCTCACCGGTCGACGCGTTAAGGAGTGCGAAACGTGAACAGCATCAAATCCCGTCTGCCACTGGCCGCACTGATCGTCGGCCTTGCCGCAGCTTCTCTCGCCGCATGCGGCGGGGGCGGCACCGGTAACACCACGACCCCGTCCGCCCCGATCGTGAATAACGGCGCGGGCTCCGGCTCGACGACGCAGTCGACCGGCGCACACATTTCCTTCACCTACACGCAGGGCGTCGCGCGTCCGGGCACGAGCACGGCCGCAACGCGGCATATCGCCGGGTCGCGCGCGCCGAAGTTCATCGATTACTACGCCGTCGGCGGACTCCAGCTCACGATTACCAGCGGAACGGCAACGCCGCAAGTTCTCTACTACGACGTGACCAGGACCAACCCGAACTGCGTCGTGACGGATACCACAAACAATAGCGTCGCCTGCACGCTGAACATCCCGACGCTCGGAACGACCGAAACGATCGCGGCGGTCGAAGTCGATCACCAACCGACCAACGTTTCGGCAACGACCGGCCTCGGCACAGGCTTTCCTTCGAACAGCGGCGTGATCGCCGTCGGTTCGACGAGCGTCACCTTGCCGGGCGGCTACACCAACGTTCCGCTCAGCCTCAATCCCGTGGTTGCGAGTTATTACGACTGCGGCTACAATACGTTGAGCGGCAATTTTGGCGAAGATTACTCCAATTCGTCGAACACGCAGGCGCCGCGCATCGTCGTAACGGCCGGCACGCCGGCTACGGCGTATCTTTATCCGACCGACGTTACCGTCGACGGCGACATCCCGGCACCCGTCTCCACGCCCGCGGCTGGATTCGTCGGACAACCCTTCGTCGATGTCAACGGGACGGCGACGGCGCTCACCGCGACGTCCTCGTCATCCCACGTCTCGTTTTTCGTCGAGCCCGGCGCGGCCACCACGCCGGCGCCGACGTACACAACGAGCGCGAGCATACCCAATAGCTCGGTCAATTACGAGAACAACAACTACTACTCGATGATCTTCTTGGTTCAGTACGACGGTGTCGGTACGAGCCCGATGACGTTGACGTTCGCGAACAACCTCAGCGCGACGCCGCCCGCGTTCGGCGGCGGCACTCCTTCGCCCGCCTATACGTTTACCTACACCTACCCGATCGTGCCAGTTTCGCTGACGCCCGCGACGCTGACGTTCGCGTCAAGCGGCGCTTTAGCCCAAACGGTAACCGCAAGCGACAGCGGATCAACGCAAAACATGACCGCCCCAGCCTCGTGCATCTCGTCCGGCAGCGTTACGATCGCCTCGGTCACCTCGCTCGCCCCGCTCGCGAACGGCTTGCAGTCGTTCACGATCGCACCGGTCGCAACCGGAACCTGTACCTTCAGCGTGAAGGACGGCCAAAGCAACGTCCCGACGAACACCGTGACCGTCACCGTAAATTAGCGGAAACTGCACGCCTAAACCGCGCGGCGCCGGCCCTTTTCGGGCGGCGACCGTGTTGGTTTGAGTGCGGCTAGCGATGCCTGGCGATGCTCAACCAGCTCCGCGGCTTCCCGTACAACGGAAATCCCGTCAACACGATGACCTACTATATTCGCGGTATCGACGGGAAGTACGTCTTTCACAACACACGGTAACGCTGCATCCTCGAGATACGAAGGAGCGACGCAGAGGACTGTCGCCGTCGGTGTTGGAGACGTCTTCCATGACGATGAAACGGCGTGACGTTCTTCTTTCAGGCGGCGGAATCACGGCGGCCTTTGCCGCCGGTGCCGGATTCGGCGCACCGGCTCCGGTGGACGCGGCTACGCCGCC
>PLRU01000051.1:136094-145073 GCA_003164045.1 Candidatus Lustribacter telmatis
AAATACGGCATCGAGGATTCGGCGGATCTGCTGTATCGCGATCTCACCGACTGGACCGTCATCGAATCCAACGGCTTCGCGGACTATCGCTACAACGATCGTGAAATCATCCGCGCGTTTGCTGATAACTCCGCACCGACGTTCGAGTTTCTCGTCGCGCACGGCGTCGTCTTCGTGGACAAAGCGCCCGACACACTCGGCGGCGAGTCCATCGGCAACTCCGCATTGCGCGAAGCGCATGCGGCGGCCATGCATTGGCCGCTCGTACAAACGGGAGCGCCGGCCGATCCGAGCATCGCGGCAACGATGTCGACCGGCAACGGGCTGCTGCAGCCGCTCCTGGCTGCNNNCGCCTGACCGAAGAATATTGCGGCGTTGCCGGCACACCGTATTCGTACCAAGACGCCAGCGGCGAGATCAGTGCCATGGCCGTCGGCGCCTCGCTGTGGGGATTGGCGAATCAATCCGGGGAGTTTGGTCCCGTGATTACCAAACCGGGATCGGTCGGCAGCCAGTACGGCTACGTGAACCTGCGCTGGATGCCGGGCAGCCCGGTGTTCGACAAGGCGAAGGCCACGGGCTTGCACGTGAGCGACTGGCAAAACCTCATTCTCGTGAACATGGTTGGGCGGCGCTTCTACGACGAAACGGCGCGGCAGTATTCCTCGAACGACTACAAAGACGTCGATCCGTACACGCAAGGCAGCTGGCGCAACGTGTACAGCGTCAAGTTCAATCCGCGGAACTTCATCAACGCCGCGCTGTCCGGCATCGACGACGGACACAACGGCGGCGGCCCGATCTGGGCGATCTTTGATGCCGATGCCGTGGCGCGCGAAAAGTGGGACCCGCGCGCACCCAACGTGGATGGCGCGAACGGCTTCTTCTTCCAGGCCGATTCGCTGGCCGAACTCGCGCGTGCGATCAAGATGAAGTATCAGCGCGTGGCGATGTCGCCGGAGGCGTTGGAAGCGACGGTCGCGCGCTTCAACGGGTTCGTCGACGCCGGCAAAGACGCCGACTTCGACCGGCCCAAACCCCTCTACAAGATTGCCAAAGCGCCGTTCTACGCCGCTTGGGCGACGCCGGTCTTACACGACACGCGGTCCGGCGTTCGCATCAACGCGAAATGTCAGGTGATGGACATGCACGGGGAAACCATCCCCGGGCTGTACTCGTGCGGCGAAACGGCCGGCGGATTCAGCGAACACGGCCTCGCGCGCGCGACCACGCAGGGCCGCATCGCCGGCATGAATGCCGCTGCCGAGCAGCGCGCGTAAGATGCGCACGTTTTCGCTTTTTGCGGCCGTCCTCACGGCGGCACTCCTCACAGCGAGCGCCGTGGGCGCGGCCGACGATCCGATCGTCGTGCAAACCGATAAAGGGAGCGTTCGCGGTTCCGTAACAAACGGCGTGCGCGCGTTTCTCGGTATTCCGTTCGCCGCACCGCCCGTCGGACCGCTGCGCTTCAACGCGCCGAAACCGGCCGCGCCGTGGACGGGCGTGCGCGACGCGACGCAAGCCGCCGCGGAATGCCCGCAGACCGGCTCATCGACCCAGAACACAACGGAAGACTGTCTCTATCTCAACGTCTGGGCTCCGCTGAACGCAGCCAAGACGCCGGTGCTGGTCTTTATCTACGGCGGCGGCTTCACGCAAGGCAACGGCGCCGCGTACGACGGCACGTGGCTCGCCGCGACCGGTAAGGTCATCGTCGTGACGATGAACTACCGCAACGGCATCTTCGGCTTCTACGCCAATCGTGCACTCGGTAATGCCACCGGCAACTACGGTCTCGAAGATCAGCAGGCCGCGCTGCATTGGGTGCAGCGCAACATCGGTTCGTTCGGCGGCGAACCGCGCAATGTCACGCTCGGCGGCGAGTCCGCCGGTGCGGTCAGCACGTGCGCGAACCTCGCATCGCCCGGTTCAGGCGGCTTCGTCCGCGCCATCGTCGAGAGCGGACCCTGCGCCGCGCCGTTGCCGACGCTCGGAAGCGTGGAAGACAAACACGCGCCGATCGCCGCCCAACTCGGTTGCACGGGCTCCGACGCACAAGTCGTCGCGTGTCTGCGTTCGTCCGACCTCACCGTGCAGAAACTTCTGGCTGTGCAGCAGACGCTGCCGCGCGGCACGTTTAGTCCGAGCGTTGAGGGCGCCGACGTGCCGGTGCAGCCGCGCACCTACCTCGGCCGGGTGCCGCTCTTGCTCGGCGGGAACAATCTCGAAGCGGGCTATCTGATTCTGCCGAATCCGCCGGCCAACGCAGCGGCGTATCAAACCGCACTCGCGCAAGCCTATGGCCCGCAAGCGGATGCAATCGCCGCGCACTATCCGCTCGCAAGATACCAGAGCGCGGGACTTGCGCTCTCCGCCGTCGAGACCGACTCCGCACCCGTACCCACGATCTCAATCTGCAGCGACGTGTCGAGTTGGCGTCTCACGCGCGCGAGCGGCGGCTATCCGATCTACGCGTACGAATTCAACGATCCGGGCGCGTACGCGTTTACCGGCGCACCGGGCGCCGTGCACACCGCCGAGTTGCCGTACCTCTTTCAGAATTGGAACAACGTCGCGCCTCCCGCAGGCCAAGGTCTCACGCCGGCATCGCAAACGTTGTCCACCACGATGATCGGCTACTGGACGAACTTCATCAAAAACGGCGATCCCAATGGTCCGGGACTGCCGACGTGGCCGCCGTTCCGTCTCGATACCGACGTGATCCAGCTCGCTCCGCGGGCCGTCGCAACAGGAATCGATGTCGGCGCCGAGCATCAGTGCCCGTTCTGGAATTCGCTCGGACGATCGCTCTAACATGAAGCGCTAGGGCGCTCTTAGGAAAACATCCCGCCGTCGGCCATCAGCGTGGTGCCCGTCGTGAAACTGCTGGCGTCGGAGGCAAGAAACAGCACCGACTCCGCGATCTCCGCGGCCCGCGCGTGGCGGCCCAGCGGAATAGCCGCGTTGAGCGCCGCCGTCGCATCGTGCTTGAGGATGATGCTCAGACGGCGTTCTACTTCGAGCTGAAATTCGTTGTCGACCGGACCGGGATGAATCGTGTTCACCCGAATCCGGCGCTTAGCAAGCTGCTTTGCGAGCGACCGCATCAGGCCGACCTGCGCGTGCTTGGCGACGCTGTAACCGAACGCGCCCGGGCTCCCGCGCACGCCGACGATGCTCGACGTGATGATGATGCTGCCGCCGTCGTTCATCTTCGGCACGGCATACTTGCACGCAAGAAACGCGCCTTTGACGTGCACGTCGAGCACCGACTCGAACTCTTCGAGCGGGTAGTCCTCGATTGGAGCGATTGCGCCGAGGTTTCCGGCATTGCTGAACAGCACGTCGATCTTCCCGAAACGCGCGACCGTTGCATCGACGTAACGCTGCGCCGCCTCCGCCTGCGTCACATCCGCGACGACGTATGCGGCGCGCTCTGGCGAGAGTTTCGCGACCGCCTCCGTCAGAGCGGCTTCGTGCAGGTCGACGAGCATCACGCGCGCCCCTTCGCGCACGAACGCGCTCGCGCTCGCAAAGCCGATGCTGCCGGCGCCGCCGGTGATCAGCGCAGTTTTGCCGCTCAGCGCACCGGCGGCGTCCGTCATGCGGAGCGGCGCTCGCGCCACGCCACGATGAGCGCGTCGATCGAGAAGCGGCCGGGGCCGCAGATCAGCAGCACGATCGAAGCCAGCAGCAAGTGCGCCTCGATCTCCCAGCTCTTGCCGCCCGTCCCAACGTAGGGCAGGCCCGAGGGGATCTTGACCGCGCAGATCACGACGAGCATGTCACCGATAAAGATGATCGCCCAGAGTGGGGTCAGGAAGCCGAAGATCAGCAGCAGGCCGCCGAGATTCTCCGCAACGGTAATGAGGAGTTGCAAGATCCGCGGAATGCCCAGGAGCAGCGTGTAGTGGTCGTCCCACGACATCGGCGCGGCGAGCTTCGGATTGCCGTGCATCATGAATCCGATGCCTATCGCAATGCGGATGAGTAAGAGCGCCGACGACACCCGCGGGCCGAGGGTCGGAATGAGCTTAGTCAACATCGAGTATCCCCTTCAAGGCCTCGGGGGATTGCCCCCCAGCAAGCGATCGCATGGTGTCAACCGGCCGGGAATGGGTACAGAGAAGCACACAACCGACCGGAGTTTAACATGCTCGACGTACTACTCACCGCACTCTCTCTTCCTGTACTGGCCATGTCGTCGACTGCGTGCGCTGCGCCGACGATCTCCTCGGCCGTCGCGAACCAGCTCGGCAGCAACGGCAATCTCAACACCTACGACGTTGCAATTACGGTGAAGAACACGGGCGGCGCCGAACCCGCATCGCTGCTCCAGTCAGTCCAAGTCTTTCAGAACGGCGACAAGGTCGATCAGAAAGGTACGCCGCCACTAGCGGCCGGCGGCAGCGCCACCGTGCACTACCGCTTAACGCGCTCGTCCGACGCGCGGCCGGGAACCACGCATCTGCGATTCTCGATCGTTCTGCACGATCCGCACATGGCGGTCACGGAGTGCTCGGGGATGAAGACGACCTACCGCATCGACGTGTAGGGATTACTCTTCTTCGCGAACGACCCGTAACATACGGAGATACATGCGCGCGACGACCTCGGCAGCTTGAGCGGGATCTTCCGTTTCGAGACCGCCGATCGCCGTGAGCGTGCGGTCCGTGAGCGCGATTGCCTGGGACCGCAATTCGGACTCATCGTCGAAGACCTCGACGTCGTGCACGTCGCCGTTACCGTTACCGTTCATCCCAGCGTCTCCTTGACCGGAACGCCCAGCACCTTCACGAGAAAGGCAAAGCGGTCGGCCGCTTCTTCGATCACTTTGCCGGTCGGCTTACCTGCGCCGTGGCCGGCTTTCGTTTCGATCCGGATCAGCACCGGTGCGTCCCCGCCTTGCGCGGCTTGCAGCGCCGCGGCGAACTTGAACGAGTGCGCGGGAAACACCCGGTCGTCATGGTCGGCCGTGACGATCAGCGTCGGCGGATACGCCGTGCCCGGCCGCAGGTTGTGCAGCGGCGAATACGCGCGCAAGTACTCGAACGCGTCGGGCTCATCGGAGGAGCCGTAGTCCGGCGTCCATGCCCAGCCGATGGTGAATTTCTGGAACCGGAGCATATCCAGCACCCCCACGGCCGCGATCGCCGCGCCGAAGAGCTCCGGGCGCTGGACCACGCATGCACCAACGAGTAGGCCACCGTTGCTGCCACCGTAGATGGCAAGCTTCGCCCTCGAAGTGTAGCGCTGCGCGATCAGATACTCGGCCGCCGCGATGAAATCATCGAACACATTTTGCTTCGCGGCTTTAGTTCCGGCGAGATGCCAAGCCTCACCGTACTCGCCGCCGCCGCGAATGTTCGCCACGGCAAAGGCGCCGCCGAGTTCCAGCCACACGAGCGTCGCCGGCGAAAACGCGGGCGTGACGGAAATGTTGAAGCCGCCGTAGCCGTAGAGGATCGTCGGCACGCTGCCATCACGCGGCACGCCGATCTTGCGCGTGACGATCATCGGAATCCGCGTGCCGTCTTTACTCGTATAAAAAACTTGCTCGCTCTCAAACACCTGCGGATCGAACGGAACCACCGGCGCGAAGACGACCGACGACCGGCCCGTCGTCAGATCGAAGCGATAAATGGACGACGGTGTCGTATAACTGGTGTAGGCGTAGAACGTTTCGACATCGCTCTGCTTGCCGCCGAAGCCGGACGCGGTGCCCAGGCCCGGAAGCGCCAGTTCGCCGAGTGCATCGCCGCGCAGCGTTGCGCGCCGGATGACGGAGTGCGCATCGTGCAAATACGCGAGCACGAGCCCTTCGCCGAAGAGCGTCGCGCCTTCGAGCGAATCTTCCGATTCCGGCACGACTTCCACCAGCGCCGGATCGTCTACGTCCAAACGAACGATGCGTCCGCGCGGTGCGTCCTTCGTGGTGCGAAACACGAACGTCTGGCCATTGTTGCCGGCGAAATCGTAGGTCGCGTCGCCGTCGGTGAGCAGCGGAACGATGGCGCTATCCGTAACGCGGAGATCGCGCACGAACACGCGGTTGTTGGGATCCGTGCCCAGCGAAGCGTTAACGATCAGCCAGTCGCCGTCGTCGCTCACGAACGCGCCAAGGTTCCAATCCGGATGATCGGGCCGTTCGTACACGAGCGGGTCGGATGCCTGCGGAGTACCGACGCGATGGAAATAGACCTTGTGGTTGTAGTTCTCGTCTTTGTATTGCGTCGATGAGGCCGGCTCGGCGTAACGGCTATAATAGAAGCCGCTGCCGTCGAGCAGCCACGATGCGGTCGAGAATTTGCTCCATCGCACTTCGTCGTCGAGATCGTTCCCCGTCATAACTTCCCGGATGCGCCAGGTCATCCAGTCCGAGCCCGAGGCCGATGTCGCATAGGCCATGTAGCGGCCGTCGTCGCTGAACGACGTCCCCGCCAGCGCGACGGTGCCGTCAGCAGAGAAGCCGTTTGGATCGATCAACACGCGGGCCGGTCCATCGAGCGCCGGCGCAACGTACACCACGCCCTGATTCTGCAAGCCCGTGTTCTTCGTATACACGTAGCCCTCGCCCACGCGGCGCGGCAGCCCAAAGCGTTCGTAGTTCCACACGGCCGTGAGGCGTTTCCGGATCGCCTCGCGCGCCGGAATCGCATCGAGGTACGCTTCGGTCAACGCGGCTTCGGCTTCGATCCAAGCGCGGGCGTCCGGCGCGTCGCCGTCTTCAAGCCAGCGGTACGGATCGGGAACGGCATGACCGTGGTAGATGTCGACGACGTCGCCGCGCGGGGCAGCGGGATAACGGGTCATGAGCGCCGCCGATTTCGCGATCCGGCGGAAAATGCTTTTACGTCCGGCCTAGGAAAATACTCACCCATGAAGTCGCTCACTCTTCGCATGCTCGTTGCGCTCCTGTTCTTGGGCGCTGCACATCCGGCCCTGGCCCAGACCACGCCGGGCGTGCCGGCTGCGATTTGGGCGCAGGTCGAAGCGTTGGGTCCGGTCGTGGATCCGGTCGGCGTCGGCAAGATCTACGCGCAATTGCGCGCGCAAATGCCGACCGACGGCGTAAAAAAGACGCAGAACATCTCGTACGGTCCGGCCGACCTTCAGAAACTCGACGTGTACGAGCCGAGCACGGCGGTCACGAAAGCCCCGGTGCTGATCTTCATCCACGGCGGCGCGTTCATCGGCGGCAGCAAGAACAGCTACGACAACATCGGCTACTATTTTGCGCGCCACGGCGTGGTGACGGTACTCGGCGACTACCGTCTTGCGCCCACGTTCAAGTGGCCGACCGGCGCGCAAGACGTTGGGGCGGTCGTTGCGTGGACGCGGGCGAACATCGCCGCGCACGGCGGGGATCCGGCCAAAATCGTGCTCTTCGGTCACTCGGCCGGGGCAACGCACGTTGCCGCCTACGCGCTCGAAAAGCGCTTCCAGCCGGCGACGGGCTCGGGCTTGGCCGGCGTGATCCTCGGCTCGGGGATCTACGATCCCTCGATCGATCCGATCGCCGTCGGCAACCCGCCCAACCCTACCGACGTCGCCTACTACGGTGCCGACACGTCGCAATACGCCTCGCAGGCGACCGGGCGCCACGCCGATGCGCCCAAGCTCCCGACCTTGATCTTTGAAGTGGAACTCGATCCACTGGCCATGCTCGTCGCGAACGGGACCCTCTACAGCGTGTTGTGCCATCGCGATCTTCAGTGCCCAACCCTGTACCGTTTTCTCATGCACGACCACATTTCGGCCCCGGCCGCGATCAACACGGGCGATGAATCGGTGAGCACGCCGCTCCTGAACTTCATCAAAGCCCGCTAAGGCGATCGCTCTGCTCGGAAGGTTACTCGCACCCGTTACGCTCGACGCGTTCGTCGAGCGGCATTGGGAACGCGAGCCGCTCCACGTAGCTCGCAACGCGCCGGGCTACTTCAGCGATATTTACGGCGTCGCCGACATCGAGGAATCGCTCGTCGCCGGCGCTCGAGATCTCGAACGGTTTGCGCTCGTGCGCGCCGGCGCACCGCAAGCGGCGCTCGACTCCTATGTAATCACGAGTCCGGCAATCCGCGGGAAGTCCACCGGGAAACCGCCGACCGAACACATCGACCAGCGCAAGGTCATCGGACTCTTCGAGCGCGGCTTCACGCTCGTGATCAAGGATGCGGCGCTGCTGAGTTCGCGCTTACAGCGCGCGTGCAACCGGTTGCAGAACGATCTCGGCGCCTATGTCGGCGCGAACGTGTACTTCACGCCGCCCGGCGCGCAAGGCTTTGAGATTCACCACGACTCGCACGATACGTTAACCGTGCAAATCGAAGGCACGAAAACCTGGCGCGTCTACGCGCCGTCCGTGGAACTGCCGCTCGAGTCGCAGCCGCTGCACGCCGGCGTGTCGCGGCCGCCGCTCACGCTAGATCGCGAAGTCACGCTCGCTGCCGGCGATACGCTCTATCTTCCGCGCGGCTATGCGCACGAAGCCTTCGCCGCCGCGGACCGCACCCTGCACGTAACGTTTGCACTCGCACCGGCACGTGCCATCGACCTCTTGCACGCAACGCTCGACGTTGCGGCGGCCGGCGACGTTGAATTGCGCCGCGCGTTGCCCTTCGGCTGGCAAATCGATCCGTCGTTCGCGGCGTCTTTCGCGGTGGAAGTCGGGACTCGGTTGCCGGGCATCTTCTCGCCGGAAACCGTAGCCGGCGGCACCCAAATCACCATCAACGATTCCTTTGCCGCATCGCGGAGCGACGCGAGCGGCGCGTTCGATCAAGCCGCCGCCACCGCGCATCTCACCGCCGATTCGGTGCTGCGCATGAACGAAGACCTGCCCGCGATCGTGCGCGAACGTGCGACAACGGTCGACTTGGTGCTGCCGGGAAAGTCGCTTGGGCTGCCTAAAGTCTGCATGCCCGCGCTCGAGCGCTTGCAAGCGGGCCCCACGCGCTTCGGCGATCTCCCGCTCGCCGT
>PLRU01000051.1:145092-187574 GCA_003164045.1 Candidatus Lustribacter telmatis
CGTTTTGCGATCGCCGTTCGCCAGTCGGCGATCGGAACGAAGCCCGGCAAATCGCTCACGGCAGACTCGAGGTCGCGCCAAATATCGTCTTCCGGGCGATCGAGGTCGACCTCGACGCGCAACGGCTGGGCAACGTACCATGGCGTGTCGATGTACACTTCGAGCCGATTGCCTTCCGGGTCGGGGAAATAGATCGACAGTGCGTTTCCGTGCGAAACCGGTGATATGGATTGCACGTCTTCTTCATCACGAAGCGTGACGAGCATCGCGCGCAATGCGCTCAGATCGGCTACCCGGAACGAAAGCTGATTGATCGGATTGAACTGCGGTTCTCGCGGCCGGCCGGCAACGAGGACGATCTGGTGATGCTCAGCCGGCGACGCGCTCAGGAACCGGATGTCCGCGCCGTTGAGCACTCCGCGGTCGGTCTCAGTCAAGCCCAGCACGCGCTGGTAAAAGGACGCCATCAGCTCAAGGTCGCTCACGAAGATACCGGCGTGACTGAACGAAGCGGACATCGATGCATCTCCTATACTACGCTGAAGGAAGCCTGTCACGATAGGGATGACTCGTGCAACCAGTGCTTATCGAAACGACTGACGACGATTTTGATTGGATGCTTGGAGGCGTCGGGACTTCAAGGCGTGGCCTTAGGCTACCGCCGGGCGGCGTCGACGCGAAGAACGTCCTCGGTCACGTGCGCGCGATCGCGGCGTCTCTTCATGAACTCCAGGGCCACACCGATAATTGGATGATCGTTGTGGACGGCGAAGTCGTTGGGCTTTGCGGCTACAAACATACGCCCTCCAAAGATGGAGAGGTCGACATCGGTTACAGCATCGCGCCGAGCCGGCGCCGGCGCGGATTCGCCACGGCCGCCGTTGCGGCAATCCTACAGAGATCCGAAGCGGATTCGCGAGTCCGTTCGATCGTTGCTGAAACAGCGGTGGACAACCATGCATCCCAGAGCGTTCTTAAAAAGAACGGATTTGATTGTATCGGTAGTGGCGTCGACCCGGATGATGGAGAACCGATCTTGCGATGGAGCGTTAGTGTGGCTGGAACGTCCCGCGGCAATCTTGCGTGATTTTCGCTGTCCCTCGACTACGTTCGCTGCGCGAGCTGCGCTCGGCATGACAGTTGGGGGGGCAGGGTGCCTTCGATTATGCTGCGAGGGCGCGACGTGTTTCTGCTGTTAGTTCCGCGGCTAGGTGCGGAGGGGTGGGTCTATTAGGTCTCGGGCTTCGAAGCGTTGGGGGATGATTTTGTATTTGGCGGCTACGTCGACGACGGGTTGAATTTGGGCGGCATCTAGTTTTAGGCCGCAGGTCACGCGGGTCATTCCGGCTACGTCTTCTGCGCTGACGCCGGTGAATTTGGCGATCATGTCGACGGTTTCGGCGAGGTGCGTGTTGGTGTAGGCCGACGCTTCTGCAACGGCACGAGCGAAACGCGCGACGACGTCCGCGTTTTTGGAAGCGTAGTCGGTCGTGCAAAAATAGCCGGCCTGTAGATAGTATTTTCCGACCGACTCGCACGTCCAGGCGAAGACGCGCGCCCGCTTGGTGTTCAAGATCGCGGCTAGGGACGGGTTGGCGAGCGTCGCCGCATCGACGCGACCGGAGAGCAGCGCGGCAGACACCGATGCCGGTGCGAGTTCGAGATAGCGGACGCTATTTGAGTCGCCGCCGTGCTGGTCGATCCAGTTCATCGTGGCGACCTGCAAGAACCCCTTGAGGCTCTGCACGGAAACGGTTTTGCCGCTAAGATCGCGCGCGGTCTTAATCGGCGAGTCGCTGCGCACCAGCGTTCCGGCGACCGGTGCTGCGGCGTTATACAGCGACGCCGGCGCTACTAACCTAAACGGAACGCCGCGCACGTAGCCGGCGATCAAACCCAAAAGACTCGCTTTGCCAATGTCGATCGAGCCGCCGGCAACCGCCGCGGATACACCGCCGCCGCTCGTGCTTGCGGTGAGAACGACATCGAGACCCGCGCGCCGGAAAATGCCGCTGCTTTGCCCATAGAGACACGCGACGCAATCTTCATCCGGCGATGTCGCCACCCGAATGGTCGTGAGGCTTTGCGCTCGCGCGAGCGCCGGCGTCAGCGCGACTGCACCCGTACTCGCGAGAAAACCGCGGCGAATCATCATTGCGCGTTCGTCCGGCGCGAAAAGGAACTCCTCTCCGGCCGAGGCAATTTCGAGATGTCCGTACGGGAGCTACCGGTGTTCACCAAGATCAATCACCTGGCGATTATCAGCGAGAACTACACGACGTCGGCGAAGTTCTACGAAGTGATGTTCGGTATGCGCACGTCGCCCGGGACGCGTTCCGAACGCGCGATGACGGTCGGCGACGGCTATCTCGGACTCAACATCAATCCGCGCAGCACCGGACGGCCCGCGCGGCTCGATCACTTCGGCGTTGAGGTTGACGACGTAGAACGCGTGTACGCCGCCCTGCGCGAGCGGTATCCCGCGATCAGTTTGCTCAAACGTCCGTCGAATCGTCCCTTCGCCGGAATCACCGCGCACGACCCCGACGGCAACGTGTTCGATCTCTCGCAAAAAGACATGAGCAATCGCGCGGGCGTCTACGCCGAAGCGCCGAGCGAGACGCACGTGCGGCACGTCGATCACTTCACCGTGCGCAGCATCCGTCCGCACGAGCTGGCGACGTTTTATCGCGACATGCTCGAACTTGAGAAGGTCCCCGCCGCCGCAGGCGATCCGAGCCACTATCTCACCGACGGTCGCGTCACGCTCGTCATCTCGCCGTGGAACATCGCCGACTACGCCGGTACGAGCATCACCGCGCCGTGTATCGATCACATCGGTTTCAGGGTAGGCGACGTCGGCGAGTTCCTCGCGCACGTCGAGCGGCTTGCATCGGAAAACCGGCAGATCGCTCCCTATCCGGTCGGCAGCGGCCCCGAGGGACGCGCGCGCCTCGAACTCGCCGGACGCCACTGCCGGCTTTGCACGAACTACATCGCCGATACCGATACGGTCTTACTCGGCTTGCGGCCTTAGCGCGCTAGAGACTAGGCTGACCGTTCCGTTCGACACCGTTACGGTTACGGTTACGGTAGCGGTGTTATTGTTCGCGTCTTTGAACGTGACGTTGGCCGAGCCCGCAGCAAGTGCGGTTACGATGAACGTTGTCGCGCCCGACGCCGGTGAGACGCTTGCGACGGTGGCGTTATCGGATGCGGCGGTAAAGGTGCCGTTGTAGCTGGCTTCGCTTACAACGATGCCTTGCTGCTGCGCGACGGCGGTCAGCGCGATCGCGTCGGGCATCGTAACGATCGGCACAACGATCGGCGTCGGCGATGGTCCGGGCGAGAAGCCGCTGACTGTGACCGGCAGCACGGCGAAATGGCCGAGCGTATCGCTTACCGTGATCGATGTGCTGCCGTTGCCGGTGCCAACGACGGTGAACGTCACGGAATTTTCCGTGGCTGCCGCGGTGTGCGCGTCGGCCGAGCGATGTGTGGCACCGAAGACGCTTGCTACGCCGATGATAGCAATCGCGGGGTTTGCCGTGGTCGCCGTAAAGGCGCCCGTATATCCCGCTTCAGCAACGGAAAATTGTCCCGGCGCCGGTTGCACGATCGTCAACGTCGTCGCGCCGCCCGGGAGCGTGATGACAAGTCCGCCGCCCGTATCAATGCGCTGCGTCGAGTATCCACCGCCGCCGCACGCTGCGAGGACGCAGGCGAACACCGCTGCGAACGATATGCCGATAAGTGCCGTGCGTTGAATCATTGCCGGACTCTGCTTCCGCAATAGCGCGGCGCCGCCCCGCAGAAACAGGGGCCGTCCGCCGCTCGCGGCAACAGAATGGCATGCGCGCCGCACTTACCACGCTAGCGATCCTCGTCGCCGTTTCCGCGACCGCCTGCGGCGGGGGCGGTAAGAGCGCTCCATCGCTGCCGGTTTCGCCGGCGACGCCGGCAGGCGGCAACACCGCTAGCGCCAGCATCAAGCTTGTGATTCCGAACGCGGGCACGACGGCGAGTGCCGCGCGGAAGCCGGCGTTCGTCTCACCGGGCACCAACGGCGCGGCAGTGACGACGTACGCACACAGCGACACCCAGCATCAATCACCGCTTGCGACCACGCTCACTGACGTTTCGAGCGGCAGCGGCGCATGCACCGCCGGCGCCGGTTCGCGCACGTGTACGATTTCGATCACGGCACCGGCCGGCAGCGACGACTTTGCATTCGTACTCTACGACATGGCGCCCGTGAACGGCGCGATCCCCGCGGCCGCACATATCCTCGGCACGGCAGGCGTCACGCAAACGATCGCCGTTTCCACCACCAACACGATCAACGCCGCGATCAACGGCGTGATCGTCGGATTGAGCGGCCAAGCTGCACTCGTGCCGCTCGCCGCCGACGGCACCGCGCACGCGGTCGGCCTCACCATTGCACCGACAGATTTTGGAAATAACGCAATCGTCGCCGGTACATCCAACGCGCCGTTCGCAAACCCGATCACCGTCACGCTCACGGAAAGCGGGGGCACCGGGAACGCAGCCTTGCAACTCAACGGCGGCGCGAGCGCAACACAAGTCGTGGTGAGCAAAGCCACCGACACCGTGCAAGTCGTCTACAACGGACAAGGATCACCCGGCTATCAGGCCGGGGTTGCGCTGACCGCACCGCCGGCCGCCGGAAGTTCCGGCGCAACGGAAAATGCCGTGATCAAGCCCGTGCTCTTCGTGTCGAACCCAACCGTGTTCTACGCCGCGGCGCCCGCGCAAGTCAAAACGTATCCGCAGGGCCGCCACGTGCTGTTGATCAGCGAACCATCAGCAGCGGCCGGCACGACTTACAGCGCCACGCCGAGCGGCTGCACGAATATCCTCACGCCCGGCACCGTTGTCGGCAGCGGCACGAACGCGAGCCTGCTCGTCGTCGGCGGAACCGCCATTTCGACCAGCGGCTGCAAGCTCGCGATCAGCGACGGCACCACGACCTTCAACATCGCCGTTTCCAACACGCTGCGAGCGTTCGGAACGCCCACGTTTCTCCACGAGTACGCAACCGGCTCGACCGAGCCGTTCAACATCGTAACGGGAGCCGACGGCAACCTGTGGTTCAGCGAAGAAAGTACGACGGTGCCGTCGCTGAGCGTTATCAAACCCGATGGAACCGGTTACACCACGCACGCACTCAACGGCTTTGGGCGTGCGCAGGGCGTCTCGCTCGGCGGTGACGGAAACGTTTGGGTGGGTGACGGCAATACGAACCTCATCGCAAAGGTCACGACGGCCGGCGCCACGACGACGTTTGCCTCACAAACCAGTCCGGCATTAAATTACAACGCGCCGGGCCTCGATGGTCTCACCTGGTTTGCCGAAGCCGACGGCAACCTGATCGGTAACCTCTCGACCACCGGAACGCTGCACGAGATAACGGTTCCCAATGGCGGCCAGGCCGACGGCATCACGCTCGGGCCGGACGGCGCGATCTGGTTTGCCGATACGCTCGAAAGCAAGATCGGCCGCGTCGCCGGCGGCACGGCCACCGAATTTGCCGCAACCACACCGATTCAGCCGCGCATCATGGCGGCCGGCGCAGACGGCGCCGTGTGGTTCACCGAAATCACCGACGTCGGCCGCATGTCGACGAGCGGCGTGCTGACCGAGTACCCGATGGGCGGCTCGGCGGCCGGATTCAACAACCACATTATTCCCGGCCCCGACGGCGCGATGTGGTTCACCGATTGCGGTAACAGCGCGATCGGCCGCATCACGACCGACGGCAGCGGCACGGTGACTGAATACACGATCCCGACCACGAACGCCACACCCGTCGGCATCACCGTCGGACCCGACGGCAATCTCTGGTTCACTGAAGCCCTGCACGGTATTATCGGCGTCCTGCAGATCTAGCGGCTACTGCTCCGTTAAGTACGCGTACTGGTAGCGGGACTGCAGGTACGCGACCGTTCCGACGCCGGACGGAACGAGCATCACGTGCGGGAGCAGCGACTTCCGCAGCGCGCGCGCGACGTCGTCGGCCGACTGTCCCTTGGCTGCGCCGGCGTTCGCGATCTGACCAGCCTGTTGCACCAGCGCCGTGTTGCACGCAAAGAACAGCACGCCGCGCTTCTGCAGCGTTTCAATCGATGCGTCCTGATAAAAGCCGCGCGGATCGCTCGGATCGGCGAGCATCGATGTACTATGTGCCGGCGCGAAAATATTAGCAGTTACGATCGCGCCGCTTGGATCGTGCACGCTGAACAGTTCGCCTAGCCGATACTCGGTCCACACGGCATTACCATAGAGCAGCAGATTCGATTCGTTGCGCGTGACGAAGGCCGTCGCCAGCCGCGTCGCCGCGATGCCGAAGCCGAACTGCAAGCCGTTGAGCGAATTTTTCACGCCGCCGAGAATCTGCGGATACAGTTTGCCCGCATCCCACACCTGACGCACCTCCGCGCTGCGCGACACGAGCTTGTTGAGCGCGGCAACGTCGAACTCGCCGGCCTTCTCGACCATGCCGATCGCATCGGCCTCGGCGGCCGAGAGCGCCGACGCGGCGACCAGCGACGCGCCGATAAAGACCGAACGCTGCATCACGGCTTGACGCGCAGCGTCTTGCGCGCGGCATCGGCAAACGACGCATCGATCAAACCGCTCACCGGCGCGGATTTGGTAATGAGGCCTTCGTTCAACCAGAGCGCCTGCGTGCGCTCGACGGAATCGGTGGAAATTGCCGCCAAGCCGCCCGGATACCCGGGACCCGGGATCTGCGCGACCACATCGCGTGGCATTTCGGTCCACTTGACGACCTCGTCGATCAACTCCGGCGTCCATTTTCCGTTCGCTTGCCCGACGTACGTGCAGGCCTCCGTGTACGCGAGAATAAAGCGCGCCACCACGTCGCGATGCTGTGCGGCGAACGTCGCCGAGGTCGCAATATAACTCGCTTGGTACCACGGCGCGATCTCGCGCGATGATAGCCACTTGTGGCCCAGGCCTTGCGACTCGATCAAAGTCGCCGCCGGTTCGACCACCGCGACGGCATCCAAGGCTTTGTTCTTCAACACCGCGACCCAATCGAGGGGACTGTGCACGCGGGCGCTCATCTTGACGTCGGCCACCGTCATCCCACCGCGAAACACGGCCTCTTTCGTGATGAAATCGATCGGCGAACCGACGGCGCCGTTGTCGAGTTCCTTGCCGCGCAGATCGCCGAACGACCGGATCGCTTTCGCATCCCACACGTCTTGGCGCACGACGAGCCACATACCGTCGTTCCAACCCACATCCGGGCTATCGATCGGCGCGATGATGCGCAGTCCGAAACCTTCGAAATATTGGTTGAAGAACGCCGGCGTCAGAATCGCCGGTGCGATGTCGATGTCGCCGCGCGCCATCATCGGCAAGAGCGTGCTGTCCGACTGCTTCGTTTTGGTAATCCGCACGTCGAGGTGCTGTTCGGCGAAATAGCCTTTATCGACCGCAACGAACAGCGGCAACGCGCCGAGATTCGGGCTGAGTGATAGCCGCACGACCTCGTCGGCAAACGCCGCAAGCGGCACGCACACCAGCGCAACGGCCAGCGCGAAGAGCGCGAGCGCGCGGCGCATCACGGCGTTACCGCGACGGCCGCGCCGAGTTGCGCGAGCCGCGGCGCCACCTCGCTCATGAATCGCTCGAGCGAACGAACGATCCATCCCGGCGTACTCCAGTCTTTGCCCATAACGACGAGCAGCGTTCCAAAGCCGCCGATGCGTTCGTAGTGGTCTTTGAGCTTCTGGTACACCGTCTCGGCATCACCGGCGATGAAGAGACCGCTCTCGAACGTCGAGTCGTACGTGATGTCCTCGACGCGCCCCCCGGCAGGCATGTAGCTCAGGAAGCGCTCGGGATTAAATTTCTTCCAAAACTCGATCGCGGGTTCGACACCCGCTCGTAGCTCTTCACGCGCTGTCTGCACGTCATCGGCAACGTGGATGTGACGCGCCACCGTAATCATCCCGCGGTCCTCGGGCCGCCCCGCCGCGCGGGCCGCATCGAGATACACGCGCACCTTTTTGCCGATCGACTCGGGGCCTTCGAATTGCCCGTACATCGACGTCCATCCGCGCGCGCCGGCCATCTCCAGCATCGAGGTCTGACTCGTCGCGACGGAGATCGGGGGGTACGGCTGTTGATACGGCCGCGGCAGCGTGCGGATCGACGTTCCGTGCCAATGTTCGCCGTTCCACGCGAACGGTTCGGTCGCGGTCCAGCACTTCACGATCAACTCGATCGACTCGTTGACCATCGCGTGGCGCATGTCGTTAGTGAGCCCGCGTTGTTCCATGTTCTTGAAGAACGGGATGCCCGAACCGAAGCCAAACAAGTAGCGGCCGCGCAGCAGATGGTCGAGCATCGCCGCGCCCGTGGCAACGTCGAGCGGATTGTAGAGCGGCAAGAGCCGCACGGCAACGCCCATCTTTATGCGGCTGGTCAAGCCCGAAGCCTTGGCGATCAGCAGTTCGGCATTAGGCACGGCGTTCGAGGGCCCGCCGATATGCTCGCTGACCCAGGCTTCATCGTAGCCGAGACGGTCGGCGGCGACGATCTCCTCGAGGTCGAGATCGTAGATATCCGCGGCAATGCTGCGCTCGCGTAATCCGTTCGACCAGATCCCGAAACGCATCAGCGGCGGAAGAGCGGCGGATCTCCTACGCCGGAATAATTGCGGCCGCTGAGCCAATCGAGTTCCGGCTGCGGCACGTTTGCGGCGACCCAATCCTTGTGGATCCGCATCACGAGCAGCTTATCCGTGGGCCGCAGCACCGTGACGAGCCGTTCCGAGATTTCCGTGTTCGTCAATTCGGCTTCGACAATCCAGGCAAATTTCTGAAATTGATACGCATCGCCTAACGATTTGATCGCGAATTCGAGCTTTGCCGTTTCGTCCGGCAACCGGAGCCCCGGCAACTCGAGCGCAATGTAGTGGACCACGACCGCACCACCTTTCGAGCGCACCCTTCTCCCTCGCAGGCGCGATTCCGGTGGAAGCAACCGCTCGGCCACCCTAGCGGCATCAATCGTGAACTTCATCACGCCGCAAGCATGCAAGGCACCCGCGCAGTAAGGCGCGAATGGTCGGCGGTCGGTCACGGGGGCATAGCTCAGTTGGTAGAGCACCTGCATGGCATGCAGGGGGTCAGGAGTTCGAGTCTCCTTGCCTCCACCACCGACGCGCGGAGTTCGCCGGGTCATCGCGACGGAACGGTTCGTCGAGGAAAGTCCGGGCTTCACTGGGCAGGGTGCAGGATAACGTCCTGTCGGGGCAACTCGAAGGAAAGTGCCACAGAAACATACCGGGTATGTTGGAGCGAGCGAAGGCGAGTCCCAACACCTAAGGGTGAAATCGTGAGGTAAGAGCTCACGGCGACTCGCGGTGACGCGGTCGCGCGGTAAACCCCACCTGAAGCAAGATCGCTCGCATGCCGTGCCTCGCGCACGGGAGCCTGCCCGGCTCAACGAGCAACATCGCAGCGAGGTCTCCGGTAACGGCGGCCCCAGAGAGATGATGACCACCGCCTGGCGGAACAGAATCCGGCTTACAGGCGGACTTCGCACACGATTTCGGCCGCCATGCGTCGAAGCGCGCGGTAATGCCGACCGGGTTGTGGCGCTTCCTGGCGCTCGCGGGTGCGTTGATCGCGCTCGTTTTTGTCGTGATCGAAACGGCCGACGTGCGCGCCTACACGAGCGACCACATCACGGCAGAACCCGCCGACGGCCGCTCCTGGGCGCACCTACGCGTCGTAAGCGTAACCGGCGATGCGGCAGAGAACGGCGGCCTGCGCGCCGGCGATATCATCACGCCGCTCTTCGACTACACGCAACGCGTGCGTCAGGGCGGCGAACCCGCCGGCTCGACTTTGCGCTGGGCGGTCGCGCGCGACACGTCGCACTTCACGGCGACGACCACGGTCACCGCGGTCGCCGGCAACGAACTCGTCCTGCTGGAGATCTTCAACGCGCTGCGTCTCGCGATGATCCTCATCGCGATCGTCGTGGCCGTGCGGCGCCCCGACGTGCTCGCAGCGCGCGCACTCGTCGCGTTTCTCCTCACGATGGCAATCGCGCTCATCCCCGGCGGCGCCTGGCTCCCGGATCCCTGGTTCGTTGCCTGGCGCACCGTGCGCACACCGATCCAGATTTTGGGCCTCTCGCAGGGCTTGCTTTACGCGTGCATCTTCCCGTTCGCGTCGGCCGGCGGCGTGCGCGCGTGGCTGCGCCGGATCAATCCGTGGTATACGCTCTTTAGCGCGGGCTCCGCACTCGCGATAACGATCTGGAACCAGACGACAAACCAAACGCACGATCTCGGCGTGCTCTCGCCCGTCGTCGATTGGTCGCCGATGGCGTATTTCGTGGCGATTGCCGCGGCGTTCTGGATCGCGATCACCGGTTCGAGCGGGCGCGACCGTCAACGCGTCTACTGGTCGGCCGGGTCCATCGGCGTCGGCTTCAGCGGCCCGATCGTGGCGACCATATTGGTCTTCGCATTCGGGCGCACCGAGAGCTGGGTCGACTTTCTGTCGCTGACGCTCATCGCGATGCCGCTCGGGCTCGCCTACACGATCCTGCGTCACCGGACGGTCGACATCGGCTTCGTCATCAGCCGCGCGCTGGTGCTCACGCTGCTTTCCGCGATCGTCATCCTCGCCTTCGGCTTGCTCGAACGCGCGCTCGGCAAACTGTTCATCGACGCCTCGCACATCGCGAGCCGCTCGGTCGAAATCGCGCTCGCGCTGGGTCTGGGGTTTTCGTTGCGCAGCCTGCACACGAGGATTGAGATCGTCATCGATCGGCTCTTCTTCCGCCATCGGCAACGTGCGCTCGCGACGCTCAAGACGTTCGCTTCGGACGTGTACTTCATCACCGATCCGGACGTGGCGCTCGAGCGTACGGTCGATGTGGTGAACCGTTGCGCCGACGCCGAAAACGCGGCGCTCTATCTCATCGCCGACGGCGTCTTCGGCTGTGCCGCCGCGATCGATCCGGCGAGCCTGCCCGCCGAAATCAGCGAGAACGATCCGCTGTTCGTCCGCATGCGCGCATCCCGCGAACCGGAGCTGCCGCGCGAAGTCGCGAGCAGCCTCGATGTCGAGATCGCGTTCCCGATGTTCGTGCGCGCAACGCTGGTGGGCGCGCTCGTGCTGGCCGCCAAGCGATCGGGTGAAGCCTACGATCCCGAGGAGAAGGCGCTTTTGGCCGACCTCGCCGGGCGCGTTGGCCTGGCCCTCGACGCACTCCAGACCGCCGCAATGCGGCGGGAACTCGAGACGCTGCTGACTGCAACCGGCGGGGCTGCTTCGGCGTTATAGCGAACTGAAGATCATGGCGCATTTCGACAAGAACCTCACCGTCGAGCAAGCGTTCAAAACGCATGCCGGCGCACGCCGCGTGTTCGCGCGCTTTCATCTTGGAGGCTGTTCGAATTGTTCGATCAGCGAGACCGAGACGATCGAACAAGTCAGCGAAGGCTACGGCATTCCGCTCAACGTGTTGATGGACGATCTCGAGAAGCTGTTCGATCAGCCCGCGCTTGAAGTCGGTGACGCGGTGCGCCTGCCCGATGAGATTCGCTCGAAGATCCCGCAGCTGGCCGGCGTTCCGGAGCTCGGACGGGTGACCGATTTTGCCGCCGGCGCCTACACGGTCGAGTTCGGTGACGTCCGCCTGCAAGGCTTGGCCGAGGACTTCATCAAGGCCGAAACGGAAGCCGCGACCGCCTAACCCTCGAGGGGTTTGCGGTCCATAAACGACTCATCAGTGCCGTGCCAGTGCGTGAGCTGGCCTTCGCCCGCTTTCCAACACAAGTAGATCGGCCGGCCCTCGCGGATCGACGGAAAGTCGAGCAACCCGAGGTCGATGTCTTTCACCACGCAGCCGTATGCCTCGATCCGGTTGATGAGGTGCACCACCTCAGCCTTCAGGTCGGTGAAGCGGCGAGCCGGCCGGCGCGCGGGCACACTGCGGGCAGCGTGCAAGGCCGGATCGCTCTCGAGCAGCCGGATAGCAAGCTCGCGGCGCTTCTCCCACAGCTGTTCGACGAGCGGCGTGAGGACCGGGATGAGGGCGTTGGCACGTTCGGGCGAAAAGACATGCATAAATGCGTCGTCTCGTCATCGTAACGGGGCTTTCGGGTGCAGGCAAGAGCCAGGCCATGAAATCGTTCGAAGATTTCGGCTTCGCGTGCCTGGACAACGTGCCTCCGGTCCTCGCTCCGGCGTTCGTCGACCTGGTCCGCGCCAGCGACCGCGACACCGCGGCCCTCGCATTCGACGTGCGCTCTGGGGGCGCGTTCGGTGATGCGACCGCCGCACTCGAACAGCTGCTCAACGATGGTCTCCGGCCCGAAGTGCTGTTCCTTGATGCCGACGATGAGACGCTCGTGCGCCGCTACAGCGAAACGCGGCGCCGGCACCCACTCCACGGCACGGCTTCCACGCTGATCGAGGCGATCGCAGCCGAGCGCGCGTCGCTGGCGGCGTTGCGCGATCGCGCCGACTTCCTCTGGGATACGACGAACTTCACGCAGGCGATGCTCAAAGAGCACATCGCGAGCACGTTCGTGGCCGGCGGGACGCGGCACACGCGTACCACGCTGATCGCGTTCGGGTTCAAATACGGCGTGCCGCTCGATGCCGACTGGACGTTCGACGTCCGGTTTTTACCCAATCCGCACTACCAGTTGGCGCTGCGGCCGCTCAACGGCAACGATTCCGAAGTCGCGGCCTTTCTCGAGACGTCGGGCGACCTCGAGCCATTTCTCGAGCGGCTCTTTGCGCTGGTCGACTTCGTCGTGCCGCGGGCGCGCGCCGAAGGCAAATCGCAACTGACGTTTGCCGTCGGCTGCACCGGCGGCCGGCATCGTTCCGTATACGTGGCGCGCCGGCTGGCCCAGCACCTTATCGAAACCGGCGAGGATGCGCCGGCCATCGAAGAACGCGATCTACGCCGATGAAACGTCCGATCGATTTCGTGCGGTGGTTCTTGCCCGGCCTCGGCGTCAAGCGCTGGCTGGCCGTGGCCGTGTTCGGCGCGGTGCTCTTCGTCAACGGTGCGTCGCGCTGGCTCACCGATGAGGGCGCGCACGTCGGCGTCAACGAGCTCGTCGACTGGATGGTCGGCGACTTTTTCCCGCCGGCCGATCTCTCGTACGTCTTTCTGGTGTTGGGCTTCGTGCTCGTTGCGCTCGGCATCTGGCGCTGGCTCAATTCGATCGTCAGCGCGGTGCGGCCGTACGGCACGGAGCGCATGATCGATGCATTGCTCGAAACGCGGCTCAAACGCGGCTACAAGATCGTGACGATCGGCGGCGGTACGGGCCTGGCAACGATGCTGCGCGGGCTGAAGAAATACACCGCAAACCTCACCGCCATCGTAACGGTGAGCGACGACGGCGGCAGTTCGGGCCGGCTGCAAAAGGAACTCGGCGTCTTGCCGCCGGGCGATATTCGCAACTGCCTCGTCGCGCTGGCCGACGACGAAGCGCTGGTCACGGATCTCTTCAACTATCGCTTCACCGAAGGCGATGGGCTCACGGGCCATTCGTTCGGCAACCTCTTTCTCGCCGCGCTAACCGATGTCACCGGCAATTTCGACGACGCGATCAAGGTCTCGAGCCGCGTGCTCAACATCAAGGGCCGCGTGCTGCCCGCTACGCTCGCCGTCGCACAATTGTGCGCGCGCCTAAGCGACGGCACCCTCGTCGAAGGCGAATCGAACATTTCCAAATCAGCGGCGCCGATCGATCACGTGTTTCTCGATCCGCCGCACGCCGAGCCGCTCGAAGAGGTCATCGCCGCCATTCGCGACGCCGATGCGATCGTGCTCGGCCCGGGATCGCTCTACACCTCGATCCTGCCGAACTTGCTCGTGCAGCGGATCGCGCACGAGATCGAAGCCGCCAATGCGGTCAAGATCTACGTTTGCAACGTGATGACGCAGCCGGGCGAAACCGTCGACTATACGGCCGCCAAACACGTCGAAGCGCTGATCGCCAACGCAAAGGCACGCGTGTGCGACATCGTCATCGTCAACGACGAACTGCCGCGCAAGCTGCTCGACATCTATGCCGAAGAACACCAGCTGCCGGTCGTCATCGACAAAGCCCGGCTCGACCGGCTGCACGTGCAAACGGTGCGCGCTTCGGTTATGGGCGAAACCGACACCGTCCGTCACGACCCGGAGAAACTCGCGGCGGTCGTGATCGGCGTGATCGATCAGCAAGTCGCGCAGCGCGCGTCCTACGTCAAGTCGAAACCGGCGCCGAACGAAGTCGAGCCCAGCGTGCCGCTGCCGCGCGGATAAACGCCGGCGCGTCGCGCATCGCACGTTCGCGATCGCGCGGATCGTCGATGAGCGCAACGCACGTAACGCCGCGCTCGCGCAGCTCCGCAATCGCGAGCGGATCGACGCTACCGCCGATCGCGATGACCTCGACGCCCGCGGCCGCGGCGAGCGCGGCAACGCCCGCCACGACCTTGCCGTCGAGCGACTGACGATCGATCCGCCCCTCGCCCGTGATGCAAAGCGCCGCCCCGCGCAAGGCCGCCTCGAGCCCTTGCAGCTTGGCGACGATATCGAAGCCGCGAGCCAGTGCCGCCCCGGCGAACGTGGCCAAGCCCCAACCAAGGCCGCCGGCCGCGCCCGCCCCGGGCATCGCCCGCAGATCCCGTCCGGTCGTCGCCGCAGCCACGTCGGCCAGCCGCGCGAGCATCGCATCGAGAAAGGCCACGTCGGCCTCCGTGGCGCCCTTTTGCGGCCCGTACACAGCAGCTGCGCCGTGCGGTCCGAGCAGCGGGTTATCGACGTCGCAGGCGATCTGGAGCTCCGCCCGGGCCAAGCGCGGATCGAGGCCGGAGACATCGATCGCGGCCAGAGCGGCGAGCGCCGCCGGCGTCGGTTCGAGCACCGCACCGGCTGCGTCCAGAAACCGCAGGCCGAGCGCCGCCAGCGCCCCGGCCCCGCCATCGGTGGTCGCCGAACCGCCGATGCCGAGCACGATGCGCGTGGCGCCGCCGTTCAGCGCGTCGGCGATGAGCAGGCCCGTCCCATACGTCGTCGCCAGGCGCGGCGCGCGGCGGTCTCCCAGCAGCGCCAGGCCCGAAGCAGCGGCCATTTCAAGGATCGCCACGGGCCCGGAACGCGCGTAGACCACGTCGACCGGCTCGCCGAGGGCATCGACCGCGCGCGCCGTCTGCGGCGCGGCCCCACCGTCGAGAAACGCCGCCACGGTGCCGTCGCCGCCATCGGCCAGCGGCATCACGGTGTACCCGGCGGCGCTGCCCCACGCGTCACGCAGGCCGAGCACGATCGCGTCGGCCGCTTCACGCGCGGTGCAGCTGCCTTTGAACTTATCCGGCGCGACGACGACGCGCGGCGCCGCCTCAGCCGCGATCGAGCGGGATGTCCATGCGCACGCGGTCGCCGTTGACCACTGAAAACGCGGCGGGCTGCGCGGCCACGGTGTACCCGTCCGGCGGCGTAACCAGCAGGTCGGTCTGGCCGCTGGGAACCGGCGAAATGCTGTAACTGCCGTCGGCTGAGGTGACGGCCACGAGCGCGGTGTCGGCCGACACCGTTACGCCGGCGAGTCCTTGATTCGTGGATGCATCGTAGATGCGGCCGAAAACGGTGGCGTAGTTTTGGGCCGGCGGCACGGCGTCACAGGCGCCGAGCGTGGCGAGCGCGGCCCCCGCCGCGACGAACCGCCGGCGGCGCATTAGGCGGGAACGAAGCCTTCTTCCGCGTCGAGGCGATCGAGATTCGCCCCCTTCTCGCCGAGCAGCCAGCGATTGGCATCGTCGCGGCGTTCGTCCGTCACCCGGGCGCGAATCCAGGCCAGGATGCCGCTATCGGTATCGCACGAATCGAGCGCGGCGTCGAACATGCGCGAGGTGATCCCCCAGCGGTCGAACACGCCGCGATCCATCGGACACGGATAGATGTAGTCGTGGATCGTGTCGTCTTGGGCGGCGCGCGCTTTGTCGAACACGCGAGCCAGCCACAGAAACCCGTCGATCTCGTGACGCGCACGCCGTGGAAAATCACGGCCGCTGCGGAAGTCCGTACCCATAAGGCGCATAACGCCCGAAAATGGCTCGTCGTTGCGCTTAGCGGACAAGCGGCGCACTCACGGCATCGAGCCGGTCGGGCGCACCCGGAATCGGCTCGAGAACCGGATAGCGCGGACCACCGGTGTAGGGGATCGCAACGTCGCGATAGACCCCGCCGCTTAGCAGCAAGAGATGGATCGGGTCGCCGTGCTGAGCGCGCTCGAGCGCGGCATCGATCTCCTCGCAGAGCGTATCGTTGTCGGTCGGCGCGCGGCCGTTGACGGCTTCGATCTTATCGCCGGGTGCGACGTCCGCTCGCTGCGCGGGCGAACCGTCGATCACGTCGCTCACCACGCCGGCACGCGAGCCGATGATGCCGAGCGAGTAGCGCACGTCGAGCGTCTTACGCGACTCGTTGACGATCTTCTCAAGGCCCGACGGCTTCGGGGCGAAGGCCACGCGCCAGCCGTCCGGCGTGAACGGATCCGGCGGATGCACCGCAATCGCATCGACGCGTTCGGCGAAGAAACTGGTCCAGTCGTAGTGCTGCACGTTCTCGAGCGCGGCGATCACGTCGGCGCGCGTGTAGGGAATCACCACAGGACCGGTCGACGTGCGGCCGAAAAATGCGCGCGCGAAGTCGTCGATAGAACGCCGCTCGCCGGACGCTTTGCGAATGATCGCATCGGCTTCGAGCCAGATCAGTTCGCCTTCACTGTAAAAATCGACCGAGCGGCGTTCGCTGCTGAATTCGCGCGGCGCACCATATAGAATCGATGCGGCGGCGGCCGTATCGTAGAGCGGCGTCGTGTTGCGGCCGGTCGTCGAATCGAGCACCGCGTAGATCATGGCAAGATGATCGCGATACTGCTGCTGCGTGCGTAAGCCGCTGCGCGTCGCCTGCAGGTTGCCGTAGAACTGCGTCATCCCTTCGTAGACCCACAGCAAATCGTCTTTCATCGGCACGCGCAGATTCGGCGTCGCCAGATCGGCCGGCCGGCGGTATTTCCCGTCCCACGAATGGTTGAACTCGTGCGGGAGCAGATCGGCATCATCCACCAACTTGTCCTTGTCGGTGAGGAAGTCCGCAGCAGAGCCGTCGTCGCTCGATTGATGGTGTTCCACGCCTTCACCCGGCAGCACGTCGGAGACCGTCAGCAGAAACGTGTAGTGGTTGAAGTGCCGCGCGCGATAGAGCAAGCTCATTTGCGTGACCAGATTGCGCAACTTCGGCATTACGGCATCGGCTTCGAGATCTTCCGGCGCATCGGCAAACACCGCGATGTCCACCGGCGCACCATCGATCGTTCCGAGCGGCCAACGGCGCACGTTGGTGCCGGCATCCAGCGGTGAATCGACCAGCGTCTCCATCGTCACGGGAGTAAAGGTGACGGCGTTGCCGTTGCGCGTCCCGCCGTCGAGCGCCGTGGCGTACTGCCAATCGCGACCGGGGAGCGTGATGCTCGGCGTGATGGTCACCGTACGGTAATCGTCAACCGCCTGTACGAACAGCACTTTGTGCCAGGTCAGCACGAGGATGTTCGCCGACGCTAAGCGCGCCGAACTGTATCGGCCAAGCGCCGCGCCGAGAAAATCGAAGTCGACGTCGAGCGCCGGCGTGCCGGGTGGAACGTCGACGTGAATTGCGTACAGGTCGACGAGGTCGCGCTCCCAGCGCAGCCGGTACGTGCCTGCGGTGATCACCAGCGCCGCCACGTCAACGAGCGGCCCAGCCGGCATGTGTTCGCCCGGAATCCAGCGCGGATACTCGAGCGTCAACGGGCCCGGCGTAACGGCGATGTGCTCGTGGACGTGCAGCAAGCCACGCGTGGCGTGCGTCGCGTCCACGTCGACGCTCATCGAAAGGCGCGGCGCGGGCGTTTGCGCGCCGAGACGCGCGGCACCGCTTCCGGTAGCGAGCAGAACAGCAGCAGCGATTGCGGCAAAACAACGGCGACCCATAGCGCCTACATGACGCCGCGCCGCATCTTTCTCCTGGCGCGCGGAATGGTGACGGCGAAGCGCACGCCGCCGAGCGAACTTTCGCCCACATCCACCCGGCCGCCGGCGCGTTCGAGGATCAGCCGCACGAGCGCAAGGCCGATGCCCGAACCGTCGGCCGGCGTTGCGCCGCGCTCACCGAGCGCAAAAAGCCGCTCGCGCTGATCGAGCGGGATGCCCGGCCCATCATCATCGACGGCGATCGTCACGGTGCGCGGCGAATCGATCTCCGCCGACACCACGACGCGTCCACCCGGCCGGCCATGCTTGATCGCATTGTCGATGAGGTTGATCAAGACGAGCATCAAGCGGTCGCCGTCGATGGCGACCGGTGTCGGCGGCACCGCGGCAACGCGCACGTCGATGCCGTGCTTGGCGGCCTGCGCCGCGCTCGCATCGGCCGCGCCGGCTAGCGCCGTCTCGAGTGCGCCCCCGGCGGCTTGCGGAAACGTTGCCGCGAGATCGAGGAGTGAAATCTCAAACATCCCCTCTAGCAAACGCGTGAGCCGCAACGATTCACCGTACGCGATCCGCACGAAGCGTTGTCGTACCGCGCGCTCCGTATCGTCCGCGAGCAAGGTTTCGAGATAGCCCCGGATCGAGGCCAGCGGCGTGCGCAGTTCGTGCCCGACGGCGGAGAAAAACGCGTACCGTTCGCGCTCTTGCGCACCACGCACCAGCGCCTCGGCCATCGCCGGCTGGATTCCGCGCGCACGGTGTACGTCGTAGCGCGTCCAACCCGCATCGACCTCGAGCGCGGTGACGCCCGCGATGCTCGCCGCAATGCGCGCCAGCGCGCTGCGGATATCCACCGGGGCGGGCCGGCGATGACCGTCGCGCGTCGGTGCGATCAGCGCGGCGACGAACGCATCGCTGCCCCGGTCGTGTGCGATCAGATCGCCGGCGCGCAAGATGCGCACGGCCGCGGCGGCAAACGCCTCGCCCGCGCGGCGTTCGATCGAGCGCGCGGCACGCAAACCGTTGCGCCACGCAGTCCGCTCGAGCGCGGGCAGCCGGAAGACGAGCAGCGGAACGCCGTCGCCGCCCAGATCCGCGAGGCGCGCGTCGAGTTCGGCGAACGGCGACGCTTCGGCGCAGACCTCAGCCGCGGGCAAATTTGTAGCCGAAACCGTGAATCGTGTACACCAGGCGCGGCAGTTGCGCTTCATCTTCGAGCTTCGCGCGCAGCCGCCGCACGTGCACGTCGACCGTGCGCTCGTCACCGTCGAAGTCGAAACCCCAGACGGCCTGCAGCAGCGCCGTGCGGGAAAAGGCGACGCCCGGATTGCTCGCGAGCTGCAGCAAGAGCGCGAACTCGCGCGGTTTGAGGCCGATGTCGGCGCCGTCGACGCGCACTTCGCGTGCGGCCTCGTCGACTTCGAGCCGGTCGAACCGCAGCAGCACCGGCGCCGCATCGGCCGTAAGCCCGCCGCGCCGGGCGAGTGCGCGCACGCGCGCGATCACCTCGCGCGGCGAGAACGGCTTCGTCACGTAATCGTCGGCGCCGAGTTCGAGACCGATCACGCGATCGACCTCATCGCTGCGCGCCGTCACCATCACCACCGGCAGGGCGCGGCCTTCGCGCCGCAGGGTGCGCACGACGTCGAAGCCGTCGACGACGGGCAAGCCCACGTCGAGAATCACCAGATCCGTGCCGGCCCGCACGGCCCGCAGCGTCGATGGACCATCGATCGTCTCCGTGCAGCGGAAGCCCTCGCGCGCGAGATGATGAACGAGCAGTTCGCGAATCGCGGCGTCGTCTTCGGCGACGACGATGCGCAGGGACGGCATACCGCGGGTAGTGCCCCGACGGTTAGAGTTTGATTCGCTGTTCGAGGATGAAGAGCGTGCCGGTAAAATCGGGCGCCGGTATGCCGGTGAGCGAGGTGGCGTAGCCGGAGAAGGCGGAGCCGCGCACGGTGACGAGCGTCGAGGTGTGCGGCGTCCAGCGCAGTTCGGCGCCGGCGAACACTTGGCGCTGGCCGAAGTTCACGTTCTCGACGATGCTGCTGAACTCGCCCTGCATGAAATATTGCGCGTAGCCGAGCGTCACGAGCGAATACGGCGTGAGACGGCGTGAGGCATACATCGTATATTCCGGCGTCACATAGGACACAAAATCGATCGCGTGTCCGAGGTTGGCGCCACGCCGGATCGCGTCTTCCGCCCAATCCACCGTGAGATCGGCAAAGCCCGCATGCCAAGTCGCCCACAAGCCGTACTGGTTTTGCCGGCCGAGCGTCGCGGCATTATCAGCCTGCGGGAGAAAGAACCCATCGACGAATCCCGTTTGCTGGGCGTTCGTGAACGTGATCGGATCGATCTCACCGAAGTTCGCGTACGACGCGTGCACCTCGAGCGGACCGCCGTTCACGCCGTACTTGATGCGATAACCTTGCCGGTCGACGTTCACCGGATAGTTGTTGATGAGCTGGTAGTTTGATTTCAGCCATTGTCCGGGCCACGACCACGCGACCGACCAGACGTTCTCCGGCGCGCCGTACGGCAAGATCGCGGTCGCATAGTACGGTTCGTTCTTATAGACGTCGAACGAGCCGGTCGCACGCCGCACCGTCTTCGTCACGCCGGCGTGATAGTAATTCCCGGGCTTGCCGGTACCGGGCAACGCGACGCCGTTCGCATCGTACACCGAATGACCGTATTCCACCACGCCGTCGGCGAGCCCGAAGATGTGAAACGCTCCGCGCAGGCCGTAGATGGTTTCGCGTTGTCCGCCGATCGTTCCGAACGGCAACAGGCCCTGCGACGTCAGTTGCGGCGTGCCTTGCGCGAAGAGAATGGTCGTCGCCACCGGTGCGCCGCCGGTCGTCACGTGCGAGACCTCGGCGGAAAACCGCGTCCCCTCGCCGTGATCGATGACGAACGAGCCTTGCGTGAGCCGCGCGCTCGAACCCGGCAGCGAGGGCAACGTCGCGTCGGTGAGTTCGAGCGTCCCGATGCCGTGTTTGCCGGTAAAGTCGATGCCGTGCAACGGATACACGCCGCCCGAGAGCGCCCACCATTCGGCGTTCGGCGGACCGTTGCCGAGCGATTCGGCCGGAAGAACGGCCAGCGAGGGAATCGCGCTCTGATACGCCGGCTGCGCAAACACAAAACTATCGCTCTGCGTAAGATCGAACCAGCCGCCGCGCAAGCGCAAGCTACCGTCTTTTGTTGCGATCGATCCGCTCAGAACCGACGCGGCAAACGCGCTGCCGTCATCTTGGCCGGGACGAGTCGGAAACGCCACGCCATAGCCGAGTGCTTGCGAGCCCAGATGCGGATTGAGCGTCGGCATCAGCGATTCTGCCCAATATGTCGCGTTCGTCGTACTGCCCGTGACGTACCCAAGACCGAACGTCGCGCTCACATCGAACGCGCTGCCGTGATACGTCGGCGTGACGTAGAGCGCGGATTCGCCGGTGTTACCCGGCGTCATCGGTGCACCGGAGAACGTATCGTAGGGCGAGTTCGGCGCGGCGGGCGACGAGCCGTTCATAAAATTCGGCGCTTCCGGCAAACCGAGTTGGCCGTAACCATTCGTATTCTGCGAGATGAACATCACGTGCGCATCGGCGGCGACGGTGACCGTACCCGGACGCGGAGCCGGAGCCGGTGATGCGCCCGGCGCTGCTGAGGGTGCCGGCGACGGCGTGGGCGGCGGGTAGATTTGCGCCGAAGCCGGCAGGCTGATCCACGCTGTAGCGACGGCGATGAGGAGCGCCGTTAGCGGCCAACGTCTCACAGCCTAATCTTTCTGCAAAACGGCGGTGCCGTCGACCACGAGCTTACCGTGCTGGTTGACGACCGTTGTCTTACAATGCAGGCGGCGTTTCGCCGGATCGAGCGCGACGAGTTCCGAACGCGCGGTCAGCGTATCGCCGATAAACACCGGCCGGCGGAATTGCAGCGTTTGCTCGACGTAGAGTCCGCCCGGCGTGCCGAGCATTAAGGCGTTGACCGTCGAAAGTAAGCTTGCCGAGAGCATGCCGTGCGCGACGCGCTGACCGAAGCGCGTGGTCTTGGCATACTCCGCATCGAGGTGGAGCGGATATGTGTCGCCGCTCACGCCGGCAAAGAGTACGATGTCGGCCTCGCCGATCGTTTTAGAAAACGTCTCGACATCGCCGACGGAGAAGGATGAAAATTCGCGAAAGCGAGACGGCATGACGACTCTCCCTTCTGCGACTCGGTCCGCCCTCCCGTGCTGACGGCCGACGCCGAGTTTCGGGCCGTCGCGAACGCGGCCTTCGACGCATGGCAGAAGCAGCCGCCGTACGTCGCGTATCGGGTCGATGTCGACATCGAGGTCTCGGCACTCAAACAGTCGCGCCGGATCTCGCGTATGGTCGAAGCGCGAACGCGCGACGACCTCGCGGTGATCCAAGATTTACCGCAGGGTCAGAACCAGCTCGGACACTCGTTTCCGCTGCCGCCGACATTCGACGCGCTCAGCTACTTCCGATTCGACTTTCGCCTGGGCGATCCGATCCGCCGGCACAACCCGCTCACCGCGGTAACGCTGCTGCCGCCGGGCCCCAATCGGCCGCCGGAACCCCTGCGCTTTGGCGATCCGGTCGCGATCAACCCGGACGCGGCGGTCGTGGTCACGACGCTGCGCAACTACTACGCGCACTACGCGGACGATTCGAACGATCGCATCGCCCATATCGTGATGCAGGCGCTGCCCGCGCTCACGGTCGACAACGACTCGACCTTCTTTCTCAGAGACGTGTACGTCGATACGGTAACGAACCTGCCGACACGCGTCGTCTACAGCGGTCCGGCGACCGATTTCACCGTCGACTACACCATGGTCGAAAACCACTGGGTGATCGACCACGCATTCTACCGGAACACGCTCTTCGCACCGCTTCACATCGGCCAGACGACGTGGACCACCGATGCGACCTTTAGCGCGTTCTCGTTCCCGCCCGAAGCCATCGACGAACGTCTCCGCTAAAAAAGGCCCATCGGCGGGGTCTGCGAATCATGGGAATCGACCATTTGGAAAGGTGGCAGAGTGGTCGATTGCACCTGACTCGAAATCAGGAGTTCCTTTGCGGGAACCGGGAGTTCGAATCTCCCCCTTTCCTAAAGACCCCTACAATTAGAGACCCCTACCGCATGTAGGGGTTTTTATTATGTATGTAGGGGTTTTAATATTTGTCATCCAGAGCGCAGGTTCGCAAAGCGAACCGGAGTCGAAGGACCGCCGCTATCGTTCGTAATTGAGGCGGTCCTTCGACTCCGCGCCTCCGACGCTGCGCTCTGGATGACAAATAATGGGGTTCGTGGCTAGCGGCGGGCGGCGAAGAATGCGCGTAACTGGGCGGCTGTTTCCTCCGCCAGCACCCCGGCCGTGACGTCGGGCCGGTGGTTGACCGCCGCTGAGGCAAACAGATCGACCACGCCGCCGGCAGCGCCGCCCTTGGGGTCCGAGCAGCCGAATACGACGCGCTCGATCCGCGCAGCAACGATCGCGCCGGCGCACATCGCGCACGGTTCCTTCGTCACGTAAAGCGTGCCGCCGATGCGCCACCGGCCGAGCACGCGCGCCGCTTGCGCGATGACGATCATCTCCGCGTGCGCGGTCGGATCGGGACGAGCTTCTTTCTCGTTCCAGCCTTCGAACATCCAACCATCGACGTGCAACAGCGCACCGATCGGAACGTCGCCGGCAGCCGCCGCGCGTTCCGCGCACATCATCGCAGTGCGTATGCCCGATTCGTCATCGGCGAGAAAATGGTGCTCCCGGCCCGGCTCGAACGGGCAACCTCTTCCTTCGGAGGGAAGCGCGCTATCCAATTGTGCCACGGAAGCTGGCGTGACGAATACTTGCGGCTACGAGCCGCTTTTGTCCTCGGTTGGACCTTGCGCGGGCAAGGACGTCGGGATGTGCTTGAAGAGGTCGAGCTTGTGATCGACAAGCCCGCGATAGAACTTGCGCACGCAATCCGGATGACCGAAAAAATACGTGCGCGCATAGGCCAGATCGTCCCCCGAACTATCCGGAACGTAATGAGAGATTTCGATCTCTTCCATTTGCGCCCGGTCAACCGGGTGCGGGCAGAAATCGCAGGGGATCGTCGACATAGAGTTACCTCGAGAAAACTGACTCGGGTAGGATTTGAACCTACGACCTAGGGCTTATGAGTCCCCCGCTCTACCACTGAGCTACCGAGCCACGCGCCCGCCGAAGCGGACCGGAGGGAGTTTTCCCCCGGCCCTTCGACCCCTTTTCGGGCACGGTCGTTGCACCGCCCCGCGGGAGCTTTACGCGGCGACTTGAAGCACAAGCGCCAGGCTGCGTGAAGCTTATCTCCGCCCGCTGGAGCATGTCTTGAGTATCAAAATCACCGTGAACGGACACGCGCACGACGTCCGAGCCACCCCGGACACGCCGCTCCTCTACGTCCTGCGCGACGAGTTGCAGCTCGACGGGCCGAAATTCGGCTGCGGGCTGGCGCAATGCGGCGCGTGCACCGTGATCGTGAAGGGCCGCGCAACGCGGTCGTGCGTGCTGCCCGTCGGTTCGGTCAACGCGCCGGTAACGACGGTCGAGGGCCTCGGAACGGCCGCGCATCCGCATCCTGTGCAGACCGCGTTTATCACCGAGCAAGCGGCCCAGTGCGGGTACTGCACCTCCGGCATGGTCGTCGCCGCTGCGGCACTGCTCGAACAGCATCACGCGCCGACCGACGCGCAAATCCACCAAGCGCTCGACGGCAACTTGTGCCGCTGCGGTTCGCACCTGCGCGTCGTGCGCGCCGTGAAACGCGCCGCGGGAGCACGCGCGTGATCGTCGCTCGCAAGAAGTTTCTCGCGCAAGCCGGCGGCATCGTCGTCGCGTTCTCCATGCCCGCGGCGGCCTTCGCGCAACCCTCACCGACGAAGCCGGCCGGCCCGTCGGTGCCCGAAACGAATCCCGTCGGCGGCACCGGACTGCCGAGTAACGTCGATGGGTGGCTTGCGATCGATCGCGCCGGCATCGTCACCGTCCACTTCGGCAAGGTCGAATTGGGCACGGGCATTGCAACGGCGATCGCGCAGATCGTCGCCGACGAACTCGACGTTCCGTTCGCCAGCATTACGGTGAAAGATGCCGACACCAGCGACACGCCGGATCAAGGCTACACCGCGGGCAGCGCGTCGCTGAGCGCCGGTGCGATTCCGGTTCGTCAAGCTGCGGCAGAAGCGCGCCTCGCCGTGCTCGACCTCGCGGCAGCGCACTTCGGCGTTCCCGCCGACAAGCTCGTGACGGCCGACGGTGCGGTGACCGTGCGCGGCGAGAAACGGCACGCAACATATGCCGACCTGCTCGCCGGCCAACCGTTGCGGCGTTCGATCGCCAAAGCAACGAAGGTCAAAGATCCCGACGACTATCGCGTCGTCGGAAAATCGATCCCGCGCGTCGACCTGCCCGGCAAGGTGTTCGGCTCGTATGTCTACCTGCAGAATCTGCGGATACCCGGCATGCTGCATGGCCGCGTCATTCGTCCCGCGCCGATCGGCGCGACGATCGCAAGCGTCGACGAAGCCTCAATCGCTCATCTCAAGGGCGTGCGCATCGTTAGACGCGATGCGTTTCTCGGCGTGGTCGCACCCAGCGAGTGGACGGCCATTCAAGCGATGCGCCGGCTGAAAGTCACCTGGACCGGCGGCGGGCTCGAGCCGGTGACGGATTTGGCCACGGCCGTTAAAGCCGTGCCGATGCTCTCCGAACGCGCGATCGTCAACACGGGTGACGTCTCGACGCTCGGCAGCAACGCGATCAGCGCGAGCTATCTCTGGCCCTATCAAACGCACGGTTCGATCGGGCCGTCGTGCGGCGTCGCCGACGTGCGCAAAGAAAAGGCCACGCTCTGGTCGTCGACGCAAGGCATCTTCTTCTTACGCTCCGCGGTCGCGACGTTGCTCGCGCTGCCGAACAGCGCGGTAGAAGTGAAATACGTCGAAGGCTCGGGCTGTTACGGTCACAACGGCTCCGACGATGCCACCGCCGATGCCGCACTGCTCTCGCAAGCTGTCGGGGCCCCGGTGCGCGTGCAGTGGATGCGAGATCAAGAACACGGCTGGGATCCGAAGGGTCCGGCGATGGTCGTGTCCCACAGCGCCGCGCTCGATGCGGCACAGCAAAAGATCGCCGCCTGGCGCACCGACGTGTGGTCGCCTTCGCACTCCACGCGCCCGCAAGGCGACGTCGGCAACCTGCTCGACGGCAAACTCACCAACGCGCCCGAGGCCAAGGTCACCTTCGTCGGCGGCGATCGCGATGCCAAGGTCAACTACGCGATTCCGAATTACCGCGTGACCATGCACAACCTCAAGGACGGCATCCTGCACTCATCCGCCATGCGCGGGCTCGGCGGGACGCAGAATACGTTTGCAAACGAATCGTTCATGGACGAACTCGCGACGGCCGCCAAAGCCGACCCGTTGGCGTTCCGCCGCGCGCACCTCGCGAACGATGCGCGCGCGCTCGACCTCCTCGCGGCCATCGAGAAACTCGGCGCCTGGCAAGCGCGCCCGGCCGCGACCAACATCGACCGCAACGCCGCGATGGCGCACGGCCGCGGCCTCTCGTTCGTGCGCTATGAGAATACCGAAGCCTACGTTGCGTGCATCGCCGACGTACTCGTCGATCGCAAGACCGGCAACGTGCGCGTCGAGCGCCTCGCGATCGCGCACGACTGCGGCCTGATCGTCAATCCCAACGGGCTGCGCAATCAGATCGAAGGCAATGCCATTCAAGCGATGAGCCGCACGCTCAAAGAGAGCGTCGCTTTCAACATCAGCGGCGTCACGAGCCTCGATTGGCACAGCTACCCGATCGCGCGCTTCAACGACGTTCCCGAGATCACGATCGCGCTCATCGACCGTCCGCACGAGCCGATCTTGGGCGCGGGCGAGGCGACGACGACGGTGATCGCGCCGGCGATCGGCAACGCGATCCACGACGCGACCGGCGTTCGTTTGCGCGAAGTGCCGTTCACGCCCGACCGCGTCAACGCCGCATTGCGGGCGGCGTCAACCGCGTGATCGATCGTCGCGGCCTGCTCGCCGGCCTAGCCGCCGGACTCACCGCGGCGGCGCTGCCGTCGCCGGCGTCGGCGAATGACGCGCTGCACATCGCATCGATTCCGCTCGATGCGGGCGCCGAAGCCTACTATGCCTACGATCTGGGCTATTTTCGCGACGCCGGGATCGACGCCACCGTCGACTCGATTCCCAGCGGCGCCGCGATCGCATCGGCCGTTGCATCGGGTGCGATCGACATCGGCTTCTCGAACCTGATCTCGATCGGGGTCGCCTACAAACACGGCGTGCCGGTCACGCTGCTCGCGCCGGGGAGTCTCTACACGGCGAGCATTCCGACATCCGTACTGATGGTGCCGAAAAACTCGCCCGCCAAAACCGCGCGCGATCTCAACGGCAAAACGCTCGCCGTCAACGGGCTCAAAACGATCACGCAATATGCTCCACAGCTCTGGATCGACAAGAACGGCGGCGACTCGACCACGGTCAAGTACATCGAGATGACGTTTCCGCAGATCGTCGAGTCGCTCGGCGCGAACCGGATCGATGCGGCGATCGTCGCCGACCCGTTCATCGCGCAAGCCAAGGCCGGCGCGCGCATCTTTGCCGACGCCTACGACGCGATCGGCTCGCGCTACATCATCGGCTGCTGGTTCACGACGAACCAGTGGGCCGCCGCGCATCCGGATCTCGCGACCCGCTTCGCCCAAGTCATCGCGCGCACGGCCCAGTGGGCCAACACGCACAAACCGCAGAGCGGCGACATCTTAGCCAAGTACGGCAAGATGGATCCGGCGCTGGCCGCGACGATGCTGCGTGTCGATTACGCGCCGCGCTTCGTCAAAGCCGAGATGCAGCCGGTGATCGATCTCGCCGCCCGGTACGGCGGTCTCTCCGCTTCGTTCCCGGCCGACGAGCTCGTGTATAAGTTCTAGTGGATTGCTAAAGCAATCCGTCGCGTTTGGGCTACGCCCAAGCCGCCGTTAAATAAAGGATGCGATTTCGGCGGGCTCGAGGCGCGGCAGGCGCGGAAAGCCTTTCGAATCGTCGAGATAGCCGATGTTGATCAGGAAGAGCGAGATCAGCCGGCCGTCGGGGAAGAACTCCGCATCGACCTTCGCGCGGTCGAAGCCGCCCATCGGTCCGCAGTCGAGTCCGAGCGCGCGCGCCGCGAGAATGAAGTAGCCCATCTGCAAGAGCGCGTTGTCGCGGGCGAAGCCTTTGGTCGCCTCGGCTTGTTCGGGCGCCCGGAATCGGTCGGCCATTTCGGGACGCGTCGGGAACGTGCGCGCGAAGTTCTCGTAGAACTTCACGTCGGCCGCGACGATCGCCGTCGCGGGCGCCTTCATCGTCTTCTCCTGATTGGTCGCACCGACGGCGGGGTTCAAGCGCTGCTTGGCTTCGGGCGACTGCACGAACACGTAGCGAACCGGCAGCGAGTTGGCGCTGGTCGGTCCGAGTTCCGCGATTTCCACGGCGCGCTCGAGCAGTTCGCGCGACACGGGTGCATCGAGGAACCCGTTGGCCGTACGCGCTTCGAGGAAGAGCGTGCGCAACGCGCGCTCGTCGATGGCGCGCATTTTCTTCAGCTCGATCGCCTGGGCGAGGGTCGGTTGAATGTCAGAAACGTTCACGAAGCGCCAGGACCCGCATCGGAGACCAAAGGTTCCCCTAAGCGGCGTCTTTGTTGAAGACGGCGCGGAGCTTGCGGGCGAGCTCGTCCTTGGCCGGGTCGTTCTCGAGGTCAATGCTCGAGGTACCGACGCCGAGGTACCGCTCCATGATATCGGAGCTGGCGAGCAGTTCGGCGCCGGTGCCTTCGCGCACGATCTTGCCGGTCTCGATCACGTAGCCGCGATCGGCGATGGCGAGGCTCAAACGCGCGTTTTGCTCGGAGAGCAGAATCGAAACGCCGGTCTCGCGCAGGGTCGCGAGTACGCGGAAGATTTCCGTGACGAGCAGCGGCGAGAGCCCGAGCGAGGGTTCGTCGAGCAGCAGCAGTTGCGGCTTGAGCATCAGCCCGCGGCCGATGGCGAGCATCTGCTGCTGACCGCCCGAGAGGCCGCCGGCCGGCAACTGTTCTTTTTCTTTGAGGATCGGGAAGATGCGGAACACTTCGGCGGCGCGCGCATGGTACTCGTCCTTCGAGATCGCG
The DNA here is from genome assembly GCA_003164045.1 of Candidatus Lustribacter telmatis. Classification (GTDB taxonomy): domain Bacteria; phylum Vulcanimicrobiota; class Vulcanimicrobiia; order Vulcanimicrobiales; family Vulcanimicrobiaceae; genus Lustribacter; species Lustribacter telmatis. Next base: position 174,388 of record PLRU01000051.1, read on the forward strand.
CCGAGTTGCGTATAGGCGCCGATCTCGAGGTTCTCGGCCACGCTCAAGTCGCCGAAGATCTGCCGGCCTTCGGGTACGTGCGCAAGGCCCAGCCGCACACGCGCGACCGACGAGAGCGCAGAGAGCGGTTTGCCCGCCAGCTCCGCCGTACCCGAACGCGGCGTTATCAGACCCGAGATCGTTTTGAGCAGCGTCGTCTTACCGGCGCCGTTCGCGCCGACGAGCGCGACGAGTTCACCCTGACCGACGCGGAGCGACACGCCGTGCAATACGAGCGCCGCACCGTAGCCGGCCGAGAGGTTCTGGATATCGAGCATGTCTGCCATTAGCTTGCCACCGTATCCGTTGCGCGGCCGACGTAGGCTTCGATCACACGTTCGTCGGCTTGCACCGCCGCCGGTGTGCCGCGCGCGATCACGCGGCCCGCATCGAGCACGACGATGTCTTGCGAGATCGACATGACGAGCGACATGTTGTGTTCGACGACCACCATCGTTACGCCGGCGGCATTAATCGCCACCAACAGCTCCGCTAGCCGCAGCGTTTCCGTATCGTTCAGACCGGCCGCGGGTTCGTCGAGCAACAGCACTTGCGGCCCGGCCATCAGAGCGCGCGCGATCTCGAGCAATTTCTGTAAGCCGAGCGGCAAGCTGATCGCCGGATCTTCGGCCACCGTCGAGAGTCCGAGGACGTCGATGAGGTGCGTGGCCTTCTCGCGCACCGTGCGCTCTTCGCCGGCGGCACGCGGCAAGCGCAGGGCTTCTTCCCACACGGTGGCATGCACGCCGATGTGCGCGCCGGCGAGGACGTTTTCGAGCACCGTCATCCCGGCGAAGACGCGCGCCGTTTGGAACGTGCGAATCAAACCGAGGCGCGCGATCTTGTCGGACCGCATGCCGGCCAGATCCTGGCCGAAGTAGGCGATGCTGCCGGAATCCGCGATGTAGAGGTTCGTGAGCAGGTTGAACATCGTGCTCTTGCCGGCGCCGTTCGGCCCGATCAGCGCGGTCAGCGAACCCGCGCGCACGTTGAACGAGACATCGGAGACCGCGTGCACGCCGCCGAACGACTTCGTCACGCCCGTGACGGTGAGTGCGTCTTGCCCGGCGTTCATGCTGCGTTCTCCACGGGCAAGGGCTTCGGCTTCGGCTTACTGCCGCCGGAAACGCGCCGCACGAGCGAGGTGAAGCCGCCATAGAGGCCGCTCGGGAAGTAGAGCATCGCGACGACGAGCAAGATGCCCGACGCGAGCGTCTTGTAGTTCGCCAAGAACTGGAAGGCCGTCGGCAGCAGCGTCAAGAGGACGACGCCGATGACCGGACCGACCAGCGTCGCTTCGCCGCCGATGACGAGCATCGTTACGATCAGGAACGACTGTTGCGTACTGACCATGTCGGGCGAGAGAAACTGAAAGTCGAACGCGAGCAGGCTGCCCGCAATCGACGCGAACGCGGCGCCGATGAGGAACGCGTAGAGCTTGTAGCGCGGCACGTCGATGCCCAGCGCCAAGGCCGCCGTCTGGTCGGTGCGAATCGAGCGCAGGGTGCGGCCGAAGTCCGAGCGCATCGCGTTGGCCAGCACGATCAAGCTGACGAGCACGACGCCCCAGACGAGATAGTAGTTGGCGACCGGGCCCGCAAACGTGTAGCCGAAGATCGAGAAGTTCGGAATACCGGTCATCCCGGAGGGACCGCCGGTCCAGTCGCTGAGGCCGACGGTCAACGTGTCGATCAGCAAGCCGAACGAGAGCGTGGCCAGCGCCATGTAGTGACCGCGCAATTTCACGGTGACGAGCGAGAGGACGGTGGCGCACAATAGCGAGACCACGAGCCCCGCGAACACGCCGACGATCGGCGGCAATTGAAATTTGACGCAACAGATCGCGGCCATGTAGCCGCCGGTCGCCATGAAGGCGGCGTGGCCCAAGCTGACCTGACCGCAGTAGCCCATCAGCACGTCGAGGCCGAGCAGGGCGATAAAGAAGATACCCGCGATAACGAGCGAGCTCAGCAGCCCGCCGCCGCCGAACGCGTTGAGTAACAGCGGCGCGAACGCGAGCAGCACCAGCATGATGACGGCCAGTACGCGCCCCTGCGTCGTGTTGAGCTTCGTCGAGACCATGCTCTGGTTGTGGGCGATCTCGCGCACGTCTTCGCGACGCCGGATGCGGCCCGCAATGATGCCCGTCGGGCGCAAGATCAGCATGACCAAGAGCAGCACGAGGGCGATCGTGGTTGAGAACAGCGAGGAGATGTAGCCCGCTGCGCCCTGCTCGATCAAGCCGAGGCCGAGGCCGCCGACGACCGCGCCGAAGAACGAAGCGACGCCGCCGATCGTCACGGCGATGAAGCCGGACGTCGTGAAGATACCGCCGCCGTCGAATTGCAGCGAGACGATCGGACCGATCACCATGCCGGCGATGCCGCCGATGCCCGCGGCGACCGCGTACGAGATGATCGTCATGAGCCGGACGTTGATGCCCATCAGCGCCGCGGCGGCCGGATTTTCAGAACACGCGCGCAGCGCCTTGCCGAGCGTTGTCCGCTGCAGCACGTACCACAGCGCGAACACGATGAGGACGGTCGCGCCGGCGTCCCACGGCGATTGCGTGGGGAAGCGCAGACCGAACACTTCGTAGGGGCGCGAACCGGAGAACGGTTCGAGCTGATAGGGCTGGCTGCCCCAGCAGAGCAGAATCGCGCCTTCGAAGAGCGTGAGCATGCCGGCGGTGAGGATCACCATGCCGCTCGGCGGCAGCTTCCGCAGCGCCGGCTCGAGGATGAACTTCGCAAGCAGCGTTCCGACGATGACCGTGACGAGCAACGATGCGAGAAAAGCGATCCACAGCGGCCAGAACAGCACTTGGTGGAACGTGTAGAGCAGCAGCGCACCGACCACGACGAATGCGCCTTGCGCCAAGTTGATCGTGCCGGTCACCCGGAAGATCAGGGCAAAGCCGAGCGCGACGAGTGCAAACGCACCGCCCTGCAACAGACCGCCGATGATTATCTCAAGTGCTTGCTGCATGCAGACTCCGTGAAGAGAGATCCATCAGAAGAGAGAGATCTTTCAGCTGAACGTTCTCCGTAGTGCACCCGTTCCAAAAAAGCTAAGCCCGCACGGCATTTCGCGCGGGCTTAACGCCTCGCCAAAATATGCGGTCGGAGGGACTCGAACCCCCAACCTACAAGTTCGTAGCCTGTTGCTCTATCCAATTGAGCTACGACCGCATGTTCCGTTGTCGCATCGGCGACCCGTCATGGTACGCCGCGGGAACTGCGTTCCCTCCTGAAGCGAGATCAGGAGAGAGAGGGATTCGAACCCTCGATACGGTGTTATCCGTATAACGATTTAGCAAACCGTCGCCTTCAGCCGCTCGGCCATCTCTCCGCGTCGGCATGGGGCGTTCTCTCCACTAGTACTCGCACCCTGGCAAGACTCCGCGACGGGCAGCGAGCAAAGATTCAACTGTATGAGCTTGCGTCAGCGCAGCCTGGCACTGGTAATCTTACCGCTCGGGCTCGTCCTCGGACTGGCGCTAGTCATCGCCATGTTCGGCACGACCATCGAGAATGCCGAAGGCATCGCGCGCAACACCAATGCCGGGCTCGCCGCTTCGAACGACCTCCTGGTCAACCTGCTTGACGCGGAGACCAGCGCACGTGGGTTCGTGCTCACCGGTAAGCCGGATTTTATGGAACCGTACAACCGTGCGCGGGCCCGCTTCGACTCGGACCTGGCGGCCCTGCGGGCCATCCCCGAGGCCGCATCCGTGCGGCAGCACGTGCCGCGCCTGGAAACACTCGCCCGGAGCGAAGCCGCGATCCTCGGCCAGTACGTGCGGATGGCCCATGACGGCAACTTCACCGGCGCGCGCATGCTGGTCGCCGGCGAAGCCGGCAAGAACGTCATGGACGCGTTTCGCGCCGAGAAGACCGCGTTCGACGGGGACCAGCTCAACTACCAAGTCGTAACGCGCGACCAACTGCGGCACGCATGGGTCGTCGCCCGCGTGCTGCTTTCGCTCACGGTACTCGTCGGCATTGCGGTCACGCTCGCCGCTGCGTACGCCACCAGCCATTACGTTGTGCGGCGTCTCGAACGCGTGACCCAGCATGCCTTGGACCACGGGCAAGGGGTGGAAGTTCTCGCGAGCGACCGCGTCGAGGGCAACGATGAGATCGCGGCGCTCGATGCGACGCTCGGCGCAATGCAGCGGCGGATTTCCGAACGCGAGGACGGCCTGCGCCTGGCCATCGCGCGCGCCGAAGCCGCATCGCACGCCAAGTCGGATTTCGTCGCGACGATGAGTCACGAAATCCGCACGCCGATGAACGGCGTCATCGGCACGACCGAATTGCTGCTCGATACGCCGCTCACGCCGCAGCAGCGCGAACTCGGCGAAACGATCCGCAGCTCGGGTGAACTGTTGCTCGCCGTGATCAACGAGATCCTCGACTTCTCCAAGATCGAAGCCGGCCGGCTCGAGCTCGAACACGCCGACGTCGACCTGATCGGGCTCGTCGAACAGATTGCCTCGATGGTCGCGCCGCAAGCGCGCGCGAAGCAACTCGATCTGCTGACCTACGTCGAACCGACCGTGCCGGCGGTCGTGATCGGCGACGCGCTGCGGCTCGGACAGATTCTCACCAACCTGGTCGGCAACGCGGTCAAGTTTACGCCGACCGGCAGCGTGACGGTGCTCGTCACCTGCGAGCAAAGCGACGGCGATCGCGTGACGGTGAAGTTCGCCGTGCGCGACACCGGCATCGGTATCGATCCGAGCGTGCGCCAGCAACTCTTCGAGCCGTTCCGGCAAGCCGACATGTCGACGACGCGCCGCTTCGGCGGCACGGGCCTCGGCCTTGCGATCTCGCGCCAACTCGTGCAGTTGATGAAAGGCCAGATCGGCGTCGAAAGCGAGCCGGGCTTCGGCTCGACGTTCTTCTTCACCGTGCCGTTTCTCCGTTCGCGAACGAGCGCCGCACGCGCCGCACTCACCGATCTGCGCGGCTCCCGCATCCTCGTCGTCGAGGACGACGTCAATGCCCAAGAGATCTTCCACCGCACGCTCGAGGCGTGGGGCGTTCACTCCGACGCGGCCGTCGATGGCGATGAAGCGCTCGCGCGCTTGCAGGTCGCGCTCGGCCGCGGCGAGCCCTACGACGCGGTCCTGGTCGACTACGGCCTCGGCGAGAGCGACGGCATCTCGGTCGCGCGGTTGATCCGCGAACAGGCCGCGCTCAAGACCGTGCCGCTGCTCATGGTAACGGCGCACGACGACGCCGCGCGCGCGCGCATTGCCCGCGCAGCCGGCTTCGTGGCGTATCTCGTCAAGCCGATCGCGCAGTCGACGCTCTACGATGCGCTCAGTGACGCCGTGCACACGCGCAGCCGCGAGGCCGAACCGATACCGCCGGCCGCGGCTACCGTCGCGCGCAGCGAGCGCGTGCTCATCGTCGAAGACAACCAGGTCAACCAGCGTCTCGCGATGCGTCAGCTGCTGCGTTTGGGCTTTACGGCCGAAGCCGTCGGCAACGGCCGCGAAGCCGTCGAGGCCCAAGCACGCGAAAACTTCGACTTGATCTTCATGGACGTGCAGATGCCGGTCATGGACGGCTTTGAAGCTTCGGCCGAAATTCGCAAACACGAAATTCGCTCGCGCCGGCACGTGCCCATCGTCGCGATGACGGCCAACGCCCTCAACGAAGACCGCGACGCATGTCTAGCCGCCGGAATGGACGACTACGTCTCCAAACCCGTCTCGCTCGCCAACCTGCGCACGGTCATCGACCGCTGGCTCCCCCAACGCCAAGCCTTGGCCTAGCGCCGCGCTAACATAGTATCTTCGCGCCTACGCGCTCACAGGGTAGCTTCGCGCCTTCGCGCTCACAACGCAAGTTATAGCGGTGTAGCGTTTATCATTTGTCATCCAGAGCGCAGCGCCGAAGGCGCGGAGTCGAAGGACAGCCGCTCAGCGACAACGATTGAGGCGGTCCCTCGACTACGGTTCGCTCCGCGAACCTGCGCTCGGCATGACAAAAAAACCGTGACACGCATTGTGAGCGCGTAGGCGCGAAGTGTCCACGTGAGCGCGTAGGCGCGAAGCGTTTACGCTTGCCCCGATCCCTGGCGCGGTTATTTTTCGGTTTCGGGTTCCGGCGGGGCCGACTCTTCGGCGAGGACGAAGAAATCGTCGAGGATCTCTTGCGCTAGCTCGTCGTCGTCGAGCAGCGTGCCGACGTCGTCGGTGACGACGAACTCGTCGGCTGACTCGCTGTAACATACCGCGTAGGCATTCTTCTCGTCGTCCTCGACCAAACCGACGACTTCGAACTCCAGCGACTTGCCGTCGTTCGTCTCGATGACGAGGATATCGCGCAGCTCCAGCGGTCCGCTTTCGCCGTCCTCGCCGGTCCCGTTTCCGGCGCCGTTCGAACCTTCGATGATGGTCTCCTCAAGAATTAGTGCAGGTAGCGTTCGACGTTCGCGTTGTGCTCTTCGAGCGTCTTCGCGAACGCATGGTGTCCGTTACCCTTGTAGACGTAAAACAGATACTGCGAATGGACGGGAGCGAACGCCGCGTCGATCGAGGCCTTACCCGGATTGGCGATCGGCGTTGGCGGGAGACCGGTATGGCGATAGGTGTTGTAGGGCGAGTCGATCTCGAGGTCGCGGCGCGTGATCACCGTGTGGTGTTCGGGAAAGACGTATTCGATCGTTGCGTCGACTTCGAGCGGCATTCCCGCACGTAGCCGATTGTAGTAGACACCGGCCATGAGCGGCCGTTCGTCGTCCGCCTGGGCCTCACGCTCGATCAATGAGGCAAGCGTGATCACTTGCGGGACATCGAGGCCGAGCGCTCGTGCCTTGGAGGCCGCATTCGCTGGCAGCTCGTGAAAAAACTGGTCGGTGAGGATGCGCGCGATCCGGTCGGGCGCGGCGCCGACCGGAACCAGGTAGGTGCTCGGAAACAGATAGCCTTCGAGCGACGGGGTCAACGTGCCGTCAACATTAAGCCGCGTGCGGGCGGCATAACGATCGAAGGCGGCGGCATCGCCGAGCGAACGGGCCGCGAGGCGCGTGCCGATCTGACGGGCAGTGAAGCCCTCGGGAAACGTTACCCACACCGCGTCCGCGGTGCCGCTGACGAGCCGTCGCAAGATCTCATCGCTCGTTTGGTGGGCCGGGAAGCGAAACTGACCGGACTGGACGTCGCCTTCGTCATTACGCAAGCGCGCTAGGATGCGAAACGCCACCGGATGGGCCAGAATGCCGGCGCCCGCAAGTCCCGAGACGACGTCGCCCAGCGTGGATCCGCGCGGCACGATGAACGTCGTCGCTGCCGCCGGCTGCGACCGGTCGCCGTAGACCGCATCGCGGAACCACAGCCCCGCAGCGGCGACGATCACGCCGGCGGCAACGATAATAGCGATCGCCGTATTGACGAGCGCGCGAACCGGTTTCACGCGCGGGCGCGGGCCAAGTACGTTTCGAGGATCATTGCGGCGGCCAACTTATCCACGACCGTCTTGCGCTTTGCGCGCGAGACATCGGCGCCGATCAGCGATTTTTGGACCGCGGCCGTCGTAAGCCGTTCGTCGACCCGTTCGATCCGGCCGTCGAACCCACGCGCGAGATGCGCGACGAACGCGTCGATGTTCTCGGCCGCAATCCCGCGCGTCCCGGCCATCGTCAGCGGGTCGCCGACGACGATCGTACGCGCATCGCGTTCGCGCGCGATCGCGACGATCGTGGCGACGTCGTCACGCACGTTCGTGCGTTCGATCGTGTCGTGCGGAAACGCAAACGTGCCCTGCGGGTCGCTCACCGCGACGCCGATACGTTTTGAACCAACGTCGAGCGCTACGACGCTGCCATCGATCGGCACTAGGGTGCGAACGCGTCCAGGAATGCACGCGCTTTCGGCCGCCGGCCCAGATGGAACGTCACCAGATCGTCGATCGCGCGCGCCACCTTGGGGGTTGCATTGATCGCAGCCCGCATGCCCGCTGCGCGCGGAGCGCCGAGCGCGCGAAAGTTCTCAACGTCCGCGACGTCGAGCGAATGCATATCGCCGCGTGCGCCGTAGCAGCCCTCGCAGCCAAGACCTCCGGCGTCGATGTCCATCCACGCGCCGTGATCGTTGAACGGGCCGCCGCAACGGATGCACGCGTCGTCCGGCGGTGCGAGCCCGAGCGCGTGCAGCAGCCGCAGTTCGAACCGCGGGACGAGCGCCGACGGAGAAGCCGACGCGGCGATCGCCGGCGACGCATTCGAAAGCAGCGCGTAGATTTCATCGAGCGGCAGATCGGGTTCGCAGAACATATCGACGATTTCGGCGATCAGCGAAGCCGCCGCCAACGCGCGCGGCTCGGTCAATCCCGTCCAATGCGAACGCACGGTGACGGCCGACGTGATGATGTCGAGAGAGCGTCCGCGATGCAACGTCATCGTCGACTCGGTCAGCAACTCGAGGCGGCCGCCGAGCGAGTTCTTCGTGCGCCGCACGCCCTTGCCGACCGCGTCAACTTTACCCGCAATGCGGGTGAAGAGCGTGAAAATCTTATCCGCTTCACCGAGGTTCCGCGAGCGCAAGACGATCGCATCGGTCGTGTACGTGCGTTCGATTAGCCGTTCCCTCGCACGGCATCGAGACTCGCGGCATCGAACGCTACGGGCAGCAGCGCTCCCAGCGTCGTATCGCTCCAGCTGCCGTCGGCCCGCGCATAGGTGAGCGGAACATCGGGCGTGCCGAACTCGGCCAGAACTTGCCGGCACGCACCGCACGGCGGCGTCGTGACGCCGTCGGGTCCGGTAACGGCTACCGCTGCGATCTCGCGCGCACCGGCGAGCACCGCCGCGAAGACGGCCGTCCGCTCGGCGCAAATTGCGAGCCCGTAGGATGCGTTCTCGATGTTCGCACCGGTGAAGCGGCGGCCGTCAGTCGTCTCCACCGCTGCGCCGACAGTGAAGTGCGAGTACCGGGCGTATGCGTTCTCGCGTGCCGCACGCGCGGCGACACGCAGTTCAGCGAGGTCGGGCATCGGAGGACGCCGGCGCTTCATCGGTACCGTTGGCATGCGCCTTTCCATTCCTGAACACGCGCACAGCGAGGATGCGGCGACCGCGCGTGCGATCGACCCGCAGGCGAACGCCGTCAATGGCGGCGATCTCTTCGCCCTCGTGCGGCAAGCGGCCGAAGAGTCCGACCGTGTAGCCGCCGATCGTCTCGAAGTCTTCGTGCGGCAGATCCAAGTCCAACGCGGCGTTGACATCCTCGATGTTCGTTCCCGCCTCGACGATCGCTTCGTCATCGCTGACCTTGCGGATCGATTCTTCTTCGCCTTCGTCGTGTTCGTCGCGAATCTCGCCAACGATCTCCTCGAGCAAATCTTCCATCGTTACGAGGCCGGCCGTTCCGCCGTACTCATCAACCACGATCGCCAGCGAATATTTGCCGCGCTGCATTTCGCGCAGCAATTCGGAGATGCGTTTGCTTTCCGGAACGTGCGCAACCGTGCGCATCAGGCCACGCAGCGACGAACTGGCAATCGTGCCGTTGGCCAGCGCGATCAACAATTCGCGATCGTGCACGACGCCGATGACGTTATCGATCGTCTCATCGAAGACCGGCAGCTTCGAGTAGCCGTCGCGAATCACGAGATCGAGCGCGCGTTTCGGCGCCGCACTCGCCGGGACGGCGATCATATCGGGGCGCGGGGTCATCACCTCGCGCACGATCGTGTCGCCGAACTCGATGATCGAGTGGATCAGGGCACGCTCCTCGGTCTCGATGACGTCCCCTTCGAGGGCCACATCGGCCATGGCCAGCAGTTCGGACTCGGTCACGTGGGATCCGAGGTACCCGCCCTTCTGGCCGATGAGGAGGTTGGCCAGGCCGATCAGTGCACCCGACACCATCCTGATCGGCCAGAAGCCGACCAGCGCCGACACCAGGGGTGCACTGAGCAGTGCTGCCCGTTCCGGGTGGTGCACGGCCCAGTTCTTGGGGACGGCCTCACCGAGGACGAAGATGACCACGATCTCGAACACGGTGGCGGCCAGCACGCCCCACGCCCCGAACCAGCTGGCGGCCAGAACGCCCACCAGCGTGGCCACCACCAGCTGGCAGATCAGCACCAGCAGGAGGAGCGGATTGAGGAACCCCTGCGGGTTCTCGGTGAGGCGCACCAGGACCTTCGCCCCGCGCCGTCCGTCGTCCACCAGGGCCATCGCCTTGGCCCGGCTCATCCGGACCAGGCTGGTCTCGGCCAGGGCCAGCATCGCCGAGGCCGCCAGGAGCACCAGCACGACGACGAGCAGGGCCACGTCGCCGGCGCTGACGTTGACGCCGGAGGTTGCCACCAACAAGCCNNACATGGTCCATGCCCAGCAGGTGGAGGATCCCGTGGACCACCAGCAGGGCGATCTCGTCGTCGAAGATCACCCCGTGGTCCACCGCGTTCCGCGCCGCCACCGCCGGGCAGATCACCACGTCCCCGAGGAGGAGGTGATGATCGGTGTCCGCCTCGATCGACGCCGGTCCGGTCCCTCCCTCGTCCGGCGACCGCCCGCCGCGGTCCACCTCGTCCTCGATGGGGAAGGACAGCACGTCGGTGGGGCCGGCCTTGTCGAGGAAGCGCTCGTTCAGCGCGGCGATGGCCGCCTCGTCCACGAAGAGCAGCGAGACCTCCGTGTCGCTTACCACCCCCTCCGCCTCGAGGACGGAGCGTGCCAGAGTGGCCCATCGATCCACGGCGACCGGGTGATCCGACTGCTCGTCGGCGGCGTAGATGTCGAGGGTCACGACACGGCCGGTACGTCGCCGGATCCAACCGGGGCGCCTTCGGACGGGACGCTCGAGGAGGCGCCGTGGGACGGGGCGCTCGTGGAGGCGCCGTCGGACGAGCCGTGGGACGGGACGCTCGAGGAGGCGCCGTGGGACGGGGCGCTCGTGGACGATGTCCGGTCGGACCCGGAAGCCCCTTTGTTGTCGTAGGCGGTGACGATGTCGGCCACGATCTTGTGACGCACGACGTCCTGGGCCTTCAGGTGCACGAAGGCGAGATCGGGCACACCGCCCAGGACGGCCTCGAGGCCCACGAGGCCGGAGCGGCCACCGGGGATGTCCACCTGGGTCATATCGCCGGTGACGACCGCCTTGGATCCGAAGCCGATGCGAGTGAGGAACATCTTCATCTGCTCGGGGCTCGTGTTCTGGGCCTCGTCCAGGATGATGAACGAGTTGTTGAGCGTCCGGCCCCGCATGAAGGCGAGTGGCGCCACCTCGACCGCCCCCTTGTCGATGAGCCGCTGGGCACCCTCGGCCTCCAGCAGGTCGTGGAGGGCGTCGTAGAGGGGACGCAGGTACGGGTCGACCTTGGCCAGCATGTCGCCCGGCAGGAAGCCGAGGCGCTCCCCGGCCTCGACGGCCGGTCGGGTCAGGATGATGCGGCTGACCTGGCGGGCCTGGAGTGCCTGGACCGCCAGTGCGACGGCCAGGTAGGACTTGCCCGTCCCGGCGGGACCGATGCCGAAGGTGACGATGTTGCTCCGGATGGCATCGGCGTAGGCCTTCTGGCCTCCGGTCTTCGGGCGCACGGCCCGGCCCCGGGACGAGCGCACGAGCTCGCTGGTGAGGACCTCGGACGGGCGCACGTCGTCGTGCAGCATGTCGATCGTTCGGTTGAGCTGAACGGCGTCGAGGCCCTGGCCGGACTCGAGCAGGATGATCAGCTCGTGGAAGAGGGAGGCGACCCGCTCGGCCGAGGCCGACCCGTCGGGACCGGTCCCCTCGATGGAGACCTCGTTGCCCCGCACGGCGATGCGGACATCGGGGAACGCGCCCTCGATCTGACGGAGCAGCTCATCGCGCTGGCCGAGGAGACCGGCCATGAGGTGGTTGCCGGGAACGAGGATCTTTACCGGGGTGCCTGCCACGTGCGCTCTGACTGCGACCCTACCAGCGGGCCGGGACATCCCGGACGCATCGGGCCGTGCCGTCAGGTCACCTGGACGGCCGATCGGGAACCGTCAGCCGGGGGGCCAGTCGAACAGACGCCCGCCGAGCAGGTGGACGTGGAGGTGGGGCACCGTGTTCGACGCGTCCGGTCCCACGTTGAACGTGAGCCGGTAGCCGCGCTCCTCACCTCCGATGCCCTCGGCGTCGGCGACGGCCTTGGCCGCCACCAGTAGGGCGGCGATGTCCTCGGCGTCGTCCGGGCCCACCGTCGAGGCGTTCACGATGTGGTTGCGGGGAACCACGAGGATGTGGACCGGGGCCTGGGGAGCGATGTCCCGGAAGGCCACCGTGCGCTCGTCCCGCCGGACCACGTCGGCCGGGACGTCACCGGCCACGATGCCGCAGAACAGGCAGTCCGGGTCGGTCGTCATGCCTCCCGGCTCATCCTTCGGCGGCCAGCGGCTGCCGCTGGGCACCGCTGTCGTTCCCGTGGCCGTTCCCGTTCCCGTCGCTCCGCCCCTCGCCGTGGACGACACGGGTCGGGCCCTTCACCTCGGGATAGAGGTGCTCGAGGCTGCCGGGCACGATGCGGCTCGATTCGATGAAGGCGTCCACGTCTGACTCCTGGAGGCGGATGACCCGGCCGAACTTGTACGCGGCCAGTCCACCTTCGTCGATGAACCGGTAGAGGCTGCGCAGAGTCACCCCGAGGCGCTCGGCCGCCTCCTTGGTGCTCAGCCAGCTGATCGGGTCACGGCCGGCGTCGGTCATCAGACCGCGACGAGCAGCCCGAGCTCGTCCAGGCGGGCACCCATGCTGTCCGGGGTGACCCCGAACAGGCAGGCGATGGCCCGCACGTCCTCGGCCCGGATGGTGATCATCCGGCCGTTGAAGTCCTGGCGGTGCACCTGGATCATGCTGAGGAACCGGCGCAGCAGGTCCCGTTCGGGGCCGCTCACCGTGTGGAGCTTGGTCAGGTCGATGGCCACCTTGTCGGCACCTGAACCGGCCTGGATGGCCCGCCGGGCGCTGAGGGGCGCCACCTCCTCGGTGGACGACGCGGAGGCCCCCCACCGGGTGGCCACCACGTCATCGGGGGGGAGCAGCTGGTCCACGGGTACGTCGTACAGCTTGGCCAGGCGCTGGAGGCGCGGCACCGAGATGGCCCGCTCCCCACGCTCGTAGGCGCCGAGCACCGAGGCCTTGAACTCCTGGTCGGACA